>CAUZCL010000056.1:0-29958 GCA_963578475.1 Acidobacteria bacterium bin61 | reverse complement strand
CGCGCCATTACCTCGGGCTTACCAAAACGACGTGACTTCTTGTGTTTCTTGGCTGGACGTAGCAGACTTCCCATCTCGGCTCCTTTCTCTTGCGGCTTGATGTTGTTTTTGCCAACGTCATCAAACCACGGGGTTGGGAGCCGTTTCAATTTCCAACTCAGAATGGCACACTCTCAAAGAGCGCCCGCGCCCGCTGCTTGACGACGTCGATAGAGCATTCTGGGTCGCACTCCGGACCTCCTGGCCTTCGTGGGCCAGTCGTCTGGTCATCGTCAACACTGACACCGTTGCCCGTTGGAATCGTGAGCGGTTCCGGAGGTACTGGACTTGGATTTCCAGGCGATATCCCGCGCGGCCGAGAATTGACGCCGAGATTCGTCGGCTTGTCGGGACGATGGCACAAGACGGTTGGGATGCGCCGCGAATCCACTCGGAGCTCACGAAGCTCGGGTTCGTCATCTCTGAGATCACTGTGTCTCGGTATTTGCCGCGGCGCCCAACGGAGCCCGACCAACTAAAGCGATGGGTTGCGTTCTTGCGGAACCACAAGGGCGAAATCGCCGCGATGGACTTGTTCACGGTGCCGACCGCGTCGCTTCGACTGCTGTACGGCTTCTTCGTCATCGAGCACGGCCGTCGGCACATCGTTCACTTCAACGCCACGTTCCATCCGACGTCCGCTTGGATGATTCAGCAATTACGTGAGGCGTTTCCCTACGACACGGCGCCGAGATACCTCATCTTCGATGGCGACGCGATCTTCAACCCGGCGGTCGTCGAGTTCATAAGGGCCATGGGCACAAAGCCTATTCGCATCTCCTATCGCAGTCCTTGGCAGAACGGAACCGCTGAGCGCTGGATTGGGAGCTGTCGGCGTGAGTTCCTGGAGCACGTTGTGGTTCTCGGCGAGCGCCATCTCGTCCGACTCGTGCGAGCTTACATCACCTACTATCACGAGGACCGTTGCCATTTGTGGCGTGGTAAAGACACGCCGGACGAGAGACCGATCACGCCGCGACCGTCACCCACGGCGAGGGTCGTGGCGCTACCGAGAGTGGGTGGCCTTCACCATCACTACGAGTGGCGGGAAGCTGCGTAGCGCCGTTTCCAGTGGCGCACGTCGCTTGGCCCGAAGCCGTGACCGTTCTTGCTTTCCCATCATCAAGCGCGCGGCCGACGTGACGGCGGCACTGTCTCGCGGGCGTCGACCTGGCTTTCTTCGTCGTGACCGGGGCGCACGAGCCTGCAGTTTCCGCGCCGATTAATAATGACGAACCACAGGCGGAAAACTCGTCAACCAGATCGGACGCGGCACGAATCTCGGCTTCTCGATCTTCTTTCAGCCCAACCATCGACTCCTGCGGGGTACGTTGCGCCTCCCGACCTTTCTGGGCAAACGCGTCGTCACGGAGGTCACCCGCGAGAGCGAGCGCAACGACGAGGAGCTGGGCGGCGCGTTCATGACCCGCTCGGAAGCGGTCACGTTTCAGCAAACAAAAAAACTCACCGACGACCGCTACCAGAAGTGCGCCATCCAATGTAACTTTCGATTCGCGCGCATCCGCGGCATATTCTTCTCCGAGGAAAGCACGACGCTGATCGATTTCGACACGACACGCCCGCGCTTCGGGGTCTCCTTCATTGGGGACCGCCGTGACAGCTTCGCCAACCCGACCCTCGGCCGCTTCTGGAACATCACGTTCCCGGGCGTCCCCAAAATCTGGGGAAGCGACCTCGGCTACATTCGGCTCTACGGCCAGTTCTTCTACTACTACCCACTCTTCAAAGAATGGATCTGGGCATCGGGCATCCGCATGGGTCTCGCGACGGGCACGAGCAAGATTCTTCTCACGGATGACCGCTTCCTCGCCGGAGGGCGCCAACGCGGTCAGAGGGTTCAGACAAAACGCGCTCGGGCCCTCCATCACGCTCCCCGAAACGGGGGAGCGCATCTTCGTGGGAGGCCAAGCCGTCACCGTTTGGAACGCGGGAGCTCGACGGAGCTTCGCTTGCGTTCGATGGATCAGCTCGTGCCGACCGCGCTTCCCGGAACCGAGGGCGCCACCACCCCGTTCTTCGCACCCACGGGAGAGGAGGTCGGGTTTTTCGCTGGGGGTAAGTTGCAGACTCTTTCGCTTGCTGGGCTCCGCGTACGCTCGCTTGCAGATGGACCTAGCCCTCGGGGAGCGAGCTGGGGCAGGGGAGGACAGATCGTCTTTTCCCGTTGCACCGTCTGCGGCCTCGAATCCGTGATCGCTGAGTCCACCACGACGCGGGCCGCCACGAGCCTCGAGACCGCTCGCGACGAGAAGAGCCATCGATGGCCGAGCGTTCTTCCCGACGGGCGAAGCGCGCTCTTCACGAGCTGGACGGGAAGTCGTTTCGATATCGAATGGGTCTCCCTGGACTTGGGCGAGTGCCTGCTTCTGGTCGAAGACGGTTCCTATCCGCGCTTCGCCTCATCGGGACATCTCGTTTTTGTCCGAGGGGAAACGTTGATGGCGGCCGCATTAGACCCGGAGGAGCCCGATCGGATGGGGGAGCCGTCGCTGCTGCTTCAGAACCTTCACCGCGATCCGTTGACGGGCGCTGCCTTTTACGACATCTCTGACGACGGCACCCTCGTATACGTGCCGCGCGCCGAGGACATGTCGGACGAAGTCTCGGGTCGGCTACTGCTCGTCGACCGCGACGGGAGCTACCGGGTCGCCTTACCAACTCCCAGGAGCTACCAGGTTCCCCGCGTCTCACCTACCGGAAAGCGCCTGATGTTCACGCTCACGGTGGGCGAAAAGACAGATGTGTACATAACCGAGCTCGCGCGCGGCACGCTGGGCCGCGTTACGTTCGAAGGCAATAACGGTGCGGCGATATGGTCCCCGGATGGGCGAGCCGTCTTCAGCTCGGATCGCGACGGCGAGGCGTTGAATCTCTATTCGAAGGCGGTCGACGGATCGGAGCCGGTGAAGCGACTCACGGTCAGCGCAAGTCATCATTTTCCAAGCTCATGGTCTCCGGACGGGACGGTGCTGGCTTACACCGAGTTGAATCTAGAGACCTCCCTCGATATCTGGCTCTTGTCGACGGCGAGTCAGGGCACCCAACCGTGGCTTCAGACTGCGTTCAACGAGAGTGCGGCGGCGTTCTCTCCCGATGGTAAGTGGCTCGCCTATGTCTCGGACGAGACCGGCGAGGACGAGGTCTACGTCAGTGCCTTCCCTGGGCCCGGCGGCAAGACGACCCTCTCGAGCGGCGGAGGACGCGAGCCCCGATGGAGCCCTGATGGCTCCGAGCTCTACTATCGTGAAAAGGAATGGCTCATGGCGGTCAGTGTCGCGACGGGCGCAGGCTTCGATGCTGGAGCGCCCCGGCGCTTGTTCGAGGCCCCTTTCGATGAGGCGGGGGCGCCCTACGCCGATTACGATGTTTCTCGAGAGAGCGACGGCTTCATCATGGTTCGAACGGACGAGGAGCTCTCCGCGTCACGGCTCGTCGTCGTGCTCAACTGGTTCGAGGAACTGCGGCGCTTGGTGCCGACGGGGCCCTGAATTCTCGTCACCGCCGGAACGTCTAACCAAACTCTCTCACCGGTTGTTCTCGCGACCCCGGATGCGCTTGAACATGAACTCGAGCTCGTCTCGATCGACATAGCCGTCGCCGTTTGCGTCCATCCGCTCGAAACGTTGTCTCATGCGCTCCGGAAGCTCGTCGCGACTGAGCTGACCGTCACCGTCTTCATCGCGCTCCATGAACCGCTGCATCCGCGGTCCACTCCCCATCCCGTCGAGCTCGTCCTCATCGATGAACCCGTCGCCGTTCGCATCGAGCCTCCCGAAGATCCTCCCCATTCGCTCCGGAACCTCATCCCGGCTGATGCGGCCGTCCCCGTTCGCATCGAGCTCTCGAACTCGCCCGGCCATGCCGCCCCCGCCTCGCCCCGGAAAAGTTCCCGCGCGGCGTCCCCCATCCGGGTCTCTTTTTAGAGAAATCCCGAATTGCTGAGTGACGGGGATGCAGAAGGTCTCGGCATCGTCGCAAGCAAAGTAGCGAATCGTCGCTTGAAGCTGCGTCTCCGATTCCCAAGCGTCGACGTCGATGAGGAACTCACGTGGGTCGCTGTCCGATTCGACTTCGACCTTGGGACCGGTGCCGGAAAGGGGTGATACCGTTCCATGTGGAAGCTTCAGCTCGAAATGCAACGGATCGACGAGGTTATTCCAGTGTACGGCGTAAATCGGATCGAGATGGAAACCGAGATAGAGTTTGCCAGCCCCCCGGCGTAGAAGGTCTCGGTCCGCTTCAGCGCGCAGCTTCACATAGAACGGTACTTTGTCCTCGTTCGCGACCGGTTCCACCTCGAGGGGTTGCATTCCTCGGGGTAGCTCGATGGATGGCACGATGCCCTTCGCCGCCTGCTCGCGCGGCGCGGGAATTTCCAGGTCGAGATCGGCGATCCGGGTCGGATTCTCGACCGGCCCCACCAACCTGGCCAAGTCCTCGCGTAGTCCTTCTGGGTCGCTCCACATCCTTTTGTTCACGAGCCTTCCGTTCGGATCGATGATGAACTCGGGGTTCGAGGCATCCCCCAATGCGTGCTTGAGGTCGTTCGACATCGTGTCGCTAATCCAAGGGATCCGAGACCCGAGCGTTCGCTTCGCCTCTTGAATCTGCATGAGCCGTTCTTCGAGCGTATAGGGCGTCACGTAGCCATGGAGCCCGGGATGGGCGAGGGCTTTGTAGATGTAGTAGAACGTCACGCCCTTCGGCGCGTAGTCTTCATACACCGTCTCCAGACCGGGGACGTTTCGCAAGAAAGGTGGTCACGTGAGGCAGCCGAAGACGAGAACCGTGTAGCCTCCCTTCAAGCTGCTGAGCTCGAACCTGGCACCGTTCTCGTCGTATGCCGAGAGGTCGGGCATGGGATCGCCGATAGCTGGAGTCGACGCCTCGAACCGATCTCTCCTCGCCTGCATGAAATCGTTTTCACGCGCGGCAGGCTGAGCGAAGCCGAGCCCCGAGGCTCCCAAGTAGAAAGCCAGACCGAGAAAACTCGTTCGAAGCATGTTCCCACCTCCTCGCGATGCTTTTCGTACCGATCTTAGCCTGTCGGAACGTCCAAGTCATTAGGCTTTCGATAAATTCTGTAAGAAATGCAAAAGCGAAACCGCGTCCAAGAGAACCGTTGGGTCCCATTCCTCCCTCGGGAGCGCTCGCGCGAGCATCCTTGGCTCACCGCTACTTTCCGTAACACTCCCGGTGGAAACAATGTGGAAATCTTGCCTCACGTGAGGCAAAACAAGTGCCACCCGTTTGTTTGGACCCTGTCCAAAGCGTCGCCGGCCGTTCGTCCTACCATCGAAGGAGGCAAGAAAATGTTCAATGCGTTCGTACATGTCGAGCTTCATACTGGGGATACCGCGGGGGCCAAGAAATTCTACGGCGATCTTTTCTCGTGGAAGATGGAAGACGTCCCGATGGGTGACTTCGATTACACCATGGTCCAAGTCGGAGAGGGAACGGGTGGCGGCATCCTGCAAAAAACTGCGGCCGACGCCCCGTCGCACTGGCTGTCCTATATCCAGGGCGACGACGTGAAGAGCTCGACGGCGAAGGCCGAAGAGCTTGGTGGCCAAGTCGTCCAGGGCGTGACGAAAGTCCCCAACATGGGCTCTTTCAGCGTCATCGCGGATCCCGACGGCGCCGTGTTCGGGCTCTGGCAGGCGAAGTCTTAGCGGCTGTCGCGGTACACTCTCGGCGATGCGTCGAGCTGCTGTCGTCTTCAGTCTGAGTTGGACTCTCGCGGGCTGCGGCGGTATCACCCTCCAGGATATCGTCACGCCGCAACCCGTCCCCGAAGATGCCTGTCTCGTTGTCGGTTTTCTCGGGGGGCGGGACCACTGGGATGATGCCGATAAGGGTGTACGTAAACTCGCGCTCTCCCTCAGGAAACCCGATCGCCGCGTCTACGCCGAGACGTTCGAGAATCAGCGCCGAGAGGTTGCGGAGAGCTTCGTCGTTGCCGCGTCACCCGCGCGGCTCGTCGTCTACGGACAAAGCTTCGGCGGGGCCGCCGTGCCCAAATTCGCGAGCACGCTCGATGCGCTCGGGGTGCCGATTCTACTGACCATCCAAATAGATAGCGTTGGACGAGGCGACGCCGCGATCCCGCGCAACGTGGCTTACGCGGTCAACCTGTACCAAAGCGACGGCTGGTTCATCCGCGGCGAGCAACCGATCCGCGCCGTGGATCCCGACGCGACCACGATTCTGGGCAACTGGCGCTTCCGCTACAACGAGCCGCCAGGTTCTGATATTTCTCTCGAAGATGTGCCCATTTGGAAACGGCTGTTTCGCATTCCGCATGCGAGGATGGATCGCGACGCCGCCGTTTGGAGAACGGTAGAGAGGCTCATCCGCGCCGCTTGCGGCCGCGAGAACCTGCGACGAGTTGTAGAAGTGCTGGGCTCTTGAAGCGCGTCTGGCTTTGGTGGAGCAGCGGGAAGGATAGCGTGTGGACGCTCCACGTACTGCGTCAGCGAGACGACGTCGAGGTCCCCGGCCTCGTCACGACGGTGAACGAGCGCTTCGATCGGGTTGCCATGCACGCCGTTCGCCGCGAGCTCCTCGAAGACGATCCTAAAGTACTTCCCAGAGAGCTCGCGGGACACGAGCTCGACTCATCCTTTCTCGCGGAGCTTCCGCCGGGCGTCGACGCGTGCGGAGAGAGAGGCGAGTTTCACACGTTCGCGTGGGCGGGGCCGTGTTTCTCGGAGCCGGTGCTCTGCACCGTTGGCGAGATTGTCGAGCGTGATGGCTTCGTCTTTGCGGACCTTTTGCGACGCGTCGACGTTCGGAGATAAACTGCGTTATGCGCATTTGCTCGCTCCTTCCTTCCGGTACCGAAATCGTTGCCGCGCTCGGTCTAGTTGATGCGCTCGTGGGCGTTTCTTACGAATGCGATTTCCCTCCGGCGGTCAAAGAAAAGCCCATCGTCGTGAATACCCGTCTTCCAGAGGCGGCGGATCCCGGCGAGATCGACGCGCTCGTGCGCGAATATCTCTCGCGGGGCAAGAGTCTCTATAAAATCGAGGGCGACGTGCTTCGCAAAGGTGAGCCGGACTTAGTCGTGACGCAGGAGCTTTGCAACGTGTGTGCCGCGACGCCTGGCGATCTTGCGTCGGCGCTTGGCGGGCTTGCTGTGCAGCCTCGCGTGCTCTCGCTGCACCCGCATCGCATCGAAGAAGTGTGGAACGACATCCTCGCGGTGGGTGAGGCGACCGAGCGCCAGGACGCGGCCCGTGAGCTCGTCGACGGGTTGCGCGCCAGGATCGAAGCCGTCGAAGCCTTCGTTGCCAAAGCGGACGCGCGCCGGCGCGTCGTTTGCCTCGAGTGGACCGACCCGCCCATGGTGGCGGGCCACTGGGTGCCCGAGATGGTGGCGCTTGCCGGCGGCGTCGATGTTCTCGGGTCTCCGGAGAAGCCGTCCTTTCGCATCGACTGGGATAGTCTCCTCGATGCCAAGCCCGAGGTCGTCGTGGTGATGCCCTGTGGCTACGCGCTGGATCAGGCAGCCGCAGAGTGGCGGAAGACGTCGGTTCCGGCCGGCTTGAGCTCCCGCGTCTTTGCGGTCGATGCGAATAGCTACTTCTCTCGGCCCGGCCCGCGTTTGGCTAATGGGGTGGAGCTTCTTGCGCATCTACTGCACCCGGGGCTCGTAGATCCAGTGGGTGGGTCCGTGCCCTTGGGCTGAAGAATGTGCTAGCGGCCTAGCGGGCGCCTAACCTGAAGCGCTGGCGCACGCGCATCTTGACGCGTACCGGCTCGTTGTTCCGCATGGCTGGTTCGTAACGCCATTTGGCGAGTGCGTCGAGCACCGCCTTATCCAATATCGCCCCCGCGGATTTGACAACGAAGAGCTCGGTCGGAACGCCCTCTTCGGTGACGACGAACTCGATAGTCACGCGTCCTTGCTGCTTCAGCCATTGACGGGTAGCCCGGCGCTTTGCCGGAGATGTGTTTCGCGGGCGTGTCGTTCGGCTTGAGCGCGACGATCCCGGCGGACCCTTCTGGTTCTGGTGTCGCTGTTGGCGCCGCTGGCGCGGCTGGCGCGGCTGGCGCGGCTGGCGCTGTTGGCGCTGGTGTTGCTGTTGGCGCTGGTGTCGCTGTTGGCGCCGCTGGCGCGCTGGAGGCCGCACTTGCTTTCTTCGCCGTGCGCGCGGCGCGCTCCCGCAAGCGAGCCACGAGGTTGACACTTTCTCCCGCTCGGGCCACGAGCACGCGGCGCCAGGAATTGTAGCCTCTGCGCGAGACTTGGATCTCGTGCTGTCCCGGCTCGAGATCCTCGAGAGGCGTTTGGCCGGAGCTTTCCCCGTCGATCGTCACCGAGGCGCCCGGGGGCACCGATTCCAGAAACAGGCTGATGCGTGCGCTTTGAAGCGCGAAGACCAGCGGCTCGATGGCGTTGCCTGCGATGAGCTCGAATTGTTCCTCGAGAGGAAGAAAGCCTTCTTTTTCGACGCGCACATCATGCTCGCCAAACGCCATCGGCGGTAGCTCTATGGGCGAAACCCCGAGGAGTGCCCCATTGAGAAAGACGTCGGCCGCGACAGGGTCCGTTTCGATCGCGACGCCTTCCGCCAAAGGGTCTGGCGCGAGGACAGAAAGACCGATGAACGCCGCTAGGGCCACCGCGGCACCTGCCGCGATGAGCTTTTGCTGTGTCGGCGCATCATCATCAGTGCCCGACCCTTTGGCTTCCGCTCGGTGATGCTCGAGCGTGACTCCGCCGCGGGAACTGGAAGCTCCACGGTCTCCTGGTCTTCATCGAGCCGCACCAAGGTCGGCTCGTCCTCTATCGCTCCAAGCGCCGGCTCGTCCTCTGTCTTTCCATGCTCCAGGCGGTCGAACTGCTCGAGGTTCAACGCCGAGACGAAATCCGAGAACTCCGCGAATCGGTTCTCGGGCTCTTTGGCGAGCGCTTTCGCGAAAATGTGCTCGTACTCCGAAGGGAGCCGGGCGTTCATTTCCTGCGGCGGCACCGGCGGGCTGTTGACTATTTTGTGAACGACGGTTGTGATGTTCTGTCCCTGGAATGGTTTTGCGCCGGTGAGCATCTCGTAGGTCACGACCGAGAGGGAATAGAGATCGGCGCGCGAGGTGAGCTCCGCACCGATCACTTGCTCGGGCGACATGTAGGACGGCGAGCCCAGAAACTGACCGGCGGTCGTCATCACCGAGGATTCGAGATGCGCGAGACCGAAATCGGTGATGATCGAACGGCCATCAGGAAAAACCATGATGTTCGCCGGCTTGATGTCACGATGGTACACACCGCGCTCATGCGCATAGGCGAGGGCGTCGGCGATGGGCGCCACGATCGAGAGCGTTTCGTCGAGCGTGAACGTACCTTTTTCGTGCAAGAGCGTCAGAAGGTCTTTGCCCTCCAGGTATTCCATGACGTAGTAGTTCTCGCCCACGTCGTAGACCTTGATGATGTTGGGGTGGGACAAGCCGCCCGCGGCCCGCGCCTCACGTTGAAAGCGCTTGACGCTTTCGCCCGTTTTGTCTTGCGCTACGATATCGTCTTTGAGCGTCTTTATCGCGACTTTGCGGTCCGTGAGCAGGTCGAGCGCCCGGTAGACCTTGCCCAAGCGCCCTGGCCAATCTCGGCCTCGACCTCGTACCGTCCGAATTTGAGCTCTGTCATCAGTCGACCCACTAACGAGGGGGAAATCTGCGGCCGAGCGCCTACCCCGCATCCCAGCCGGTCCTATACGATGTCCTTTGGCGGGGCCGATTGCAAAAGGGCTACCGGCCTTCGAGGAACCCCACGACGACCTCCACGAACTTCTCGCGCTCTTCGAGCGGCGCGAAGTGGCCGCTCGCGGTGGAGAGCGTAAAACGCGCATCGGCGAAGCCGTCGGCGACTTCACGGCCTTTTTCTGGCGGCAATAGATCATGAGCACCGCTGATCACGAGGCTTCGGGCTGTGATCTTGGTGAGGTCGTCGCGGGCGTCGAATGCGGGCCATTCCACGTTGGCGTATTGTGCATGCGCCCAGCTGAACTCGGTATTGCGAAAGAGCTCCGCCAAAAGCTTCCGGTTCTTGTCGGGCTCGGCGAGCATGTAGGGAAACCAGATTTCGGTGTCGAACGTGCGCACACGCAACGCCTGCTCTTCCGCCGTGAGCTCGGCGGCGTCCATCTCTTTTTGAGAGCGCCCGAATTCCTGCATTAGCGTCGGGTAGCGCTCTCTCATGCTCTTAGCGTCCTAGGGGGTGAACGTGGCATTTCCGTGCAGGAAAATCGCAGCGTCGATCGTCTCCGGATTCGACGCCCCGTTCGACCACCCGATGGCGTTCACTTTGGAAAGACCCAAGTGCTCGCGAAGCGCGTGAAAGTTCAGGCGCACGGCCGCGGCGCCCAAGTCCTCGCGCGTGCGTGCGCCGCCCGAAGCGCCCATGCCACGAGGGTCGAAATAGACCATCGTGAGGTGCCGCTCGAGCGGCCGATAGGTGGCGCGCAGTCCGTCGAGCGACAGCCCCCACGAGTTCGGAACCGTCATGAGCACAGGCCCTTTTCCGTGCACTTCGTAATGGATGTCGAAGCCGTTGAGCTCGGTGGTGAACGAGCCGTTTCGAAGCTCGGGCGCTGGGCGGAACACCTCGCCGCCTTTCATCACGAAGACGACATTTCCAAGCGCCGAGATGTCTTCGAGCGGGTTGCCGGCCACGGCGATGATGTCCGCTTGCAGCCCGGCTTTGAGGTCGCCCACGCGGTCGGACAGCATGAGCGCTTCGGCGGCGCGCGACGTGGTGCTCACGATCGCGTCCTTTTCCGGCTGTCCCGCGGCCACGCGCCGCTCGAACTCTATCGCCGTCTCGCCCGACCACACCCATCCGGCATTGGCGTCGGTACCGAAGATGATCGAGACGCCTTTTTCGACCGCGTGCGTAAAGACCTTGGTGCGCACGGGGAGAAACTTTGCCGTCCACTCGAGCGCTTCCTCCGAATAACCAAACTTCTCGCCATGAAGGATGTAGTATTCGCCGAGATAGAGGTTGGGGGAATAGTAGACGTTGTGCTCCACCATGAGGTCGAGCACGTCGTCCGTGAGAAGCGCCCCGTGCTCGAGCGTGCGCGTGCCCGCGAGGATCGCGCGCCGCGCGCCTTCCGGCGCGTGCGCGTGGGTGGACACAGGAATCCCGGCCTTCGTCGCTTCGTCCATCGCCCACTGCAGCTGCTCGAGCGAATGAGTTGCCGTCCCGCCCGCACGGCTGCTCCGGGTCGCGAAGACTTTGAGCCAGTCGACGCGGGACTCGATGCGCTTTTGTACTTCCGCGCGCAAGAGAGCTTCGTTTGCAGGCTCGGCGCCTTCTTGGACGGCGTCACCCTCGGCTCCCGGGGCGTCCTCGTCGGAGAGCCATCGTCCTGAGACGAGAAGCCTCGGGCCTGGCACGAGCCCTTCGTTGATGGCGTCGCGAAGATCAACGTCCTCGTAGCGTGGGCTTCCCAGCGTTCGGACGGTGGTGAAGCCGTGCTCGAGCAACGTGCGCGCGCTATAAGCCCCCCAAAGCGAGCTGAGAGAGGGCCGTGCCTCGTCCCGGCCAAAATGGGTGGTGATGTGAACGTGGCTGTCGATGAGGCCCGGAAGCACAGTGTATCCTCGGAGGTCGATGATCTCCGTCCCCTCGGGAGGCTCAGTAGCGCCGAAAGAGGTGATTTTGTCGCCCTCTACAATAATGATGGCGCCAGGGTGGGCATTCCCCTGACCGTCGATAGCGAGGTCCGTGCGGATGGCGAGCGATACCAGGAGCAAAAGCTTAATCATGGCTTTACCTTTCTCGAACCACGTTAATATAGAATATAGGCCGGTACGTCAATCCGCCTTTGGAGGCCAGGTTTACAAATGTTCATCCGGCAGCTTGTTGGAGCTCTAATCGTTATTCTGTCCGGCGTTTCTGTGGCTTCGGCCCAATGGACCGCTGAAAAACCGGGAAGCGACAACATTGAAGTCTTGTCCCACCTTCCGCTCGGCCCGCGCCTCAGCGTCTCCGACCTCGACCTCGAACAGGAGATGGATCGTCCTTACGCCTATGTCGGCCGCATGGTCTACGGTACCGAGGGTGACAAGGGCCTCGACATCATCGACATCAGCGATCCCCGGAAAGCGAAGCGCATCTATTCCTGGCGTATCGAGGACCAAGACCTGCACTTGGGGACAGGCGGAATGGACGTCAAGCACTTCAAGTACAAGGATCGCTACTACGTCGTGCAGTCACTCCAGTTTCGCCAGGGCGGACCGGATAACGACCTCGGCGCCCTCGTGCTCGACGTGACGGGCCTGCCAGATCCCACGACGGTGAAAGAAGTCGCTCGCATCCGTGAACCGGACCACCCCGGAGGCTTCCACAATATTTTCATCTACAAGCACAGCAACGGAGCCGTCTTGCTCTTCACCACTATTTCGGGGCCGTTCTCGCACGTATACGATCTCGGCCGTGTCGTCGAAGGGGACCTCGAGAACGCGCTCGTCGCCAAGGTGCCCGTCCCTAACTCCGAGAGCGAGCGTCGCGGCTATCACGACTTCTACGCCGGCTATCATCCGGATTCCGCCGAAGATCGTTTCTACGGCGGTGGCACGGGCGGCTACTACGTCTATAACGTCACCGATCTCGAAGAACCCAAACTGCTCGTCTCGCTCACCGGCATCAGGGGGGTCAAGAACGGCCACACGTTCACGCCCACGCCCGACGGCCGTTATGTCGTCGCCGAGACGGAGTATCAGTACGCGCCGCTTCGTGTTTTCGATCTCAAGCCAGGCCTCGACAAGGAGGTCGAGACGATCTCGAAGCCGATTGGCGCCTGGACCGCCGATTGGAGGCACCTCGCCCACAACCACGAGATCCGTTGGCCCTACGTGTTCGTCTCCGGGTATCTCGATGGGCTTCAGGTCTTCAGCTTGATGGACCCGAAGAACCCGACGACGGTGGCATATTACGATACCTATACCGGCCCGCCCAACACGAAGCGCTACGCGATGTTCAACGGGGCGTTCGGTGTGGATGTGCGCAACGAAGATGGGCTCATCGTCGTGAGCGATATGACGACCGGCTTCTGGGTCTTCCGAATGGAAGGCTTCCAGGGTTGGAAGGGCGAGGACTGGGGTATGCCCAACATTTCCAGCGCCCAGGACTGGGAAACGGTTCCGGGCTCAGACGGCAATCAATAATAATGCAAGTCTTTCTGGCGCTCTTCGTGGTGGCGGCTTCGGCGAGCGCCGCGGAGCGCCCCTCGTCTCCGTGGAGCGTGCCTTTTGGCTTTGGCGGTGCGGTGTGCAGCGGGACGACTTCCACAGCACTGCCCGACCTTCCGTCGAGCTATTACGGGGTCGAGATGGTGCCGACGAAGCGTGTTCAAGGGACTGGCAACGGTGTAGGGTTCGGGAAAGTTACCTTTTCGAGCTCGCCTTTCGGCGTGGCCGTGTCACCATCCGGCATATACATGGTCGATATCACGATGGCGCTCCGACGAATCAAGAAACCCAAGAAAGGTTTCCTCACGGCGTGGGCTACCAAGGATGACTTGTCGGAGACGACGCGGCTAGGCGTACTCGATGACGACTTCCGCATTTCGGGTAAGGCGGCCTGGAACAAGTTTCTTCTCGTCGTCTCGCTCGAGCCAACGGACGAGCCGACGGGGAAATGGAGCGGGCCTATCGTGATGCGCGGAATGTCACGAAGCGGCATGATGCACACCCTCGCCGGCCACGGCCCATACCAAGCGGAGCCCTGCGCGAAGTACGGTTTCTGATTGTGAAAATCGTGCTCAGCGTTGTCTCGCTGGCTTTGTGCGCGACCGTGTGGGCACAGCACGAGAATCACAACATGCCAGGCGGCGATCCGAAGGCTTGGCGCATGCCTCCACACGATTACCCCATGCCGCCCCTTCCGGGAATCGCGACCGCGGTGCCGATTGTCGGCCCGTTCCTCGCGCGGATGGACGCCGACGATATCTCGCAGTTTCCCGAAGCGAGACCGGGCGAGATCGTGGGGATTTCCGACGGCGAAACACTTGTCATGCGTGCGAGCATCGTGCGCCGCACGATAAACGGCTCGACGTTTCTGATGTATGGCTATAATGGCCAATATCCCGGTCCGCTCATCAAAGCGGAGCGGGGCGCGACCATCATCGTCGAGCTCGTCAACGAGATCGAGATGCCGACGACAGTGCATTGGCACGGGCTCCGGCTCGATAACCGCTTCGACGGAGTCCCCAACGTGACCCAGCCGGCGGTGCAACCAGGTGAGCGCTTTACGTACGAAGTCCATTTTCCGGATACCGGAATTTACTGGTACCACCCGCACGTGCGCGAGGACATCCAGCAAGACCTCGGCCTCTACGGGAACTTGCTCGTTACGCCCCCTGAAACCGACTACTACAACCCGGTCAACAAAGAACGAGCACTCATCCTCGACGACATCTTGATGGACGATCTCGGGCTCTTCCCGTGGGGGGACCGTGCGGCGACCCACGCGCTGATGGGGCGGTTTGGAAACGTCATGCTCGTGAACGGGGCACCCGGATACGAGCTCTCGGTCGAGCGCGGTGAAGTCGTCCGCTTCTATCTGACGAACGTCGCGAACTCGCGCACGTTCAACGTCGTCTTTGGGGAGGCGCGCGTCAAACTCGTCGGCTCGGACGTGAGCAAGTACGAGCGCGAAGAGTGGGTGGAGAGCGTCGTTCTGGCACCCGCCGAGCGCTACATCGTCGAAGTTCTCTTCGACGAGCCCGGCGATATCGAGATCGTGAACTCGATCCAGGCCATCGACGACTTCATGGGCGAGTTCCACCCACATACGGATTTGCTGGGAACGGTGCACGTCGCCGGGACGCGGGTTGCCGAGAGCTACGCGGAAGTCTTTGGCGAGCTCCGCGAGCACGAAGACGTGAAGGCTGACATCGGCGCTTTTCGGCAATATTTCGACAAGCCCGTCGACCACAGCCTCGAGCTCACGCTCGCGATCGAGAACTTGCCGATGCAGCTCGTTCAGGCCATGCAGTTCGAAGCGGGGCTCTACGCGCCGCCGATCGAATGGAACGACGCGATGCCGATGATGAACTGGCTATCGAGCGCCGAGCAGATCCACTGGAAGCTCCGCGACCCCGACACGGGCAAGGAGAACATGGACATCGAGTGGAGCTTTGAGGTCGGAGACGTCGTCAAGATCCGGATCTACAACAACCCGGAAACGATCCACCCGATGAATCATCCGTTCCACGTGCACGGTCAGCGCTTCCTCGTCATCGAACTCGACGGCGTCCCGAACGGGAATCTCGTTTGGAAAGATACGGCTATCGTCCCCGTCGGCACGACGATGGACATCCTCGTCGACATCACGAACCCTGGCGAATGGATGGCGCACTGCCACATTGCCGAACACCTTCACGCGGGGATGATGATGACGTTCACCGTCACCGAGCCCTGAGGCGGAAGCGTTGGGTGTTAGCTTTTTCGGGACCTCTCCACGAGCACGTCGAGCAGAGGCTGCGTTGGTTCCCCGCGAAGCTTACGTAGGTCTTCGATGTCCATCAGCTCTTCGAGCTTAGACTCGAGCGTTTCCTGGACAAAGCGGTTCACCGTGATACCCCGCTCCGCGTGCTCGTCATCGTTGGCTTCCTTTCCCCATCATCCTGTTCATAGCAAATTAACGCACAATTAAGCGGCTGTCCATGGCGCCGTCTACGATTTCGTGGGAGCATGCGACGAAGTTAGAGAGGTGTGCCCGATGCAAGGAATCGTCAAACGTGCGCTAGCCGTGGCGGCGGCGGTCGTTGTAGTAAGGTTGATTCTGGAAGAGACGGGTGCACCGTCGTGGCTGGTCAACGTTTTCGGCGTGACGTGGCTGTACCTGCTGGCACCGTTCTATTTTGCGATGAAGGTTGCTCGCTCCTCGGAGACGCGTCCTTATGTAACGCTCGCGAAGATGTCTGCGAGCTTTGTTCTTGTCGCGGCGTCCATGGTCGGAGTGACGTACAGCGTGTCGTCCGTGTTCGGGTTCTCGGCATACCGTTTCACCGTCGAGGGCGGAGGCGTGATAGGAGAGGGGATTACACCTCTTCAAGGCTACATCGTCATGCCTCTTGGTAATTTCGGCCTGACCGTCCTCATTGGCCTGGTCGCCGCAATCGTCGTCGGGCCGGTCGTGCTGTGGATTTTTTGCCGCTGACAGGCACGAGCTCATAGCAGGGCACTAGTCGCGGGCGGCCGCGGCGAGGGCCTCAATGAACGCCCAGCGGTGCTTCCCCAGCTCCTGACCTATCGCCGTTGGCCAGGCGCTGTGGGTGACGATAACGATCTTTGACTCCGGATCGATCCAGAGGAGCTGTCCGAAGATGCCGATGCCGGCGTAGTTTCCGCTGTCGCGCAGCTACCAGAGGTAGCCGTAGCCGCCGAAGCCCTCGCTGGGCTCGGTAGACTCTGCCATCCATCCCTCAGGAAGCACCCGTGTACCGTCCGCCAGTACCCCGCCTTGCATAGCGAAGATCCCGATTCGGGCGTAGTCGCGCAGGGTGGCGCTGATGCAGCAGCCACCCAGCTCGCCACCGCCGGGCTCGTGCAGCATCCAGGTCGCATCCGACTCCATGCCGAATGGCTGCCAGAGCTTGTGCGTCAGGTAGGTGGAAAGGTTGTTGCCGATAGCCGCGCGCAGCAACGCCCCGGCCAGGTTCGACTCCGCGGTGTTGTAGTTGAACCGGTCTCCCGGCGGCGCCTCGCGTCCGCGCGGCGCCATGTTCCGGAGCAGCGCCAGATTGCCCGCCGGCATGTTGTTGACGTCGGACGCTGGGTCGGCGTAGTCCTCGTTCCACGTAACCCCCGACGCCATTTGCAGCACGTCGCGAATCGACACGCCGTCGTAGCCGTCACCGGCCAGAAGGGGCAGGTACTTCGTGACCGGCTCGTTGACGCTCTCGATATAGCCGTCCTCGATCGCCGCACCGATCAATATCGAGACCGCGGACTTGGCGATCGAGAACGACACCCAGCGACTGTTCTCGTCGTTGCCGAGCGAGTAGCGCTCGAGCAGGACCTCGTCATCTTTGACAACGAGCAGGCCGGCGACGCGCTTGTCGCTCACGTAGTCGTCGAGCCCATAGCTCGTGCCATCGACCTCGTAGGTGACCGCGGAGAAGTCCCGTGGGGATGACACCAGCGGATACGGTTCACCGCCCGCGTGGATGATGCCGGTATCGAAGATCTGGTCGATGTTCCGATAGCCCGCAACCTGTTGCTCGGGCGTCCAGAAGAGGAACTGGCTACGCGGGCCGAAATGCTCCGCGTCCAGAGTCTCCGTCGGCGCGGCCTTGGCGTCGACGGCGGGCGGGTCCGTGCAGCCGCACAGAGCAAGTACGGTAAGCGGGAGTCCCAATAAGGCGAGGATCCGCAAGGATGTGGTCATGAGCTGTCCTCTTTCACTACCGCGCTCTCAACTGAGCCAGCCCCTCCTCCACCTCTTCGCGGGGAAGCTTGCCGTGCTCGAGGGCGTCGTCGGGCTTCGTGAGCAACCGCTCGTAGAACTCGATCCCCTCGGGGACGAGCTCGGCGTGTCCCGCGTCGATGAGCTCGAACAACGTGTCCTCGGCATCCGCAAAAGCGCCTTCGCGCTCGTAGTGCCAGATGAGCCGTTTTTGGATCTCCGGCTCTGGTGCATTGGAGGCTAGCTCGCCGAGCAACGTCTCGATCTTCTCTAGATAGCGGTCCGCATCAGGAATGCGCTCGAGGCTTTCCCGCCCGGAGACTTCGAGATAGAGCCCAAGCGCGCGCACCTTCGATTGGTATGCGGCGCCGTCCTCCCCTTTGAGCGTTTTGAGCTCGCCGTCTTCATAAAGAAGCTCGGCGACGACGAGACTCTTCCCGGGGTCGAGGATTCCCCCCGGGCTGAAGAGAAAGACGATCTGGTCGAGCGATAGAGTGTGCAACGTGCGGACGTCGAGCCCAACGAGGTTCTTGGCGGCCTCGGTGATAGCCTCTTCGGCCTCGTTGTACCGCTTGGCTTTTCGGAGGGTGAGGATGGCGCCGAGGGTTTTGGAGAGCTGTTCGACGAGCCTGAGTATGTAGTCGCGTTGGAACATCCCGCTGCATTCCCTATAGCCCCATAGGCCCTATAGCCCCATAGGCCCTATAGCCCCATAGGCCCTATAGCCCCATAGGCCCTATAGCCCCATAGGCCCTATAGCCCCATAGGCCCAATGGGTCAGTGCAAAGATGGCGTAATTGACTCCGAACTTGTAACCTTCGTTGGTGAGCTCGATGGGGTAGTAACCGTACTCGGCCCACTCCCAGTACTCCCCGATATCATTGTTGAAATTGGCGACGAGCAATAGACGGCCGTCGTCGTCTCGCATTCCCCAAAAAGAGGGCGCTTCGTAGGAGCCATAGCCGGCGGGCATTTCGAGAGTCTTGATATGGCAGAAGCTCTGGAACACAGCATCCTCGAGCTCGAGCCTCTCGAAGTGACGCCCGGGCAAGACTCTAGCCATGCACGCTTCGAAGTTCTCCCAATCCCAAGGCCCGTCGAAGTCGTCGAAGATGGCAAATCCGCCTTTCGCGAGATAGTCGCGAAAGTTCGCGGTTTCCTCGGGCGTGATCGCCCAAGTGCCGGGCTCGCTGAAATAGGCCATGGGATAGAGCATGAGATCCGGGCTGTCGAGCGGGACGATCGTGTGCGACGCGGGCTCCGTATGAACCTCGGAGACCTCGGACAAAATACGCAGGAGGTTTCGCTCGGCGCGCGGGTAATCATGAGACCAGCCGGGCCGTCTCCCTTCACGATACGAATGAAACCTCACGCGCGCGAAGGCGTAATTCGGCACGATGGTAGGCGTGAGCTCGACCGGTAGCGGTTCGCGCCGGCGGCGGCGCTCCCATTGCGCTCCCTCGGCTACGAGCGAAATCAGCGCTATGATTGCGAGCGCTCTGACGAGCATCCCTGGCCTCCCTGGTCTTCGCGTAGAATCATACGCTTAGCCGTGCCATTTGACAAAGGAGCTTTTGCCGATGAAACGTATTCCCGTGAACCCCTGGGAATGGTCCAAGCAGTATCAATTCAACCAGGGCGAAATTCTCGAAGGCGTGAGCCGCCAGCTCGTATGCTCGGGCCAGACCTCGATTGACGCCGAGGGCAAGGTCCAACATCCGGACGATTTGAGAGGCCAGATTGCAGCGGCCATGGATAATCTCGAGGCCGTTTTGAAGGCCGCAGAGATGGGTTTCGAGCACCTCACCCGTTTGACCGTGTATACAAAACCGACGTGGACAAGATGATCGAGAACTGGGACGTGTTCTCAGGGCCGCTCGCCGTCGCAAACGTCATGCCCGTAAACACGCTGATCGGCGTTGCCCGACTAGCCTATCCCGAGCTAAAAGTGGAAATCCAAGCCGACGCCGCCGACTGGTTTTCCGGGAACCATCCGCCCGGGAAATCCGTTAAACCTGACGAGGCGTCGAAATACGCCCAGAGTAGCAGTTAGCAGGTAGTCCCAAGGAAACAGGGAGACAAAGTGCAAGATCTCGCAGGCGATATTCGATACGCTTTCCGGACGCTTTTCCGTCAACCCGGCTTCACCCTCGTGGCCGCGCTTTCGCTCGCCCTCGGGATCGGTCTGCATACGACTATCTTCAGCGTCGTGAACACGATCCTTCTCAAGAATCTTCCTATCGAGGACCCGGGCCGCCTCGTCGAGACCGGCTCGATCGAGACCGGTAAGCTTGCGGACCTCGTTGTCCTAGAGAGCAACTTGTTCGACATACCACCTGAGAACATTAGCGAGACCCGTGTGCTCATGACGTTTTTAGAGAGTGAGCCCGTATTTCGCGCGGAGGAATTTTGACCATGAAAGCCATCATTGCCATCGCATTCAGCTTCTTACTGTCGCCTGTGACCGCGGCCGTGCAGGACGACGACACGAAGGACGATGCTTGGGACGTAAACGCTACTTTCGGCCCCACTAGCCCGCTCGAGTTCGAGACCACCGAAGGCACGTGGATGAACCTCGACATCAGCCCGGACGGCACGCAGATCGTTTTCGACCTTCTTGGAGATCTCTACGTGATGCCTGTTTCGGGCGGCACGGCGACGCGGCTGACCGAAGGAGCGGCGTTCGACATGCAGCCCCGTTTTTCTCCGAACGGAGAGAGCATTGCCTTTGCGAGCGACCGCGACGGCGCGACGAATCTATGGGTCGTGGACCGTGACGGTGCGAACCCGCGCCAGGTCTCGAAAGAGAAGAAGTGGTTCATCAATAGCCCGACGTGGTCGGCGGACGGTGACTATCTGTTCGCCCGTCATCACTTCGTCGCCCAGCGCTCGCTCGGAGCGGGAGAGATCTGGCTCTACCACCTCCGCGGTTCCGAGGGTCTTCAAGTCACCGAGAAGGTCACGTTCCAGAAGGATGCGGGTGAGCCTTCGATTTCACGTGATGGCCGCTATCTTTACTACAGCAAGGACGTCACCCCGAGCCCGAACTTCGAGTACGACAAAGATCCGAACGGAGCCATCTATGCCATCGTGCGGCGCGACCTCGCAACCGGTGACGAGCGCCGCGTGGTGGACATTCAGGGGGGCGCGACGAGCCCCACGATTTCTCCCGACGGCAAACGTCTCGCATTCATCCGCCGCATCCGCCTTCAGAGTCATCTCTACCTCCAGAATTTGGAGACGGGCGAGCAGTGGTCGATCTTCGACGGGCTCGACAAAGACTTGCAAGAAGCCTGGGCCATCCACGGGCTCTACCCGCAATATAGTTGGACCCCTGACGGGAAAAACATCTTCATTTGGGGGCACGGCAAAATCTGGCTTGTGGACGTCGAGGCACGCCGAGGCGCCGAGGTGCCGTTTCGCGCGCGGGTCGAGCAGACGATCCACGACGCTTTGCGCTTTCCTCAAAAAGTCTTCGAGCCCGAGTTTCCTGTACGCATGCTGCGCCACGTCACGACGTCGCCGGACGGCGGGGAAGTCGTCTACAGCGCGCTCGGGCATATCTATCGCAAAGTCTTGCCCGACGGCGCCCCCGCGCGCCTGACGGAGGACGAGCACATCGAGTACGCGCCTTCTTATTCTCCGGATAAGAGCACGATCGTCTACGCGACGTGGTCCGATGACGAGAAAGGACGGATCCGAATCATCGCGCCTGACGGCTCCGGAGCGCGTGAGCTCGTCTCCGTGCGTGGGCACTACACCGACCCTTCGTTCTCGCCGGATGGAAAGCAGGTCGTCTATCGCCGAAGAACAGGCGACTCCCTTCGTGGCGAGACCTTTGGGACCAATCCCGGTATCTACGTCGTCTCTGTCGACGGCGGTGAGCCGACTCTCGTTCGTGAGTTGGGTGCAGCGCCCCGCTTCGACCACACGGGCGAGCGCGTTTATTTCCGTGAGCGGCGTGACGACAAGACCGTGCTCGCGAGCGTCGAGCTCGACGGTAGCGAAGAGATCGTCCATCTGGAATCTGAGAACGCCACTCAGATCGTACCGTCCCCCGACGGGCGGTGGGTGGCTTTCGTCGAGCGGTTCAAAGTGTTCATCGCACCTTTTCCTCGTACGGGCCGTACGGTGAGCATCGGGCCGGGAGGATCCGCGATCCCCGTCAAAGAAGTCTCGGGCGATATGGGCGACTACATCCATTGGTCCGGTGACAGTGCGAAGATCCACTGGAGTCTCGGACCAGAGCTCTTCACGCTTTCGCTCGACCCAACCTTCGAGCTCGATGCCGCCGCGGCGCGGACGGCAATCGGGTTCGCCGCCGCGAGCGACCAGCCGACCGGGAGCATCGCGCTCGTCGGTGCTCGCATCGTCACGATGGACGGGGAGCGTATAATCGAGAACGGAACCGTGGTCGTGGACGAGAACCGCATTACGGCGGTGGGGCCTTCCGCTTCCTTGTCGGTGCCGGCCGGCGCGACACGCATTGATGTCTCTGGCCGCACGATCATCCCGGGCATCATTGACGTCCACGCCCACGTCGGAAGCGAGAGTGCGGGCATCCTCTCGGAGCAAAATTGGAGATTCGTCGCGAACGTCGCCTACGGTGTGACGACGTCGCACGACCCGTCGAACAATACGGAAATGGTGTTCACCAACTCCGAGATGATCCGAGCGGGCAAGAAGCTCGGCCCGAGACTCTACTCGACCGGCACGATTCTCTATGGCGCCGAAACCCCGTTCAAAGCCGTCATCGAGAAATATGATGACGCGCTCGCCCATCTCCGGCGCCTGAAGGCTGTGGGTGCGTTCTCCGTCAAGAGCTACAACCAGCAGCGTCGCGATGTACGCCAGATGATCATCAAGGCGGCGCGCGAGCTCGAGATGATGGTCGTTCCCGAAGGCGGCTCGCTTCTCTATATGGACGAGACTTTCGTCTATGACGGCCATACCGGGCTCGAGCATTCGCTCCCCGTCCCGGTCTTGTACGACGATGTCGTGAACTTGTTCGCACGAAGCCGCACCGGCTATACGCCGACTCTCATCGTTGGCTATGGCGGTCTCGCGGGCGAGAATTACTGGTACCAGCACGACGAAGTTTGGGCGAACGAGAACCTGCTCCAATACACGCCGCGCGAGATCGTGGACGCGCGCGCCCGCCGCCGCACGATGGCACCCGAGGACGATTTCAACCATGTCCTGATCTCGCAAGGCGCGAAGAAGATCCTCGATGCGGGGGGACTCGTCCAGCTCGGCGCCCACGGGCAACTGCAAGGACTCGGCGCTCATTGGGAGCTCTGGATGCTCGAGCAAGGCGGGATGGCGGAGCTCGAAGCGCTCCGATCCGCCACACTCATGGGTGCGGAATATATCGGCCTCGACGGCGAGCTCGGCTCGATCGAGGAAGGCAAGCTCGCCGACCTCGTTGTGCTCAGCAAAAACCCGCTCGAGAACATCCGAAACAGCGAGAGCGTCCAGATGGTCATGCTCAACGGCCGACTCTACGACGCCGCCACAATGAACGAGATCGGCAATCATCCCAAGGAACGAAAGCCGTTCTACTGGCAACGGGCGCGATGAGCGTTCTACTGTTTCTGCTGCTCGCACAATTCGACTACGACGCCAAAGTTGCGCTTGCTGTCGAGAGCTCGCAGGTTACGTTCATCGACGCCCGACAGGGCGATCGATCGATCGCCAGGAGGTAGTCATGTCACTGTTACAAGCGTTTTATCTGGCCGCGGTAACGGTCGTCTGCGTCGCTGGACTCGGATGCGGATCGTCGACCACGGATGAGACAGCGACCGCCGCGGATTCAAGAGCGGGCATACCACAGTTCGAGGTCGACCCTTTTGGCCGAAGCCGCTGCCGAACGATTGGCTTCTAGGACGGGTCGGGGGATGGCGGTCGACTCGCGCGATCACGTGTGGGTTCTCCAGCGTTCGGGTAGTCTTACGGAAGACGAGCTCGGCGCGGAGCAGGATCCACCTCGCTCGATTTGTTGCAAGGCGGCGCCACCGATCCTCGAGTTCGATGCCGAGGGAAATCTCGTCCGGGCGTGGGGTGGTTCCGGGTCGGGCTACGACTGGCCCACCGTCGAGCACGGACTCTACATCGACTATAACGATAACGTCTGGGTAGGGGGAGAAGGCCCTGAAGACCACCAAGTGCTAAAGTTCAACCGCGGTGGCGAGTTTCTTCTCCAGATTGGACAGTCAGGAAAGACGGGAGGAAGCAATCACAAGGAGTTTTTGGGACATCCTGCCGACATGGAAGTCTTTCCGGATACGAACGAAGTTTTCATTGCTGATGGTTATCTGAACAAACGCGTCATCGTTTTTGAAGCGGATACGGGTGAGTACAAGCGTCACTGGGGCGCGTACGGCAACGAGCCGAATAGTCCCGACCCCGAGACCTTTTACCTCGCGAACACCGGGCGGTACTGGCGTCACGGAGGCGCGGACGGAAAAGAAGTGGTTGACGCCGGCCTCTCACCCTATGATCCGAGCGCTCTTCCTGCGAAGCAGTTCGGTGTCGTTCATGGGCTCCGGGTCGCGAGCGACGGGCTCGTCTATGTTGCGGATCGGTACTTTCGTTTGGATTTTCGTCCCGATTCGAGGACACTGAGCGACTGGCCTGGATCCGTGCGCGGTCTCGTTGAAGGGGTCGGGGCGATCTGACATGATAAGCGGTTGCGCGGTTCGTTGAGGCCCGGTCCGAAGCGAGGGAATCAGCCGAGTGGAATCTGCATTCAGTGTGTTTGTCAGCGGTATGGTCGGCGTTTTTGCCGGCATGGGGGCCCTTTACGTCACCATGAAGGTCAACGCTTTGGTGGCCGATTGGGTTGGCCGGAAGTCCGCAAAGACTGAGAAGTCTGGCTGACCGTGGCTTTTTTCGACCAGCTCGGCTTTTCGTCCCTGACTCCCGGGATGGTGTTTACCGGCTTTATAGGGCTGGTGCTCATCTACCTAGCCATCCGAAAGCAGTACGAGCCGCTCCTTTTGCTCCCCATAGGCTTTGGTATCCTCGTCGCGAATCTTCCGCTCACGCATCTGATGGAACCTGGGGAGGGACTGATCTGGCGGTTCTATCATTACGGCATCGAGTGGGAGGTCATCCCGCCCCTGATCTTTCTCGGGCTTGGTGCCCATACGGATTTTGGGCCGCTTCTTTCGCAGCCTCGTCTCATCTTTTTGGGGGCGGCGGCGCAGGGAGGCGTTTACGTAACGTTTTTTGTCGCACACGCCGTAGGTTTTTCGTTGGAGGAAGCGGCGACGATCGGAATCATCGGTGGCGCGGATGGTCCTACGACCATATTTCTCGCGGCGCAGATAGCGCCTCAGCTTCTCGGGGCCTGCGCGGTGGCGGCGTATTCTTATATGGCACTCGTTCCAATCATTCAGCCGCCTATCATGCGGGCTTTGACCACGGAAAAAGAACGAAAGATCCGTATGAAGAAGTCCCGCAAGGTGCCGCACCTGGAAAAGATCTTGTTTCCGATCGTCGCTACCATCGTCATCGTACTGCTCGTACCGCAATCGGCCGCGCTCATCTCCATGTTCATGCTGGGGAATCTCTTTCGAGAGTCCAAGGTCGTCGATCGACTGACGGACACGGTTCAGAACTCGCTCATGAACATCGTGACCATCTTTCTAGGCATTAGCGTCGGCGCGACGATGAGCGCAGAGACTTTCTTGCGGAAAGATGTCATTTTCATCTTTTTTCTCGGCTTGTTCGCTTTCATGATCGGCACGGCCACGGGCATCCTCTTAGCGAAGCTCATGAATTTGTTCACCGAGGACAAAATCAATCCCCTCGTTGGCGCCGCCGGAGTTTCGGCAGTTCCGATGGCTGCTCGCGTGGTGCACAAGATGGGGGCCGAGGCGGACAAGAAGAACTACTTATTGATGTTCGCTATGGGGCCCAATCTTGCGGGCGTGATCGGTACCGTGATTGCCGCGGGGATTTTTCTAACCATTTTCAAGTAGGTTCTTAGAGGCTTCAGCATGGCAGAAGAAGTTTGCGCACCTCTTTCCGGGAAAGTTTTATCCCTGGCGGCGGAGGTCGGCTCATTGGTGGAAGAAGACGACGAAATATTGGTTCTCGAGGCTCTCAAGATGGAGACGGTCGTCTATTCACCTTGCGATGGTCGTTTGAAGGAATTCAAGGTCAAGGTGGGCGATCAGGTCGCAGAGGACGATGTGCTTGCCGTGATCGAATAACCGATTGCATCGGCAATTGTCAGTGATCAGTGAGGCGAACATGATTTTCGAGCTCAACGAAGAACAGAAGCTGGTTCAAGATACGGCCAGGCAATTTGCGGCGGACGACATTGCACCCACGCTCGAGGAAGAAGAAAAGAATCAGGAATTTCGGACCGAGCGCGTCCGCAAGATGGGGGAGCTGGGCTTTTTCTCCTGCGCGCTCCCCGAGGAGCTCGGCGGAAGCGGGATGGGCTTTTTCGAGTCCGTCTTGATGGCCGAGCAGATCGCGAAGGTTTCCGCGTCGTGGCGTTTACCGTTCAACATGCAGAATCTGGGTCCCGCGGTGACCGTCGCAAAGTTCGGCACCGAGGAGCAGAAGAAAAAGCATATTCCCGGCTGGGTCGACGGTACGCAGATTGGCTTTTTTGCCATGACGGAGCCCGATAGCGGCTCCGATGTGGCGAGCATGAAGACCGTCGCGCATGATCGCGGCGATCATTACGAGCTTCACGGTACCAAGATCTGGGCGTCCAATGCGGCGCAGGGTGATGCCGGGTTGCTCTATGTTTCGACGGACCCGGAGAAGAAGCACAAGGGCATGACGGCCTTCATCCTCGAGCCGAAAAAGCTCGAGAATTTCAGCGCCCGGAACATCGAGACCAAGCTCGGGCTCCATTGCGCACCGACCGGGGAGCTCGTCTTCAGCGGTACGAAGATTCCCAGGGACTCCGTTCTCGGTGAGCCCGGACAGGGCTTCAAGATCTGTATGTGGCAGCTGAACAACACCCGTCTCGGCTGCGCGGCGGGAGCTTTGGGTGTGGCCGGTGGCGCACTCGAGTTGGCAATCAACTATGCCAACGAGCGTACTCAGTTCGGCAAGCCCATTTCGAAGCATCAGATGATCCAGGCTCAGATTGCAGAGATGACGGTCGAGCACGAAGCGGCGCGCCTTCTCGTCTACCGGGCGGCGTGGTTGAAGGACAACGGCAAGCCCAATCAGTACGAAACGTCCATCGCCAAGTACCATGCTTCCGAGACCGCGGTGCATGCGGCCAACGAGTGCATGAAGATCTTCGGCTCCTACGGCTTCTCCTCGGAATATCCGGCCGAGCGTTTTTATCGCGATGCGAAGTCGCTGCAGATCGTGGAAGGGACTTCGAACGTGCAGAAGCTCATCATCTCCGGGATTGCCTGCGGGCACACGCCCAATCGTTGAGGCTCCTATGAAACCTTATTTCGAGAAAATGGACGGCTTCGGCAAGGAGCTGAAGGCGGGACGCATCAAACGCGCCGCGCAAAGCGCCGAGGAGTTGCGCAAGGTCGAGGCCGAGATCGAGGCTGCGAATCAGAGAGTCGAGGAGGCCGGCTTTCCGACGGAGAAGATCAACAAGCGTGGCTGGATGACTGTCTGGCAAAGGCTCGAATATCTCGTCGACCCGGGCACCTGGCATCCGCTCCACACGCTCTATAACCCACTCGACAACGTCGAGGGCACGACCAACGTCATAGACGGTCTCGCGAAAATCTCGGGGCGTTGGGCCGTGGTGATTGGCTTCGACAACAAAGTCATGGCGGGGGCCTGGCTGCCCGGGCAATCGGAGAATATTCTCCGCGTTACGGATCTGGCCAAGCGGCTAAACATCCCGCTCGTCTGGCTCGTGAACTGCAGCGGCGCGAAGCTTCCCGAGCAGGAGAAATTCTACGCGAACCGGCGCGGCGCGGGCACACCGTTCTATCGTCACGCCGAGCTCCAGCAAGCGGGCATCCCCGTGCTCGCTGGGATTTACGGCACCAACCCCGCCGGAGGCGGCTATCAAGGGATCAGCCCGACCATCTTGATCGCACATAAAGACGCGAATATCGCCGTGGGCGGTGTCGGGATCGTCTCCGGCATGGCGCCGAAAGGCGGGTTCGACGCGGAGATGCTGGAAGAGCTCATCGCTAAGACTCGCGAGTTTACCGCGCGGCCTCCGGGCGATGTCGAAACGCATTACGAGCATACGGGTTTTTTCTCCCGCGTTTATGAAGAAGAGACCGGCGTTCTTGACGGCCTCAAAGAGTACATGTTGGGGGTCCCGGCTTATGGGCCCGAATTCTTTCAAGCGGCAGAGCCGGCCGAGCCCCAATTTTCCGGCGACGATCTCTACCACTTGCTCCCGTTCAATCAGAAGGAGGTTTACGACTTCGACGAAGTCCTAGCGCGCCTCGTGGATGGCAGCGAAGGGATGGAGTTCCGTCCGGACTATGGTCCGGAGATGTATACGGGTCTTTGCAAGATCGACGGCAAGCTCGTCGGCTGCATCGGCAACCGGCAAGGCTATCTGGGGAAGGGGTATCCGGAATACGCGGACTACCCGGGTATGGGGGGCAAGTTATATCGCCAAGGCCTCATCAAGATGAACGAGTTCGTCACCTTGTGCGGGCGCGACCGCGTTCCCATCATCTGGTTCCAGGACACCTCGGGTATCGATGTCGGCGACGTCGCGGAGCGGGCCGAGCTTCTCGGTCTCGGGCAGTCGCTAATCTATTCCATTCAGCAAACAGACGTTCCGATGATGCTCGTCGTCTTGAGAAAGGGCACGGCCGCGTCGCATTACGTGCTCGGCGGACCGACGGCTAATCGCCACAACGCTTTCACGTTGGGGACGGCCGCGACCGAGATCGAGGTGATGCATGGCGAGACGGCGGCCGTTGCCACTTATGCGCGCCGCGCCGTCAAAGAAAGCGACGCGGGGCGGCCTCTCGAGCCCGTGATCGAGAAGATGAACGAGCTCGTGAAGCGCTACTACGAAACCTCACGGCCGGAATATTGTGCTCATTACGGTTTCGTCGACGAAGTGGTGAAGCTCTCGAGCTTGCGCAGCTATCTGGCCGCGTTTGCGGGCGCGGCTTATCAGAATCCGAAATCGGTCTGCCCGCAGCACCAGATGGTTCTTCCGAGAATCATCAAGGGCTGAGAGCTCGCCGCCTCGAGGCTCTGGCTTCGGTTGACATCTCAACAGCGGCGTAATACACTCGTGCGGCGTAATACACTCGTATTGCGATACGGAGGAATGGATGGGAACTCGAACGGTCCGCTTGGACGATGAGACAGAACAGATGCTCGAAGAGATAAGACTCGAGACGGGTTTGTCTATCTCTGAGGTTCTCAAACGAGGCATCCGCGCGTTTCGTGAGGAAGTTGCGCGAACAGCCTCTCCGACTCCTTTTGAGGTATACCGCAATCTCGATCTCGGTCCCGGGGGTTACGCAGTCGCACCAGCGACCGAAGTCAGGCGTGGTGTGCGCGAGGCCCTTCGTAGGAAACACGGCCGTTGATTTTGGCGGATACGGGCCCACTCGTCGCAATTTTCGATCCCAGGGACGCGCTCCACAACAGCTCAGCTCGTGTTCTAGAAAAAATTCAAGAGCCGCTCGTCACGACATTGCCGGTGTTGACGGAAGCTTTCCACGTGCTGACCCCTTCGAGCCAGGGGGCTGATCGCCTTCGTGATTTCGTACTCAAACGCGGTCTGTCCGTCTGGTTCTCGAGTGCCGGCTCGCTCGAGCGGGCTTTCGAGCTGATGGAGCAATATGCCGACCATCCGATGGATTTAGCCGATGCCTCGCTGGTCGCGGCCGCGGAGGAACTGGGTACGAGAACGATCTTTACACTGGACCGTGGTGACTTCGAGACGTACCGGGTGAAGCGCGGGCACCGCCATTACTCCTTCGAGATCGTCTCGTAACCGTCTCGTTTCTGCGTAGTCTTCGGTTGGTCAGCGACCCGTTAACCGCCCGGGCGGGTACAGCTCTCTTGCGTACCGCTGACGGCTGGCGGCTGGTTGTTGGTCGGTAGACCCTGCTCGGCCCAAGCGATGGTTCCGCCGTTCAGGCTCCGGACGTTCTGGTAGCCGAGCGACTGCAGAAAGTGCATCCCCGAGATCGAAAGGTTGCCGCGGTCGCACACCGTGACGATCGAGCGCTCGAGCTGCTCGGGCAGCTCGCCCCGACGGTCTCCCAACTCTCCAAGGGGGATGTTCGTCGCCCCCGCCACGTGCCGCTTCGCGTAGACCTCCACTTTTCGCACGTCGAGGAGGAAGGGCCGCGAGTCCGGGCCCTCGAGCGCCGTGCGCAGGTCCTCCACCTCCCAAGTGTTGTGCGGGTTGCGCGAGTTCTCCACCAGAGTGGTTAGAAGCTGCTCCTTCGGGCTGGGCTCGCCCGTGAGCGCGTCGGCCGAGGAGGCAGCCCTAACATGAGGAAAGTGCCGCTCGAATGAGGAGGCGTACTTGAAAACATTAT
>CAUZCL010000055.1:0-33159 GCA_963578475.1 Acidobacteria bacterium bin61 | reverse complement strand
TGTCCTTCGCTCCTTTTGCCAAAACCTTCGTGATGGCGGCCGTCAACGTCGTCTTTCCATGGTCCACGTGACCAATCGTCCCAACGTTCAAATGCGGCTTACTTCGATCGAATTTTTCTTTCGCCATCCTTAAATCTCCATCAGTACCAACTTGCTGGCGCTCCGCCCAGCTCGAGCTCGATTATCTTTCGACTCCTCGAAATGGAGCCCACGACCGGGATTGAACCGGTGACCCCTTCCTTACCAAGGAAGTGCTCTACCACTGAGCCACGTGGGCCTGTCCCGACCTCTCCGGGGCCCGTAATTGGCGCTTGTTTCCTCACCGTTTCTGAACTGGAGCGGGAGACGGGACTCGGACCCGCGACCCTCAGCTTGGAAGGCTGATGCTCTACCAACTGAGCTACTCCCGCCCGTAATCCTCTCCTCCGAAATTGGTGGAGCGGGAAGGATTCGAACCTTCGAAGGCGCAAGGCCGGCAGGTTTACAGCCTGCTGCGTTTGACCGCTTCGCTACCACTCCAACACTCCACGTCATCGCTATTTGTCGTTCCAATTCATCGTCGGCGGTAGTCAAGCGCGCATACCAATCGTGGGGCTGGCGAAGGGATTTGAACCCCCGACCGGCTGATTACAAATCAGCTGCTCTACCAACTGAGCTACGCCAGCTCGCAAACGTATGATAATACCAGAATGCAAACCACGACTACAACCGACAAAGCAAAGATTCAGAGGCGACGATCGAGGCGAGGCTTCCTCCCGGGAAAGGCTACAGTATAACGTTCGAACAACGGAAAGCAAAACGTATTCCAAGTTTCAGCTTTCAGCATCCAGCATTCAGAACCGTTTTTAGGTGCTTCTCTCTCTCCGCTGAAGGGTTTTGGTTCTTTGGCGGAGGACTTCGTACAAGGTGATTCCGGCGGCTACAGATACGTTTAGAGATTCTATGGAACCTCTTTGGGGGAGGGCAATTAGGGTGTCGCAGGTTTGGGCTACTCTTCTTCTCAGGCCTTTTCCTTCCGAGCCTAGGACTAGTATTACGGGCTCGGTGTAGTCGAAACTGTGCCACGGGGCTTTGGCGTTTGGGGTCAGGCCGACGGACCAGATTCCCCTTTCTTTCATTTCGGTCAAGGCGTCTGCGAGGTTTCTCACGCGGGCGATTTTCGTATGATGGAGGGCGCCGGAGGAGGCGGATATCGCTGCTTCAGATGGTGGGGCGGTTTTGCGCTCGGTGACGACGATCCCGTCAACGCCAGCGCCCTCCGCGGCGCGGACCACGGCGCCGAAGTTTCTTGGGTCCTCGATCTGGTCCAGAGCGAGAAAAAAGGCTGGGGTTTGGGCGCCACTGAGCAGCTCATGGAAGTCTGCCCATTCGAAAGCGACGAGCTCGGCCGTAACACCTTGCGCGCCGGAGCGATCGCGGTGCTCGCGGTAAACAGGGATTCCGCTCTCGCGGGCGAGGGATAGGATCTCGCGCTTGCGCCCGTCGAGCGACCCTTCGGCGACGACGATCTTGCGGATGCACTGAGGTCGCGCCCTCAGTGCTTCGCGTACCGCATGAATGCCGCTGATGTTGTTCACTTCTTCACGACGACGTCACGGTCACGACGGCCTGCACAGCGATGCCTTCCCCCCTACCGATGAACCCCATCCCGTCCGTCGTCGTGGCCTTCAGTCCGACCGCGTCTTCCGGGATGCCGAGGATCGCGGAAAGCCGGGCGCGAATAGATGGAAGATAGGCGCTGAGCTTCGGCGCCTCGGCAATCACGATCACGTCGACTTGCTGCGGGCGAAAGCCTTGTTCTTGCACGACCTCTCGCGCCTTCTCGAGGAAGAGCTGACTCGAAGCGCCTTTCCATTGGGGATCGCCCGAGGGAAAGAGCGAGCCTATATCGGGGGCGGCTACCGCGCCTAGGAGCGCGTCGGTGAGCGCGTGCATCAGTGCGTCCGCGTCCGAGTGGCCTTCGAGACCTCGCTCGTACTCGATGGTCTCGCCACCGAGAACGAGCTTTCTTCCCCGAGTGAGGCGATGGGCGTCGAAGCCGACCCCTACGCGTGTGCTCACGACTTTCATGTCAGGCCCCCCCACGCTCCAGAAAATATTCGACGCGCGCGAAATCGTCGGGCGTCGTCACTTTGATATTGCGCTCGCTCCCGAGAACGAGGTGCACAGACACGTCGAGCCTCTCGACCAGAGTCGCTTCGTCCGTCCCCTCGAAACCGTCTTTCTGAGCACGCTCGAAAGCGCGGCGCAAGAGCCCATGGTCGAAACATTGAGGCGTCTGCGCGCGGCAGAACGCTCCGCGCTCGACGGTCTCCCGTATCGTGTGCTCATCCGCGAGCGCCTTCAACGTCTCGACCACGGGCACGGCCGCGATCGCGGCTTGGTGCTCCACGGCGGCCGCGACCACACGCTCGATGAGCGCGCCGTCCGCGCAGGGGCGAGCGCCATCGTGGACCGCCACGATTCCGTCATAAGTCGCGTCGACCGTGGAAAGACCTTCCCACGTGGAAGCCTGCCGCGTCTCGCCGCCGGGAACGAAATTTACAGGCTTTTGGTCCAAGTACGGCTCCATGATGCGGCAGCTCTCAATGAAACCCTCGCGCGGCAACACGAGCACGATGCGCCTCACAGCCGGACATCCGTCGAAGTGGGCAAGTGCATGCGCCAGGAGCGGTTTTCCCCCGAGGGGAAGAAATTGCTTTGGCGTCCCCGCGCCGACGCGGCTTCCCGCCCCCCCCGCGACGAGGATCGCGATGGCCGAAGCACTCACAGTGTCCTCGCGACCGTGCTCTCGAGCGTTCTGCTGACCACGGCGCGAACGGTGTCGAGAAGCTTGCCGGCATCCTCCTCCTCGAGCCCTTCCACCGAAACAGGTCTGGCAATGATGAGCTTCACCGTGCGCGGATAGACGGTGACGCGGCCGCGCTTCATCACAAGATGGCTGTCCACGATGGTCATCGGAACGACGGGAGTCGCCGCCTTGAGCGCAAGGCGAAAGCTTCCCCTCTTGAACGGCCGCATCAAACCGTCATAGCTCCGCGTACCCTCGGGAAAGAGGACGACCGAGGTTCCGCTCCGGATCTTGTGGGCGGCGTGGTCGAGGCTTCCCTGCGCTTTCGTCGGTTTTTTTCGCTCGACGCCGATATGGCCGCTCAAGAACAGGTGCCAGCCGAGAAACGGGATCCGGTTGAGCGATTTTTTGTAGAGGAAGCGAAACGACACCGGTAAACAAGCCAAGAGGATGGGCGTGTCGAAGAGACTCTGGTGGTTCGAGATCAAAACGTAGGTTTGACCCGGCTCGAGGTTCTCCGCTCCCTCGACTTCGACGCGGATCATGCATGTCTTCAGGATGAGCCAGGACCACAAGCTTGCCACGCGGTGTGAAGGGCGGCCGCTCCGGAACACGACCGCGAGCGCCATCGACACGGCTCCACAGACGGTCGTGTAGAGGGTGACGAGCGGAATGAACCAGAGAAGCGTTCGCAGCCTGAGCCAGTCGATGGAGCTATCCACAACGGAGAAATTTAACGACAAAAGGCCCTGAGATGCAAAAGTCTAGTGCTGGAACCCGCTGATCCTGTCGGTAAATTCCGAGGTCATTTTTGGTGCTGGCAAGGCGCTCCGACGACTTCATATCTAGATATTCCGAGGAGGAGCAACGCAGCCAGCGCCGAAAAGGACCCGGAGTTTACCGACAGGATTAGCGGGTTCGAGCACTAGTGCCCCAAATAAATTATCGGGCCGCGGCGCGCTCGGCCGCGGACTCGATGGCTTTACCGAAAATCATCTTGCCGGCGGTCGTTTGAAGCACACTGGTGACGGTGACGTCCACGTTCTTCCCGAGGAGCTTTCGCGCGTTGTCGACCACGACCATCGTCCCATCATCGAGATAGGCGACGCCCTGGTTGTACTCTTTGCCTTCTTTGAGGATGAAGACCCGCATGAACTCACCCGGGAGCACCACGGGCTTCAACGCGTTGGCGAGCTCGTTGATATTCAGCACCTGAACGCCGCGCACTTGCGCGACTTTGTTCAAGTTGAAATCGTTCGTGACGATCTTCGCATCGAGATCCTGGGCGAGCTCGATGAGCTTGAGGTCGACCTCTTTGACGTTGGGATAATCGAGCTCGGATATATCCATATCGATGTCGCTCATCTTGCGAACTTTCTGAAGAATGTCGAGACCTCGGCGGCCCCGATTGCACTTGCGGGAATCCGCGGAATCGGCAACTTGCTGAAGCTCTTTGAGAACGAATTGCGGGATGATGAGCGTTCCGTCCATGAAACCCGTCTCACAGATATCCGCGATGCGGCCATCAATGATTACGCTCGTATCGAGGATCTTGACGTTCGTTTTCTGACGCGTGGTACCCAGAAAATAGGCCTTGATCGAAAGTGGATCGAACCACTCCCCCTTTTCCCAGCCAAGCATCAACCCGACATAGACGAGCAAGAGTAGCGCCAGCGACTGCAAGAACGCCTGTGTGTTACTCGCCATGGGAATCTTGGCGAGAGGAACGCTCAAAAGCAGCGCAAATAAAACGCCCACGAGAGCTCCGAGGAACCCTCCTGCCACTTGCTTGGCACTCACGGCGCGGATACGGGTCTCGAGAAAGATGATCGCGCCACCGAGCATGACGCCCAGAGCGAGGTTCAGGGGAAGACCCCCTGGAAGAGGTTGGTAAGCGACGGCAGCCGCGGCCATCCCCGCAAGGAGCAATCCGCGTATCGAAAGAATCCACATAATCGTCACTCTCGCGCTTCTTTAGAAAATCAACTCCATGAGCTCGGAAAGGTTGCGCAAGCCGACGATCTGAAGATCAGCGGGCGCGTTGTCGATGGGGCAATTGCCCGACGGGATCACGGCGCGTTCGAACCCCATTCGTGAAATCTCTTTCACACGAAGCGGCACTTGCTGCGCCGCGCGCACTTCGCCGGCGAGGCCAACCTCGCCGATGAACACGCTATCGGTGTCGACCGGTTGACCGCGAAAGCTCGAGGCGACCGAGGCAATGAGGCCGAGATCAGCGACAGGCTCGCTGACATTGAGCCCGCCGGCGACGTTCACATAAACGTCTTCGCCCGCGAGCGAGATTTTCTCTCGCTTTTCTAGCACCGCGAGAAGCAAAGACAGGCGATTCTGGTCGAAGCCGACGGCGATGCGGCGCGGATAGCCGAACCCAGAAGTCGAAACGAGCGTCTGGATCTCGAGAAGCATGGGCCGCGTGCCCTCGAGCGAGCACACCACGACCGAGCCCGGAGCACTCCGCGGTCGTTCCGAAAGGAACAAGCCCGAAGGATTCTCGACGGGGATGAGACCGCGGGAAGTCATCTCGAAGATGCCGAGCTCACCCGCGGCGCCATATCGATTCTTCGTCGCGCGCACGATGCGGTGAGCGTGGTGCTTGGCGCCTTCAAAATAGAGCACGGTGTCCACCATGTGCTCGAGCGCTTTTGGCCCCGCCAGGTTGCCTTCTTTATTCACGTGGCCTGCGAGAAAAACGGGCGTCCCGGTGGATTTCGCAAAATATAGGAGCTCCGCGGTCACTTCACGGACCTGGCTGATACTTCCGGGCGACGACGAAAATTTCGAGGAGTAGATCGTCTGTACGGAGTCAATAATGACGAGCGCGGGCGATTCACGCCGTAAAGCGTCGATGACGCGCTCGAGCTCCGTCTCGCTATAAAGAAAGAGCGAGCCGCCTTCGAGGCCGAGCCGGTCGCCGCGAAGCTTTAGTTGCCGCTCGGATTCCTCACCACTCACATAGACGACCGAGAAGCCTTCTTTCGCACGCGCGGCGGCGACTTGCAGCAACAAAGTAGATTTACCGATGCCGGGATCCCCTCCGAGCAGAACGAGCGAGCCGGCGACGATACCGCCGCCGAGAACGCGGTCGAACTCAAGGGACCCGCTCCCGACACGCACCGCATCATCGGTCCGCACTTCCTCATAGCGCTGTGGACGTCCCGAGGTTGCCAATCCGGAACGACTGCGCTCCCGGCCCGGAGCGATGGCCGCTTCTTCGATGAGGCTGTTCCAAGCGTCGCAATCCGGACAACGACCAAGCCACTTATTGGCGGTCGCGCCACATTGCTGGCAGACGAAAGCCGTCTTGAGCTTACTCATCGGAACATCGAAACATCAGAACATGAGGGAGGCATCGGCTTATAAACGGATGAGGCTAAATGACTCGGCGGGAATTGCGTTGACCGCGCAAGTATTTCGCGGAGTCCAACGGCCAAAAAGCATTGCCACAGAGACACAGAGATTCAAAAACACTGTTCGTTCCCACGCTCCGTTTGCCCGATCACGGGCCACGACGAGATCTCCAATTAGTTCACCGACGGTTTTACCAACCCTGGGCATTCTTGCCGCTAACAACGTCGACTACAGAGAAAGGCAAGTCCGCGAAGCTGGTGGTCGCTTTTCTCTGTGGCCATTCCCCTGTTTGGTGGCGGCTTGGCCGCGCTAGGTGTAATGAAAGTATAGCATCAGCGTTCGGGACAGGGACTGCTACGTCGCCGCCGACCGGAGAAAATGCTGAATGCTGAATTGCTAAATGCCAAAAGTGACTCGCGCTCAAATAACCTCGTCATGCCGCCACTCCAGGTTCTCGAAGCGCGTGTACTCCTTGATGAAGGCCATTTTGATGCTTCCGGTGGGACCGTTTCTTTGCTTGCCGATGACGAGCTCTGCGATCCCTCGATTGTCAGGAGTCGCGTTGTACTCCTCTTCGCGGAAAATGAAGACCACGAGGTCTGCATCCTGCTCGAGCGCGCCCGATTCGCGGAGGTCTGATAGCTGGGGCCGGTGGCCGCCGCGGCTCTCCGTCGCGCGCGAGAGCTGCGACAGTGCCACGACCGGCACGTTGAGCTCTTTTGCGAGCCCCTTGAGGGAGCGGCTGATGTTGCTGATTTCCTGCGTACGGTTGTCGAAGCGGCCGCGACCCTGCATCAACTGCAGATAGTCAACGATGACAAGGTCGAGGCCGTGCTCGAGCTTGAGCCGCCTGGTCTTCGCGCGCATCTCCATGACCGAGATCGAAGCAGTGTCATCGATGAAGATTTTCGCTTGCGACATGTCGGACACGCCCTGAACGAGCTTGGCCCAATCTTTCTCGGACAAGAAGCCCGAGCGCAACTTGTGCATGTCCACGCGCGCCTCGCCGCAAAGCATACGCAGCACGAGCTGCTCTTTCGACATTTCGAGGCTGAAGACCCCAACAGTCTTTCCGGTCTTGAGGCCTACATATTGAGCGATATTCATGCAAAAGCTCGTCTTACCCATGGCGGGCCGCGCCGCCACGATGATGAGGTCAGAGGACTGAAGGCCCGAGGTCAATTCGTCGAACTCGACGAAGCCTGTCGGGATGCCGGTGATGAACTCCCTTTTTTCCGAGAGCTCATCGATGGTCTTGAACGTGGTCTTGATAATCGAGCTCACGGGCTCGAAGCCGACATGGAGCGCGTCCTCGGCGATCGCGAAGATAGATTTCTCGGCCTCGTCGAGAACCGACTGCGTCTCTTCCGGCTGGTCGAAAGCAGCCTGAGAGATGCGATTCGCCGCGGAGATGAGATCCCGAAGGACGGCCTTGTCTTTGACGATCCGGGCGTAATAGGGGACGTTGGTCGCTCGGGGAACGCCCTCGACGAGAGAGCTCAGATAAGCAACACCTCCAGCCCGCTCGAGCTCGCCAGCTCGCGACATCTGTTCTTTGAGAGTAACGAGATCGATCGCATCGCCGCGCTCCGCGAGCGCCGCCATCCTCGAGAAAATCTTGCGATGGGCGTCCCGGTAGAAATCGGCTTCGGTGATGAGCTCCGAGGCGTTGTGAAAGACCTCATTATCGACGAGGATGGCGCCGAGGACGGTCCGCTCTGCCTCAAGATTATGGGGCAGGGGCCTTTCGAGAGCGGTGTCCAGCTGAGCCAAATTTAATTCTCTCTGTTCTCGTCCTTTACTTCTTCCGTCGTGGCGTCTTTCTCGACCGTGACTGGGAAGCTAGCCGACACTTCGGGGTGGATCTTGATGGTCGCGGCGAACTCGCCGATCGATTTGATGGGCTCGCTGAGTATGATTTTTCGCTTCTCGACCGTGAAACCTTTTTCGGCCAGCGCTTCGGCGACGTCTGATGGGCTCACGGAGCCATAAAGCTCTTCCGTTTCGCCATGCACTTTGCGCTGAAAGCTCAGCTTCACTGCCGACAGACGGCTGGCAAGAGCCTCAGCCTCCCCTTTTTCTTTCGCAAGCTTCACCAAGTAGATCTTCTTTTCCTTCTCTACTTGACGAAGATTGTCGTCGTTAACCTCCATCGCGAGGCGCTTGGGCAGCAGAAAATTACGCCCATAGCCACGGCTGACGTTGACGACGTCGCCGCGCCCGCCGAGATGATCGACCTCTTCACGCAAAATGAGTCGCATAACGAGTTGCTCTCCTTAACCTGTACACAAATACCTAGTCCGCCCCAGGGGGGCTTGCCTCGCCGAAACCCGCAGGGCGAAGGCGGGAGCTAGGCGTATGGAAGCAGCGCCATATAGCGCGCGCGTTTGATCGCGACTTTCAGCATCCGTTGAGAACGGGCGCTGGCTCGTGAGATGCGCCGCGGCAAAATCTTGGCCCGCTCGGGCGTAAAGTTTTGCAGGAGGCGAAAGTCCTTCCAATCGATAAAGTCGACTTTGTCGAGGAGCGGATTTACCTTCGCCCGGCGGTAATAGAATCGTTTCTTGCCGCCACGCCGCGGGCCGCTGCTCGATCTCCTCTGTTGCATCAATCTCTCCTTGAAAAACAGGCCTTATTCGGCCGAATCCGTGGACACCGCAGATGGCGCTGCCTCCGCCGCCTCGGGGGCGGGAGCCTTCTCGCTCTCCGAAGCTCTTTTTGCAGCTTTTCTTTGGCGGCGGGCCTGTGATTTCTCGTCCCCGCGCGCTTTGCGGCGATCGAGCTTTGCCTGCTGCTCGTCCGTGCGGACCGTTATAAAACGCAGCACGCCTTCCGTCACCCTGAGGCGACGCTCCATCTCCGAAATGGCCGTGGGCTCGGCCTTCAAATAGCTCAAGATATAACTGCCTTCCCAATTCCCCTTGATGGCATAAGCGAGACGCCTCTTGCCCCACGGCTCGGTCTTTTCGATCTCGACACCTTGCTTCGACATCAACTCTTCGATTTTTACCAAGAGCGCCTTGGACCCATCCTCGTCCAGCTTGGGATCGAGGATGTACATCAGTTCATAGCTACGCAAGCGTTCCTCCTTGACCGCTCCGCGCGTCCGGCTGCGCCTCGAGCGGCTGGTTGTAACGGGACATCGCTTTCATCATCCCCTCGTTCAAAACTGCTTTGGCGGCATCGACAACCCGGTCGAGTGCGCCTTCGATCACCGGCCGCTCCGATGCTTCGAAGGACGAGGTGACCCACTCCGCAAGATCGGCGGGAGTCTCTTCGATACCCACGCCGATGCGCAAACGCGCGACGTCATTGCCGCCGAGCGCTTTTAACACCGAAGCGAGCCCATTATGCCCGCCGTCGCTGCCGCGCTCGCGCAGCCGCAGCGTACCAAGCGGAATGGCCACGTCATCCAAAATAATCATCACTTCTCGTCGCTCGTATGAGCGCTCCTTCACCAGGTCGGCTACCGGCCCTCCGCTAAGATTCATGAACGATAGCGGTTTCATCAGAGTCAGCTTCCGACCTTCGAGCTCAATCTCCGCACTGACAGCATCTCTAGTCGCGGTCGTCCATCGACCGCCACCTGCTTCGAGGATGCGCTCCAGCGCATCGAAACCGACATTATGTCGCGTACCCTCGTAGCGAGGCCCAGGGTTTCCGAGGCCCACGAGCAATCGCAACGGACCTTACTCTTTCGAGGCCTCCCCGGACGCATCTTTTTTCGAAGCTTCGGCGCCCTCCGCGCCTTCGGCACCTTCCACGCCCTCCAGAGCGGCCTCGCCTTCCTCCGGCTCTTCCACTTCCTCGATCTTCGGCGCGAGCACGCGCGCGATCACGAGATTGCCTTCCGAGATGAGCGTTACGTTTGCAGGCAGCTCGAGGCTCGAAGCCCTCAAATAATCGCCAATTTCGAGACTCTCAACGTCCGAGACGATGGTCTCCGGAATGTCTTTCGGTAGGCACGCGACGTCCACATTGCGGGTAACGAAATCCAGCATGCCGCCACCGGTCTTGACGCCCACCGCGATTCCCATGAGCTCGATGGCAACGGAAAGCGTCATCTGCTTGTCCATCGCGACGCGGATCAGATCGGCGTGCAGCAGCTCGTGATCCACCGGCTCGAGCTGATAGTCCTTGATCATGACGTTTTGTTTGCCCTTCGCACCTTTGACGGAGAGCTCGAAAATCGTGTTGACGCCGCCGTGAGACCGGATGATGCCCACAACTTCGCTCGGGTCCACGCTCAAAGAGACGGACTCTTTGTTGTCCCCATACAGAACCACCGGGACTCTGCCCTTCTTGCGAAGTTGCCGGTTCGGCCCTTTGCCGAAACTCGAGCGTGGTTCTGCTTTCATCACCACCGATGCCATCGAAGGTTTTCCTTTCGCATTTATAGGCCCCCATAGGGACAAACGGAGAGTATAGCTCAGCTATCGGCTGCGAGCCATCGCTTCGTCGTCGGTAGCCGAAAATTGTGGAAACCGGAAAAAAGAACGGCCACAGAGGCACAGAGACGCAGAGTGAAGAGGAGCCCGGCTGAGCCGTGGCAAAAAAAGGCTCAAACGAAGAGCGAGCTGACCGAGGTCTCCTCGTGAACGCTCTTTATGGCCTGGCCCAAGAGCGAAGCAACGGAGAGCACAAGGATTTTATCGCATTCTTGCGCGTCTTGGCGCAGCGGGACGGTATTCGAAACAATGACCTTCTCGATCGGCGAAGCGTTGATGCGCTCGATGGCGGGTGGTGAGAGCACCGCATGCGTGCACGCCGCGAGCACGCGCTTTGCACCAGCCTCGTGCAACGCATCGACGGCTCTCACTAGAGTCCCCGCAGAGTCAACCATGTCATCTACGATCAGAGCCGTCTTGCCGGAGACATCACCAATGACATGGATGGTCTCGATCTCGTGATTGTCCCCGCGACGTTTGTCCATGACCGCGAGAGCCACTTTGAGACGTTTCGCGTAGGCCCGCGCCCTTTCGACACCGCCAGCGTCGGGGGACACGATCACGAGAGGCTCGATGTTCAAGGACGAGACATGGTCGAGCATGACTGGGGCAGCAAAGAGATGGTCCACGGGGATATCGAAAAAGCCTTGGATCTGCCCCACATGCAGGTCCATCGCGACGACACGGTTGGTGCCCGCAGTCGAAAGAAGGTCGGCGACGAGCTTAGCCGTGATCGGGACGCGCGGGCGGTCCTTGCGGTCCTGTCGAGCGTAGCCATAATAAGGGAGCACCGCCGTGATCCGATCCGCGGAGGCGCGCTTGAAAGCGTCAATCATGACCAGCACTTCCACGAGATGCTCGTTCACGGGCGGGGCTGTCGGTTGCACCACGAAAACGTCCGCTCCGCGTACGTTCTCGGTGATCTGGAAAGAGACCTCGCTGTCGGCGAAGCGCGTCAATTGCGCTTGCCCGAGCGGGACGCCTAGGCTCTCGGCAATATCCTCGGTCAATGTCGGGTTGCAGCTACCGCCAAACAGCTTCAGTGGTCCACCCATGTCGTCTCTGGTTCCTCTTTGTCAGGCACATGCATTCCTTCGCTTCGCTCGTTGCTCGGGATTCGACCGAGAGCACTTCTTGTCGCGGCCGCAAAAATGGCTGGGGCGGAAGGGTTCGAACCTTCGAATACCGGAACCAAAATCCGGCGCCTTACCGCTTGGCCACGCCCCAACAAACATTCGTCATTCAGCGTTTTCGGCCTATAGCTCTCCCGTCGGGCCCGGCGGCGGCGTTTCCGAAGCGACGGCTCCTTCGGGCAACACCCGTGACTCGAGCTCTTCCCCATCCGATACTTCTCCGCGATAACGGGTAAGAATTTGATGTTCCATGCGTCGACGGGTCTCGCTGTTCAGAGGATGCGCGATGTCTCGAAACGTACCATCTTTCCGCTTCTTGCTCGGCATCGACACGAACAGTCCTTTCGGACCGTGGATGATCTTGATATCGCTGATGACGAAACAATCGTCCAGAATGATCGAGACAAAGGCCTTTAGCTTCTCGTCGTCGACGGGAAATACTCGCACCTCGGTGATATCCATGGAAGCTCTCCTTCTCGGATCTACCTGGGAGTGCCGCTCTTCACTTCTTCACTGCACTGGTTGCCCTCGCTCGAAAGCCATCGTCTTCGGTAGCTCTCTCGCGGAAGCATCCTCGTCGCAAAAGCGTGGAGACCGCTTTGGCACAACGCGTCGGCGACCGTGTGGGCCGAGTCCACATCTTGGAAAACACCAAAGACGGCCGAACCACTACCCGCCATCATGGACCCTCGCGCGTCACACTCGAGAAGCTTTTGCTTGAACTCCTGGATAGAAGCGAAGTGCTCGCCTGTCGCCACTTCAAGATGATTCACCAGCTCGCCCAATCCATCCCGAATGGAGGGACTTCTCCAAGTGAAATCCTGGAGGAGTGTAAGCTCCGATTGACGCTTTGTCAATCTCAAATTGGCGTAGGTCTCCGCTGTCGAGACCCCGAAGTCCGGAAGAATCAACACGATTGGCCAGTCGAGCTCGAGGCCCGTGGGGAAAACCTCGTCCCCGCGCCCCACCGCTAACGCCGTTCCACCATGAAGAAAGAAAGGGACATCCATCCCGATCGAGCACGCAAGCCGATGGAGCTCCGTCTCGGAAAGCTCGAGCCGCCATAGCCGGTCGAGCGCCCGAAGCGTCGCCGCGGCGTCCGCACTCCCGCCGCCGAGCCCCATGCAAGGAGGTACGCTCTTTTTCAGCTGGATCGAAACACCGCTCCCCCGAGGTGCCCGCTCAGCCACGAGCGCGGCGGCCCGATAGACAAGATTGTTAGAGCCCTCGGGGATATCGGTTCGGTTCGTCGTGAGCTGAATACCTGCCTGAGTTGGGCGGAAAGTGAGCTCGTCTCCAAAATCGATGGTTTGTAGAATGGTGCGAAGCTCGTGATAACCGTCCTCACGCTTGGCCAGGATTTCGAGCCCGAGATTGATCTTGGCGAAGGCACGGACGACGAGCGTCATTCTAGTGTCAAGCTATTTCGACTTGGAGATCTTCGTCACCACGAAGACCGCTTCGCCCGCAACGTCGGCAGGCTTCAAACGCACGGCCCCGTCAGGGACCTCGAGTTCGAAGGCTTTTGGGTCGAGCGGCACGTTGATGTCCACATCTTCGGCGCTCAGCGTGATTCGCATGGATTCCGTCGAAAGAAGCAAGCGGTCCGGGATTTGTCGCCGTCTTTTCTTCCACGACGTCGAATAGGACACCCGATAGGTGCGGGTTTGCACATTCGAGACTTGCCCATCCTCGGCGAGCTCGAGCCGCCCGCCCTCCGCAAGCATGCCAATCGTCACCGGGCCTTGGCGGTAAGCCGATATCACTTCGACATCGGGCGGTATGCCTACACCGGACAGAAGCGCCATCACCTCTTCGGCATTGAGCGGAATCCCGAGAAGCCGGCCAACGATATCAGCCGTATCCAGCTCCTCGACATATTCCTTGCTGCCGGGAAAGAGCACCCGGATGCCGTTCTCGGACGCGACGGCACTCCATCTCGTCGAGCCGAAAGGCCCCAATAGCTCGATCCGAAGATCATTGGGCCGCTCGAAAATCACAACGAGCCGGCCGTGGAAAGATCCATCGGGCCCCTTCCCGCGAATCCTGACGAAGCCTTGATAGCGCCTTATCGCTTGCGATTCGCGATCGCGTTGTCTCAACGAGCTCTCGATCTCAGATAGGTCGACCGGAATGCGCGGCGCTTCGGGGGCGCGAGGCTTGCACCCTCCGAGAAAGAAAAGGCTGGCGACAAGGAAAACGAGCCGCCGAGCGATCACGGCGTGGACGTCACCCGTTTCATCTTTTGAACGACTTTGTCTTTCTCGACCTCGTCGTCATCTTGCTCGAGGGCTTTTTGCCAGTATTGGGCGGCCTGGTCCGGATTGCCTTTGATCAGATAAAGATCCCCGAGATGATCGTAGACGACCCCGGTGAGACGAAGGCTGGCGATCGCTTTTAAGAGATTTTCTTCGGCGAGCTCCAAGTTGCCAATTCTGAAGTAGGCCCAACCGAGACTATCGAGATAGGCGCCGTTATGCGGATCTTGCGCTAGCGCGCGCTTGATGAACGCGATCGACTCTTCGAGGCGCCGGTTTTGATCCGCCAACATGTAGCCGAGATAGTTGAGCGTGGCGGCGCTATCGGGCTCTATCTCAAGCACGGCCTCGAACGCAGCCTCTGCCTCGTCGAATTTCTTTTGACGCTCAAGGATTGCACCCAGCTGAAACCGAAGCGTGACGCTCTCGGGAACATGATCGAGCCTACTGCGAAGGAACGTTTCCGCGTCGGCGAAGCGTTTCTGTTGTTGATAGATTTCGACGACGCTTTGCGCGAACATCTCGTTTTCGGGCTCGCGCTCGGAAAGCTGGAGCGCGGTCGCGACGGCACGCTCGTGCTCGCCCTGCACCTCGAGCGCCCGCGCCTCGAGGACCTCGAAGCGCTCACTTTCCGGAAAACGCTCGCGCGCTTCTTCGATGGCCGCCATCGCCTCGTCGCCCTTTTTAGCCGCGAGAAGACCTTGGACGAAGAACGTCAGAAAACGCTCGTCGCCACCGGAGAGGTCGCGCGCCTTGCGAAAGGCATCGATGGCTTCTTCGCTGCGGTCGAGCTGCTCATACGCAAAACCGAGATGCGCTAAATATTCCGCCTTACGCTCGACGGCAGCTTGGTCTGCATTCTGGCCATTCAAGTCTGTGGCAAGCAACTTCATCCACTCGTCGATCGCTTTCTGATATTCGCGTTTCTGCTCATAAACACCTGCGAGCGTATAGCGCCCAAGCACGTGATTCGGCGCCTGGGCGAGAGCCTCGAGCAGCATCTCTTCCGCGCTAGCGAAATCAACCTGATCTCGCCGCACCATGGCGAGGCCGACGAGCACGACGACGTTTTTCGGATCCTCGTCGAGAATGGTTTGAAATTCCTTGGCCGCTTCGTCCAGCTGACCTCCGTTGGCGAGCGCATCGGCCAAGCGGACGCGCGCGTCGAGGTCCGCGGGAACTTCTTCCAAAGCGCCCCTGTAAACTTCGGCCATTTCGTCGAAGCGCTGCTCGGCCCGAAGAAGCTCCACGATCATGTTACGAGCTTCGGGTTGGCTCGCCTCGACGCTGAGCGACTGCTTCAACAGGCCGATGGCCGCCTCTGTGTCGCCTTGGCCTCGCTTGATCCGAGCGAGGAGGAACATCTCGTGATAGGAGGTCGGGGCGAAGCGGACGATCTCTTCGAGATGCTCCTTCGCCTCGTCAGGGAGCCGGCTCGCGAGAAGCAGGCGCGCGAGACTGCTCCGGCTATCCATGTCTCCGGGATCGAGGCGCACGGTCTCACGGAAAGCGTCGATCGCCTGGGGCGCGAGCTCGGGAGAGCCGCCATTGCGCAGCATCGCAAAATAGAGCATGCCGAGAATACGTTGCGCCGCCGCCACATCGGGCTCGAGCTCGATCGCGTGTTTCACCGCCTCGAGAGCCATGTCGAGCTGTCGCGTGCGCTGGTAGAGACTCGCAAGGGCAACATGCGGATAGGCAGATTCCGGATCGAGCCGCGCGGCCTCTTCGTAGCTCTCGATGGCCTGAGTGGCCTCAAACTGCCTCTCGTGCATGCGGGCGATACAGTAGTAGTAGTAAGCCTCGGCCTTCGCATCGACCTCAAAAACATCAGCGGCCGGCTCGATGTCCTGCGCAGTCACGAATGGAGTGACGGTCAAGGCCCCGGCGAGAGACGCGACAACCAAGAGTAGCTTCACTATGATGATTATACCGCAGCAGAGGCCCGCCTGCGCCCGCCTACGCCCTTCGGGCTATGGCGGGCAGGCCAGCTGGTTGAGACGGGGCGAGGTTGTAGAGTAGCGGGTGGACGGTGACTGCATTACACTTCACGGCGGATGTCCGTCGAAGCTAGCAGTTGGACGGTAGCACGACCGTGGTCCGACGCGCCGGGTCGGGAAGCCAGTTTTCTTTATGGCATCGCATTCTGGCTGGCCTTGATTCAAATCTCGATCGCGGCTTCACAGATCGTTTTGGCGGTGCTCTTGTGCATCTGGACGTATCGCGTGGTGCGCGGCGAGCTTTCCTTTCCACGGCTCGCCATGAACAAACCGTTGGCCCTTTACGCTTTGTTGAGCTTCGCCGCGGCGCTCGTTTCGTTCGATCCGGCATTGAGCCTCCAGGCAAGCAGGAAGCTCTTGCTCTTGATGGTGCCGTTGATGCTCGTAAGCTCGGTGCGGCATACACGGAGCGTCGAGACACTCGTACTGGTCCTGATCGTCGTTGCGGATATCGGCGCCCTCGTTGGTCTCTGGCAGTATCGCTTCGGCGAGCTCGGCGACCTCGACCACCGCATCCACGGTTTCATGGGGCACTACATGACTTATTCAGGGCTGCTCATGAGCGTGGGCATCTTCGCGATCGCGGGGCTAATGTTTCGCTGCCGCCATCGTGGCTTTTTTTTGGGGAGCGTCGCCGTTATCGGCCTCGCGCTCGTACTCACGCTGACGCGCAGTGCCTGGATCGGGATCATCGTCGCTACACTCACGCTCGCCTTCCTGCGGGATCGAAGGCTCCTGCTCCTCGCTCCGATTCTCGCCTTCGTCGCCGTTATGGTTCTGCCCCGCGGCGTCGAGCAGCGTCTCGGCTCTTTTCTGACCCCGGATACATCGGGTATGGATCGACTCTACATGCTCGAATCGGGCGTGCAAATGGTGGCGAACCACCCCTGGCTGGGGGTCGGACTGAACATGGTCGCGGAGGTCTATCCCATTTACCGCTTGCCCGAAGCGCCCCTCCGCAAGAACCCGCATCTTCACAACAACATTGCTCAGATCGCCGCGGAGCGGGGACTCCCCTGCCTGCTCGCCTGGTTATCTCTCATCACCATCGCCTTCGTCGCGAGCGCGCGCGCCTTCGAGAACGCGCGCGACGATCCAAGAGCGCGCTCTCTCGCCGCCGGGTCGATGGGGGTGATGATCGCCAGTTTTCTCGCGGGCCAGTTCGAGTACAACTTCGGAGACTCAGAGTTCCAAATGCTGTTTCTCTTCGCCATGACCGTGCCATGGATGCTCGGGACGAGCTCCGAGCCAAACTCGCCAAACTGGAATGATGACCCAACGGAACGCGAAACATGAAGTCTGCAAACGAGCTCGACACAAAATCTCTTCTCTCCGCGACGCGCGACGTTCCGATTGCCGTCATCGGCGACGTGATGCTGGACAAATTCGTCTGGGGAAACGTCTCGCGCATCTCGCCCGAGGCGCCTGTCCCCGTTGTCGAGGTTGACCGCGAGAGTTTTCACCTCGGAGGCGCGGCGAACGTGGCGCGCAACCTCGCGAGCCTCGGGATGCGGCCGCTGCTCCTCGGCGTCGTCGGCAAGGACAGTGCGGCGACGGATCTCCGTCAAAAGCTCCGCGACCGCGGCATGGCGGAAGATGCCATCATCGCCGACGCCGCGCGCCGCACGACGGTCAAGACTCGTATTATCGCCGGCAGCCAACAGGTCGTGCGCGCCGATTGGGAGTCCTCGGACGACTTGGCCGGCGGAGTCGAGGCTAGGGCCCTCGACGCTCTCGCCGGTCTCGTGCGCGAGGCCCGCGCCGTCGTACTCTCCGATTACTCGAAAGGCACGCTCACGCCCAACATCATTGGACGCGCGATCGAGCTCGCCGAAGAGCGTTCCATCCCGATCCTCGTCGACCCGAAACTCCGGCGTTACCGGATGTATCGAGGGGTCACGCTCCTGACCCCAAACCTGGTCGAGGCAGAGCGTTTCGCCGGGCTAGTCGTCCAGACCGAAGACGATCTCGAGCAGGCTGCAAGCTCGATCCTGAAAGAGCTGAGATGCGAGGCTGTTCTCATCACGCGCGGCGAGCGAGGGATGAGCCTGTTCGAGGCTGAGAGCGCGCCGCGACACATCCCTACCTTTGCCCACGAGGTCTTCGATGTCTCGGGTGCCGGAGACACCGTCATCGCCGCGGCCGCCTTGGCCCTCGCCGGAGGCGCCAAGCTCGCTCACGCCGCCGAGCTCGCCAATCGCGCCGCCGGCATCGTCGTCGGCAAACTGGGAACCGCAACCGTTCTACCCGAGGAGCTAATCAACCTACCCTAGTGCCGAAAGTGGCGGCGCCCAGTAAAAACCATAGCGACCTCCCTCTCGTTGGCGGCCGCAATCACTTCATCGTCGCGGACGGACCCTCCCGGCTGCACGATGGCGACGACGCCGGCTTCAGCTAGCGCGTCGACGCCGTCTCGGAACGGGAAAAACGCATCCGACGCGGCGACGGATCCTTCGACGGGGCTCTTGGCTTTGTCGACCGCGATGCGCGAAGAGTCGACGCGGCTCATTTGACCCGCGCCCACGCCGATGAGCGCGTCGCCTTTGGCGAGCACGATAGCGTTCGACTTCACGTGTTTCGCCGCGATCCAGGCCAGGCGCAGCGCGCGCTCTTGTGATTCGGTCGGCGCGCGATGGGTCACGACCTCGAAACGCTCGTCGGTCCCTTCCTGATCCCAGCTTTGAACGAGCAAACCACCGAGCACGCGGCAAAGATTGGAACCTCGCCAAGCGCGCGCGCCGTCTTCGATGGTCATCAAGCGAATATTCTTTTTCTTTGTGAGGATCGCGAGCGCTTCTTCGTCGAATCCAGGTGCCACAATCGCTTCGAGAAAGGTCGTTTTGAGCTCTCCGGCCGTCTTTACATCGACGTCGCGATTGAGCGCGACGATCCCGCCAAATGCCGAGACCGGGTCGGTTGCGCGCGCGCTCACATAGGCCTCGATGAGCGAGTCGGCGATGGCGGCGCCCGCGGGGTTCGTGTGTTTGATAATGACGGCCGCGGCGCGATCCGCCGGAAGCTCACGGGCAAGACGCCAGGCGGCGTCGAGGTCGAGAATATTGTTGTAGGAGAGCTCCTTGCCGTGGAGTTGGCGCGCGCCGGCCACAGCTATCGTGCGAGGATCGGCGTCGCGGTAAAAAGCCGCGGCCTGGTGCGGGTTCTCGCCGTAGCGCAAGTCTTGCACCTTGTCGAAGCTCATGACGAGCCGGCTCGGGAAGCTCGAGCCCGTCTCGTCTTTCTCTTTCTCAGTCTCAGTCTCGATCGACAATGTGTCGGCTTCGGCGGACAGGCGCGCCAGAAATGAAGCGATGGCTTCTTCGTAGCAGGCACTCGCGCGAAAAGCTTTTTTCGCAAGATAGAGCCGTGTCGCGAGGTCGATGCCGTCGTCGAGCCTCGACAACACGAGCGCGTAGTCCGCCGGGTCCGTCACCGAGAGCACATCCCTGAAATTCTTTGCCGAGGCGCGCAGCATCGACGGACCGCCAATGTCGAGGTTCTCGAGAATCTCGTCGATGGGGCTCCCTTCAGCAACTTTTTTCTCGAAGGGGTAGAAGTTGACCGCGACGATGTCGACCAGGAGAATGCCTTGACGGTCGAGCTCCTCCAGATCGCCCGAAAGGTGACGCCTCGCGAGGATCCCACCGTGGATCGTAGGGTGGAGCGTCTTCACCCGCCCACCGAGAATCTCAGGGGAGCCCGTGACCTCAGCGACACGCCTTACGGGAACCGACGCCGCCTCCAATACTTTGGCGGTGCCGCCGCTCGAGACAATTTCGTAGCCGCGGTCGGCGAGACCGCGCGCAAACTCAGGCAGACCGGCCTTATCGGCCACGCTCAGGAGCGCACGTTTTCTCATGATGGCCGATTCTACAGCGGAGGGCGCCTTGCCGGTCAGCGCTTATTCGGAGCGAATCGATATTCGGTGAAGTCGCCGTTCGCCTTGGCCCACGCGGAGAGCCACAGATAAGAAGCCGCCGTCACCCCGCGTGAATAGTTGAGCGATGTCTCCGCGTAGGGGACGGAGCGGAAATCGAAGCTTTGGGCCGAGACGATCCGGCCCTCACGCCAAAAGGCATTCGAGAGAGGCGTCACCGACGCTCTCGTCGCCGAAGTCACTTCCACGAGAAGGCGCCCGATCGAGGCGCCTCCGAGGGGCGACGAGAGCGCCCCGTCATGGACGAGCGGGAACTTCGTCAAGTTGAGATTTACATATCGGTAGAGCTCGGCCGCCACCCGTTGCAGGTCGCGCCGCCCTGCGCCGAGGATCACGGGGTCCGCGAGATCAGCGGCAATGCGCAGCAAGCGGCCGAGCTCGTAAGCGGTGTCGTCGAACGAGTCGTGCTCGCCTACCATGCGCACGACCTGCTCGATCCGCGTCTCGACGTCTTTGACGAGAGCCGCCGAGAGCCGCCCACGAACGCCGTCGCGCGCGATCATGGACGCCGTTTCGCCCTCGAGGCGGAGGGCGCCACGAAGGATGGCGGCTTCACGCTTCAAGAGCACTCGGGAAAGCCGCGGCGGAAGAAGCCGCAGCGTGTCATAGACCATCGCTCGGTAGGCCTCTTTCGGCCACGCCTCCGCGGGGGCGCTACGCAGAATAAGGACGTAGAGCGCGACCAGCCAGAACCGGATGAGCGGTCTCGCGTGCATGGTTGATTCTATTATTTCTTGCGTCTCGCGACGATGGAGACTTTGCCGTTTTTCAACGAGACGCCGAAGTTCACTTTCTCGATGCCGCGGCTCGCTCGAAGCTCGGCGGCCTGCTTCTTGAACGCGTTTCTAAAACTGTCATAGTTGAGCTTTTCCGTGGACTCACCGGCTTGCCGCTTCGCCGTGACGTAGTTGTCAAACACTTTTTTGTAAGGGTCAGCGCTCGCGCTTTCAACACTCTGCGCGCGCGGCGGAGAGGCGACAACACGCTTCGCGCGTTCCTCTCGTCCGGTCGGAAGCCTACCCTCTTCTTTGAGACGTATCCGCCGATTCCACATTTCCATATAGGTATTGAACTTAGCCTGGTGCATGGAGAAGATCGACTGCTCCGAGAGGTTCCCGGAAGGGTTGCGGCTGTACTGATTGACGATCCGTTCGCAGATTTTCTGCGTGTTCCACGGCGGCGTGCGCAAATCACCCGAGAACCACTGCTCATATTCGCGCTCGAGATCCCTGAACTTTGCCTGGAACGTGACCATGTCCTCTTTGAACCCCATGTCGTCTACATCTCCAGAGGATCTTTGCGAAAAAACCAAAGCAGAGGAAGCCACAGCTCGCGCCCATAGGGTACGCGTTTGCCGCGGACGAGGATCTCGCAGCTAGGATATTCGCTGACGAGATAAAAGAGGTCATGAAGGGCGTTGACGTCGTCGATCCCGAAAGTGGCGAAATGCCGCACGTAGTTCCCGCTGCCTTCGGAGCGATAGCGTGTCGATGTTTGAGCGATCGCAAGCGCCCGTTCATGGGCGCTTTGCGCTGCATCGGGATTGTCTCCCTCGGCGGGCGGCGGTCCGAAGACGACCGTCACATGAAAAGACTTGTCGGCACGCTCCGGGTAGAGAATTTCGATCATCTCGGGGTCGAGTTTAGAGACGTCCTCTTCACCTCGAGCGATGATCTCGGGCAGGCGTTCGATGAAGTTCTTCGGGCGTTCGTCCGGCATGGTCTCCAGATCTCAATGAATGCTCGCGCGGGCTACACGTGTAATTTTAGCGAGCCTGCTTAGGGCCATGGTAAAATCCTAGCGTTCCAGGTTCCAAGTTGTCAAAGAGGCTCACCACAACGTCCTCCTCACCCGACCGTCGCAAAGCGCTCTTCCGGCGTGTGCCGAGCATCGAGCGCATTCTATCGCGACCCGCCATTCACTCCCTCGCAAGCACGTTCGGAAGACAGGCGGTCACCGATGCCACCCGAACCCTATGCGCCGAACTCAAGAGAGCGGTCACGGAGGGCCTAACGGAAGAGGAGCTCGAAGAGAGGATCGGGGCGCTCGATGAGGCCGTTGGCGAGAAGCTTCGCGAAGAGATCCGCGCGAGCTTACGGCCCGCCATCAACGCGACGGGCATCATCGTTCACACGAATCTGGGCCGGGCCCCTCTGTCGGACCGCGCCGTCGACGCGATCTCCGAGATCGCGCGCGGATATACGAACCTCGAGCTCGATCTCGAAACGGGAAAGCGCGGTAGTCGTCATCAACATGCTTCACACTTGTTGTCTCGCTTGTTTCCAGGAAAGAGCGCGCTCGTCGTGAACAATGCCGCCGCCGCAGTCATGCTGAGCTTGAACACGTTCGCGGCCTCTAAAGAGGTCGTCATCTCCCGTGGCGAACTCGTCGAGATCGGAGGTTCTTTTCGGGTGCCCGATATTCTCGTACGGAGCGGCGCGCGTCTTCGCGAGGTCGGCACGACGAACAAAACGCGCATCGCCGATTACGAGCAAGCAATCGGTCCCGAGACGGGAGTGCTCTTGAGAGTGCACCCTTCGAATTTTCGAATCGTCGGCTTCACCGAGTCCGCCTCGACCGAGGAGATCGCCAAGCTCGGTCGAGAGCGGGGCCTCACCGTCATCGAAGATTTCGGCAGCGGCAATCTTCTTTCGTTAGCGCCTTTCTCTCTTCCGCGCGAGCCCACCGTCGCTCAAAGCCTTGCGAGCGGCGTCCACATCTCGATCTTCTCGGGAGACAAGCTGCTCGGTGGGCCTCAGGCGGGGATCCTCGTCGGCGACCATGCCGCGATCGAAACGTGTCGCAAGAATCCGATGGCGCGCGCTCTCCGTGTCGATAAGCTCACCTATGCCGCTCTCGAGGCGACGCTTCTTTCCTTCGTGGAAGGGAAAGCCACTCGAGAGATCCCCGTACTTCGCATGTTGTCGGCGCCGCAGTCGGCGATACGAAAACGCTCGGAGCGGTTCATCACCGCGCTCGGCGACACGGGTCAGCTCGAGCTCGCAATCGAAGCCACAACATCGCGCATCGGTGGGGGTGCGGCCGTGGATGCCGAGATCGCAACTTACGCGATCACAATCGTGGATCCTTCGACGCCAGCTCAGAACATCGTGACTGCGCTTCGCGCCCATCGGCCTCCCGTGATCGCGCGGATTGTCGACGGCCGCGTTCTCATCGATCTGCGCACCGTCGCCGAACAAGATGAGGATGCACTGAGAGCAGCTCTAATCAGCATTCAGGACGACGCATCGTAGCGCGGTCCTGAATGCTGCAGGCTGAATCCTGAATGCTGATCAGAACAAACCCGTGGCGGCGCTGGCCGCCAAATGGTAGAACATGTTCGCGAAAGGGCCGAGCAAGAGTACGACGGCGAGCGCCGCGACCATTCGTGGCCACTCCTCCCCTTCTTCGCTTGTCACGCGTGCGACGAGACGCGCACAGCCGATCCCGACTAGGAAGGTTCCGAGCAAAGCGGCGACGGACGCGTCGACCGGCAGCGTAGCGAGAAGAGGAAACTTCGTCACGAAGCCCGCAAAGGGCGGTAGCGATGCGAGCGACAAGGCGAGGACCCAAATAGCGGGAACGGAGCGGCACTTCTCTCCCGAAGCGAAAGAAGCCAAGAGCAAGATTGTCAGCGTCGACGCCCCAAGATGCATGAGGACGTGGGGAAGCGAAGGTGCTCCCGCCATGGTTCCCAGAATGGCGAGGCCTATCTGCGCAACGCCGATCCAGGCAAGACACGGCCGGGTACGCCCAGCGAAGGCTGCGCCGAGCCCTCCGATCGTCATGCCACCCCAGGCCAAGATTGCGCCGAGGCTCAGCCCGACGGATGGAAACTCGGGCGACCAAGACACGAGTCGCACCCAATAAGCCACGAGCGCTACCCCCATGGCCAGCGTTTCGAAACGAGGCTCCGTGCTCGCGGCGAGCCATTTGAGAACGAGCCCGCACGAGAAAAGCGTGAGGCCCACGACTGCCCATGGCGAAGGCTCGAGAAAAGCCAGATCGGTTCCTCCCTGGACGGCGAGAAGCAGAAGACCACACATCGACGTGGTCGAGGCCAGGAGAGACAGCCTTCGCGGCCCCAAGCAAGCGAGCGACGCGGCCTCGAAACCGAGAAAGATCCATAGGGCGTTCCGGCTCGAAATGGCGAGGACGAGCGCTGCGGCGGTCGCGAGACGTCGCGACCGCGATGAGGGGACGTCGACGACCCAGGCAATGCCGAGCTCTACGAGGATCAAGCCGGTCAAGAAGAGGCTGAACGGGTCGCCATCGAACGTGCCTGAGCTTCCCCAACGTGGCGCGCGCGAGAGCCAAGCCACCGCGGCGAGCGCGGCGCCAGTGGCGACGAGGCCCACACGCGTTCCGCCCCGGCGCTCAGTCCAAATAGCACCGAAGAGCAGTATCACCGCGGGCGTCACGGCCACGAGCGTCATCGCCTTTGCTCCGCCACCGCGCTCGGCTGTAGGACGTCACGCGCCATGGGCGCCAGCAAGTCGTGCCACGCTCCGGGAAACACGATCATCGAAAGGCACCAAAAGGCGACCGGGATGGCTAGCAAGAGCCCGCGCTTGCCCTCTGCGGGCTCGCGCGCCCGGGCCATCGTTTCGCGCCAAAGGCGAAGCGACAGCATCACGAAGCCGAGCGCGGCAAGTGCTGCAAAACCCTGCGAGTGCGGCCACTGCGGCGGCAACACCCACAGAAGCGGGGCCGCCGTCAGAAACAGAGTAAAGAAAAGGAGGAGGGCGCGCGCGTTCGAAAGCGCGAGGCCGGTCAGCCCGGCCGCAAGCACCAGCATTTGGAGTGCGGCCCCCGTAACACCTAGCTCCTGAAACGAAAAGAGCCCGACCAGAACGAGCGCTTGGTGTGAGGCAACGAGACGTGCCCACGGACGCCCGGGCGCAAGCGCGCCGTAGCCGAGCGTCAGGATCGCGAGAGCCAGCACGAGCTCGCTCGACAAAAACGCGCTGCTTTTGCAAATCGGCAGCACGAGCCGGAACAGGAGATAGCTTCCCGCTAGGCTCGATAGAGCAAGTACAGAAAGCCGCCCCTGACGCGACGCGCTTTCGAGCAACGGTGATAGCCACGACGAAACCGGCAGGACGGGAAGCGCGAACGCGACTCCGGCGAATGCGACAAGAAAAAGCATCCGTTCCGCATCTGGGTACAGCACGAGCGATTGCAAACGTGACAAGTCCGTCGAAGCGATACCGGTCTGCACGTGCACGAGCTGATAACAGCGGACGAAAAAGCCGAACAAGAGCGCGAGGCCGGCAAGCTGGAACATCAAGTAACGGCGGCCTGCGCCGGCAAGAGGTGCTATCGCTACGAGGAGTCCGCCATAGAAAGCCAATAAAAGATAAGCATCTCGGGCGAGAAAAAGGCCGAGCGCCATGGATTCGGCGAGCAGGATCCAGATCGCAGAGCGTCGATCGAAAGGCGCGCAGAACAGCAACACGGTGCTCGCGAAAGCCGCCCAGCACACCAAAACCAAGCTGAAGCCGTCGAGACCGAGAGCCCAATTGACGCCGGTCATCTCGATGAGATTTCGAGATTCCCAGATTCCAGCAGCCGATTCCGAGCGGAGAAACAGTAGAGCCGTGACGTGCGTGAGAAGCAGCGTGGCCAACGAACAGATGCTCGCGATCAGGCGCGCTGCCGAGGGGCACTTTGTGCCCATTAGGCCGCAAACGAGACTTCCCAGGGCCGGAACGGCCAGCAGCAAGCTCAAGAGAGGAAAGGCTGTAGGAGGACTCATCTAAACGTCGGAAACCCGGCTACTATATTGGGCTATGCAAAACGGTACCAAGGGTGACTTGACATCCTAGCACCCGCAGTAAGAAAATGACTCCGAGCGTTCAAGTCTAATCTTTATCAACCCCTACGCTCTCGCGCGGGCTCGTGGATGAGTGGCTTGCCGACGAGAAGAGCTTCTTTCAATGATCACAGGTTTCAACACCGACGTTCCTTATAAAGGCCAGACCTTCCACGTCCAGACTGAGGACAAGGGTAAAGACAACCCGATGGTCGAGTCTCTCACTTATAAGGGCGGCGAGATTCTAGGCGCGCGGCGGACCGCCTATTCCAAATTCTTGCCCAATGGGTACGAAGAAAAAGCCGTCATCAAGTTCATGGAAGACCAGCATCGTCGCGTGATCGATGAAGTCAAGCGAGGCCGCTTCGACAAGGATGGAGGCTTGCTGGGCGACGCCACGAATGTCGGTGACCAGAGCCTCGACCAAGTTATCCTGAACTATCTGGGCGACAACAAGAAGGGCGACAAGAAGTAGCGCCTTAGGATCCGCATCGCTTTGCAGATTCGGCTGAACGGAGAGCCACACGATCTCTCCGGCTCTCTCACTATCCACGGCCTTTTGGACACGCTCGGGATCGAGGCCGAGCGCGTCGCCGTCGAAGTCAATCGACGCATCCTGACGCGCTCCGAGTTCTCTGTAGTCACGGTTTCGGACGGTGATGAGGTAGAAGTCGTCACCTTCGTCGGTGGCGGGTGACCGCGATTCGCAGTAAGCTTGGCTCCCATGCGCATCGCGGATAAAGAGCTCGGCTCCCGTCTCATTCTCGGGACGGGCAAGTATGAGAGCTTCGATCTCATGCGCTCCTGCCACGAGATCTCGGGTACGGAAATGGTCACTGTCGCGGTACGCCGCATCAACTTGACCGACCCCTCCAAAGAGACGCTGCTCGACTACGTCGACCGGGATCGGTTCATGCTGCTACCGAATACGGCAGCGTGCTACACCGAGGACGACGCCGTGCGCACCGCCCGTCTCGGCCGCGAGGCGGGGCTTTCGAGCTGGGTCAAGCTGGAAGTGATTGGCGACGAAAAAACTTTGTTTCCCGACACCGAAGCACTCGTGAAAGCGACCCAGACACTCGTGAAGGAAGGCTTCGTCGTCCTGCCCTATACGAATGACGACGTCGTCGTCGCGAAGAAGCTCGAGGACGCAGGCGCTGCGGCGGTCATGCCTCTTGGAGCGCCCATCGGCTCGGGCCTCGGTATCCAGAACCCGAACAACTTGCTCTTGATACGGGAAGCGATTTCCGTCCCGATGATCGTTGATGCCGGCGTTGGCACGGCTTCCGACGCAGCCGTCGCGATGGAGCTTGGGGCGGATGGGGTTCTGATGAACACCGCCATCGCCGAAGCGAAGGACCCCGTCAAGATGGCCGATGCGATGAAGCGTGCCGTTTTTGCGGGACGGCTCGCCTTCGAAGCCGGCCGGATGCCGAGGCGACGCTATGCAAGCGCGAGCAGCCCCCTCGAGGGCATCGTGTCTAGCAGCAGTGGTTTTTTGACGTAAGCGCCCTTGACCTTGTCCACAGAGCCTACTGTCTCCGAGCTCAAAGCAAAGCTTCACGAGGAAGAAGACCTCTACGCCGAGCTACTCGCGAAGCTCGACGCGCTTTCGGGGACGCGCGCACCTTACGACCAGGACGGCACCATCCCGGAGCTACTCGCAGTTCTCAATCAGTCGAGCGCGCTCATCGCACCTCCGTCGGCAGCCGCGAGTAGCGAGCATGGCGGCGGGTTGAAAGGGATCGTGCGAGCTATCGCCCGGCGCCTGGTCGAGCCCGAGTTTCGAGCGCTCGGACAGGCGCTCGAGCAGCAGCAGAGCTTCAACTCGAGCCTGGTGCAGTTCTTGAACCGTTTCGCCGAGACGACGAACCGAGCCCAAGCCGCGCAGGCCGAGTTCACCTCGGCGCTCGTCGGATTTTCTCAGCGCATCGACCGATTGGCCGACGCAAAGGACCGGCTCTACGCATCCCTCGGCAGCGAGCGCGCGGATTTACTCTTAGAAGCAATGGACAAACGCGTCGAGCGTGTTCAGCTCGGCCTCCGCGGTCTCAAGGAACGGGTCGAAGGCATGGATTCGTCGCTGGCGGTGGCACGCGCCGAGCTCCACTCCATTGCGGCAAGCGTGTCGGGTGATAGCCCCACACGAGCAGAGATCACCCCCCATCTCGAAGAAGAGCACTATCTCGCTTTCGAGGAGCGCTTCCGCGGAAGCTCCGATGCGATTCGGGAACGCCTCGCCGATTACGTCCCCTACTTCGAGGGACAGGGGCCCGTGCTCGAACTCGGTTGCGGGCGCGGCGAGTTTCTCGAGCTCTTGAAAGAAGCGGATATTGAGGCGGAAGGCGTGGACGGCAATCGCGAGATGATCCATGCTTGCCGTAACAAAGACGTCCAAGCGCAAGTCGGCGATCTCGTGACCGTCCTCGCGGACCGACCGGCCGGATCTTCGGGCGGGATCTTCGCAGCTCAAGTGATCGAGCACTTGCCGCCCTCGCTTCTGAGAAAAGTGCTCGCCGATGGCTACCGCGTGCTTCGTCCCAAAGGCCGCATCATCCTCGAGACCGTGAACCCCACGAGCGTCATAGCACTCGTGGAATCGTTCTACCGGGACCTCACCCACCAAAAGCCGCTTCACCCCGAGACCCTCGACTTTCTACTGCGCGCCGTGGGCTTTTCCGATGTAACCATCCGATACACGAGCCCAGTCGGAGAAAGGGCGCGCCTGCTTCCCGTGATGGACGCGACGGCCACGGAAGGAAACGACACCATCAATCAGAACTTCGAAAAGCTCAACGCCTTGTTGTTCGGCGACCAGGACTACGCGGTCATTGCAACCAAATGAACGGCAGCGTGCCGCTGGTATGATGTCAGAGATGTTGAAAGTCGCCACCGCGAGCGAAGTCGAAGCCGGCGCGTGCAAGGCTTTCGAAGCGGACGGCAAGACGATCGTTCTCTACAATGTCGACGGCGAGTTCTTCGCCACTTCGAGCAAATGTCCGCACCAAGGCGGACCGCTCGGGGACGGGCTCGTCGACGGCAAGACCGTGACCTGTCCGTGGCACGCGTGGCAATTCGACCTCGTCACCGGAGAAGCCATCTTCGACCCTGGGTTCAAAATCGACTGCTTCAAAGTCGAGCTTCGAGGCGATGACATTCTCGTCGAGGTGTAGAGCTGGCTAAAGACGCGAACGCAGCAGGCACGCCAACAGGCGAGCCCATAGAGGAGCTATCCCGACGCGCTAGAACCCTCACGCGCAAGCTTCGGAAAGCCTATCCCGACGCGAAGTGCGCGCTCGAGCACGACAACGCACTCCAGCTGCTCATCGCTACGATCTTATCGGCACAATGCACGGATGCGCGGGTCAACAAAGTGACGCCCGCTCTGTTCGCGCGCTACCCGGAAGCGAAAGACTTTGCTGCTTCCGACCGGGTCGAGCTCGAAGAGCTCGTCCGCACGACGGGTTTTTATCGCAACAAATCCAAATCGATCCACGGCGCTGCGGTGACTATCACCGAAACGTTCGGGGGCGAAGTCCCGAAGACGATGGAGGAGCTCTTGACCCTCCCCGGTGTCGCGCGCAAAACAGCGAATGTCGTGCTCGGGACGGCTTTCCGCATAGCTTCCGGTTTCGTCGTCGACACGCACGTCTTCCGACTCTCCCATCGCATGGGGCTCGCGGAAGCCAAGACGCCGGAGCAAGTCGAAAAGAAACTGATGGACCTCCTCCCGAAAAAGGATTGGATCGATCTGGCGCATATCCTAATCCATCACGGCCGCGCCATTTGCGCCGCTCGCTCGCCGAAATGCGATGACTGTATGGTCGAAGCCGATTGTCCCAAGATCGGCGTCGACCTGCTCGACGCGAAGCCGGTCCCGCGTGACGTTGCCGATCGAGGCCGGCCTATGAAAAAGCGCATCGCGATGGCAAAGAAGAAATGACGCCATGAAGCTCGGACTGAATATCGGTTTTCTGACCTCCGCCAATCCCGACCCGGTCCCTTTGGCGGTCGAAGCCGAGCGGCTCGGCTATGACTCGGTGTGGACGGCCGAAGCGTGGGGCTCGGACGCGGTCAGCCTCATCGCATGGGTGGGCGCCAAGACCGAGCGCATCGGCCTCGGCACCGCAATCCTTCAGATCCCTTCGCGCACGCCGGCATTGACCGCGATGACGGCTGCGACGCTCGACCGCTTGAGCCACGAACGTCTGCTGCTCGGGCTAGGTGTTTCCGGCCCTCAAGTGATCGAAGGCTGGCACGGGATTCCATACGGGAAGCCGCTCACGCGAACGCGTGAAGCCATCGCCATCATCCGCCACGTGCTACGCCGTGAAGAGCCTTTGAAGTGGGACGGCGAAACCTATCGCATCCCATATGAAGGCGGTACCGGCCTCGGCAAACCGTTGAAGCTGATGATGGCTCCGGTGCGCCACGATATCCCGATCTATCTCGCCGCCATAGGACCGAAGAACGTGGCGCTCGCCGGCGAGCTCGCCGATGGCTGGCTTCCGGTCTTCTACTCACCCTATCATCGCGAGAGCTTCCAAGAAGCGCTCGAGCGCGGCCTCAAGAAGCGCACGCCCGAGCGCCAATCTCTCGATTTCGACGTCGCGCCCAGCGTCCAGGTCGCGATCGGGGACGATCTGGAACGCTGCCGCAATGCCGTCAAACCGATGCTCGCGCTATATATCGGAGGCATGGGCGCGAAAGGCAAAAACTTCTACAACAACCTCGCCTGCCGCTACGGCTACGAAGCCGAAGCCGAGACCATCCAAGACCTCTACTTGGAAGGACGCAAGCGAGAAGCGATCGCAGCCGTTCCCGATGCGCTCGTGGATCAAGTCGCGCTTTGTGGTCCGGAAGCGCGCGTCGCCGACCGGCTGCAGGCGTGGAAAGAAGCAGGCGTGACGACGCTCATCTGCGTGCTGCACGACGTGGACGCGCTCCGAACGATGGCGGCGATCAGGGAGCGTTTGTAGCTTCGGAAATAGGATAGAGCTTCGTCTGCGTGATAGGAGATAGCTATGACTTCCACCGTCACTGTTCTCATGCTCACAGCACTGTCGGTCACGACGATGCCCCAATCGGGGCAGGCTCCTCGAAAGCTAGAAGAGCCTTTCAAGGTGTTCGTCTTCACCTCGCCGCCAACCCCGGACGCTCAAGAATATGCCGATCGCGCGGTAAAAAACCGTCCGGGATCAAATCAAGAAGCGCAATGACTGGCTACGCCCGGTGGACTCCAGGGCCGAGGCCGAGATTTGCGTCGAGATCTTGAGCCAGGGCATCGGTCAGGGCGAGAGCAGGCAGAGCCTCGGCGCACCGAAGTCCGTGCAGCTCAGCCCGGACCATACGGGCAGCGACCTGGGGATCCGCGAGTCGAGCGTCTCGGCGGAGGATTTCGCCGACCTCACCGTCAAAGTCGAAAAGGGACATCACTTCTTTGAGACCGAGGTGAGCTTCGTTTCCTTGGAATCCAAAGTCATGCTGGTCGGGACGGCAAGCCCGAACCGCAGGCCGTCATCAGCGGCCTCAGCGCCGGCAAAAAAAATCGTGGCGTTCTGCCAGGATAACTACGCGGAGTTGGCGAAAGGTCGCTAGTCCCCGATAGCGCGTGTGGCCACACCATTCACGGCCTCGAGATGGCCGCAACGAGTCGTTCCGGGTCATCGCTTCCAAGAAGAAACCGCCGCGTCCGGGCGCCGCTGATGCTCTGGACCTCGGTGAGCTCCAGGAGTACGCCACGCGCCCTCAAACCGAGTCCGCGTCTCGAGCCGATCAGTTGCTCGTCTTGCGGCGCTTGCGCGGAACGACTTTGATCTGCTTGGGCTCGCGGATGAGAATGTAGAACTTGCCTTCCTGTTCTAGCACTTCGCCCGTGACGCGTACGTTGCGGCGGGTATACTTCTTCTCCACGTCCACTTTGAACTTGTGTAGCTCGCTCCCGAGCACGATGGCTTGAAACGCTTTTGTCGTATCGGCACCGAAATAGAGGTGGATCCCCGATTCCGACTTCCCGTTAGTGTAGATCCTACCTTCCACAGCAATCTCTTCACCAACTTGTTCCGAAGTGACGGCGTTTGGCCGCATTGTTTCTATTTGGGCGAAGGCGGTCGCGCCGAGTAGGAAAAGGATGCTCAGGGCTAAAGCTGAGGCTCTCATGAAGACCTCCTTTGGGTCAGACAGTTCCCGGAAGAGGAGGGGCCGACGACACGAGGCCCCTCTTGTCGCCTAACGGGTTGCATCTAATCACTGAGTACGGGAGGTTGTCAATCGTAGGTGACTTCGCCGGCTTGGCCAAGGCTTCGTCGGGACTTCGCCGAAACGCGGGGCGGAGGCAACAGCGCTAATGAACGATCGGGCCGTCGTCGCCGCCAGAGCGCTTCTCGTAATGGTCTTCGAACTTCTTACGAAGCCGTTTCAGCCGCCAGCGCCGATAGGCATCTCGCCAAGAGCCGCCGAGCTCGACGCGCAAACCGCCCAACGAACGGCGGGGACCCCTGCCAGCAACGCCCACCCATCGAAGCAACAAATAGCCGGTGGCGAAACCCCCAAGATGCACGATATGCGCGACACCTTGCTGCCCAGTAACGGAGCTCGCGAAGGCCATGATCCCGAACATCGCGACGAAGAAACGCGCTTCCATCGGGATGGCAAAGAACAACAACACTTGCTGGCGCGGGAAAAGGTACCCGAAGGCAATCAAGACCCCATATAGCGCTCCCGAGGCGCCGAGGATGCTCGCGTTCCAAAGCGGATAAGACAAGAAAGCGAACGCCGCCCCGCCGAGACCACATAGAAAGTAGTAACGATAAAACGATCGACTGCCCCACGTTCTCTCGATGGCGCATCCAAAGACGAACAAGCCAAACATGTTGAAGAAGAGATGGCCGAATCCGGCCTGGTCATGCAGGAACATGTAAGTGGCGACGCGCCAAATTTGGAAGTTCCAGGGCAGCACGAGCGCCGGGACCAAGGTGAACCACTCGGTGAAGTTCTGGATAAGGACTTGGAGCACGTAGACGACGACGTTGGCGATGATGAGGTTCTTGACCGCAGGGGTCAAAGGACCTCCGAACATCGAGCTCAAATCGCGCCGGTAGTAGGACATCAAAAGAGCTTAGCACACGGCTTTTTACTGCAGCTCCGCTCCAGCGAGGAACCTACGAACGGCGCTGCCCGCTTTGGGATGGTCGAGCCGAGCCGCGGCGAGAAGCGCGCGGCGATCGGCCCGCGCGACATGCGGCGCCAAGATTTGCCATATCTTCTCGGAGGATATCCTGAATTTAGTTGAAATCGGTGAGTGACTCCCTACAAGATCGTCGGTTATTGAAGCTGGCGATAAAAAAGAAAGGAGCCCCCCGGTGAGAGCAGATACGAAGAAGAGAAAGAAAGCAACTCAGATGTTGAGGGC
>CAUZCL010000054.1:0-34027 GCA_963578475.1 Acidobacteria bacterium bin61 | reverse complement strand
TGAGCCTGATGAGCCTGATGAGCCTGATGAGCCTGATGAGCCTGATGAGCCTGATGAGCCTGATGAGCCTGATGAGCCTGATGAGCCTGATGAGCCTGATGAGCCTGATGAGCCTGGGGAGCCTGATGAGCCTGGGGAGCCTGGGGAGCCTGATGAGCCTGGGGAGGACGACCCGCAGCTCTAAATCTCGCGGACGAACATCATCCGGTGTCCGTCGATCGTGCGGATGCCGAACTCGCGCATGCCCCAGGGCTCGCTGCGGAGCTCTTTGATGATGGACACGTCGTTCGAAACAAAGTCGCGGTGAAGCGCGTCTACATCGTCCACTTCCAGATAAGCGAAATAGGAGTGGTTGCCCAGCTCTTCGGGCGAAAGAGCGTCGGGCACTCCCTTGCCATGATGAAGGAGCGGTCTCGCAGGAAGAAACGTCAACCCGGATCGCTGATTTCGCGAACTTCGAACCCTAAAGCGTTACGGTAGAAGCGCGCGGAGCGCTCGAGGTCGTGAACGGCAATGACGTAGCGCGCGTGCCTAATCACGTCTCTCTCTACGGCGCTTCGACTTTGTTCTCGATGCGCTCGAGCGCCTTCAAGTAGACGCGATAGCGTTCAAGTCCGCGTCGGTCAAGAACGGGCAGCCTTGGGTGACGAACTCTCCCATGAGTCCTGCATCGTCACCGTCCGGCTTGAAGCTCGTCTGCATTCTGTCTGTTGGCAAGCCCCTGAGCCCGCCCTTTCAATACTCTTCTTTGATTTTATGGATGCTGGACGGGTCACCGTCATTCGCACGAATGAACTCACGCGCGTATTGGCTGTTATGCAGCCCTAGCGCATAGGCGCCAGTTTCCGACGTCTTTGCCGCCTCCTCGCACCAAAGACGCAGATTCTTCTCGTCACTACGCTCGGCGTCTTTACCGAACATCTCGGCGAACCCCGATCCGCGATAGGTCAGGACGGGCCACCCATCGTCCGGACAAATGGGAGTGCTTCGCGCTGAAGAAAAAACTGAGAAACCAAGACAGTGACGAATATGAAGACGGCAAACATGATGAGGAGCTGAATAATAATCCATCCCATAATGGAGAAGCCGAATGCGGCAATCCAGCCTCCCACAGCGACGACAGCCCCGACCGCCATAGAGATACTCATCGACGTATCGTCGACCTTCGCGTGCCGGGCGCATCGCCGGCAGATGGGGTAGGATGCCATCATGCGCTCGTCGTCGTCGCGCGCCTCTGTGGTGGTCTCAGCGATGCGCTGCCGGCAAGCACACCCTTTCGGCCATTGCACGATACCTGGCGTAAGCCAGACGACGATGTACCAGTCTTTGTAATCCACAGCCGCAGCGGCCGTGGCCCACCGAGCGTTCATGGCGACCTAGTGCGTCCCGTCGCCGCCGGGACGCATTGAATTCAGTTTTTGAGCGGTATAGAGATAGTCTAAAACAAGGGAGGCGAGATTGGAATCCATCAGCTGGTGGGCGAAGGGGCTGGTCTTCGAGAACTGCAACTGCCAGCTCGTATGCCCGGGCCACACACACTTCGACCAACAGTGCACGCATGAGCGCTGCAAGGGCTATTGGGCGATCGTGTTCGAGGACGGCGAGGTCGGTACGACGCGCCTAGCCGGGAGCCGCGTCGTCATCGCCTATGACACGCCGCAGCGCATGATGGCAGGCGGCTGGACGCAAGTGATGATCGTAGACGAGGAGGCTAGCGAGCCGCAGCGTGACGCCATCGAGAACATCTTCACGGGAAAGATCGGCGGACCATGGGAAATCCTCGCGCGCTTCGTCGAAAGACGCCTCCCGACACGCTTTCTTCCCATCGAGATCACGTCGGAGCCTACGCGCAAGAAAGTAACGATCCCTGGTCTGTTTCAATCGGTCGTACAGACGATCCGCGGACGGTGACCGGAGCGAGCCTGTCCGCTTCAAGAACATCTTCAACCAGATCCACAACCCCTCTCAGGTCCTCAGTCGGGGCGAGTCCCAATATGATGACGGGACCATCCGCTTCGACATGGCCAAGACCCACGGGCTCTGGTCTGAGTTCTCGTGGCAGCACGAGCCGGCCTATTCGTGACGAAGCGCAAGCACGGGATCGACCCTGGCCGCGCGGCGGGCGGGGAGATAGCTCGCGAGTAGCGCCACCACGGCGAGCACAGCGGGGCCGACGGTAAACGTCAACGCGTCGGTCCGCGCCACCCAGAAGAGCAGACTTTCCATGAAACGCGTGAGCCCGAACGCAGAGGCAAGACCGAGCACAGCACCCACCGCCATCAGCAGCATGCCTCTAGAGACGGACCATCCGAGGACGTCCGAAGCGTTCGCGCCAAGGGCCATACGGATCCAGATCTCATGGGTGCGCTGGCGGACGGTATAGCTCATGACGCCATAGAGGCCGATGGCCGCAAGAGCTAGGGCCGATAGCGCAAACACTACGAGGAGCGTAGTGACCACGCGCGGCTCGGCCACGGTGTCAGCGAGCACGGCGTCCATAGTCGTTACGTTCGCGACCGCAAGCCCTGGATCGATATCCCGAACAGCGCTCCGGATCGTGGGCGCCAGGTCTTCCGGGCTCCCGCTCGTGCGCACCAACAGGTTCATGAAGCGCATCGGAAGTTGCGCATAAGGGAGGTACATAGCAGGACGTGCAGCTTGATCCAGGCCGAAATGTTTCGTGTCGAAAACGACGCCGACGACGCGCCGGGACGCGCCGCCGAAGCGGACCGTGGACAAGAGCGGGTCTTCGTTGGGCCAATAGCGCGCGGCCGCCGCCTCGTTGATCAGAACGACCTGCGGCGCTTCGGCGTCGTCACCATCGCGAAAGAGGCGGCCCCGTGCGTGTCGCATCTTCATCGTCTCGAAATAGCCGGGACTCACCGGTCGATACCAAGCCACCGGTGTCTGCCCCGGCCGCGGCGGCGGGCGTCCTTCGATGAGGAATCCGGCATCCGCATCGGCATTCGCCATCGGGAGTACGTAGATGACCCCAGCGCCTTCGACGCCGGGGAGCGCCTCCACGCGTGCGATCATCCGGTCAACGAAGGCCGTGCGCGCCGGACGTGCATCATAGGCAGGCCCGAGGAGGTTGAGCTGCGCGGCAAGCACGCCCCTCGTATCGAAACCCGGGCCCACCTGCATGAGCGATGCGAAGCTCCGGATGAGAAGGCCCGCGCCCACGAGCAACGCAAGGGCCATCGCAACCTCGAAGACGACGATCGCCGAGCGAAGTCTTTGGGACCCGCCGCTCGAACCTCTTCCGCCTTCTTTCAGACAACGGTGAAGATTGGGCTTCGAGGCGGAAACGGCCGGAACCAAACCAAAAGCGAGGCCCGTTAGCACCGCGACGACGAGCGTAAAACCGAACGCATGGCCGTCCACGGTGACCTCGCGAAGCGCGGCACGTTTTGCGGTACGAGCGACAAAAGAAAATCTACGCCCCAGAGCGCCAGGACCAATTCCATCGAGCTTCCAAGTACCGCGAGCAGCATGCTCTCCGTCAAGAACTGGCAGAAGAGCCTCCAGCGGCTCGCGCCCATCGCGATCCGCGGCGCATGCCAGCATGAGGCTCGCGACGTTGGCGCAGGCAATGAGCAGAACGAGCCCCACGGCGCCGAGGAGCACCCAAAGGGCCGCGCGCATGTCGCCCACCACATGCTCGTGCAGCGGCACGAGGTTCACTCCAATGCCGAGATTCTCTTCTGGATATTCCTGCTCGAGCCGCGCGGCGATCGTGCTCATGTCGGAGTGAGCGACATCGAGGCTTCCTACTTCCTTCAGACAGGCGATAACGCGTAGAGTGACACAGCCTCGGCCGCACGAGTTGGAACGATCGATCTGGAGCGGCGCGAATATCTCGGGCTTCGAGACAATGGGAAAGTCCAGCTCGGGCAGCATGACTCCAATGACGGTCACCGGCTGACCGTCGAGCGTAAGCGTCACGCCAAGCACGTCGGGGGAGCCACCAAAACGGCGTTGCCACAAAGAATGCGCGAGCACTACGACGAGCTAGGTGTTCGCCGCATCCTCCTCGGCACGGAACCCTCGTCCCAACAAAGGTTCGATGCCGAGAATTATGAACGCGTCATGAGAGGCGACGACGCCGCTCAGCTGCTCTGGTTCGTTCGCCCCCGAAAGCGTCGGTCCCCATCCGCCGTGGGCAAACATTCTTTCGAAAACCTCGTTTTGCTCGCGCCAGTCGAAAAAGTTGGTCCGGCGACGCCCATTCGGTTGCGGGCCCATCGACCCGCGTGTGGTCCTGCCAGACCATGACGAGCTCGTCAGGTGCGTAATAAGGAAGCGGCCGAAGGAGTACGCCTTAACAACGCTGAAAACAGCCGTCGTGGCACCGATGCCGAGCGCGTGAGTAAGGGCAGCCACCACGGTCGTACCGGGTTTGTGGAGTAGTAGACGAAAACCGTAGCGGATATCGGATATCAGGGTCTCCATAACGAACCGGTGTTAGCAAGCGTGATGCCAGGTGGAGAATCCTTGCAAATGACTGTGTTAAAACGACTCACGACCTCATTCAGCTCTCTACGAGGCGTCCGGAGCCGGACCCTCGTCATCCCAGTAGCGAACGTCGCCCTGCTCAAACTGAAGATGAAATCCCATTTCAAAATAATCTTGAAATTGAGTATCATTTTCAATTACGATCAATCGTGCACGGAGACATCAGGAGGCAGCAAGCCATGTTCCGCACCTTTTTCACCGCCGCGACGCTCACCGCCTTATTGGCGGCCAACCCGCTCGTCGCGCAGGACGATCCCAGCCAGGAAGAACAGGAAGATATTTCGCTCGAAGAATCGATCGAGAAGGCGACGCTCCGCATCCGCGAACGGGTAATGGTCGTCGGCACCGAAAAAGCGCTCGAGACGATCCCGGGCGCCGCCTATGTCCTCGAAGGCGAGGAGCTCGAGCAACTGAAACACGGTCTCGACGACATCCATCACATGCTCCGGCAGATCCCGGGCATCATCATCCAGGAGGAAGAGGGTTACGGGCTGAGGCCCAATATCGGCATGCGCGGAAGCGGCTCCGAGCGGAGCGCGAAAATCACGCTCATGGAAGACGGTGTGCTCATCGCGCCGGCGCCGTATACCGCGCCGGCCGCCTATTACTTCCCCATCACCGGACGCATGGAGTCCATCGAAGTCCGCAAAGGCTCGAGTCAAATCAAGTTCGGCCCACGGACGAATGGCGGGGCGCTCAACCTCGTCTCGACGCGCGTTCCCACGAGTCTCCGCTTGAGCGCGGACCTCGCCTTCGGTCAGAACAATACCGGCAAAGCCCATATCTACCTCGGCGATAGCTACAGCAATGTCGGGTGGCTCTTCGAGACCTATCAACTTCGGACGAACGGTTTCAAACAGCTCGACGGCGGCGAACGCACGAGCTTCTACGTGCAAGATTACGTGGGGAAGCTCCGCCTCAACACCTCCCCGAGCTCACGCATCTTCCAATCGCTCGAGCTGAAAATCGGCGCGGGCGCCGAGAGCTCCGACGAGACTTATCTCGGGCTGACGGACGAAGATCTTGCGGCGAACCCCGTAAGGCGCTATGCCGCTTCGCAGCCAGACAACATCCAGTGGGACCACCAGCAATTTCAAGCGCAGCACTTTCTCGCCGTCCCGAACGGGATCGACGTGACCACGACGTTCTATCGCAACAACTTCGCGCGCAACTGGTACAAGCTCCAGAGCATTCTCGGTACCGGCCTCGCAAACCTTTTCGACGACACCGAAGCGCATGCAAGCGCGCTCGCCATCGCCAAAGGCGACTCGAGCAACCCCGGCGATCTGAAAGTACGGGCCAATAACCGCGAGTACTACTCGCAGGGCGTCCAGACAGTGGCAGGCTTCAGCGTCTCGGGCCACCGCTTCGAGCTCGGCTTCCGCTATCACGAAGACGAGGAAGACCGCTTCCAGCACGAAGACGGCTACCAGATGATCGATGGCCGCATGAACCTGACGAGCTCGGGTGCTCCCGGAAGCCAGACGAACCGCGTCAGCGACGCCCGCGCTTTCGCCTTTTTTGCCCAAGACCAAATCCAGTTCTCTCGATGGACCTTCGTCCCTGGGATCCGCTACGAATCCATCGACATGACGCGCACGGATTACAGCAAAGCCGATCCGAACCGCACCGATCCTTTGCGCGTCCGAGACAACCACGTCACGGCGGTCATTCCCGGTGCCGGTCTCACATATCGCCTGAGCCCCCGGATGAACCTGTTTGGCGGCATTCACAAAGGTTTCAGCCCTCCTGGTCCCGGCGCGGACGCGTTCACCGAATCCGAAGAGAGCGTAAATTACGAGTTCGGCTTTCGCGGACAACGCAGTGCTCTTACAAGCGAGCTCGTTATCTTCTACAACGACTACAGCAACCTTTTGGGAGCGGATACTCTGTCATCCGGCGGCGAAGGCGAAGGAAACCTCTTCAACGGCGGGGCCTCCCGCTCGATGGGGCTCGAAGCAACGCTCGCCTATGATTTTGCCAAGCTCGCTCCGGGCCGATATCGTTTCCCGACACGCTTGTCCTATTCGCTGACGGACGCCGTCTTTTTGACGAGCTTCGAAAGCGCCTACGAGCCGTGGGGAGACCTGCAAGCCGGTGACGCGCTTCCCTATCTGCCACGTCATCAGCTTTACGCCTCCTTCGCCGTCGAGGAAGATGGCTGGATGTTCGGCGTCAACGTGAATCACGGCGCACGCATGCGCACCGTCGCTGGCCAAGGGCCCATTCCGAAAGGCCAAGGCACCGATGCCTATCTCGTGGTGAACGTTTTCGGCGAGCTCGACATCACACAAGACCTGCGCGTTTTCGCGAGCGTTCAAAACCTCACGAACAACGCCTATATCGTGGCGCGTCGCCCTGCCGGCGCGCGACCCGGTTTGCCCCGAACGGCGATGGTTGGCATCAAGCTCCGCCTCGACGCTAGGTGAACCCTACGGGGAGAGGTAGCGGCGGAGCGACGGCGAGCGCATCTTCCACAAGAATCCGTCGTAGTAAAAGTGGACGAGCGACTGGTAGACGCTCCAGTAAAACCCCCAACGTTCGACCGTCGTGCCGAGAAAGATCGGGTTCGTCGCCTCGGGCACGATCAAGTAGCCCCAAAAGCGCACCAACAGATAAGGTACCGTGATGCCGACAGTGAAGACGGCGTAGGCTAGCCAAGGACGCCGGAGCACGCGCCCAAGCGCGGGGTCGTGCGCGAGAGGCTCGCGGCGAAAGCGAAGAGCAAAACGGGCACGTCGAAGCCGATACTTTCTTTTCTGGGAAGAATGCCCGGCTCGTAGGCAAGCAAGAGCTGCGAGAGCCAAGCGGCGAACAACAGTCCCGCGAAGCCTCCCACCGCTGTAAGAACCAGACTCTCCACTATTTGTTGCTGGAGCAAGCGACTTCGGCCAGCCCCGAGTGCCTGCCTCTCCGCCATTTCGCGCTCGCGCCCCATGGCCCGAACGAGCAAGAGGTTGGCGATGTTGGTGCACGCAATGAGCAGCACGAGCCCGACGGGCGCAAAGGCGATGAAGAGCGGAACCTCCGCATCGCCAACGATGTGCTCTCGCAGCGGCTGGACTTTCGCCTCCCAACCGCTATTCGTCGCGGGAAAAGACTTCACAAGTGCTTCGGCAAAGCGACCCATCTCGGCCTGAGACGCGCTGAGCCCAACGCCTTCCGCCAGGTGTCCGATGACACGAAAGTCACGCTCCTCTCCGCCGAAGGCCGATTGCTCGTACTGCTCGAGATAGCCGACGGGTCGCCACAGCTCGGCGCGCCGCGACGGCACGTCCGTATCCGCGGGCATGACCCCGATAATCGTGACCGGCCCGTCATCGAGGTTCACGGACCGACCGAGCACCGATGGGTCGCCTCCGAAGACACGCTGCCATAGGCTGAAGCTCAACAGCACGACGCGGCCGGGACCCGGGATCTCGTCTTCTGGCTCGAAGCCGCGGCCAAGCGCGGGCTGGATACCGAGCATTCCGAACAAGTTTGCCGACACCGCCACCGATTCGACGCGCTCCACGTGACCGGGCTCTTGGAGCGTCCATGAGCGCCAGCCATGGAAGGCCATCTTGTCGAAAGTGCGGCTGTTCTCACGCCAATACCAGAAATCCGGGAGGAAGTTACCGCGGAACTCGAGGCCCTCGGACGGGTTTACAGACGAGACCGCTTGTAGGCGCGCCTCGTCTGTGTAGCCGAGCGGCGCGAGGATCACGCCGTGCACGACGCTGAAGATCGCCGTGTTCGCCCCGATGCCAAGCGCGAATGTCAGGATCGTAATTGCGAGAAAGCCGGGCTTTTTGAGAAAGCTCCGGACGGCGAGCTTGACGTCGTACCAAACCGATTCCATGTACCTATCTACGGACCCGCGCCCTGCTGTATTCCCGCTCCTTGATAGACGTCGAGCAAACGCGACATCAGTCGCTCGGGCGTAAAGCCGGCGGGCGCGCTCGTGTTTCGCCCCGCAATCTCACGGAGCCTGTCAGCGAGGGCGTCCAAATCACCCCACGCTACGGGATCGGGATGCCAGTCGCGCACACCGCCGCTGTCCCACGCGGCGACCGGGGTCCCCATCGTCATGGCTTCGAGCCCGACGATGCCGAAAGGTTCTTGCCACCGGGACGGCATGACAACGGCGGCGGCGCGACGGTAGAGTGCGCCCAGACGATCGTGCGGAACCCAGCCGAGCAACTCGCAGCCATCGATCGCGCCGCGCAGACTTCCTGCCCCGGCCATCACGAGCGGCAGATCGGGCCGCGCGCGCTTCCACACTTCGACGGCCTCGAGAGCACCTTTCGCCTCGACGAGCCGCCCAACGAAAAGGATGCAGGGCGGGCCGTCATGGCTCAAGGTATCGTTATCGAGACGGTCGAGACGGTGCACGAACGGAGGGATGAGGTGGATCGCTGTCATCGACGACAAGCCGACCGCTTCGAGCTCGCGCTTCATGTAGCGCGAGAGCACGACGAGCTCGAACGCGCCGAGCGCCTCGAGCCGGACACGCGTCAAGGCGAGGATCTCGTGGAAGTAGCGATCGTCGTGAAAGCATTTCTGGCAGAGCGTCTCCGTCATCGGCTCTCGACAGACTTCGCCGCCGTCGGTCCACTTCCCTTTCCCCGGGCAAAAGTAGCGATGGTCCTGAACGGTGAGCACCTTCCTTACGGAGCCCAAGGCGCCCACCTGCTCCAGAACCTCGGGGTTCATCACGGTGTGGACATGGATAACGTCGGGCGCGAAAGAGCGGACGACAGCCGACAACGCAACAGGGGCTCGATCCCGCCTGTCGAGCCCCTCGACCTGCAGCGTTTCGCACGGCGTGGCGACGCGGCCGTCGTCCAACCCCACTGCAAGCCGCACGTCGTGCTCGCCTACTTGATGCGCGATCACTCCGAGCAAGTGCCAATACGCACCGCCCCGATCGGTCAGACGGTCGCTCAGGTGGAGAATCCTCATCAGTTATTACAGCACGACCGTCGAGCCTTGATTGCCAGATCTTCACGCGCTGCTCGGGCTCGAGCCACACGGCATCGCCCTATTGTACGCCGAAGGTCTCTTAGAAACCGGGGGAGTTCCTCAACGGACCAATGACGCGAAAACCCGGCGGCGAATACGGATCGGAGACAAGACGCTGCCGCAGGATCTCCTCACGATATTTCGCCCACCACACCTGAGTGTAGCCGAGAAAGAAGCGCTCCGCCCCCGTGCGGCCGTCGATGACGGGCGGCTCGACGCCTCCGGGAGATTTCACATAGGCGCGGTAGCCGATCGTGACCCCTGTGAGATCGCCGATGTTCTCGCCGAGTGTGAGCCGGCCGTTGAAGTTTAGATCCGGAAGCGCTTCGAAAGCATCGTAGTGCTCAACATACTAGCGCAACACTTTACTCCCCTGGCTACCGGTCGCTCACTATGCGACGGCGGTGCACTTCGATGGTCTCGCCAATCGTAATCTTCATCAGGTCGTAGCCGACGACGAGCGGTCCGTCATAGGTTCTGCGCGTCGGCGGGATGAGATCTTCGGCGGTCGCCGGAGAGGGAACGATATGCGAATAGACCGCGAGGCGCGGCTTTACCCGTGAGAAGGTCGTCCCCGCTTGCTCCTCGCTAGCATGATGCGCGATAACCCGCTCGACCGCCGCCGGTCCCTGGACCTCCGCGCGGCGCCGCTCGATCTCGGCGCTTACGACCTCGTGTACGAGCGCATCGACACCTTTGGCATGTTCGACAATCGGCTCGTAATACCGGGTGTCTCCCGAAAAGGCTGCCGAGTAGTCGCCGAAGTCGACGCGGTAGCCGTAAGCAGGCTCGATCTCGACACCATGGTCGACCGCAAAAGCAGTAACGCGCACGCCATCCGCTTCGTAAATCACGCTCGGCTCCACGTCGCGCACCTCGAGCACGATGCCGGCCTCGGAAAAGCGCTGATCGCGGCCACGTACCTTCTTGTCAAAGGCGAACGCCTGATCCAAATGAGAGCACATGTCCTCCGTACCTAGCGGACCGATCACGGGGAGTGGGCGCGAGCTTGGCTCTCTCGCCTCGCTCGGTCTTCTCGGGGTCGTTCTCGAAGTTGGCGATGTCGGCGCAAAGCCCCTCGCACCAATCCCAGACTTGGTTCCACGTGCTATCCGAGAGCCCGAGCACAGTTTTCAGTGACGCCGCGCTCACGGCTGCCGCGTACGGTGAAACGATATCGGCTGCCCACAGAAGGCGGATGCGTTTGTACTCTTCGATCGGTGTCGTCGTGCGCCCCATGACGGCGGCGATTGTACATCGCCGCGTATGCGCGCGCATCAGCGCTGTTATCATGGTTCTGATATGGCCAAGATCACGGACGCTCAACGAGCCGCTTGCACGAAAGCAGAGAGAACCTACCTGCCGGACCCAAACGTCGTCTCCATCGGGATTGGGTTCAAATACAAGACGGAGAGCGCACGGACGAAGTGTGCATTGGCATCGGCTTCCAAAAGAAGCTTCCAAAAGAAGAGCTATCGAAAGCCCAACTCGTCGCGGACGAGATCACCGGCGTGCGCACAGACGTCATCGAGTACGGTGAGCTCCACGCACAGGCAGACATCCTCGACGCCGCGACCCGGGCGCTCACGCAAAAACGGCGCCCCTGCCCTCCTGGCTTTTCGATAGGCCACCCCGACATGACGGCCGGAACCCTGGGTGCGTGGGTGCATCGCGGCGAGAGCGAAGCGTACTTCATCTTGTCGAACAACCACATCCTGGCAAGCTTGAACGACGCAGAGATGGGCGACGCGATCCGCCAGCCAGAACGTGCCGATGGCGGAACGGAGGATGACGCGGTGGCGCGCTTGACCGCGTTCGTCCGGATTCACTTCGGTGCCGACATCAACAAGGTTGACGCGGCGGTGGCCGAAGCGCTTTCGGCGGAGCTCGTGGAGCTAGAGATCCCCGCCATCGGGCGCATCTGCGGATTCCGCGACTTCGAGCTCGGTGACCGCGTCCGCAAAACGGGCCGTACCACGGAGACGACCGAGGGTCTCGTCGAAACGATAGCAGCCACGAGCCGCATCAACTACGGCCCGGAGAAAGGGCTCGCGACGTTCTTCGACCAATTCGTCGTGCGCGCTGACGGTGACGGCGACAGTGACCGCCGCGATTTCTCCCAAGGCGGCGATTCCGGCTCGGTTCTCGTAGCCGAAGACGGCTTCGTCGGCAGCCTCTCTTCGCCGGCGGGGCCGGCGTGACGATCGCGAACCGCATCTCGCACGTCGTGTCGCTTCTCCGCATCCGGCACTAGCGAAAGCGCAGCCGCTCGACCGGCCCGATGAGCTCGATATCCGCGAGCCGCGGAAGAAGCTCTTCGAGCGTAACCCGCACTTCGAGCCACGCAAGCCAGGCGCCAAGACAGAAATGGTGAGCGACGCCGAAAGCGACGTGCTCGTTCGGATGGCGCCGGATATCGAAGCGTTTCGGCTCGGGGAAGGCCTCCTCGTCGTAATTCGCCGAGATGTAGAAGAGAACGACTTTGTCGCCGGCCCGAATGGGGACGCCGCCGAACTCCGTGTCGTGCGTCGCCGTGCGGCGAAAGTGCATCGTGACCGTCGACCAGCGAAGGATCTCCTCCGTGGCTGTCTCCATGAGCTCGGGATGTTCGGTGAGCTCGCGTAGCTGATCGCGATGCTCTATCAGGGTCAAGAGCCCGTGCGAGATCGTATGCCTCCTCGTTTCTTCCCCGCAACCATCAAGAGCGCGAAAACATTCTGGAACTCGAGATCGGTCAAAGGCAATAGCTGCGTCAAAACGTCGTCGTGAGAGTGCTCGCGCCGATCGAGCGCGACTTTCTCCGCGTAGCGACATAACTCGAGGCCCGCTGGGCATCGAAACGGCAGGAGACGATATTCATCGGTATCCACCTGATCGACTACCGCGCGCGAATATTCGGGGTCGGCGTTCGCGATCATCTGATCGCCCCAGTCGACGAGCTTGTCGGCGTCGTCATCGGGAACACCGAGAAGGCGGCACAGGATGCGAATGGGAAGCTCGCGCGCGATCTCGGTGACGAGATCGAATTCCCGGCGCTCGAGGATGGCGTCGAGTCGCTTGCGCGTGATCTCGCGAAACGCCGCTTCATAAGTCAAAACGGTCTTCCGCGAAAAAGACGGCTGGACGATGCGGCGGAGCTGGCGGTGCTCGGGCGGGTCGTATTCCATCATCGAGCGGCCGTAATCTTTGCTTACGGCACACACGTCGTCGTATCGCATCACACCCCAAAAACCGGACCCGTCTTTTTCTTCGACCCAAGCGACAGACTCGTCACGCCGCAAACGCTCGAACGTCGCATGTGGAACGTCGTTCAGGTAGGGATCGTGGTCGGTAATATCCGCGTAGGCATCGCTCACAGTGTCCGCATCATATGGGCTGAGTCGCTAGCGTGTCGACTTCGTCAGCTACCCGACGATGTCAACGCAAGTCATCCGCGACGACAAGATTCGAGAGCATGCGTCTCGCGAGCAAATGTTTGTCTCACCCATCCTATTCTCCAAGACGATTTCGCTTCCGTCCGGCGAGACAGCCAGGTTTACGAGCTCGGACGGTAGATCGAGACGTTGCGGGTCGCCGTCTGGGACTTCTTGTTCGTAGACCCGCCGAGTTCCGTCTTCTCCCATCGCACTGTAGAGGACACGTTCGCCATCAGGAAACCATCGAAGATGGTCGAAGGAAGCAAGACGCCCGGTACGCAGGACGGACGACTCCAGGCTCGCCGACGGTTGACCAGTTAGAACCAGCTCAAAGGAGCGCACTATAATTAACCCATGATTGCGCTGCTCGTTCTCCTCGCGGCCGCCGGTGAAGCGGTCGAAGCCTCTGGAGACGTCACTCAAATCACGCTGACCTATACCGTTGGCGGCTACTATCCCAGCGGGCTCGACAAGCTCGCCGAAGCCGTCGACGGAGTGTTTCGCGGGCAGCTCGAACGCCTTGGCGTGCAGGCGGAGACGCCGTGAGTCATTTCTTCGCTTACCTCGCCCGGATGAAGTTCATCAAACGCTGGGGGTTAATGCACAACACCTACGCCGAGAACGTTCAAGAGCACAGCTTGCGCGTCGCGCAGATTGCGCATGCGCTCGCGCTCATCCGCAATCGGCTTTTTGGGGGTACGGTCGACCCGAACCGCGTCACGGTCCTCGCGCTCTATCACGATGCGAGCGAGGTGCTGACCGGAGACCTCCCGTCTCCGATCAAATATTTCAACCCCGAGATCCAGAAGGCCTACAAGACGATCGAGGCCTCCGCGTCGGAGAAGCTCGTGGCGATGGTGCCGGAGGCGATCGCGGAGGACTACCGCGCGGTATTGCTACCGGAGAACGATGACCACCTCGCTATCGTCAAGGCGGCGGACAAGCTCTGCGCCTACATCAAGTGTCTCGAGGAGACCGCGGCGGGCAACAAAGAGTTCTCCCAAGCCGAGCAGTCGCTCCGCGAGACCGTCGACGGGATCGATTTGCCCGAAGTCACGTACTTCGTGGAGACCTTCGTGCCGAGCTTCCACCTGACGCTCGACGAGTTGGGTTGATGATGGTAGCGAGACCTGTTCCTCTCGAAGACGTCGCTGAATCCGAGGCGCAGTTCTGGGGTATGATGAGGTCAAACTGGACGGTAATACGTGTGAGATGGAGCGGGAAGTGCTGACGACGGCAGAAGGCTGGGACTGGGAGTTTCGCGGCACCCGCCCATCGAGGAGGAACGGATGAGCCCGCGCGGAGAGCTCTCACTGCGCACGCTCGCGATGCCCCGCGACGCCAACCCGAACGGCGATATTTTCGGCGGCTGGGTGCTCTCCCAGATGGATATCGCCGCCGGCATGTCCGCGAGCCAGCGGGCGCGCGGCCGCGTCGCCACGGTGGCCATCGACGCGATGACCTTCGAGCTTCCCGTCTATGTGGGCGATATCCTGTGCGTCTATACCGACATCGAGCGCATCGGCACATCCTCGATGGCGATCCATGTCGAGGCGTGGGCGCTGCGCGACCGGATGGGCCAGAGGTTAAAAGTCACCGAAGGCAAATTTACTTTCGTGGCCATCGACGAGCAGCAGAAGCCGCGTCCGGTACCGAAAACCGACCAGAGCGCCTGATACCACTCAGCGGGCGCCTCTCCGATAGCGTGTGGGTAGTCTTCCTGGAGGAAGTGGATTCGTTTGCCGAGGTTGATGCTCGTCAAGTTCTTCAAGTTGACTTCGCACCACTCCACGGCCGGCCGCTGGAGGAGCGCGCCGGGCTCGGCGTGGAGGAGCAACTTCGGCACATCCCACTCGACGAGCTTCTCGTTGTAATTGCCGACGAGCTCCGCGATGTCCGACGGCTCACCTTCAATCGGGATCTTGTTGGGCCAGCGCCAAAGCGGTTTGCGGGCCGACGGCTCTGTATAGGGAGCGCGATAGACGTTCATTTCTTCTTCGCTGAACTCGCGCACGATACCGCCCGGAAGAATCTTTTCGACGAAGATGTTCTTGTTTACGATCAAGTCCCAGCCGACGCCTTAGGTGCGGAAAGCCTGGCAGATGTCCTTGAAACTGTCCGAAAACACATCCCAGCTAGGGATGGGCCTCAAGATCGCCTCCATGAAGGCTATGGCCTTGACGTTGTCTTGGTGTTGCGTTGCGTAATGAAAACCGAGCCTGGAGCCCCAGTCGTGGATGACGAGCGTGATGTTCACGAGCTCGAGCTCCTCGATGAAACCCTCGACATAATTCATATGCTCGAAGAAGCGATATTCGAGGTCGGGCTTGTCGGAGCGGCCCATTCCGACCAAATCGAGCGCGATGCAGCGCCCGTGGGCACTCACATGCGGGATGACGTTGCGCCAAAGGTAGGACGAGGTCGGGTTGCCGTGCAGAAACAGAATCGGATCGCCTTCGCCTTGCTCGACATAATGCATCTTCGAGCCACGCACGTTGACGAACTTGGACTCGAACGGAAAAGCCGGTGAGATCTCCTCGGCCACGACCACCTCCCTCCCCTGCAGACAGTATAGCCTCCTGCGCGATATGATGCGCTTCCGCGGAAGGTCCGCCATACGATTATTGAGCTCACAATGGAGGAAGCCATTCGGGGCTACACCGCCTATGGCGCCTACTTCACTTGGGAAGAGGACACCAAGGGGACGCTAGCGCCCGGAATGCTCGCCGACATGATCGTGTTGTCGGAGGACTTGCTTACGATCGACCCCGAGAAGATTCTCGACGTCCAAGTCGAGATGACGGTGGTGGACGGCAAGGTGCTGTTCGAGCGCAATCAACTCGCCAGAAAAGCCCGTGTGAGGTTCCGGTGCCCGTCTTCCGTCACGACAACGTTGTCCTCGACGCGCACACCACCGAAAGGGGCGAGCTCGTCGATGAGGCTCCAGTTGAAATGGCTCGACGCCTCACCCTCGCGGAACGGACGCAGCAACATCTCGATGAAATAGAGGCCGGGCTCGATGGTGAACACATGACGGGCTTCGATAGTCCGGGTGTTGCGCAGGTGAGGGTGTTCCTCGGGCGGCGGCGCCACGCGGCCGGTCGCGTCCGCAAGATGGCCACCGACATCGTGCACTTGAAGACCGAGGTGATGACCGAGCCCGTGCGGAAAGAACGGCCGACTGAGACCGCGCGCGACCGCTTCCTCGGGCTCAACGTCAAGAATCTCCGAAGCTTTCAAGAGTGCAGCTATCTTCAAATGTGCCTCTTGGTGAAGATCGCCATAAGGGAGGCCTGGCTTCACAGCGTTACAAAGCTCTTTTTGTAGCGTGTCCATGCCGTCGCGAATCGCCGCGAATCTCGGGTCACACCCAGCGCGCACGTGCGTCCGGGTGATGTCGGAGGCGTAGCCGTAGCGGGCAGCTCCCGCGTCGATGAGCAGCACGTTACCGTCCCGTGCGCCGCGTTTCGCGTGGTAGTGAAGGAACGCGGACTTCTCGTTCAACGCGACGATGGTCGTGTAGGGAAGATCTTCTTCCGGTACGCCCACGGCTTCGACGAAAGCGTAATGGATCTCGAGCTCCGAGGCGCCCGACTCGAACGCGGCTTTTGCCGCTTGGTGCCCTTTGGCGCCCAGCTCGCTCGCCTCGTCGAGACAACGAAGCTCGTAATCCGTCTTATAGGCACGATCCCAGTCGAGACGGGCGACGAGTTGCTCAGGCTGGACGGTGAGACCAGCGCTCTCGGCGCGCGCAGTCTCACTCCCGACATAGGCCGTATTGGCCGGCCGACCGAGTGCTTCCCAGACCGCGTCCGCCGCGGCGACCTCGACGAGCTCGAGCTCGGAAAGCCAAAAAGGCGTGCCGAGGGCGATCGGCTCGTACCAATAATCTTCTGGTGCGTAGCGGATGAGCTTAGGCTTCTGGCCCGGCCGGAGCTCGAGGAGGTGATGCGAGCCTTTGAGCGGGCACCAGTGCCCGAATTGTCCGGAAGTGTAGAAAGGCGCCTCGCGATCGTCGGCGAAGTAGGTGAACGGCTGACCGCTCGACAGTACGAGCCCGTCGAGAGCCGCCGGCTGCAGGGCCTCGGCGAGCTTTTCGTGGCGCAGCGCGATGTGGTCTTGATAAAGCTTCTCCAATGTCATGGAGGGATTCTGCCAGACCTCGTCGGTGAATGGTATCTTGGAACGGAACGCGTTCTTAGTTCGACTGGGACCCGCGGCAGCCATTGCAGCCAGGCCCGATCGAAGGCCGGGCATGACACGGATATCCCACGTTTTCCCAGATGAGAGTTGTGCTCGCCATCGAGAAAATATCCGAGCGGGCATCCACGGGTTGCCCCTGCGCCTGCTCCGGCGACATGTAATGTAGCGTCCCGACGATCGCCCCGGCCGCCGTTCGCTCGACCGTGGGTAGATCGCTGTATGCGCTCTCTGCGGCGAAGCCTGCCGCCCCTTTCGCGAGACCGAAGTCGAGCACTTTGATGTGCCCGTCTTCGGTCACCATCACGTTGTTTGGCTTGAGGTCCCGGTGGGTGATGCCGGCATCGTTGGCGGCGGCCACCACATCGATGAGCTGGAGCGCGAGGTCGTAGAACTGATCGAGGGGAAAGCCGCGATTCGGAATCAGCGCGGAGAGAGTTTTCCCCCGAACGAGCTCGAGCGTGATGAAGTGAATGCCTTCCACCTCATCGATCGCATGCACGGTCACGATATTCGGATGGTTGAGAGCCGCCACCGTCCAGGCTTCTCGCTCGAAGCGTGCCCGACGCTCTTTGTCCCGAGCGAGTCCTTCCGGAAGAACCTTGATGGCCACGTCGCGGCCGAGCTTGGTGTCGCGGGCGCGGTACACCTCGCCCATGGCGCCCGCGCCGATCGGAGCGAGGATCTCGTAGGTACCGAGGCGTCTTCCCGCGCTGAGGGCCATTGACGTAATCTACCGGTTTGGATATCGCCGGTCAACCGAACGGACGCTGCCATTGGGCGGGGCGGCTTCTTGAAGAGGTACATTGAAGCGCAAGCGGTGTCTTTTGAATGCCCGAAGTTGTAAACCTCGGTGCGCCAATGACTTCCCCTGCCGCAACCATCAAATCTGCGCTAAAATAGGGAAAGCCAGACATGCTTAGTCGCATTATCCTCGTCGGCATACTCGCGATGGCACCCATAGGTTTCGGCGCCTCGAGCCCACCCCCAACCAGTGCACCGGTTTACTCGTACAGAATCGTCAACACCTACCCGCACGATCCCAATGCGTTCACGCAAGGGCTCGTGTACCGCGACGGAGTGCTTTACGAGAGCACGGGGCTTCGAGGGCGTTCGGACGTCCGCCGGGTCGAGCTCGAATCGGGCCGCGTTCTCGCGCGACGCCCGCTCCTGCCGCTGTTCTTCGCGGAAGGTCTCGCCGTGCTGCGCGACCGGATCTACCAGCTCACGTGGACGTCGGGTGTCGGCTTCGTCTATGACCGCGAGTCGATGGAGCTCGTTCGTGAGTTTCGCTACGGCATCGAAGGCTGGGGGATGACGCATGACGGCGAGCGCCTCATCGTCAGCGACGGCTCGGAGCATCTTTACTTTTGGGATCCCGAGACGCTGCAGGAAACGAACAAGCTGACGGTGCGCGACGGCGGGAGGCGGATCGCCAATCTCAATGAGCTCGAGTACATCGACGGGGAAATCTACGCCAATGTGTGGATGCAGGACCGCATCGCGCGTATCTCGCCGGAGACGGGAAGCGTCCTTTCCTGGATCGACCTCACCGGCATCCTCCCGCTGGCCGATCGTCGCGCGAATGTCGACGTTTTGAACGGCATCGCCTATGACGAAGAAAAAGAGCGCCTCTTCGTGACGGGCAAGCTCTGGCCGAAGCTCTTCGAGATCGAGCTCGTTCCGAAGTAGAATCGGCAGCGATTTTCTTGGAGGTCCGGCCATGCTCGTTGTTCCAACTCGTTTCCACCTCGTTCTCGCTTTCGCGGGTTTCGCCGCGCTCGGGAGCGCAGAGACGTTCGAGCTCACGGAAGCCTCGATCGCCGACATCAACGCCGCTTTCGATGCTGGCGCTCTGAGCTCGGAGAAGCTCGTAGCGCTCTGTCTCGCCCGCATCGAAGCCTATGACGACGCTGGGCCGCAGCTCGGCGCCGTCATCACGGTGAACCCGAATGCGATGGAACGTGCACGCGCTCTCGACGCGGAGCGCCGACCCCAGGGACCGCGTTCTCCCCTACACGGCATCCCCGTCGTTTTGAAAGACAACTTCGACACAGCCGACATGCCGACGACGGCGGGCTCGTTCTTGCTCGGGGGATCGATGCCGCCCGATGACGCCTTTCTCGTTCAAAAGCTTCGCGAAGCGGGGGCGATCGTGCTCGCCAAGTTGAACATGAGCGAGTTCGCATCGGGCAGGCCCATGAGCTCTTTTGGCGGTCCGATCCGCAACCCGCACGACCCAACGCGAACCCCTTCGGGATCTTCGGGCGGTACGGGCGCGGCCATCGCAGCGGCCTATGCGCCGATCGGCCTCGGCACGGATACCGGCGGGTCGGTGCGCGGACCGTCTTCGGCCAATGGCATCGTCGGTCTCAAACCGACCCATGGGCTGCTGAGTCGAGACGGTATCGTGCCTCTCGCCTTGTCGTTCGATACCGCCGGCCCGATGGCGCGCAACGTCTATGATGTCGCGGTCGTGCTCGGCGTCATGACGGGGGTCGACCCCGCCGACACAGCGACCTCAAAGAGCGAAGGGAAGTTTGAGACCGACTACACGCAGTTCCTGGACGCTTCAGCGCTCGACGGCGCCCGCCTCGGAATCGCCCGCGACTTCATGGGCCAAGACGGCGATGTCGACTGGATCATCGAGGCCTCGCTAGACACCCTTCGGAATGCCGGCGCCACAATCGTAGATGTCGAGCTCCCGGAATGGCTCCTCGAGGTGCGCGGCGAGTTCTACAACACGATCCGCCGCCGCGAGTTTCGCGCCCAGATCGCAGAATATCTCGCGACCCTCGGCCCGAGCTACCCGAAGACGCTCGCTGAGCTTTTGGAGCGCTCGAAGAAATTGACGGCGCCGGACGGCAGTGGCCAGCCGAACCCGTCTCGCTGGAGCCTTCTAAAGCGCGAAGAAGAAAGTGGCTCACTCGAGGATTTCGAATATATCGCCATGCAGGAGCACGGCCTGCCGCTCGTGCGCGCCTATGTGGAGGGTATCTTCCGCAAAGAGAATCTGGACGCGATCCTCTACCCGACGTCACCGCGCCGCACGCGACGAACGGATATCGATCGTCGCCCGGGTGGAGGGGGAGGAGGTGGTGGGTCCGCGACGCGATTCGCGAACCTCACGGGCTTTCCCGATCTCATCGTGCCCGCGGGCTTCACCGGAAACGGTCTTCCGGTCACGCTTTCTTTTCTCGGCGCCGCTTTCACGGAGCCACGCCTGCTCGCGCTCGGCTATGCTTTCGAGCAGGCGACAAGAGCGCGTCGTCTGCCGGTCCACACACCACTGCTCCCCGGAGAGACGATCCCTTACTGATCCTCGGCGAAGCGCTCACGTTTGTACGCAGACATTGCGGTTCTCTGGACGCGCTGCGCTAGCCTTGCTATAGAAGGAGGTCTCGATGCTCGTGATTCTGTTTCGTTCGCGGCTGACTGAGGAAGCCGAGGTGGGTGAGGACTATCAAGACATGGCGGCGGAGATGTTCGCCTATGCGAACACGCAGCCACGCTACGTCGATTTCAAACAGTACCAGGCCGAAGACGGCGAGCGACTCTCCATCGTGAAATGGAGCGATCGGGAAACGCTCGAGGCGTGGAGACGAAATGCTCGACATCGCGAGGCCAAAAAGAGCAGGCGCGAGCACTGGTACGCTTCCTACGACATCGAAATCGCCGAAGTCATCGATAAAAGCGCCTTCACGAGGAAGACGTCAGAAAGCTCTGCTTAGCCGGCCCCGGCGAGAATGACAGGCATGAAGCGATTACCTACTAAGCAGCTATGAAGTATAATCCACAGTGCCATGAGCTCTGAAAGACCGGAGGTCTCGCGTCCGGGGCGCTATGCGATGGCGTTCAGTGTCTTCGCACTCCTCGCCCTGATCTGGCCCATCTATCCCCTGTTCGGCGGCATCCGCCCGATGATTCTGGGCATGCCGCTGTCCTTGTTCTACATCGTCGCGGTTATCGTCACGGTGTTCCTCGTGATGCTCACGCTCTTCCTCTGGGAAGGGAAAAACAACCGGCTCGGATGATGGAGAGCTGGCTCATCGTCTTTCTCGTCACGATCGGCTACTTGATCCTGTCGCTCGCGGTCGGTCTCTACTCCGGCCGGAAAGCTTCTGCGAGCACCGAAGGCTATGTCGCGGGAGACCGCAATCTCGGTTTTGTCGTGCTCTACTTCATTCTCGGCGCGTCGATCTACAGCGCTTTCGCGTTTCTCGGTGGTCCGGGCTGGGCCTATTCGCGTGGCGCGGCAGCCTTTTACATCATCTCTTACGGGACCGTGGGCCTTCTCCCCTGGTATTTCCTCGGCCCCCGCATCGCGCGCCTCGGGCGCAAGTTCGGCTACGTCACCCAAGCAGAGCTCTTCGCGCACCGCTACGAGAGCCGCTTCATCTCCTGCATCCTCGCGACCATCAGCCTCGTCGCTTTCGTACCTTATCTCGTGATCCAGATGAAAGGCGCGGGCTACGTCTTCTCGATCGTGACCGAAGGACGCATCCCGGAATGGGGCGGCGCCGCCATCGCCTATGGCGTGGTGCTCATCTACGTTTTCAAGAGCGGCGTGATGGGGGTCGCGTGGACGAACACGTTCCAAGGGGTCTTGATGATGGGGCTCGCGTGGGTGCTCGGCCTCTATCTCCCCTACAAGCTTCACGGCGGCGTCGGTGCCATGTTCGAGGAGATCGCCCGCGTCGCACCCGAGCTGTTGCAAGCGCCCGGACTCGATGCGGCCGGCAATCCGTGGACATGGGCCGGCTATTCGAGCTCCATCGTCATCTCCGTCCTCGGCTTTAGCGTGTGGCCGCACTATTTCATGAAGATCTACACGGCGCGCAACATCGCGACGTTGAAGCGCATGATCGTCTTCTACCCGACGTTTCAGATCTTTCTCGTGCCGATCATGTTCATCGGCTTCGCCGCCATCACCGCCTTTCCGGGCGTTACGCCCGTCGACACGATCCTCCCGCACATCGTGACTTCGATGAACATCCCTCCGCTCGCGGTTGGGCTGTTCTGCGCGGGCGCCCTCGCTGCATCGATGTCCTCGGGAGACGCCATCGTGCACGCCGCAGCCTCCATCATGATCAAAGACTTTTACGGCGTGACGCGCACAGAAAAGCTAGACGGCCCTCTGGAGATACGCCTCATCCGCTTCTCCGTCATCGTGATCGGCGCCATCGCTTATTTCTTCGCCGCGGTGTCGGAATATTCGCTCGTGCACCTGCTCCTTTTATCCTACGGGTTCATCGCCCAGATCTTTCCGACCCTCATCGCCCTCTTCTACTGGAAGCGGTCGACGCCGGCGGGCGTCATCGCCGGGCTCCTCGCGGGCTGCGCCGTCGTGATCGTGTGGAATCTCGTTCCCTCGCTTCAGTGGCAGCAGATGCATCCCGGGATTTTCGGCATCGGCGTCCATATCGTCGTTCTCGTCGTGGTCTCGAAGCTGACGGCGCCCATGGACGGCGAGCACGTGCGAAAGTTCGTCGAGGCTTGAGCCTCTCAGGGTAGGCCGAGCGCCACCCACTCGGCAGGGTGGTCCTTCCCTCCAATCGCGACCACGATGTATTGCTTGCCTTCGAACAGGTAGGTGATGGGCGCGCCGGTGGTTCCTGCGTCGAGCTCCATCTTCCAAAGGACCTCGCCCGTCAGCTTGTCATAGGCACGGAAGTTCTTGCCCCATCGTCCCTCCCGGCCGCGAATGCCCGGGATCGAGTCGCTTCCCTCGCCAATGAAGAGAAGCGTTTTCGTGACGAGCGGCGCGGCGCGGCCGGCAATCCCCAGTGGAGGTAAGTCGAGGCCTTCGAGTAGTGGATGGTCGCGCGGCCCGTCGCCGTTTGCCTCCATCCAAACATGCTCGCCGCGATTCATGTCGATGGCGGTGATACGACCGTAGGGCGGCTTCACGATCGGAAGCCCGTCGATCGTCGGCACGTTGGGTCCTTCATCGTCGACAACGTAGTCGAGCGTCGCCCCTTCCTCGGTCGGTCTCTCGATGTGATAGACCGAGGGCCAGGTATGCGACACGGCGTAGTAGATAGCGGTCTCCGGGTCGAAAGCGCCCGTATGCCAATTTCCCGAGCCCCACCAACCCGGATTGGTGAGCGTGCCTTTCTTGCCGTCCGGCGTCTCGCTCCGAAGCGATGGCGGCGTGAACATCGGCCCGAGCACGAACGGCTTCACGAGCTCGAGCGCTTTCGCGCGGAGCGCCGGCGTGAAGTCGATCAAATCGTCTTCCGTAAATCCCTGTCGGTCGAAGGGCGCCGGTTTGGTCGGGAAAGGCTGCGTCGGTGACAAGCTCTCGCTCCCGACGGTCGACGCGGAGACAGGGCGCTCCTCGATCGGCCACACCGGCTCGCCTGTCTCGCGGTCGAAGACATAGAGGAAACCCGTCTTGCTCGGTTGCATCACCGCCTTGATCCGCTTTCCGTCAACCGTGATGTCCCCGAGGGTCGCGGGCCCGACCGTGTCGTACTCCCAGACATCGTGGTGGACCATCTGGAAGTGCCAGACTTTCTCGCCGGTCGCAACGTCGATGGCGACGAGCGTGTTCGAGTAGAGGTTGTCGCCCGGACGATGGCCGCCGTAATACGCCGCCGTCGGAGCGGTTAGCGGGATGTAGACATAGCCGAGCTCCTCGTCCGCCGTCAGGCAGCACCACGAGCCGAGATCCCCTGAATAGCGCCACGAATCCTCGCCCCAGCTCTCATGACCTTCTTCTCCCGGTTTGGGAACGACATGGAACGTCCAGCGCCGCCGGCCGGTTCGAGCGTCATAGGCGCGCACGTCCTCGGGCACGGCTTCGCGGATGACGCCGCCGTCGCCGGCGCCGCCGGTAATGCCCGCGGTGATGACGACATCGCCGACGACGATCGCCCCGGCCGTCCAGTTGTAGCGCCCGGCCTTCTCCTCGTAGCGGTGCAAGCTCACGCGACCTTGGTCGCCGAAATCAGCGTCGAGCTCACCGCTCTTCGCATCAATGGAGTAGAGAAACTCACCGCGCGTCAGGAACAAACGTTCCTCGTCGCCATCGCGCCAATAATCGACGCCGCGCGGGCTTTGCCCAGCCGCTTCGTCGATCGTCGGCGCAAAAGGGCTTTGCTCCCACATCGTCTCTCCGGTGCCCGGGTTGAGCGCCCGCATCAGTCCCACCCCGTTCGGCGCATAGAGCACACCGCCGATCATGAGCGGCGTCGAGCGAAAGTTGGGCGCGACCCTCAGCTGGGAGTAAGCCTCTTTCAAGGCGGGGTCGACCGCTGGGCGACGCCACAAGATGCGCAGCTCGGAGACGTTGTCGCGATCGATCTTCTCGAGGAGCGAGTAGCGGGTGAAAGCTTTGTCGCTACCGAAGTAGCGCCATTCCCCATGCACCTCCTGCGCCTGAGCGTAGGCGGCGATACCGAAAGTGTAAAACCCGATGGCCAGTGACAGCCGCATGGTAACCCTCCTTCCGCACGCATTCTGAAAGAAGGGAGAAGAGAACTCAAGTGCGGTCGGGGGTCAGTCCGAACGCAAGGCGATAACCGGATCGACCCGTGAGGTGCGGAGCGCAGGATGGATGCAGCCGAGAAGCGCCGCGGCCAAGAGGACCATCGGGACGAGAGCGAAGGTTCCAGGGTCGCGCGGATCCACGCCGTAGAGCACCGAGTCCATATAGTCGGTCACGAGCAACGCAACAACGGCTCCCACGGCGACACCGATCACGCTAATGAAAAGGCCTCGCCGGAGGACCATAGTGAGAACGCCCGATGGCTCGAGCCGAGCGCGAGGCGGATCCCGATCTCTTTCGTCTGTTGACTGACGACGTAGGAGATAACACCGTAAACACCAACCGCCGCGAGAACGAGAGCGAGACTAGAGAGCAGCACGAGAAGCGCCATGGTGAATCGGGCCTGGGCTACCGAGCTCGACAGGACCTCCTCGAGGCTACGCACTTCGGCGATGGGAAGCTTTGGATCGATTCCGTGAATGACGGCTCGGACCGGACCGGCAAGCGTTTGCGCGGGTACTGACATTGAAGTGCCGATAGTCAGCGTCATCGCCGACGGGGCCAACCCGGACGATTGATGAAACTGGCTGTGCGGTCGATACCACTTTCCTTTGACCTCGGCGGTCAGACCGTTGTGCCGGATATCAGAAACGACGACGACGATGCGAACCCAAGGCGGCTCGTCCGCGCCGCGCATCATGATGCGGTGTCCAAGAGCACTTTCGCCTGGCCAGTACCGATTCGCGAAGGACTCGTTGGCCACCACGACGGGCTCGCTGTCGGCGCGATCCGCCTGCGTGAACGTGCGACCATCGACGAGCGGGATCCCCATCACTTCGAGATAGCCCGCGGTCACGACCTGCCAATCGGCCGCCATGCTTTCGTTCTTTGCCGGCTCTTCAGCCGAGGACATCGTAAGGCACACGACTGCAGCGGAGCAACCGTCCACTGCAACGAGGGAGCTCTAAGCGAGGTCCAGACCGTCGTAGATCTGTGACAAAGTCAGCGAAACGTTCAATGACTCGAACACGACTTCTTCCGACCCCGTATAGACGGAGTTGGTCCAAGCATCGTCCTGCGAATTTCGCCGAAACAGTTCGACCTCCCGGCTCTTCTGTTGAACAAGGAGGTAGTCCTCTAGGCTCTTCAAAAGCTCGTACGCGCGGAATTTCTCCCGCGGATCCGTGCCGGCGGCTAATTCCGAAAGAACCTCGACAATCCTGCAAGGTTTCTCCTTGAAATACGCCTCCCGATCACCAGAGTCGCAAGTAACGAATACATCCGGGTAGTAGAAGACGTCGGCCGTGGCGACACGGACCTTCATGTCCGATATGAAGACACGACAACTCTGTCCGCGGAGGTGATCGCGTAGTCCCGACGCTATGTTCAAGGAGATGAGGTTGTGGGCATCCGTGCCGCCCGCCAAGTCGAACAGCTGTCCGCGCACGCACTCGTGACGGATTTGGCCTCGTTCCTCCGCGTAGAGATACTCGTCAGGCGTCATAGCACATAACACCTACTCTCTTGACGCCTCGCGGCGCGCACGGAACTCGCTCGTCTCGCTCCACTCCGGCCAGCCGTCGCCCCCCGCAAGCCTTTTGCCCATCTCGAGAAAGAGCTCGAGGTCTTGAATCATGCCGGAAAACTCGTACCAGTCCTTAATCTCATCGGATGGCTTGTGATAGTCCTCAGCTGTGTAGATCGCGCGTTGTTCTTCCCCCCACCCCTCGGGCTTACCTTCAAAGCTGATGCCGACATCAGCATAGAAAGACGGGATGCCGACTTTCGCCAGCTCGAAATGATCCGAGCGATAGTAGAACCCTTTCTCGGGCTCAGGGTCAGGACGCACGATGCGGCCCTGCCGGGTCGCGACCTCGCGGGCGAGATCGTCGAGCTCGGACTGTCCGAGACCCACGACGGTGATGTCACTCGTCCGGCCCCAAATGTTGAGCCCGTCCATGTTGATGGCCGCCACCGTCTTATTGACGGGATAGAGCGGGTGCTCCGCGTAATAGCGTGAACCGAGAAGGCCTTGCTCTTCCGCGGTCACCGCGACGAAGACGACACTTCGCCGAGGCGCGGGGTCGAGCGCACCGAGAACGCGCGCGAGCTCCAAGAGGCCTGCGACGCCGGTCGCATTGTCGTAGGCGCCATTGAAGATGTTGTCGCCCTCCATGGACTCGATCGTCCCGAGATGGTCCCAGTGGGCGACGTATAGGACAACCTCGTCGGGGGCCTCAGTGCCTTCGATCCGCGCGACCACGTTGGCTGAGTCGACGTTGCGCATCGTGTTCTCGATCGTCGCCGTCATCCGAGTGCCGAGCGCCACGGGACGAAACGCGCGGTCTCGAGCGGCTTGCTTCTGGGCGTCGAAGTCCAACCCGGCTTTCTCGAAAAGCGATTGCGCCACTTCCAGCGAGAACCAGCCTTCGACGGCGACGCGGCCCATGTTCTTGTCTTCGGTCTCGAGATCGAACTGCTCGCCGGTCCAGCTTCCCGAGACCACTTCCCACGGATAGCCGGCGGGCACGGTCTCGTGCACGACGAAAGCACCCTCGGCGCCCTTCTCGGCTGCGATCTCGTATTTGTAGGTCCAGCGTCCGTAATAGGTCATCGCTTCGTCGCCGAAAATACCTTCGACGGGTGGATCGTTGACGAGCATGACGAGCACCTTGCCGCGGACATCCACATCTTTGTAGTCATCCCAGTCATATTCAGGAGCGACGACACCATAGCCGACGAAGACGAGATCCTCATCGAGAGAGACTTCTTCGACGACGCGCTTCGTCCACGCCACATAGCCGACGCCCCCCTCGAGCTCTTCCTCTTCGCCGTCGCGCCCGAGCGATACGTAGCTTTCGGAGGTGATCCCCACGAGCGGGACGTTTTGAACGAATGTCCCGTCAGGGTTCCCTGGTGCGAGGCCGTGGGCGCGAAAACGGTCGCGCAGATAGGCCACCGTCTTTTCTTCCCCGGGAGAGCCCGGTGCTCGGCCGCCGAACGCATCAGAGGAGAGCGTTTCGATGTGCTCCATCAGACGATCAGCGCTGAATGCGACCGTGACGGTTCCCGCATCTTCGCCCGGCGGCGCGCAAGCCAGCGAAAGATTCGTGAGAAGAAAGAGTAAGCCAACCCACACTCGTTTATTCATTCATAACCTCCCGTTTCGAGCGCCGATCCTAGCAGAAGCGCTCTACTTTCGTGGTATGGTGCAAGACTCTCCGGGATGTGAAACATGGGGTTTGCGGGTGTCGGGTTCATGGTTGCCGTCGTCACCCTCGGTCAAACCGAGGTGGGCTGGGACGACGTCAAGGCGCTTCTTTCCGACGACAAAGAGACGCGCGAAGAAGCGATGGCCGTCTTGGAAGCGAGCGGCGACCCATCGCTCGTCGCTGGCATCAACGACCTCATGTACTACAACTTCGTCACCCGAAATACTCTGGGCGCGAGCAAGCTCTCGACGCTGATGGAGTCGCTCACGGGCGAAGAAGTCGGCGACAATCCACGCGACGGCTGGGTCGAGTGGATCGGACGTCACGAGGAGATCGCGCCAAAGAAGGGCTACCTCGCCTTCAAGCGCTGGGTATTCGAACGGTACGACCCCGCGTTTCGTGGATATTTCAACCCGCGCTTCACGTTTCGGATCCGGCCCGAAGAGATCGAGTGGGGCGGCGTACCTAAAGACGGCATCCCCACGCTCGATCAGCCGGGCTTCATCGCCGCAGCGAAACAAGATTATCTCGACGACGACGACCGCGTCTTCGGCGTCTATTTGAACGGGGTCGCGAAAGCTTATCCACACATCATCATGGATCCGCACGAGATGTGTAACGACCTGGTAGGCGGCGAGCCTGTGTCGCTCTCCTATTGCACGCTTTGCGGCTCAGGCGTGCTGTACCACGGCGCACATTCTTCACGTGAGCGCGGGAAGCCATTCACGTTCGGCTCGTCTGGGCTTCTCTATCGCTCCAACAAGCTCATGTATGACCGGCCGACGAACAGCTTGTGGAACAACTTGACGGGAGAGCCTATCGCCGGCCGTCTGGCGGAATCGGGGATCAAGCTCGAGCTCGCACCTCTCGTGGTCAGCACGTGGGGCGAGTGGAAGAAACGCCACCCGGAGACGCTCGTCCTCGATCGCGAGAACACGGGTTTTGCGCGCGACTACGAAGTGAGCCCTTACGCGGATTATTTTACTTCCGACAAAACGATGTTCCCGGTGTGGCTTCGGAGCGAGGCGCTCGCGACGAAGCAACGGGTCTTCACACTCGTGCTGAGCGGACGACCGAAAGCCTACCCGGTGGATATATTGAAGGAAGAGCGCATCACACACGATACCTTAGGGAGCGTGGACATCGTGCTTCTGACCAACGCGCAATCCGGCGCGGTGCGCGCCTACAGAACCAAGGCACGGCATTTCGTCCTAGTGAGCGATACCGAGCTGCGGGAAGAGCCACCGGGAATCCAGTGGACGGTCCACGAGGATCGTCTCGAGTCCGAAGATGGGTCCGTGCTCGAGCGCGTGGCTGGCCATGACGCGTTCTGGTTCGGGTGGTACGCCTTTTACCCATCGACCGAGATCTACGAAGAACGAGAGCGGCCATGACGATCGTAATCAATACGCCCAACAGCCATATCGGGCGCCGGGTCACCCAGCGCTTGCTCGATTCCGAGATCGCTGTCGATATCATCACGCGCAATCCAGACAAAGTACGCGACCTCTCGGCCCAAAGTGCGAGTGTTCTCGTCGGCTCGTGCGACGATCAAGAGCTGCTGACACGGGCTTTCGAAGGAGCAGAAGCCGTCTTCTGGCTGACGCCGCCGGACTATCGTCCGGACTACCAAGCTTGGGTACGCGCCACCGGGTCGAAAGCCGCCTCAGCGCTTCATGGCGCACGCGTCGAGCACGTTGTCAACGTGTCCAGCATCGGCGCTCACGCCGGGCCGGCGACGGGCCCGATTTCTTTGCTGGGAGACGTCGAGACTATTTTGAGCGAAGCCGCCGCCCAACGTGGTGCACTTGAGGCCCGGATCCTTCATGGAGAATCACCTCGCCGATGTTCCCACGATTGCGAGCCCGGGTACCATTTACTCGCTGCTGCCGCGTAACGAAGCGATGGCAACGATCGCGACATGCGACATCGCCGATGTCGCAGCGACTTATCTCCTCGGCGCCGATTGGACGGGGCAGAAGGTACATGAGCTCCGCGGGCCGAGAGACCTCACCGGAGTGGAGTCCGCGAGTCTCATCGCCAAAGGCATCGACAAGCCCGTGGAATACGTCGAAATCTCGATCCAGCAATCGCGTGAAGCCATGGCGCAAGCCGGCCTTCCTGATTTTGTCGTCGACCTCTATTCCGAAATGTTTCTCGCGATGAAAGAGGGGCGCATCGCCCCCGAGCAGCCGAGAACGCCCGAGACAACGACACCCACGGGCCTCGTCCAATTTGCCCGCCCCGGGTTTCGAAACCGGCTGTCGAGGCAGCTGCCTCGAGCATCAGGGCCCCGTCAGTCGCCATTAGAGTCGAGGCGCAGTAATTTGACTGCGTTGTTCTGGTAGATATCGGCGCGAACGTGGTCGGGCATCTCGAGGTCATCCAGGATCTTGATCGTTTCCCGGATGTACATCGGGCCTTGCTCCGGGTCGAACGGTGAGTCCGAAGCGAAGAGCACGCGCTCCGGGCTGAAGAAGCTCAAACCGCATTCCGTCGCCGCGCGGGCGCCGAAGGTAGCGGTGTCGGCGTAGAACATTTTGAAGTAGTCGAGCGGCCGCTTCTCGAGCTTCTCGAGAAGCACCGTCCAAGTCTTCATCCGAAGTGCGGCTTCCGAGCTGATCCCAGCCCGGGCCCACCCGCCCTTCGAAGTAAGGCACCATCCCGCCCATGTGATGGGTGATGATCTTGAGGTTCGGGTGTTTGTCAAAGAGGCCGCGAAAACGATATGCGCCATTGCCCTGCTCATCTCGTAAGGCCAGCCGAACGTCCACCAGATTTCGTATTTGGACTTCGTCTCGGTGGGATAGTCGGCGTGGCTCGCCCGTCTGGCAGGGTGGATCCAAATCGGCCGATCGTAGCCCGCCACAAGTCGAAGAGAGGCAGGGTCTCAGGTGCATCGAGCGGCTTTCCATTCACGTTGGTGAAGATTTGAACCCCGTACGCTCCGAGCTCGTCCACCGCGCGGCGCGCTTCTTCGAGGAGGGCTGCGGGTGCGTTCATCGGGAGGAGGCGACGAATCCAGGAAAACGCTCTGGATATTTTTCGATGAGCTCCGCCATCCCGTCATTCGCGGCCCTGGTAAGCTGGACGGCGATATCCCGATCGCCGAGCGCTTCGATCGGCGGTGACGCGAGACAGAGGATCTGTTGATAATCCTCAAAGCGGTCCATGACGCGAAACCGCTCATCGAGGTCGTGGAGCATCGGAACGCCGCGGACCCTTTTGCCCATATCCTCGAGACCCGGCGCAATCTTCATCATCAAGTCGTAGAACGGCTTCGGGAAAATGTGGTTGAAGATATCGAGCTTCTGCATTTCTAGGGACTCCCCTCCGTATGTCGCGGCGCCATCATAATGACTGGCCGTCCGCTTTTGCAATGGGTTATGCTTCGCGCCCGGGAAGGAGAAGCTTCGAATGATCATCGATATCCACGCGCACGTCACCGCGCCGCAAGAGCTCTACGCCTACAAGGCCGGTATCCTCGCCCATCGCGGCGCTCATGGCCGAGGCGCGGTCAAGGTCTCGGACGCGCTTTTGAAACAGACACTCGAGTCACCGGTATTCGGCGGAGGCTCGCACCTCGAGCAGCTCCAAGAAGTGGGCACCGACATGCAGCTCATCTCGCCGCGCCCCTATACGATGATGCATAGCGAGAAGCCCGAAAAGCTCGTTCGCTGGTTCATCGAAGAAACGAACAACATCATCGCCCGCGAATGCGAGCTCTATCCCGAAACGTTCCGCGGCGTGTGCGGCTTGCCGCAAAATATCGGGGTCGCTCCGGAACGCTCGCTCGACGAGCTCGAGCGCTGCGTCAAAGAGCACGGTTTCGTCGGCTGCTTGCTCAACCCTGACCCAACCGAGGGCGAAGGCCCTCCCCCACCTGGGCTCGGAGACGAGTACTGGTATCCGATATACGAAAAACTCGTCGATCTCGACGTCCCAGCGCTCGTACACTCGGCCGGGTGCCGGTCGATGCGCGAGCCCTACTCGCTCCATTTTATCAACGAGGAGTCCATCGCGATCGTGTCGCTTTTAAGCTCGAATGTCTTCGAAGACTTTCCCAACTTGAAGATCATCATCTCGCACGGAGGCGGCGCCATCCCTTATCAGATCGGCCGCTACCGTTCGATGTGGATCCGGCGAAAGAAGCCCGCCTTCGACGAGTGTTTGAGAAAACTCTACTTCGATACCTGCCTCTACAGCAAGGAATCGCTCGAGCTTCTCTTCACAGTCGTGGGCCCGGATCGGTGCCTCTTTGGGACGGAGAAGCCGGGTATCGGGAGCTCGAAAGATCCAGAGACCGGTGGTTGGCTCGATAACATCAAACCGCTCATCGACGGTATAGACTTTCTGAGCGATGACGATCGAAAGAAGATCTACGCCGAGAACGCGAAGAAGGTGTTCAAGCTGGACGTTTAATCGCATGGACGAAGAAACGTTCTGGGAGATCGTCGACGAGGCGCGCGGCAACGCCTATGATGACGACGAAGCGTTCTTGAAAGAAACGCTCCTCGACGGAGTACGATGGCCGCGGGTCCTTCCCCTCACCCGCAAAGTGGAAGCGGACACGGTAGACGTAGCTCTTGGCCGTGAGCCTTCGGTCGCTTTGTTCTCGTAGCATCTCGGTAAGTGACGCGACGGAGTCGAAGCCCGATTCTGTGGCATCCTTCGCGCGGAGAGCCCCGACCTAGATGCGATCGACTACCTCAACCTGGATGCGACCCTGGGCCCCGACACGGTATCGCTTGCCGACCTTGACGCGCTCGCTCTTCCACGCGCGTATCGTCGCCGTGATGGCGCCCTGGCGAATGCCGTCGTGGAAGCGAGTTTTGAACAGCACATCGTCATGTTACACTACGCGCCGCCATGGATCACTTCGCTGAGTTTCTGCGCACGCCGCGCGAGATCGGGACCATCTCACCCAGCTCCAAAAGCCTCGTGGCAGCCATGGTGGACTGGATCGATTGGAACCGAGTCGAAGTGGCGGTCGAATATGGCCCAGGAAAAGGAGCCATCACGAAAGAGATCGTGCAGCGCGTGCGGCGGCGCAGAACGACGTTTTTCGCCATCGAGCTCAACGCGTCCTTTGCGACTTCGTTTCGCAAAGCGTTCCCTGACGTCTCTCTTCACGAAGACTCCGTCGGGAACATCGCGGCCATCTGCGCGGAGCACGGGGTAACGAAGATCGACTGCGTCATAAGCGGCCTTCCTTGGGCCACGTTCTCGGACGAACAGCAAGAGCTTTATCTCCACGAGATGTTGAAGAAGATGCCTCGCGGAGCGCAGTTCGTCTCGTTCGCTTATCTCGTCGGTCTTCCGCTCACGAGCGGTAGGCGATTCCGGCGACGTCTCGACGACGTCTTCACGAGCGTCGAGACGAGCGAAATCGTGTGGAAGAACTTCCCTCCCGCAGTCGTTTACCGCTGCCGCAAATAGGCCAGTACTTACTTTTCCGCGTCGGCGATCATCAATGATCTCGGCGCGTTAAGAACCGGTTTTAGCGTTCGTGACGATATCACGCCGACGTTTCATCTTGCGCCACAAGGTACTGCGATCGACCCCGAGACGCTTCGCTGCCGCTGTCACGTTGCCGTCGGCTTCATGCAGCGCATCGTCCATGGCCTGATGCTCGATCTCGGCGAGCGTGCGTGGCCCCTCCCCGGAGCGTGCGCCGCGTTTACTTGACGGGCTCGGATCGAGATGCTCGGGGTGGATGACGTTTCCGGGGGCACGAATCACCGCGAGACGCAGCACGTTCTGAATCTCGCGGGCGTTGCCGGGCCATGGCCGCTGGACCAGAACCGCGAGCGTCTCGCGTGACAGAGACAAGTCAGGGCGGTCGAGCTCTTTTTCGAAGCGCCGCAGGAAGTGCTCCGCGAGGAGCGGGATATCTTCCGTGCGCTCCTGAAGAGACGGGATGTGGATGGTCGCGCCCGCGAGACGGTAGTAGAGGTCGTCCCGGAGGCGCTTCTCGCGGAGCTCCGTTTGAAGCGTGCGATTGGTCGCGGCTAACACGCGCACATCCACTCTTCGAGGCCGAGCTTCGCCGAGACGCTGAATCTCTCCGTCCTGCAGAACCCGCAGGAGCTTTCCTTGAACTTCGGGTGAGAGCTCGCCGACCTCGTCGAGCAACAGCGTGCCGCCATTGGCTTGCTCGAAGTAGCCACGGCGGTCTGCGCTCGCTC
>CAUZCL010000053.1:0-34915 GCA_963578475.1 Acidobacteria bacterium bin61 | reverse complement strand
CGATATCGAGCATCGCCGTATCCAGCGCTTTCTTGCCATGCAGCATCACCTGCACAACTTGATCCGCCCACCACTCTTGCTCCTTCGTCGCCCTCAACATCTGAGTTGCTTTCTTTCTCTTCTTCGTCTCTGCTCTCACCGGGTGGCTCCTTTCTTTTTTATCGCCAGCTTCAATAACCCACGATCTTGAAGGGAGTTACTCACCGATTTCAACTAGATTCAGGATATCCTCTTTGTGGAGGTGCAGCATTGTCACGTCGAAACACGCTTGTCAATTTTCTTTGCTCTCTCTATTGCTTTTCCGAGAAGCGCCTCCTAACATTCGGACACGATAACGCAGAGATTGCAGAGATAACCTCATGAAGCTTGGCCCAACGCTTGCCGAAATGCGTAAGCCCTGGACTATCGAAAGCTCGACGCGCAAGAAAGCCCTCGCCGCGAAGCGTGAGAATCCTCTCGACCCCGTGAACCTCTACAACATCACCTGGTATGACGCCGAGGACGAAATCAATGCCTTCGTCATCCCGGAAGCATTGACGGGCGTCGAGACACCCATCGTCGCGATCTATAGTCGCGACTTCCCAACCGGAAGCCACAAAGTCGGCGCCGCCTACTCCGTTCTCGCCGAGCTCATCACCACGGGTGTGGTCGACCCTGACAAACACCGTCTCGTATGGCCGAGCACCGGCAATTACGGCGTCGGCAGCCGCCTGGGTCGGGGGCCGCGTCGGCTGCGACAGCGTCGTCGTGCTGCCCGAAGGTATGAGCCGGGAGCGCTTCGAGCTCATCGAGAGCTTTGGCGCGGAAGTCGTGAAAACCCCGGGCAGCGAATCGAACGTCAAGGAGATCTACGACAAGACTCGGGAGCTCCGCCGGGATCCCGCCATCCGGGTGCTCAACCAGTTCGAGGTCATGGGGAATTACCGCTTCCACTACGACGTGACGGGAAACGCGGTGGCCGAGCTAGCGAGGCGCCTCGGGAAACAAGGTATCGGCTCCGGGCGCGCTTCCGCCTGGGTGTCGTCGATGGGAAGTGCGGGAACCATAGGCGCAGGCGATCGTCTCAAACAACTATGGCCAGAGCACAAGATCGTCGGCCTCGAGCCGATTCAGTGCCCCACGATCTTCAATAACGGCTATGGCGCCCACGAGATTCAGGGCATTGGCGACAAGCACGTCACGTGGATCCATCACGTGACCAACATGGACGCGATGATGTGCATCGACGACATGGACTGCGTCCGCGGGCTGCAGCTGTTCACCGATTCCATCGGACGACGCGTCCTCGAAGACCGCTTCGGTCTTTGCGCGGACGACGTCGAGATGCTCGCCTCGATCTTCGGTATCAGCGGCATCTGTAATCTATTGGGTGCGATCAAAACGGCAAAATATTACGGCTTCGGTCGAAAGGATCTCGTGGTCACGGTCTGCACCGACGACATCGGCCGATACGGAAGTGTGATGGATTGGCTGAGCTCGAAAGAAGGCCCAATGGACGAAGCGGTCGCGACCGCACGCATGACGAGCATTTTTCACGGCGCGGGGCTCGACTGGATCCAGGAAGGCACGGTCGAGAATCGCAACCGCTGGCACAACTTGAAGTACTACACGTGGGTCGAGCAGCAAGGGAAAACGGTCGAAGAGCTCGACGCGCAAAAAGATCCCGAATGGTGGCTCGAGCACCAGCAGCAGATCACGAAGCTCGACGAAAAGATCCGAGCCGCGCGCTAGATCAGATCCTGCGCTATCATAGTGTCTTCGATGAAAACATTTCGGCTCGTGTTCTTGGCCGTGCTCACAGCCTTGGGCTCGAGCTGCGGCAGCATCCCCGGTCTTCCTAATCTGCTTGACGACGGCAAAGCGGATCTCATCCCTCTTCCCGCCGCCAGCTTTTGCCAGGACGGCGGAAGGTTCCTCGTCGTCATCCGCAATCAGGAAGCCGCGAAGGCGGAGGCGTCGACCACACGCGTGACGTTCTCTCGTGGAGCCGCCGTGGACCTAGCGACACCAGAGGTGGATGGGGGTCGGATCGTAACGCTCGATCCCATCACTATCCCCACGGGGTGCTTCGCTCCGGACTGTGTCGTAACCGTAACGGTCGACTCTCAAAGCAACGTCGACGAATCGAACGAAGATAACAACGTCGTCGAAGAACGCTGCGCTCTCGGCTCGGGCTGAACACTAGTGGACCGTAACAGATACTCGCTGCCAAAATCGCGGGTCCTTTTGCGCGCTGGCTTCGTTGCGATTCCTCAAAATATCCAGATATAACGTCGTCATCGCGCCTCGCCAGCCCACAAAATAACCTCGCGATTTGCGCAACGAGTATCTGTTACAGTCCACTAGCTCAAGGCCAGTCAGGAAAAACGACCTCCATCGGGCCCTTTTTCCAGTGCTCGTAGAACGCGCCGTCGCGGGTCTCGAGGCGGACACCGTAGGTCTTCTCGAAATGTCTGCCCCAATGCGGCGTGCGCCCGTCGATATCCGTGAACCCGTATTCGTCGGCCAGAGCCCAGGAGCTAAAGACACGACCGTTCTTTTTGCGCACGTGCGCGTCCTTCGCCAACGCTGCGACCGCGCCATCGCAGCCGCAAAACAGCTCATCACCCAATACCTAGCCCAGCAACCGCATATCGCGAAGGCCTCGGGCGTATCTCAGGAAACCGTTGACAAGATCCAGTCGGTACTAGGATGGCCCGCGACAAAGGAACAAGTCAGAGAAGCGATGCAATACGTTCCCGACGAGCTAGTCCTCGAGACCACCGCAACCGGCACGCCGGAAGAAGTAAAAAGCCGAGTAGACGAATACATAGCCCGAGGCTGCACCTGCCCCGTCTTGTACCCCCTAGGCGACCCCCACCTCATGATCGACACCTTCGCCACTGAGAGTTCCTGAATGCTGAACTACCGAATCATCGCCCTCCCGGACTCCCCTGAGTAATTGATGAAGACCGTCTTGAGCTCGGTAAAGAAGTGCAGGCCTTCTTCTGACATCTCGCGGTCTCCGACGCCCGTCGATTTCACGCCGCCGAAGGGAAGCTGCGCTTCCCCCCCAATCGTCGGCTCGTTGATGTGGACCATGCCCGTCTCGACCTCGTCGATGAACTTCATGATGTGGTTTATGTCTTGCGTGAAGATGGAAGTGGTCAGACCGAACTCGACCGAGTTGGCCACCTTAAGCGCTTCTTCGAGGTTCTTCGCGGTTGCCACTGAGAGCACGGGTCCGAAGACCTCTTCCTGAAAGATCCGCATCTCGGGTTTCACGTCGTCGAAAATCGTCGGCTCGACGAAATAGCCGTCCGGAAGCCCTGCCGGCCTGCCGCCGCCAGACACGAGCTTGGCGCCCTCGCTCTTTGCGATCTCGATATATTCGAGATTCGTGTTGAACTGACCTTCGTCGACAGCCGGCCCCATATCGACGCTTTCGTCGAGCCCGGAACCGACTTTGATGCCCTTTGCGAACGCCGCGAGCCGCTCGACAAGCTCCGCTTTTACGGACTCGGCGGCAATGACCCGTGAGGTCGCGGTGCAACGCTGACCCGTCGAGCCAAAAGCGCCGTCACGAATCGCAACCGCCGCCTTTTCTAGATCGGCATCCGCCATCACGATGACGGCGTTCTTTCCGCCCATCTCGCACGTGACTTTGGCGCCGCGCGACGCCGCTTTGATATGAAGAGCGCTGCCAATCTCGTTCGAGCCGGTGAACGAGATGATCGGGATGTGCGGTGAGCTCACCATAACCTCGCCGACCTCGGAGCCCGAGCCAATCACGAGGTTGAAGACACCCGGAGGCAGGCCCGCTTCTTCGTAGATCTCGGCCAGCACCGCCGCGGTTGCTGGCGTGAGCGACGCAGGCTTGAAGACGACGGCGTTGCCCGCGATGAGCGCCGGCGCCGACTTCCAGACCGGGATCGCCCAGGGGAAATTCCACGGCGAGATGAGCGCGACAACGCCAACGGGCTGCCGGATTGTATAGGTGAAAGTGTCCCGCACTTCAGACGGCAGCGTTTTGCCGCCCATGCGAAAACCGGCACCCGCGTAATACTCGATGAGCGAGATGCCTTTCATGACTTCGCCCCGAGCTTCGCGGAAGATTTTCCCTTCCTCGCGCGTCATTAGGCGGGCAATCTCGTCGACCCGTTGGCGGGCGATATCCGCCGCCCGCCAGAGAACGCGGCCCCGCTCCGGACCCGGCGTCTTCTTCCAGCCTGCAAAAGCTCGCCGCGCGGCGTCGATGGCACGCTCCGTATCCGCGGCGGTCGCCATGGGAAACTCGGCGATCACGTCCTTTGTATCCGCGGGGTTGATGTTCTTGACGACTCGCTCCGATTTGGGTTGAAACCACTTGCCGTCGATGTAGGAACCAGATTGCATGCGAAACTCCGAAGTCGCGTACATTACCACACGTGCTACGGGCTGCCTTCTCAGCATGTTGCAACGGTGGCGGTGGCACGCTTATCCTCTGCTCATGAAGATAGACACGGTCATCAAAGGTGGGACGATCGTCACCGCCGAGGACACTTATCAGGCCGATATCGGCATTGCCAACGGAAGGATCGCCGCTATCGGGCTCGCGATCGAAGGACAAGCCACGATCGATGCGTCGGGAAAATACGTCATGCCCGGCGGGCGCGACGTGCACACGCATCTCGACATGCCGTTTGGAGGCACGACGACGGCGGACGATTGGGAGAGCGGCACGGTCGCGGCAGCCTGTGGCGGCACGACCACCATCATCGACTTCGCCATCCAGGATTTCGGGAAGACGCTTCACGCTGGCGTGGACGCCTGGCACGCGCGAGCAGACGATCGCGCGGCGATCGACTACGCGTTCCACATCATCGTGCGCGAGCTCCACGACTCCCTTGAAAGAAATGGACGAGCTCGTCGGCGACAGCATCACGAGCTTCAAGCTCTTCATGGCCTATCCCGGCATCTTCATGGTCGACGACGCGACGATCTTCAAGGCCATGCTGCGCACGCGCGATAATGGCGGGCTCATCTGCATGCACGCCGAGAACGGCGGTGTCATCGACATGCTCGTGGAGCGTGCGCTGCGCGAGGGGCATACCGAGCCAAAGTGGCACGCGCTGACGCGACCGATGAGCGCCGAGGCCGAGGCCACGCGTCGCGCCATCGCACTGGCCGAGATGGCCGACACTCCCGTATACATCGTGCACTTGTCCGCGGGTGACGCGATGGAGGAGGTACGCCGCGCGCGGGAGCGTGGCCTTCCCGTTTTCGCCGAAACCTGTCCTCAATATTTGTTTCTGTCTTACGAAGATTACGAAAAGCCGGGCTTCGAAGGCGCGAAATACGTGATGTCCCCTCCCCTTCGCCCGAAAGGCAACGAGGAGCGCCTCTGGAACGGCCTTCAGACGGGTGCGCTCCAAGCGGTCTCGACCGACCATTGCAGCTTTTGCATGAAGGAGAAGGAGCTCGGCAAAGGCGACTTCTCGAAGATTCCCAACGGTGCTCCCGGGATCGAGAACCGCTTGATGCTGCTCTATGACGGCGGCGTCAACGGAGGGCGCATCAGCAAAAACCGTTCGTAGATCTCGTCTCCACCCGCCCTGCCAAGATCTTTGGCCTCTACCCGCGATCGTCAACCTCACGCTAGGCTAGTGTGGCTGGTCGCTTCCTTCTCTACACGGACAACGACGTCCACGGAGATCTTGTGAAAGCTCTTCGACAGGCAGGCTGGGACCTTGTTCGAGGCGTCGATACGTTCCCTGAAAATACTCCGGATCCTGAGCACTTCCAGAGAGCTGCGGAGCTCGGCCGCGCTCTCGTGACGAATGACCAGCCACTCGTTGACATCGCTCATCAATGGCTTACCGAAGGCGGTCCGTTCAAGGGGATGATCACCCGGCCACGGGTTCACTATGAATACATGACCATCGGCGATCTTCTGCGAAGATTCGAGGAACTCGCCGAAAAAGACGCGCCGTTCCATCCGGACTACCCGATCGTCCGATTCCATCGGGACTCGTAGCGGACGTCTGAGTCCTGGCAGTGCGGGAGCCCCACCAGTTCTCGCGCATCCCTCTTTCAAATCTCGAGGACTGTGCCCATGCCTTTGGCGTTTCCCGCCTCGTAAACGTGTTTCGCGACGGCGACGTCTTCGATGGCCAGTCCCTGCGACTCGAATAAGGTAATGTCGTCCGGGCTTCGACGTGCTGTGATCTTGCCTCCGACAACGTCCGCGATTTCGTGCACGCCGTCCCAGGACAGCTTCCCCGCATCCACGACCGCCGCCAAATCGCCACATTCGATTTTCGCCTGATCGATGGCATCCGCCGCAATGAAGCTCATTCGCGTCACGGCCACTTCGTCGATCTCGAGCCGACCGAGCGCGTTCGAGCCGATGGCGTTCACATGCTGCCCTGGCTTCAACCACTCGCCGCGCAAGACGGGCTCGCGCGCATTCGTCGCTGTCACTACGATGTCGGCGTCTTGCGGGACCTCCTCGGGTGTTTCGACGGGACGCACCGGGACCCCGAGCTCCTCGGTCATCTCGCTGCAGAACTTTTCCCGTCGCGCGGCATCACGCCCATAGGCGACCATGGACACGATCGGTCTTACTTCTGCGATCGCCTGTAGCTGGGAGCGCGCCTGCCACCCCGTGCCATAGATACCGACGCGCGTCGCGTCCTCGCGAGCCATAAACTTTGTCGCGACACCGCTCGCAGCTCCGGTACGAATCTGACCCAACCGATCCGCTTGCATCATCGCGACGAGCTCACCGCTCCTGGCGTCGAATTGCAGAAAATAGAACCGCGCGCCTGAAGGGCCGGTCGTATAGGCCTTGAGCCCGACATAGCCGAGCTCGGCGCTCCCCGCGGGCAGCACATGCAGCAAGAGCTTGTCGACGCGAACACGCTGCCGCGGCAAGTTGACGGCTTGGTCCTCCGCGAGCAAACGAAGCGCACGCTCCACGCACGCGACAGCGTCGCCCATCGGAAGAAGCTCCGCGACATCCTTCTCTGTATAGAATCGGGTCATTTTCTTTTTTGACACCTCCGGGAGCGAATGATAGATCAACGCGGACCCATGAGCTCAACTTTCGAAAAGCCCCCTGAGTTCCGCTACTGCCCCAAATGCGGCAACGAGCTCGTCATCAAGCGTCTCAAACACCACGAGCCCGAGAGGATGGTCTGTAAGGCGTGCGATTTCATCTTCTTTCAGGATCCCAAGGTCGCTGCAGGAACCGTGTTCGAGAGCGATGGCGGGCTCGTTCTCCTGCGGCGCGCCATCGAGCCGGCCTATGGTAAATGGGTATTTCCGGGCGGTTTCGTGGACCGGGGTGAGCGTGTTCCCGACGCCGCGATACGCGAGACCCGCGAAGAAGCGAGTGTCGACGTGACTATCCGTGAGCTCATCGACGTCTATTCTTATGCCAGCTCACCGATCGTGGTCATCGTCTATGCTGCCGAGATCTGCGGAGGGGAGCTCCGCGCTGCGGACGAAACGCTCGAAGCGAAGGCTTTCGAGCCGTCCGCCATCCCATGGGACGAGCTCGCATTTCCGAGCACACATGAGGCCGTCACGGCCTACATAGAAAGGTTTTTCTAGAACATGCATCGATTTGCCGACAAAGTCGTTCTCGTCACAGGAGCGAGCCGCGGTATCGGCCGTGCGATCGCCGAGGCCTATCTCGAAGAACGCGCCAGAGTCGCGTTACTCGCGCGCACATTGCCCGAGCTCGAATCGCTCGCCGACGCGTGGAATCAGAAACGACGGCGTGTCCTAGCACTCGAGTGCGACGTCACATCGCGGGAATCGGTCGAGCGCGCGCTTTCCGAGCTCAGGACGAGTTGGGGCACGCTCGACATCGTCGTCAATAACGCTGGCATTTCCGGAAGAACTCCCATGGACGAAGACGCCTACGTGCTCTGGCAAAAGATCCTGGACGTGAACCTTACCGGGAGCTACCTCGTGAGCCGCGCGGCCCTCGAGCTCATGACTTCCGGAGGCGGCCGCATCATCAACATGTCCTCCGTGCTGGGACGTTTCGGCGTTCCCGGATACGCCGCTTATTGCGCGTCCAAGCACGGCATCTTGGGCTTCACGCGCGCCCTCGCGCTCGAGCTCGCGCCGCGCGGCATCACGGTGAATGCGATCTGTCCCGGATGGGTCGAGACCGACATGGCGGATAAAGGGATTCGCGAGACGGCCGAGGTGCTCGGCATCACCGCCGACGAGTTTCGCGATCAGGCCATCGCGGGCGTCCCGTTGAAACGCTTTCTCGATCCAAAAGAAATCGCCTCGCTGACCCTCTATCTGAGCTCGGATGAAGCCTCCGCCATCACCGGCCAGACATACAATATGTGCGGCGGACAAATCATGAACTGATCATGACCGAGAGACAAGTTTCAGTTTTCTACTACGGCTCCTTCATCAATCTTGAGTGCTGAAGCAAGCCGGCCTCGAGCCCGATGGCTTTCGGGTGGCCCAGCTTCACGCTTGGGACATCCATATCGGGCCGCTCGCGACGCTCATGCCCAAAGCTAATGCGGTCGTCTACGGTACCGCCGTCGAGTGCACCCACGCTGAGCTCGACCGGCTCTACTCGCAGGACTGGGTCGGAGGCTATTTGCCCGAAGCGGTAGTCGTCGAAGTCGACCGTGCGTTCCTTCCCGCACTCACCTACGTGAAGTGAGACTTCAGTGAGGGCGGCGAGGCCGCCCCACCGACGCCGGAATATGTCGAGCGGATCGCTGGGCCCGGAGAAACGATCGGCTTTCCAGATTGGTACATCGAGCACATCCGGAGCTTCATCTGATACGATCGGGAGCCATGGCAGACCCGATCAAGATCTACGGCAAAGCTGGATGACCCTACACCGCCGCGGCCCGTGAGGCCTACGCGACCCAGGACGTCGAATATTTCGACGTCAAAGCAAACCCCGCGCATCTCGAAGAGATGCTCTCTGTCAGTGGTGGCGAGCGCGCTGTTCCCGTCATCGTGGATGGCGACAGCGTGACTGTCGGATATGGCGGCACGTGAGCGGTTTGACGCCCGGTAGTTCGCCGAGCCCGAACCAAGCGAGCAAGCTGGCGCATCCGGAGTGGAAGCACACCATCGGTATCCTAGGGGGACTCGGCCCCTATGCGCATGTCGAGTTCGAGACATTGCTCTTGAGTTATGCCGAAAAAGCGCTCGGGGGTGCGGCGCGCGATCAGGACTACCCGTCGTGGGTGCTGTCTTCAATGCCCACGACGCCGGACCGCACCGCTGCACTCTTGAAAGGCGCGGTGTCGCCCGTCGACGCGCTCGTGCGAAGCGCGGAGCGCCTCACCGAAGCCGACTTCGCGGTCATCCCCTGCAACACCGCTCATGCTTTTCTCAGCGCTATCCGCGCGAGGGTCGCGATCCCCATCCTCGACATGATCCAGGCGACGGCGGAACGGGCGCTCTCGCATGTCGGCAAGAGGGGCTCGATTGGCGTTCTCGCCGCGTCGGGAACGCTTCAGTCCGGGATCTACACCAGCTGGATCCGAAGGCTCGCGCCTGACGCGAACGTGATCACCCCGCTCGAAATCCCCGGCGGCGAGAAGCTACAGGAAGAGCTCGTGATGGAGCCTATCTTCGGCGAGCGCGGGATCAAGTCGGGTGCGTTTCGTGACCCCGATCGCAAAGAAGAGCTCGCCGAGCCGCTTCGAGAAGCTACCCGTACGCTCGCACGCGCGGGCGCCGAAATTGTCCTGACAGCCTGCACGGAGATACCACTCGCGCTCGGTCGCGACTGCGTCGACGCGATCCCGCTCCTCGATCCCATGGCCGTTGCCGCCGAGGAGTCCGTCGCCGTAGCGCTCGGAGGCCGGCCTTTGCCTTCGTAAGCTCGCGCCGCACCCGTTATACTTTTTCGATGCACATATTGACGGCCGCAGAAATGCGCGAGGCAGATCGCCGAACGATCCAGGACGTCGGCGTCCCAGGCCGCGTGCTCATGGAGAGCGCGGGCCGCGGCGTCGCGCGTGCTTTGGAAGAGCACCTCCCAGACCTTGCCGACCAACGGATCCTCATCATCTGCGGCAAGGGCAACAATGGTGGCGACGGCCTCGTGCTGCTGCGGACGTTGGTCGGGCTAGGCTACGACGCTCGCGCAATCGTGTTGTCGGAATTCGAGGATCTCGGCGCCGACGCGCTCGACAACTTGCAATCCGCGGTCAAGCTCAACCTTCCCGTCGATGCCGCGGCCGACGAAGCCGCATGGCGAACCGCGTTGCTCGAGATGCGGGATGCTGATGTCATCGTCGACGCCATCCTCGGGACCGGGCTCACGAAAGGCGCCCGCGGATTGCCCCTTCGCGCAATCGAAGATCTCTCCGGGCTCGACGCGTTCAAGGTCGCTGTGGACATCCCGTCGGGGCTCTCCGCGGATTCAGGGAGCGTGCCCGGCGCGGTGCTCGAGGCGGATCTCACCATAGCACTCGCGGCCCCAAAGGTGTGTCATTTCGTTTCGCCCGCGTGCGAGCACTGCGGCACTATTGAAGTCGTCGATATCGGCATCCCGCCCATATTCCTTCAAAGGGGCGCGCCGCGCCTCGAGACCATCGAATCGGGGGACGTAGAGCCTTTGTGGCCCGCGCGGTATGCTGCAGCGCATAAAGGTAACTTCGGCCATTTGCTGATCGTCGCAGGCTCCGTCGGGAAGACCGGCGCCGCGGTCATGGCGGCTGAAGCCGCGCTCCGTGTGGGTGCTGGGCTCGTGACCGTGGCCTCCGCGAGAAGCGCCGTCCCCATGATGGCACCTCAATTGCCCGAAGCCATGTGGGAGCCTCTCGAGGAGACGGCGACGGGAGCGATTGCTTTCGGCGCGCTCGATCGACTGCTGGAGCTCGCCGACGAGCGCTCGGCCGTAGCGATGGGTCCGGGGCTCGGTCTTGACGACGATACCGTCCGTCTCGTGCGAGAGCTCCTACAAAAAGTCACGTCGCCGCTCATCGTCGACGCCGATGGGCTCAACGCGCTAAAAGGCGCCGTCGAGGAGCTGCCCTCGCATGTCGATCTCGCCTTGACACCGCATCCTGGCGAGGCGTCACGGCTGCTCGGAGTGGAAACGGCGGCCATCCAAGAGGATCGCCTTCGCTACGTGCGCGAGCTCGCCGCCCGGACCAAAGCGGCCGTTCTGCTCAAAGGTTTTCGGACGCTCGTCTCGAACGCTGACGGCGATGTGAGGGTGAACTTGACGGGCAACCCGGGCCTCGCTTCTGGAGGCTCCGGCGATGTGCTCACGGGTATCGTCGGTGGGCTCCTCGGGCAAGGTGTTCCCGCCTTCGAAGCGCTCACGCTGGCCGCGCACGTGCACGGGCTCGCCGGCGACCTTGCCAAAAACGACGTCGGCGAGACCGCCCTGGTCGCTCGGGACGTGCTGCGGATGCTCCCCGCGGCCATGCGAGAGTTGGGGGCGGATTGACCACCGAAGCCGTCCACAATACGAAAACCCCCAACGAAACCCTGGCCGTCGCGAAGGCGCTCGCCGAGCAGCAGCCCGACTGTCCGGCCTACTACCTCGAAGGTGAGCTCGGCGCGGGCAAGACCCTTTTTACCAAAGGCCTCGCAGCCGCCTACGGCATCGACACCACCCTTGTTGTGAGCCCAACCTTCGCCCTCGTCAACCGATATAGTGGCGGCTCGCGCGGTCTCTACCACCTCGATCTCTACCGCATCGAAAAAGAGCGCGAGCTCGACGAGCTCGGGATCGAGGAAATGGAAGAAGAGGGCGCCTTGGTAGTGGTAGAGTGGGCGGAAAAGTTGGGGCGCTGGCGACGGGCAGACGCGACGGTCGTGCACTTCGACGTCCTGAGCGAATCCGAGAGACGACTCCGTGTCGAGGCCCAGCCGCCCAGTTCCGGTAGCGTTTCCGATGAGACAACCGTGTCGTGAAGAGAATCCTCGTCGTTCTGGGCCTTTGTGTCCTCGCCGCCTGCCGCGGTTCCGGCAATTCCGGGCTCGCGCCCGCCTCTCGCAATGCCGGAATCAACGTTCTCTTGATCACGGTGGACACGCTCCGCGCCGATCATTTGAGCGCCTACGGCTATCCACGGATCACGAGCCCCAGAATCGACGAGCTCGCTTCGAAAGGCGTTCTCTTCGAGACGGCCTTCACCTATTGGCCGAAAACGCGGGGGAGCTTTGCTGCGCTCTTCACCAGCCTCTACGCGTCCCAGCACGGGCTAACGGTAAGAAACCGCGACCTGCCCGATTTCAACCAGACCCTCGCCGAGACGTTCCAAGAAGCGGGCTACCGGACGGGCGCCGCCCTGGATAACGGTAACCTGGACCAGGCTCTCGGCTTTGCTCAAGGCTTCGAGACCTACGAGCAAACGTGGCTCACCGGCGAAACGGAGCTCGAGCGGACCGAAGCCATTACCGATTTCGGGCTCGACTACCTGTCCGCGACCGATGACGATCGTCCGTTCTTCCTGTGGCTCCACTACGTCAACCCGCATACACCTTACGACCCACCTGAGGCTCTTCTTTCTCAATTTCGCGGCGACGGCGTCATACCTCGCGGGCCCGAGCTCGAGATAGTCACCGGCTATCACGGCGGGCTCAACCGGCACCTAGCCGTAGACGGTGAGACCCACTGGGGTGACTACGTGGATCGCTATGACGCGGAGATTCTCGCCGTCGACGCGCATGTGGGCCGCGTGTTCGACGCACTCGCCGCGAGCCCGCATGCAGAAGAGACGCTCATCGTCTTCACCTCCGATCACGGAGAGAGCCTCGGCGAGCACGACTACTTTTTCGACCACGGGTTCGATCTCTTCAACCCGTCGCTCCGGATCCCGCTCATCGCTTCGTTTCCCGGATTTCTCCCCGCGGGCGAGCGCATCCATGGGACCGTCTCGACCCTCGATGTCTATCCAACGATTCTAGATCTAGCGCAGTTATCGTTCCCCACAGGCCCCGCAGAACTCCAAGGAAAATCCGTTTTGCCGCTCGTGCGCGGTACGACCAGCCGGCTCCACTCTCATATTTTTTTCCAGAACGACCAACATCTCATGGCGATCACGAACGGTCGGTTGAAGCTCGTCCGCTATCCGGACACGGAGGATAGGGGCGCACAATTTCAGCTCCTCGACATGTATCGCGACCCCGCCGAGCTCGAGAATCGCTACGAGGGATCCGAGGCCCACATCGCTCCGTTCGAGGCACAGCTCTCGAGCTTCCGGACGCAAACCGCCGCTTGGCAGCAGGCGACCGACACGAAGCGAGCTGGCCCCTCCACCGAAGACGAGGAGCTTCCCGAACAAACGCGCCGAAGCCTCGAATCCCTCGGCTATATCGAAAAGTAGCCTTCGGGCTACGCCCCCTCTTTGATCTCCGTGATGATCCACCGAGACATCGGCGTGAGTGTGCTCTCCTTGTTGGTAAGCTCGTAACGTCGCAGCATGAACACGTAGCCCTTCTCAGCCGAGCCATCGTTCACTTTGAGATGGAGCTCCTTGCCTTTCACGTTCCCATCAAATTTCTCGTTGATGGAGGTGCTCAAGGAAAGCCCCGCCTCGAATTTCAGGACGTTCATGATCGCAGTTATTTCTTCCTCTTCTTCCTCGAGCTTCCCTTGCGATTCCATGCGCTTTTCCCACTCTGTCTGAAACTCCCCGAGCTCACCTTCGAACATGGCGTCGGGATCCTCGACTTTTTTCTTCTTGTACTCCTCGAACAAGGCGCGATGATCGCCGGCATAGTTCGAATTGGTGCCGCTCTCAATTTTGATCTCGCTGCGTTTTTTCATTAACCGCTCATGGAATCCCGGAAGCTCGAACGGCGCGACCGATTCCGGCCCCACCTCGACGATCTCCCAGGACTCGACCTCTCCTTCGAACGTCGCCAGCGAGACGCGCGCCGCGGCGATCTCGTCGCCTCCTTGTACTGCCTGGAAGAAGTCGCTCAAGACCTGTTGCTCCTGACCAGAGCAGGACGCAAGAACGACAATGGCAACCGCGAACGACATCTTTCTCAAGCTTCGCACAAATCCCTCCTCTTGAATCGGGCCACCAGCCCATTGGGCGCCTCGAGGCGAGAATCCGCGCTATCGACTGCGGCGCTAAAGCGGCATCGCCCGCCGCTCTGTGGCGTCGGATGCCGAGGAGCAGGTGACCACCGTGAGCCATCCTAGATCCGTTCGCTCCCAGACGCAAGCACCTGGTGCGCGGTCTCAGTAAAGCGTTTGGTCTTCCCCACGCACGCGGATCAACTCTTCGTAATGGTCAGGATCAGGCCGCGGCGCGCCCAAATGCCGTCTCGTTCTACGTCTTTCAGGATGTGAGAAAGCTTCTCGTCAAGGGCGTCCCGCGTCAGAGACTGAAGGCGTTCGAAGAGCTGCCGGTCACAGCGCATCAGCCAACTGGGATTCTGGATTTTGGGCCAGCGCCGGAACGCTCGGCTGAAGTCGATGGCCCAGATTTTCCAATCCTTCGCGATAAGGAGGTTTTTCTGGTTGCGGTCGGTGTCGTGGATGAGCTCGTTGAAGACACGCACACGATAGATCTGTTCGCTCCAAGCTTTTTGGTCGGGGGGCCTTGAGACCTTTCTCGTTCATGGTCGCTTCGTCCATGAGGACGTCATCGACCCACCACGTCAGCGCACCCCGTTTCCCACGCCACCTGCGCTCGACGGATACGGGCACCATGTGCGCGAGGCCGAGAAGCTCCGCTAACTCGTAACCCGCGATGTTGTAGCGATAGGAATCGACGAAATCGACTTCCACGGTGCCGCCGGGGTGGGTCTTCATCGCCTCCCGCTCGTCGACATATTGGAAGCTCGCGTCATGCGTGAGCGTGTCGTCCTTCAACGTCAGGCGCCACGTTTCGGTGACGCCCTTGCCCACAACTTTGGCTTCGATGATATCGGCGTTCTTGAGAAACTCCGCCTGACGCTCCCGAGGCGTCTCCGTCTCCGCTCGGCCACGAAGGACGAGTGCTATGGGCAGGCCGACGACGATTGGAAAGCTCACGGCGTACCATCATGCCACGTATGGTAATCTTTCGCACCTAACACCGCTCTCGGGCGCCGAGCTTCTCGCCCCGGCCGAACCGGGCAAAGTCATCGCAATCGTATTCAACTACGGACGCCATCTCGGCGATAGCGAGCGCGCTCAAAACCCCGGTGTCTTCATCAAGCTTCCGAGCGCCATCGTCGGCACCGGGGCCGAGATCGTTTATCCCGAAGGCGCTTCAACGTGCACTTCGAGGTGAGCTCGTCATCGGAAAGACCGCTTCGCGCTTGTCCAAAGAGGAGGCAGCCGATTACATCTTCGGTATCACGGCCGGAAATGACGTGAGCGAACGTGACTGGCAGCGGGACGATCTCCAGTGGTTCCGCGCCAAAGCTTCCGAGACTACTCGCCTACGTGCATTGAGCGAACGAGCACCTTCGCCTTTTGGATCACCTCCGCGGGCGTAATCCTCTTTAGACATTGGTTGTCCCCATCGCAGGGCGACGCACGATGGTTGTAGGCCGTGACACAAGGCGAGCAAGAGAGGTTCAAGTAGAAGTGATGTGCCTTGCTATCGAGGCTTCCGTAGAGCACCGGCGTTTCCGGGCCATAGAGAATGATGCTCGGGACGGGTGTCAACGCGGCAAAATGTCCCGGTCCGCCATCGTTCGTGACCAGCAAATCCGCGAAATGAAAGAGCAGCATTAGCTCACGGACGGTTTTCGTATATCCGGTCACATCGAGACAATCGGTCTCGCCAAGCGAGTCCTGAACCTTCGTGGCCAAAGGCTTGTCATCCGCGAGGCCGATCACGCCGACGACGAATCCCTCCTGCACCATTGCCGAAGCCAGCTCGACATAGGACTCGATCGGCCAGGCGCGGATGGGCAGAAGTCCCCCGCCAGGATAGAGGAGCACGAGGCGCCGGCCCGCCGCCGCGGGAAAGCTGTCTTCGAAGTGTCGCCGAGCCGTCTCGAGCTCCCCCTCTACTAGTCTCATTCGCGGCAGCGTGAGGCCGGTGTCCACGATAGGGCGCTTCACCGTGGGCACCCCGACTCCTTCGACGGCCTCCGCAAGCGTCAGAAACTGCTGCGCGATGTGCTGATAGGGATTGTACGGAACCGGGCGATTGATGAAACTTCCCCGGTACAGTCCTTCTTGCGTGTGCCGTTCGAAGCCGACACGCACTCGGGCTCCACTCGCGATCGAGTAGATCGCGCTGAGGCGGGAGAAGAGCTCGCAATCAACAACCGTATCGATGCCGATGAAACGCAGCATCTTGATGGCGGCGAAGCTGTCTTGCCGGAGCGCCTTCAGCGAGCTGTTGCGCACGGTGAGGATCTGGTCTTCAGGAACGATGTCGAGAAGCTCGAGCACTTCCTTGTTCTGTTGGAAGACGAGCGCATAGAGCGCAGCCTCGGGGTACTTCTCTCGAAGCCGCAAGAGCATCGGGCGAGCGAGGAAGAGACTCCCCTTCTCGGACAGCAGGATCACAAGGATCTTCTTGGGAGGCGGCGCGTCGGCGGCGCGATCGCGTGCCCGCGGCAATAGCGACAGCAACCGGCAGAGCGGTGCGCCGATATAGCGGTCGACGCGCCGCTGAGAATCGATTCTCACGTGCGGCCCCGGCGAAAACGGCGCACGACGAGCTCTTGGCGGACGAGAAGGTGGAGCTCGCGCTCGAACGCGATGCGCCACATCTCAGATAGCGAATGCCGCGACGTCAAATCGAGACGGCGGGCGAAAACCCGGAACGGCCCCGTGTTGGTCTCGCCGAAAGCTCGGCGCACGACGACCATCCGACCCGATTCGAGGAGGTGCTTCAGGCGATTGCTGTCCGACGGGTCGTAGCCCTCGACAAGCGCTCCCGGAAGGAGAAAACGGTGTCGCTCCCGCTTACGGATGAAATCCTCAGGGACATAGACGCGTCTGCCCACGAGACGGGCGACGCGGTCCGGCTCGAACCGGCCGGCAGGCCCCTCGAAGGGCGCGGTCGCCGCCGCGAGAGACAGGAAGCTCAAAAAGACGAGGGCATGGAAAAGGTGAGGCGCTCGACGCGCCGAGACCGTGGCGAAGAGCCAGCCGCCGAGCGCTACTGCGGGCATGGCGAGCTGCCACGGAGCATAGCTTCCGGCTGGCAGAATGTCGCTGCGCGCGGCCCACATGAGAGGGATGAGCACGACGAGCATCGCGATTCCAGGCAGATGGAACAGACGGAACCAGCGCCCATCGATCGACGGCCATCGCATCGCGAGCAAAATCGAAAGCGCGGGAACGGTGGGGATCAGATAGTTTCCCTGGCGCTGGCTCGGAACGGAATACACGATGAGAAAAGACAGCACTAGAATCCACAAACCCTTCTCGTCCACCGTGGCGCTCTTGCGCTCGCGCACGCTCCGGACCACGAGATAGATGAGAGGGAGCGCGAAAAAGCCCGCATTGCCTAGGTGTCCGAGCCAGAGACGGTAGATCGGATAAGGCCAAGCAAAAAGCCCCGTCAAATAGCCTTCGCCGCCGAGCTTCCCGAGATTTTCTTCGAGAACAAATTGCTGCAAGATCGCACCCGGCTCGGGATCGAAGAGCGGCCATATCGCAAAGCAGCCGAGCGCCACGATTACAGCCAGCGCAACCCGCAGCACGTCTCGAACGAGAAAGTCACCACGCTCCATGAACGTAACCCAAGCAAGGGCAAGTCCCACCGGTGCTGCCAGCGCAAAGGATTTGAACAAGCACGCGATTCCGAGAGATATTCCGATGAACATCCAGAGCGCGAATCGTTCCCGGTACTGACGCCCGAGCAGCAAGATAGCGAAGGACAGAAACACGAACAAGGATTCCGGTTGGTTCGTCAGAAAAGGGCGCCCGTATTGAACGCTCGAATAGAACCCCAGAAAGGTCAAGGCGCCGAGCGCGCCGCGCACACGGTCTTTCGTCAGGCGCTCGGTCACGAAACCGACGAGCGCCGCCAAGAGAAAAGTGCACAGCACAATGGGCAGTCTCAAGCGAAAAAGTGTGAAGTGGCGTCCCCAATGGGTCGAGACGATCCCGACCCAATAAAGAAGCGGCGGCTTTGTGTTCTCGAGCCCAGGCGCCGTCTTCAGCGGAAACCAAGCGCCGCTCGCTCCCGTCAGACGCGCGATTTCTATATAGGGCGCTTCGTCGCCGATATTCGGGATGTAGAGACCGTCGAGGGCGTACAGATAGGCGACGACGGCGAGGACGAATACCCCCAGCCACCAGAAGCGCGCGGGTCTGTCATTTCTCAGTGGCGCTCACTCCACGCGCAACGCCTCGATGGGATCGACGCGGGTTGCACGCCGGGCTGGAAGGTAGCTCGCGAGGAACGCGGCGAGCCCGAGAACCACGGCCACCGAGACGAATACGGCCGGGTCGAGCGTGCTCACGCCATAAAGCTGCCCCGACAAAAATCGGGTGAGGGCGAACGCAGCGAGAAGTCCTACCGCCATTCCGAGACCGACGAAGGTCATGCTGTTGCGTACGACGAGACGCACGAGGTCCGCGCCGGAGGCGCCCAGCGCCATCCGGAGCCCCATCTCCGTCGTGCGCTGAGACACGGAGTAAGCGATGACGCCGTAAATGCCAACTGCGGCAAGAAAGAGCGCGGCGCCGGCAAAAACCGCGAGAAGCGTTGCGCTCAACCGGGGTAAGAACACCCAGCGAGTGATGGCTTGCTCCATCGTGCTAATGTCGTGAATCGCTTGGTCCTCGTCGACGGACCAAATCGCTTGGCGCACATCTCCCGCCAAAGCTTCGGGCGGTATCGTGGTGCGAATCACCAGCGACATACCGGCAAAGACATTCTGGCCATAGGCGAGATAGAGCTCGGGCCGCGCGTCCACGTCGAAACCGTAATGGTGTACATCGGTGACGACACCGATCACTTCAGCCTTACCGTATGGGTTGTCTATGATCTTGCCGATTGGATCTTCGTTCCCGAAGTAGCGCCTCACGAGCGTCTCGTTGATCAAAGCCACATGGGGTGAGTCTTCACGATCGCGCGCTTCGATGACGCGACCTCGAATGAGCGGGATCTTCATCGTCTTAAAGTAGTGCTCCGTCGCCGCGCGGATATCGGCGTGAGGTGCTTCCCGATAGGACTCTGGGTCCCGTCCTTCGATCGTGAACGGAAGCGAGAAGTCGATCCCGACGGGATGCATGGGAAGCGAGCTTCCCGCGGCCGCTGACTCGACCCGCGGCAGCGCGCGGAGCCGCTCGAGCGCTTCTCGAAAAAACTGGAGCCGGCCCTCACTATCCGTGTACTTCGCTCGCGGCAAGTAGATTTGCGCCGCCAGCAAGCTCTCGGGACGAAAGCCCGGATCGACTTGCAGCATTTCGCGGAAGCTCCGTATGGTCAGTCCGGCGCCGATGAGGAGGAAGAAAGCCACGGCGACCTCCACAGCCACGATAAAGCTCAAGACGCGACGCGCCCGATGACCCCCGCCCCGGCTGTTCTCGTTCAAGTTGTCGCGAAGCTGCGGTCGCGACGCTTGAATGGCAGGCAGAAGGCCGAAGGCGAGCGCCACAACGACGGAGACCACCGCAGTAAAGAGCAAAACACCCCCATCGATTTGAACGCTATCGAGCCGGGGCACGTTCGAAACAGGAAAGCCGCGAGCCAAGCGCACGCCGGCATAAGCGAAGCCGACGCCGAGCGCAGCGCCAGCGGCCGCGAGCACGAAACTCTCAGCGAGCACTTGGCGAGCGAGCGCGAAGCGTCCCGCTCCGAGGGCAGCCCGCAGCGCCACTTCGCGCCGCCGGGTCATGAGCCGCGTGAGCATGAGATTCGTAACGTTGGCGCACGCGATGAGCAGCAAGAAGCCGACGAAGGCGAGAAGCACCACGAGCGCAGGACGCGCCGACTTCACGAGCTGCTCATGGGCCGATTCAACGAGAGCGCCCCAACCTTCGTTCGTGTCCGGGTGCTCAGTCGCGATGCCCGCTGCAATCGCCGTCATTTCGTTTCGCGCTTGCTCGATCGATGTGCCCTCCGCGAGCCGGCCGACGACGCTCAGCGAGCGCGCTCGGCGCGAGCGACCATGCGTGTCGTTCGGATCGAAGGCGAGCGGCGTCCAGAGATGGATCTCATTTCCAGGCGGAAACGTGAAATCCTTGCCCATGACTCCGACGACCGTATAGAGCACGGCGTCGAGCACTATCTGCCTCCCAAGCACCGATCGGTCGCTCCCGAAATGCCGCTGCCACATGCCGTGGCTCAAGAGCGCCACTTTGTCCTTACCCGGCGTCCCCTCTTCCGTGGTGAAAGTTCTGCCGAGAACCGCTTCGCTCTTCAGGACCGCGAACAAGTTCGGTGTCGCGCTGAGGCTAGGGAGATCCAATGGCTCCTCGCCCGAGAACGCGTGGCGCACGTGGCGAAACGCTGCGAGCGCGCTCATGGTCGAGGCGCGGTCTTTCCAGTCGAGAAAGGTCGGCGGAGACACGAACTCGGTGCCGCCTTCCGGCTTTCGCTCCCAAGCCACGACGATCGCCTCCGAATCCTCGTACGGAAGCCCGTCGAGCAAAACACCTTTGACGAGGCTGAAAATGGCGGTGTTCGCGCCAATTCCCAGCGCCAGCGTGAGTAGCGCCACGACGGAGAACACCGGTTGGCGAACGAGTGCGCGGAACGCGTATTTCAAATCGTGCATCACCGCGCAAAGAATATCACCCAAGCCACTGGGGTCGCGAGTCGGTTCGTGACTTCCGAGGCCAGGGACACTAGAATCCACGCCTATGAATCTTCGACACTGTCTCCTCACCGCTATCATCGTGCTCTCGAGCTCCGCGCTCTTAGCCCAACATGGAGCTCAAAACGGAGAGTGGCTCTATTACGGAGGCGATCTGGGCAGCACGCGCTACGCCCCGCTCGACCAGATCAACCGAGACAACGTCTCGGAGCTCGAGATCGCGTGGCGCTGGAACGGGAACAACCTCGGTCCTAGCCCGGACATCAACTTCCGAGCGACGCCGATCATGATGAACGGGGTCATGTATACCACCGCCGGCACGCGCCGCGCCGCGGTGGCGATCGACCCCGAGACCGGCGAGACGCTCTGGATCTATCGCTTCGAGGAAGGTGAGCGCGCCAAGAGCGCGCCGCGCAAAACCTCGGGACGCGGCCTGTCTTATTGGACGGACGGCGAGGACGAGCGCATCTTCTTCATCACACCGGCGCACTACATGATTGCGCTCAACGCTAAGACGGGACAGCCCTACCCGGATTTCGGGCGGGATGGGATCGTCGACCTCAGAGAGGGCCTCGACCAGAACGTCGACGTCATGAACGATCCCGTCGGGTCGAGCACCCCCGGGATCGTCACCGGAGACATCATCGTCATCGGCAATGCTTTTCCGGCTGGCGGCGTGCCGCCGACCAAGGAAATGCCCGTGGGCCACATTCGAGGCTACGACGTGCGGACCGGCGAGCGGAAGTGGATTTTCCACACCGTCCCCCGACCTGGCGAAGAGGGGCACGAGACTTGGGAAGGCGATTCTTGGAAATATACGGGGAACGTTTCGGTGTGGACGTCCATGTCCGCGGACCCGGAGCTCGGCTACGTCTATCTTCCGACCGAGGCGCCGACGGGAGACTATTACGGTGGGCATCGACAGGGGGATAATCTGTTTTCTCAGAGCCTCGTATGTCTGGACGCGAGAACGGGAGAGCGGGTCTGGCACTATCAATTAGTCCATCACGGTATCTGGGACTACGATCTCCCGGCGGCGCCCGTGCTCGCCGACATCACCGTCGACGGCAAGAAGATCAAAGCCGTCGCCCAAGTCACGAAGCAAGCATTCACGTTCGTTTTCGATCGCGAGACGGGAGAGCCCGTTTGGCCAATCGAAGAGCGTCCGGTCCTGCAGACGACCATCCCGGAAGAGAAAACGGCGCCGACCCAGCCTTTTCCGACGAAACCCGCGCCGTTCGATCGCCAAGGTGTGAGCGAGGACGACCTCATCAACTTCACTCCGGAGCTCAAGAAAGAGGCTCTGGAAATCAGCGCGACCTACACGCTCGGCCCTCTTTTCACGCCGCCCACCATCGTGACCGAGACCAATAAAGGCACGCTCAATTTACCGGGCTCTCAAGGCGGTGCAAACTGGCAAGGCGCGGCCTTTGACCCGGAGACGGGCTATCTCTACGTCTCATCCTCGACGGATCCGACGCCCATTGGTCTGGAACATTCCCCGAATTTGTCCAACATGGACTACGTCCGCGCAAGACGGTTGCGCCTACCGCAAGGGGGCGGCCCGCAAGGGCTTCCGCTCATCAAACCTCCTTGGGGCCGTATCACTGCCATAGATTTGAACACGGGTGAGCACGTATGGGTGATGGCGAACGGCGAGGTTCCGGACTATGTCCGGGAACACCCCGCACTCGAAGGTGTTGCGCTTCCACGCACCGGGCGGCCGGAGCGCGTCGGATTGCTCGTCACGAAAACCCTCCTGTTCGCCGGTGAAGGCAGCGGCCTGTTCGGCATGTATGGCGGCGGCGGCCCGCTACTTCGAGCACACGACAAAGCTACCGGCGAGATCCTTTCTGAGTTCGAGCTTCCGGCGCATCAGACCGGCGTGCCGATGACCTACATGCATGAAGGCGTGCAATACATCGTCGTCGCCGTCGGAAAGCGCGAGCACTCTGCGGAGCTCGTAGCGCTCCGGCTACCCTAGTGCTGGTCGGTAGCGGGCGAGAAGAGACCGGTATTCCGAAGCTTTGAAGACGGGATAGCCCAAGCTGGCGAAGCGGGCGAGCTCCTCGGCGGTCGGGAACGTAAAATAGTTCCCCGCATCCGGCGTCTTTGGCCGCGTCTTTAGCGTTTCTCCCGCCGTGAGCCTCGCGATCGCTTTTTCGACGAGTCGCGCGCCGGGCTCGTAGAGACTCAGGACGTGGCCGAATAACGAACCGTTCGCGTCGACCGGCACGCGCGCTTCATCGACAATGGGCCCGGTATCGATGGTCGCATCCGAAATGAAATGGAGCGTACAGCCGATTTCGTCGTCGCCGGCGAGAAGAGCTTGCAACGTCCCGAGGACACCGCGATAGCTAGGTAAACGGCCAGAATGGAGATTGAGCACGCCGAGCCGCGGGACAGCGATGAACGCATCCTTGAAAATGCGTCCATAGCGGATCGAGACGACGAGGTCGGGCGCAAGGACGCCGAGCCGCTCGATGAAGGCAGGATCGTTCGGCTGATGAACGGGCTCGAGAGGCATCGCGAAGCGGCGGCCGAGCTCCGTGAAGCTCAGAAGCTCACCGGGCTCGTCGACGCCAGGATAGACGTGCTCGTTCGGGATGTCCTGCTCGATGAGACGCAGAATGGCGAGCGTTTCGTGCCCAGGCGCGCGGCCTACGTTATCGGAAAAGAAGAGCGAGACCTCGTGATCTCGGAAAACGTCGTTCAAGTGGTTCAATGCAACATTCGCGTGGATGTCGCGGTTGACGAAAAAGGCGATCTTCATGGTCCCACGGGCCAAGCATATCGCGACTAGCGGATCACGCGCGCCAGGTTCAAAAGGCTCACCGCGATATCGTGTTTCTCGTCCTTGAGGCGCTTCAAATGCACGAGAATCTCGTGCCTTTTCCCTCGGAGCCCAACGGCGATGGCAACCTTTCCGGTGAGAACGAGCTCCGGAAGGCCGGTTACCGAGAGCACTCCGTTCGCAGCGCATAGCACCTCGACGGTGGCCGCGTCGACGCCCGCGGCCACATAGACCACGGCCGCGTCCTGGATCCGACGCGGTAAGTCTGCCGGGGCGATCGCGGAAGATGAGACGCCCGTCTCCTCGAAGGCGGCGACGAGCTCCTCTGCCACGGAGGACTCGGCAGGCCCATGCACGACCAGCACGTTGATCGGTCGATAGCCTTTCAGTGTGCGATCGTAGTTGAAGACTTTGCGAAGCACTGCCGCCTGCAGCTCGGGAGGAACCGGCATGGGGTCCGCCTCCGCGAAAACGACGGTCGCGAGAGCAAGGCTCACGACACAGATGAACGCTCGATGTGGCATCGCGCGTTCAGTTCTCCCACCGAATCTGGAGGAAAACGCTCCTTTGTACGAGGCTTGGTGAGGCCGGCGTACCTATGTTGCCGCATTCGAGGTGATACTCGTCGGGAAGGTTTTGTCCGACCACGGACAACGCGACCCGCTCGGTAAAGCGCCAACCGAAACGAAGGTCGAGCCGGGTATAGCTCGGCGTCAGCTGCTTGGGAAGCTCATCAACGTAGCTGAGTGTCGCGTCGAGCTCGAGTCCTCGTGAAAGTTCGAGATAGGACTGCAGCCGAAACTGATTCTGCGGCGAGCTGCCCTGTGGCGATGCTGAGCCATTGTCCAGACTGCCTTCGATGGGCTCGAACTGCAGACCTAGATAGGAGTAGCTCAGAGCGCGTCTCCACTGCTCGATCGGCATCACGTTCGCGGCGATCTCCGCACCGTAGGCGCTTCCACGTAATAGGTTGCCCAATTGCTGACGGATCTCGAGATGCGGAAATGGCACCGGGACGAAGGCCGGCAGTCCCACAGGCTCGATAGAGGTCAGGTGGTCGTAATCGTTATAGAAGCTCGTGACGTCCAATGAGAGCTTCTCGAAAGGTTGCACGCGGTAGCCGAGCTCGTACTCGATCACCTCTTCCGACACGAAAGCGGGGTTGCCCTCGATGAAAACGAGACCGAGCAACGGCGGCGTCGGGACAACAGAGACGTTGATCTCGAACGTACGCTCGAACCGTGCCGGCGTGCGCACCGCTCGTGACACCGAGCCCCACAATGTGTGGTCTCGGGGCGTCCAGGCGATACGCGCGTTCGGCTGAAACTCAAATCCCGTGTAATCGTTGTGCTCGAGCTTCGTTCCGACGGTGATGCGAAAACGTCGGTGGCCAGGTCGATCCGATCCTGCGCAAAAACGCTGAAGAGCTGATCGTTACGCGTTCGGGGTTCCCATCTTACAGCGCCCAACGACGGGAGATCATCCGTCGAGTAACGATAACGCCCCCCCACATGACGTCGTGGCGTCCCGCGACGAAGCCGTGCTGCAAGTCGATGTCAAACGTGTCACGCGTCTCCACATAGAAGGCGGGCTCGTCTCGCTCATAGCGGTCGTAATAACCTTGCAAGACCAAGTCGTTCCCGACCCCAAAGGAATGGCTCCAACCTGCCAGCACGTTCAGGCCGCTCGTGCTGTTCTCCGAGAGCTCGACCTTGGTAAACGGCGGCTCGAAGGTGACATTATTGAGACCGGTCTCGAGCTTCCCGTCATAAGCACTACCGAGCAGCACGAAGCTGTCTCGCTCCTTCGTCCAGTCCATCCGAAAGCCGCCGGTGAACATGTCCCAGGCGTCGAAGGCAGGGGCACCACCTGCGGTCACATAGGAGTCACGATTCGAGTAGCGGGCAAAGATTCGATAGCTCATGTTCTCGCCGCCCTTGCCCCCATAACGAACCGCGCCGTGGCCTTCTTGCGAGCCAGCGGCCGCGCGGACCAGGAAACCCTCGGTGTCTTGTGTTTTTTTCGTGATGACGTTGATGACGCCGTTGACGGCGTTCGCGCCCCAGAGGCTCGAGACCGGCCCGCGGATAACCTCGATTCGGTCGATGTCTTCCATGACCACGTCGTGAGCATCCCAATGCACTCCAGAGAAAAGCGGGGTATAGACGGTCCTCCCGTCGATGAGCACTAGCAGCTTGTTAGCAAACTGACCGGCAAAGCCGCGTGAGCTGATGGACCACTTATTGGAATCGATGCGCGCGACGTGAAGCCCGGCACGATGCGCAGCGCCTCGGGGATGCTCGTTGCGACGATCCGCCGGATATCCTCTTGGCTGACCACGAAGATGGCCGCGGCGGTCCTCGACAGCGGCTCGAGCTTGCGGGACGCCGAGCTCACTTCCACAGCGAGAAGATCGCGCAAGCTGAGGTTTCCGAGCTCCTCGGCTTGCTGTGGCTCTTCTTCGTCACTTTTTGACAGCGATTCCCGCGCGCTAGCGGCGAAAGGCGCAACGAGCAACCATACCAAGCTCAGGGCAAATACTTTCGACATCCTCATGAGGGCCTCCTTCGATGCGTTTTCTCCGACCACGTGCGGCCCACCTGACGGCGCTTCGAAGCGCACGAACCTCGGGCGAGCGATCAGTTGCGTAATCTGTAGCAAGTACTATGCCGACACCGATGCCACGCTATCTCGCTGAGTGAACGCGATTTACAAGGCCCTGGCAGATTTTCAGGTCGAGTTGGTCAAGCTCCAGAAGTGGGTCCAAGACAAGGGGCTTCGCGTCGTCGTTATTTTCGAAGGCCGCGACAAAACAGCGCATCAACGATCCAATCCGACACTGGAAGATCAGCCGATGGATCTCAAATCGCGGGCAAAGTGGGTCGAGTATTCCAGGGCTAAAGACAAGATGTTCGAACACACCGATATCAAGCAGGCTCCTTGGTTCGTGGTCCGAGCAGATGACAAGAAGCGGGCGCGCCTCAACGTCATCGCACATCTGCTGGGTCAGATCCCCTATGACGAACTCGAGGACCCCAAGATTAAGCTGCCCCGGAGGCAAAAGAACGTCGGCTACGTCCGGCCCCGATGTCGGACCAAACGTTCGTGCCGGAAGTGTTCTAGGCTTGGATTTGGATGAGCTCCGGCTCTTCGACGCCTTTACACACGCGGCACGTCTTAGACTCGAGCACGTCCTCCCACATCGTCTCCCGGAGCCGGCGCCATTTGGGCCCAGTCCATATCTCCTCGATGGATTGCTCGTGCACGTTTCCCATCGCGAGCGTGCCTTCGTAATCCGTGCAGCACACGGTCACGGTTCCATCCCAGAGAATCACGAATTGCTCGTTCGGCGCCGGGCAATAACCGTCGACTTTCTGTTTCACCGATTCACCCTGAATGATGTTGCCCCACGTGTGAAGCTCCTTCCAGAGAATGTCGACGCCGGGAAGGATCTCGTAACGGCCCGTATCCGCGTCGTGCTCGAGAAAGCGAAAGCCGCCATCGACGAAATTGAGATCGTGCTTTTTTGGCTCGAGCCCGTATTTGCGCTCGATTCTGCGCGCGAAGGAAATCCAGTCAAGCATGACGCGATCCGCCTGGCTGTTCGCCCCAACGATCTGGATGCCGGAAGAGCCCAGCGTATTCATGATGTCGATCTCGAGCTTTGTCGAAGCACCTTTCGCGATCTTGCGCTCAACGGCCATTCTCACCTTCTCGAGATAAATCTCGAAGGTGAGCTTCTTGTTTTTGACCTTGCGCGTCTCGAATGACTCCGCGTCCGGCGTCTGGTAGCTGAGGATGTAATTTGTGAGCCCCGCGTCGTACAGGCCGTCGACGAGCTCGGGCGTCAGGAGGCTGCAATTGGTGTTGAGCTCGATGGGAAGGCCTTTCTCCTGCTCCGCGTAGCGGACGATGTCCACGAGCCGCGGGTGGATCGAGGGCTCGCCCATTTGATGGAGCTTGATGGGGTAGAGCGGGCCGAGACGGTCTTTCTCGCGCGCGACCTGGTCGAAAATCTTGCACGCATCCTCGAAATCCATCAGACCGCGCTTGCGCTCCATGATCTCGTCCGGGCAGAACGTACAGTGGAAGTTGCAGAGGTTCGTGATCTCGACGAAGAGCCACCAAATGGGATAGATGCGCTCGGGAGACTTTCGAATCGAAGGAAGAGGCGCGAGCTCGGTAAAGTCCGTCACGTCCTCGGGGAGCTCGCTCCCGATCGCTACGCGGCCAATATGAAAGTTTTGTCGGATCTCCATTCGAAAGCTAGCCCCGACATTTTGCGTCCGAGCCCTGTCCAATTCAAAATCCTGAATCACGAATCGTGCGCGCTTCCACACAGGCCCCGCGGTCGAAACGCCGTCCCAGCGCTGCTCGGCTTCCTTGTAAAGCCCACCATAGGGTGCGCTCTCATCGGTCGAGACATATTGCAGCCGGAACGTCGCGAACTCGCGACCGAAATAGTCAACTTCGATGACGGCGCGGCGTCCGAGCTTTCGTTTGAGCGCATCGCCCAAGCGAAAGTAGAGATATTGCGACCAGGCTTCCGGCGTGACGGCAGATCGACCCGCTTTGTCGACGACGTCGTAGCGGCCGTCACCTTCGTTGACGAGCTCGATGGCGCCGTCGCCGCTCGCGACGCTCGGGAGAACGAGCTCGGCAAGCGGAGCACTCGCCGGACGGCCGAGAACCCTATCAGTCAACGTTACCATCTATTCATCCGTCTCCATCGCGGAGTCCGAGCTAAAAAAACCCCGGACGATCTCGTCAATCCAAGGCTCAATGACATGATACACCCGATTGCGAGTGTTGAACTTATAAATGAAGCTTTTCTCGTCCTTCACGAAATAGACCGTGCGCTCGAGATGACTGGCGAGCTGCGTCTCGACGGCGTATAGCGTCGAGATCGCGCCCACCTCTTCCAGGACTTCGTGCTTCAGGAGCCGATAGGTGTCGCCGAGGAGCTCGGCGCGCTCGGCATAGAAACTCTCGACGGTGACTTCGGGCGCGACTCGATTCACGGTAACCTCGAGCGTCGTGTGGACCGTCATCCCGTCTGTTTCGACGGCGAGCGGCGAGCTGCGAAAGCCGACGAAGAGCGACTCCCCCGCTTTGGCCACCGTATGAGTGCGCACCCAGCTACGAGGATGTTTGATCACGATGTCGCCGCCCGGCGCTTCGTAGACGTCGAAATACTTTCCCTGCTCGATAGCGAATTCGCCATACATGCAGGCGACGGCCTCGCTATAAGCTTCGAGGGTGCGCGCCTCGCCCCTGACGTAGAGGCCGTAGAGCCGCCCATCCACATCGGTAAGCATGAGCTTCGAAGCTTCTTCGTCGTCCTCGGAGAGAAACGACCAGAACTTCCCTTCATGGCCGTGTAACAAATAGGTCTCTTCGCGCTCGATCTCGAGCTCGCGGCGAAACCGCGCGGCCACGTCGTCCACGGCGCCTTTGGGCATCGGCCCCGCCAAAATCTGCGCGCGAATACCTGGCCGCTCGGGAACGTCGACCGAGCGCCCGGTGAAGGTCTGCATATGAAAGCCTGCCTGCATGATGGCCTCGTCCACCGTCCATCCCTGCGGCAGAGGGAAAGAAACTTGCTGGGTCGAGCTATAAACGGTAATGGACGCTGGAGGCGTTCGCAGGTCGCAGCCACCAATGCCGAAGACGCCGAAGGCAACGCAATAACCCAAGGACCATTTACGGAATCGATGCATGCTACTAATCGCGCTGATAGTTCGGTGCTTCTTTTGTAATGATGACGTCGTGCACGTGGCTTTCCCGATGACCCGCCGCGGTGATGCGCACGAAGCGCGCCTTCTTCTGCAAGTCATCGATGCTTCCCGCGCCGCAATAACCCATCCCGGAGCGGAGGCCGCCCACGAGTTGGTCGACCACACCATGGAGGGCACCTTTGTACGGCACCCGCCCCTCAATGCCTTCGGGCACGAGCTTCGAAGCTTCCACTTCCTGCTGGAAGTAGCGATCCTTCGTCGTGTCACTCATAGCCCCGAGCGATCCCATGCCGCGATAGGTCTTGAAGGTACGGCCCTGGAAGAGAATCGTTTCTCCCGGGCTCTCGGCGGTGCCGGCAAAGAGGCTTCCGATCATGACGCTCTGCGCTCCGGCCGCAATCGCCTTCACAACGTCGCCGCTAAACTTGATCCCGCCATCGGCGATGAGAGGCGTGCCATGCTTCGCCGCGACCTCGGCGCAATCGAATATGGCCGTGATTTGCGGCATGCCTGCGCCTGAGACGATCCGCGTCGTGCAAATCGAGCCCGGTCCCATGCCGATTTTGACCGCGTCGACGCCGGCGCGGATCAAGTCTTCGGCCGCTTCGCCGGTCCCTATATTGCCGGCGACGATGCCGACATCTTTGACTATGCTGCGAAGCTTCTCTACCGTTTCGAGAACTCCGCGGCTGTGGCCGTGGGCCGTGTCCACGACGATGACGTCCACTTTGGCATCGATGAGGCGCTTCGCGCGCTCGATGGAATCCTCACCCGTTCCGATGGCCGCGCCCACGAGCAGCCGCCCCAAGTCGTCCTTGGCGGAGTTCGGGTACTTCATCGCCTTCTGGATATCTTTGACGGTGATGAGCCCCTTCAGTTGGTAGTCGTCATTCACGACGAGGAGCTTTTCCACCCTATGTTCGTGAAGCAGCGCCCGCGCCTCATCGAGGGTCGTACCGACAGGAACGGTGATGAGGTTTTCCTTCGTCATAACCTCCGCAATCGGAAGGTCGTGGCGCGTCTCGAAGCGGAGGTCGCGGTTCGTCAGGATCCCGAGAAGCCGGCCCTCCTCGATGATGGGAACGCCCGAAATACGGTATTTAGACATCACCGCCAGGGCATCGGCGATGGGTCGGTCCGCGGTCATTGTGATCGGGTCGACGATCATCCCGCTCTCGGAGCGTTTGACCTTGTCGACCTCGTCCGCTTGGACCTCCGCCGTGAGGTTACGGTGGATGACCCCGAGCCCGCCGAGCTGTGCGATAGCAATGGCGAGCCGTGATTCGGTCACCGTGTCCATGCTCGCGCTCAAGATAGGGATCTTGAGGCGGATCTTCGCGGTGAGCTGGCAGGAAACGTCGACCTGGGACGGCAGAACGTCGGATTTTTGCGGAACGAGAAGAACGTCTTCGAAAGTCAGAGCTTCTGGAAAGTTCTGGGCGCTCACAATTTCCTTTTTCACTTAATGTCTAATGTCCAAATATTAGTCCGTCGAAAAATCAAACATTCGCGCCGCAGCATTTCTTGTATTTCTTGCCGCTGCCGCACGGGCACGGAGAGTTCCTCCCGACTTTAGCCTCGGTGCGTTTGATGGTTGTCACCGCGGCGTTTGCGCCACCCTGCGACTCCCGTCTTGGACCATCCCCTCCCCGCCCTCGCGGCACGTCGAAAGACGAAGGCGTAGCGCTCGGATCGTTCAACGACAGGCGCGCGGGCCGCGCGATTGGGCGCCGTTCGAAAGCCGGCTCGCGCACCGGGCGCAGCAGGAACAAGAGCCGCACGATCGCGTCTTCGATGTGATCCCACATCGCCTCGAACATGCTGAAGCTTTCTTTCTTGTACTCCATGAGTGGGTCGCGTTGTCCGTAGCCTCTGAGCCCGATCCCCTCTTTCAAGTGATCCATCGCGTAAAGATGGTCCTTCCAGTGCGAGTCGACCACCTGGAGCATGATGATGCGCTCGTGGGTGCGCATCAGGTCGGGACCGACGACTTGCTCCTTGCTTTCGTAGCGCTCGCGATTCTTCTTCGCGAGCGCTTCCCGAATCTCGTCGCGGTTCAGACCGTCCCAGTCGATAGCGGAGAGCGTCCCGCTATCGAGGCCGTATTGTCCCTGAAGCGATTTCTTGAAACCGTCGACATCCCACTCTTCGATGTCGATCTCTGCTGACAAATGCTGGTCGAGCAGAAAAGCGAGAATGCTATCGGCGAGCTCGAGAATGTAGTCTCGCTGCTCCGTCCCGTCGAGAATTTCGCGGCGCAGCCGATAGATGGCAACGCGCTGTTTGTTCATCACGTCGTCATATTCGAGCAGGTGTTTACGGATGGAGAAGTTCTGCCCTTCGACTTGCTTCTGGGCACGCTCGATCGCGTTGGTGACCATCTTGTGCTCGATAGGAACGCCTTCCTCCATGCCGAGCCGTTGCATCAGACCGCTGATGCGATCGCTCCCAAAAATACGCATCAAGTCGTCTTCGAGGGACAAGAAAAAGCGCGAGCTTCCCGGATCGCCTTGACGTCCGGCGCGCCCACGCAGCTGGTTGTCGATGCGTCGTGACTCATGGCGCTCCGTCGCTAGGATGTGCAGCCCACCGGACTGGACAACTTCTTCATGCGCTTCGTCGGCTTCTTTTGTAGCCTTTGCGAGCGCAGCTTCCCACACCTCGGGCTCGACCTCGAGAGGATCGAGCTTTTGCTTCTTGAGCGCGATGCGCGCCGCATGTTCTGGATTACCGCCAAGCAGAATATCGGTGCCGCGGCCGGCCATGTTGGTCGCGATCGTGACCCCGCCTGGACGGCCCGCCTGGGCGACGATCTCGGCTTCCATCTCATGATATTTGGCGTTGAGGACGACGTGCTTGATACCGCTCCGCTTCAATCGCTGCGATAACGTCTCGCTCTTTCCGATCGAGGTGGTGCCGACGAGCACCGGCCGGCCTTCTTCGACCAGCTCCTGGATCTCTTCGGTGATAGCATTGAGCTTCTCACGCTCGGTGCGGTAGACGAGATCGGAATACTCATCGCGAATGAGCGTCCGGTTCGTGGGGACGGGTATGACCTCGAGCCCGTAAATTTTCTCGAACTCCGCCGCTTCTGTCTCCGCCGTACCCGTCATGCCGGCGAGCTTGTCGTACATGCGGAAGTAGTTTTGGAAGGTGATCGTCGCGAGCGTTTGGTTCTCCCGCTCGATCTTGACGTGCTCTTTGGCTTCGACAGCCTGGTGAAGCCCGTCCGACCAGCGGCGCCCTGGCATGAGGCGGCCCGTGAACTCGTCAACGATGATCACCTGATTGTCCTTCACCATGTAATCGGTGTCGCGCTTGTAGAGCGTGTGCGCGCGCAATGCCTGATATACGTGGTGGAGGATGTGCATCTGCGAAGGCTCATAGAGATTGTCGACGCCCATGAGCTTTTCGACACTAGGAACGCCTTCTTCCGTGAGCGTCACTGTCTTGGTCTTCTCGTCGACAGTGAAATCGAGATCGCGCCGAAGTTTAGGGATAATGCGATCGACGTTGTAATAGAGGTCCGTCGACTCCTCGGCTGGGCCGCTGATGATGAGCGGCGTGCGGGCCTCGTCGATGAGGATGGAGTCCACCTCGTCCACGATAGCGAAGTGGAAGAGCCTTTCGACTTCTTTTCCGTCCGCGTCCTTGGTGATCTTCGGGAAAAGGCGATGCACGAAGAGCGACGGGTCGAACTTCATGTTGTCGCGCAGATAGTCGAAGCCGAACTCGTTATTCGTGCCATAGCTGACGTCGCAGCGATAAGCCTCTTGTCGCTCGGTGTCGGTCATGTCGTGCTGGATGACGCCGACGCTGAGACCGAGGAACTCGAAGAGCCGGCCCATCCAATCCGCGTCGCGCCGGGCGAGATAGTCGTTGACGGTGACAATATGAACGCCCTGGCCCGTGAGCGCGTTCAGGTAAACAGGAAGAGTTGCGACGACGGTTTTGCCCTCACCCGTTTTCATCTCGGCGATGCGGCCTTCGTGGAGCACCATCCCACCGATGAGCTGCACGTCGAAGTGGCGCATCTGCAAAACACGCCAACTCGCCTCGCGGCACACGGCAAAGACCTCAGGCAGGAGCTCGTCGAGCGTCTCCCCTTTTTCGTGGCGCTCTTTGAACTCGGCGGTCTTGGCATGAAGCTCTTCGTCGGATAGCTTTTTTGTGGACGGCTCGAGCTCGTTGATGGTGTCGACGGTGGGCTGCATCCGTTTGAGCTCGCGCGCGGGGCGGCTTCCGACGATTTTCGTGAGGATGGCGTTGACTACAGACATAGTTGAGTTTCTACCCAGTAAAACATCTCAGTTTAACAGAGGGGTTTACGGCGGGCAAACCTTGCTGAAATCCGCCACGTCGGACCAACTTCTTGGACGAAGCCCGCTAACAGGGCAAACTCGCCCCGTGAAAAAACCAGTGACCGGCGCCGCGGCGCTAGGGCCCGGCGGCGTCGGCTATAGGTCGGTTTCTAGGGTCGAAGGACCGGTAGTATTCGAGGATGTAGTCGAGTGGATGAACCGTCGCGTTGTCGACCCAAACTTCGTAGTGGAGATGTGGGGCGCGGCTCCGGCCACTGCTCCCCACATAGCCCACCACGTCGCCGCGCTTGACGCGGGCGCCGGCGCGGACGTTGAACTTGGACAAATGCGCATAGCGGGTCATCATCCCGAATCTGTGATCGATGACCACGATGTTCCCATAGGTACCCCGTTTCGCCGCATAAAGGATGATGCCATCCGCCGTAGCAACGACCGGGCGCCCCATGGGCGTCGAGATATCGATGCCGTAATGCATCGCGCGCAAACGCGTGAACGGGTCATTGCGTTGGCCGTAGGTGGACGAAAAGTAGCCCCGAACGGGCCAAACCGACGGTGTCGAGGCGAGCATCAGCGTGTTCTGCTGGTAGAATCGTTCGAGGACGCGACCACGCTCCTCAAGGTGGGAGAGGTCGCCGCGCATGCGGTCGAGCTTGTCCTTCACCTGCGCATAGGCACTCGTCCGAGTCGAGAGGTCCAGGTCCAAAGAGCCGCCAACTCCAGCCCCCGTGCGCTGGGGCATCTCGTCGAGCCCCGCCATGACCGATAGTTTCATGACGAAGTCTTGGAGCGAGGCCACCTGCTCGTTCAGGTGCTCTACGGAGACTTCGTAATCAATGTTCTGCCCTTTGAGCTCGGTATTCGCCATTCTGAGCTCACGAAGATCTGTCAGACCTTGGTAGAAAGAAACGTAGTGCGCCACTAGCACGGGGGTCACGATCAAAACCACCCCAGCGAGCGCGGCAAACGCTTTCACCACCCCCGAAGACAAGCGCCACTTGCGGAACTGCTCCCCCGTGTGCGGCACAAGAATTACGGTATACAACTCTTTGAACATAGCGGACTCGATTGGATAAAGGCGCGCAAGAACTTTTGAAAGTTGATTTCCAGCTCAAGATAGCTGTGAAGGGCACCTGGCCAGAAATTCGGGAGAAACTACTACGGCCTGATGCCCATGTCAAGAGGATATCCTGAATCTAGTTGAAATCGGTGAGTAACTCCCTTCAAGATCATCGGTTATTGAAGCTGGCGATAAAAAAGAAAGGAGCCCCCGGTGAGAGTAGATACGAAGAAGAGAAAGAAAGCAACTCAGATGTTGAGGGCGACGAAGGAGCAAGAGTGGTGGCGGATCAAGTTGTGCAGGTGATGCTGCATGGCAAGAAAGCGCTGGATACGGCGATGCTCGA
>CAUZCL010000052.1:0-35247 GCA_963578475.1 Acidobacteria bacterium bin61 | reverse complement strand
TGATAGTTTAACTGGTACGTCGTGTGCGATGATTTCCGGTATCCTTTCATCCGGAGACCGTACCGCATGCCTCCTTAAGGCTTCTCCTAAAGGCGAGGGATTTCAACCATCCCCGAGTGAGACACTAAGGTCTGTCTCGCACGGTCGGGTAGGCGATGCCAAGTTGTTCGATGTAGGTCTTGCCGCTTTCGAGATCGTACTCGAACTCCGCGAGCAAGGGGCGAAACTTCTCCATCTTGTCGGCGTTGAGCTCGATCGGCGGGATGGTGCCTTCCGGAATCAGCGACGTCCACGTCACGTCCTTCGTGTCCTCTTCGAACTGGGCTCGCACGGCGTCGAGATGGGCAGGCTCGAGGAGCAGGTCGAGAATCGTTCCCGCGAAGGCTTGCGCACCCACGACGATGCCCTTGTGACCGAGCGGCGTTGCCGGCGAGACCCCCGAGGACCAGTGATGAAACGTCACTCCGGGAATCTGTGACGGAAAGGCCAACCGCACATAGGGCACGAGCCAGGTGACGTCGCCCGCGTCCGTCGAGCTGGCGCGCTGCGTCGCCCTGCTAAGGGGCGTGACTTCGGATGGGAGCCCGACTTCGTCGACGCCGAGCTCTTTCTGGAGCGCTCTCGCCAGGCGAAGATCCGCCTCCGCCCAATGCGGCATCCCCACGCGCTCGATGTTCGCATGAAGGATCTCGGCCAGCACCTTGTTACCGTTGAACGGCCACGTGCCCGCGAAGACGCGCTCTTCCACCGTCGTATCGGTCATGAGGGCGGCACCCTCGGCAATCTTTCGTCCCTTCTCGTGAAGCGCCCGGATCCTCTCGTAGTCGAATTCGCGAAAGTAGTACCAGATGGACGCGCGATCGGGCACGACGTTCGGCTGGTCGCCGCCCCATGTGACGATGGAGTGAGAGCGCTGCTCGGGTCTCAAGTGCTCTCGGGCGAAGTTCCAGCCGACGTCCATCAAAGTGACCGCGTCGAGAGCGCTTCGACCAAGCCACGGACTGCTGGCACCGTGAGCCGTCTGCCCGTGAAACGTGAACTGCACGGACACGAGGCCCATGTTGGTCAGCCCGTAACTCGTCCCAAATCTCGAGCCTAGGTGCGCATCGAGTATCGCGTCGAGGCCATCGAAGATCCCCGCTTTTGCCATGAAACCGCGACTGCCAATCAGCTCCTCTGCCACACCGGGAAAGACCTTGATCGTGCCCTCGAGTCCGTAGCGATCGATGAGCTGTTTCACCGCCAGGGCGGCGCCGGTCACCACCGCTTGATTCGTGTTGTGGCCTTCGCCATGTCCCGGCGCGCCCTCGATCAGCGGATCGTGATAGGCGACTCCCGGCTTTTGCGATTGCACGGGAAGGCCGTCGATATCCGCCATGAGACCGATCACGGGATGGCCCGAGCCATAGGTCGCGACGAAGGCAGTGGGCATGCCGGCGACACCGTGCTCGACGGTGAAGCCTTCTTTCTCCAATAGGTCGGTGAGAAGCTTCGATCCTTTGAACTCCTGAAAGCCGAGCTCCGAATAGCTGAAGATGGCGTCTCCAATCATCGCGAGGCGCGGCTGATCTTCTTCCAGAAACCGAAACGCCTCCTGTTTCGCTTCGTCGAGTGTTTGAGCACTCGTGGTCGCGACTTGGAGGACGATCACTAGCCAGAGGTAGTCACGTAATCTGCTCATCTCTTCACCCGATATATAAGAGCTTCATGAGAGTAAGATACAAGCTCGCACGCCATGGATCAAAGAGTCTTAACGAGAGGAGATCCAAACGTCAGGCTTTTCAGAACGCGCGATCGATGCAGGCCTTCACCTGCCTGCGATGTGGATCGTCCAGGGTCGTCTCCGCGAGCCGTGTCTGCAACGTCTTGTGCGAAACAAGGCGTTCTTGCACGGCCCCTTCCAGAAAGATGACGTCTTTCTCGCGCCCAGCGATGCATTTAGCGACCACGAGATCGTGAGGGTCGAGACACCATCCCGAGTGCCCTCTGGTGTTCTCGTTTCTCACGAGGACGAGTCGATCTTTCCATCCGGCGGGAAGGATCGCGGTGGTTTCGTCGACGCCTTGAGCGTAGTAACCGAACTCATCATGGAACGGCGAGAGCTCTCCGATGGACCCGTCGATCAAATCGGACCTCTCGGGATGATTCTTCGGATAGACGTCTGCCTCCATCGAGATAAGCAGAATTTCGGGAGCGTTTGGGAAACTTCCAAGTATCGCTTGACTTCCAATCACGATGATCTCGGTGTCGTCCGCGATCTCAGCGGCCGCACGGATAATATGCTCCAGGTCTGTTCGCTTCATGAGCTTTGCTCGAACGTTTGGCGGACATCACGCCAAATGCGCCAGCGGGTCCGTGGATCGATGGCCCCCGCAAAAGGCGTCATTTGGCGCAGGGCCGTAGCGTGCTCACTACGTTCCACTAGAAAAGCCTGGATCTCTGCCAAGGGCTTCGAGAGCACACGATCCCATTCCTGCGCCCAATACGTCGCCACCTCACCGGTCTCCAACCATTTGTGAACGCGAGTCTGTGCTCGCTCGAGCACCGCGCCCCCTTCGGCGAGGCGGTCGGCGACGGCACGGTGGAGCGCGAGGCTTCGCTCCTCGGCGAGGCGATGCCTGTTCATATCCTTCATTCTACTGCTCTCTGGGCGCTAACGTCCGAAAGCACAAACCGTAACACCCACGAAACCTCCTCTCGTGCTTCATGGTTCACGGATTTTTGCATGTTCTTGAAATGAAACGACCTCGGGCGACGTCTCATTAGTAGGGCCGGCACGTGGAAGGGCGGCGCGCGGTATGCTGGGTCTCCTATGGAAGCGGACCGAGACGTGCTGGCCCGGTCTCTCGACGGTGATGAAAAGGCATTCGAAGAGTTTCATCCGATATGAAGCCGGGGTTCGAAACATTGTCTATGGGCTACTTCGCGACCGAGCGCTCGTCGAGGATGTGGCGCAGGAGACCTTTCTCACCGCTTATCGCAAGGCCGAGACTTATCGTGGAGAAGGAACGGTGCGCGGCTGGCTTTTCAAAATCGCTATCCGGCGCGCTCATGACGAGCTGCGACGGCGCGGCCGCAAGGCCGAAGTGGCGCTCGAAGTGGCGCTCGAAGAGGCGCCCGAGCCGTCCGAGACCCCACATGAGGGTCTTGAAGCTGGCTGGGATGTTACGGAAGCGCTCGGGGGCTCTCGCCCGATCATCGTGCGGCGCTAATGCTCAAGGAAATCGAAGGTTTGAGCTATCAAGAGATCGCGGAAACCATGGGTTGGCCGATAGGAACGGTGGGCACGCATATCCACCGTGCCCGGCTCGAGCTCAAGGCTTTCATGGAGGAGAAGGCACATGGCTTGTCCTGAAGATCGAATCTCCGTCTGGCTCGATGGTGAGCTACCCCAAGGTGAAGCGGGCGTAGTGGAAACCCACGTGGAGGGCTGCGCTTCTTGCCAGGAGCTCGTCCAAGCCTTTGGCTCACGAACGTTGCCACGGCTCGAGCCCGATCCGTCCTTCATTGTGCGTTTTCGCGCGCGGCGCGACGAGCAGTCGATTGCGCCTTGGTGGACGGGGCGGCGACCACCGCGACCATGGCCGTCATATGGTCGAGCGGCTCGACCTCCGGGCAGACCAAGTGGTGAAGCTCGAAGCCGTCATGAATCGGCACCACGAGGCCGCGCGTGCGTTTTGGAAAGACTCGCGCAGCCAGTACGAGACGATGCGCGTGCAGATCCGGCACGATATTCGTGAGCTTTTGACTGAAGAGCAGAAAGTGGAGTTCGACACAATGGTTGGCAGAATACGAGTCCAATAGGGAGCACGGACGTGAACGATAAAGAGCACATCAACCCCATAGCCAAGTTCGCGGTCGAGCGGCGGGTGACGATGACTATGGCGGTCCTCGGTATTTTCGTGCTCGGCTACTTGTCGCTGACGCGGCTCCCCCTCGAGTTCATGCCGAGTTTTTCCTCGAACAGCATCTGGGTGAGCGCGCCCTATAGCTCCTCGTCTCCCGAGGAGGTCGAGCGGCTCATCGTACGGCCCCTCGAAGACATCCTTGGGACCATTAACGGTATCGACACGTTGAGCGCGACCGCATCCGCCACCGAAGGCAGCGTCAACATCACCTTCAAAGACAACGTGGACATGGATCTCGCCGCCGTCGACGTGCGCGACCGCATCGATCGCGTGCGCCACTTGCTCCCCGACGATCTGCGCCGGATTCGCATCCGTCGCTTCCAGAGCACCGACATCCCTGTTTTGCGTTTTCACTTGAGCGCCGAGTGGGACAAGGACCGCTTCTACGAATTTACCGAGCAAGTCGTGCAGCGGCGCCTCGAACGGCTCGAGGGGGTGGCTTCGGTCGAGGTGCGCGGCATCCGGAAGCGCGAGCTTCAAGTGCAGCTCCGGCCGAGCCGCTTGCAAGCCGCCGGCCTCGACGCGCGTGACATCACCAGCGTTTTACGGAACAACCATGTGAACCTTTCGGGCGGCTACATCAAGGAAGGCCCGCGCAAGCTCATCGTTCGCTCGGTCGGGGAGTTTCGAACCGTCGAGGAGATCGAGAAGCTTCTGATCGGCTCTTCCGGCGTTCGCATAAAGGACGTCGCCGACGTCTCCTACACCTACCCGCGGCAAGACAACTTCAACTATCTCAACGACAATGAGGCGGTCACGCTCAGCGTGTTCAAAGCCTCGACTGCCAACCTTCTCGCCGTCGTCGACGGAGCGAAAGTGGAGCTCGAGATAATCAAGGCGATGCCCTCGGCCGAAGGCCTTGAGACGCGCATCCTGATGGACTCTTCCGTGGACGTGCGCCAAGGGCTCGGACAGCTGCGCAATGCCGGGCTTCTCGGGGGCGTTCTCGCCGTCGTTTTTCTCTTCCTGTTCCTCCGGAAAGTTCGGACGACAGCACTCGTCGCCATCTCGATCCCCATCTCGATCATCCTGACTTTTGTCATTCTGTACTTCTTGCGACAGCTCGGCTTGGTGACGACGACGATCAACGTCGTGAGCTTGATGGGACTCATGCTCGCGGTCGGGATGCTCGTGGACAACTCGGTCGTGGTCATCGAGTCGATTTCTCGCCACTTCACGGATCTCGACGAGGACCCGCGGACGGCGGCCCTCCGAGGCACCACGGCGGTGGCGATGCCCATCATCGCGTCCACGCTCACGACCATGTGTGTGTTCATCCCCATGATCTTTCTCGCGGCGACGGGCGGCGGGTTCATGCGAATCATGCTCGATATCGGCATCACCATCTGCATCGTGATGGTGTCGTCGCTCCTCGTTGCGTTGACGGTCGTGCCGATGGTGGCGTCGGTTCTTCTCGGCGGTGAGACAAAGAAAGAAACGAAGCTCACCGAAGTGCTCGAGACGGGTTATGGCTGGGTGATCGGCTTCACGCTGAGGCACCGTTTCGTTTTCTGCCTGGCCATCGTCGGGATGCTCTACAGCTCCTACGTGCTTCTCGGCACGATCGAACGGACGTTCTCTCCGCGCACGATGGCCCGGCAGATCTCCATCAACGTCGATACGCCGCGCTCCTACTCACTCGATCAGACTCGAGAGCTCTACGCGGAAGTCGCCAAGATACTCAACGAGAAGCAGGAAGAGCTCGACATTTCAGACGTCGTGTATCGCTACAGCCGCACCGGCGGACGCTCCCGGGGAGGCTTTCGCGGCAGCCGTAAGATCGACATCTATCTCGTCGACGAGGAAGAGGCGAAGCGCCCCGTGCGCGAGATCCGAGATGCGATCCGCAACCTTTTGCCAACGAAAGCGGGCGTCGATTTCAAAATCGCCCAGAGCACAGGCCATGGGGGGCACGGCGGCGGCAGTTTCGGCGTCAATCTGGATCTCAAGGGCGACGACATGGCCGTGCTCGAGCTCGTGGCTGAGCGTGTCGTGAGCGCTCTCGAGGACACATCCTGGGCGCGCGACGTCGACAGCACGCTCGACAGCGGCACCGACGAGATTCATGTGAGCGTCGCTCGCGAGCGAGCGCTCGCTTCGGGGCTTTCGACGCAAGCGGTGGCCTTCTCCATCTCGAGTGCTTTGTCCTCCCGCCCGATCAGCCGGATCTCCGCGGACGATCGTGAAGTCGACCTCGTGGTGCAATTCCGCGAGCCGGACCGCTCGACGCTGGACCAACTAAAGAAGATGCCGATCATGTCGAGCGCGGCGGCGCTTACCATCGGAGCGATGGCAGATTTCGCGATACAACAGGGGCCGCGCCGTATCGAGCGCGAGGACAAACGACCCAAGCTCAGCATCACCGCCAATACCAACACGGCCGGCGCCTCGTTCCGCATGCAGGGTCAAGTCAGCGAGATCATGAACAGCATCAGCTTGCCTCCAGGCTACGAATGGGGCTTCGGGCGCAGCTGGGGCCGCGCGCAGCAGGACTGGGGGAACGCGCTCTTCGCGTTCCTCTTTGCGCTCGGTCTCATCTACTTGATCATGGCGGCACTTTTCGAGAGCTTCGTCCAGCCCTTCACGATCATGTTCGCCATCCCGTTCGCTTTCATCGGCGTCGGAATCGTATTGAAGCTCACGAGTCAGCCGCTCGACAACATGGCGAATATGGGGCTCATCATTTTGGTCGGGGTCGTCGTCAACAACGCCATCGTGCTCATCGCGCACATCAATCATTTGAGGCTGCAAGGTGTGCCGCGCGACGAAGCCATCGTGGTCGGCGGAACCCATCGCTTGCGGCCTATCTTGATGACCGCGCTCACAACGATTCTCGGTTTGTTTCCGATGGTGGCGCCGCTCATCTTCCATGGTTTTCTAGGAACCGCGGAAGGCAGGGCCGGCAACTGGGCGCCCGTCGGGTTGGTCATTCTTGCTGGACTCACGACGTCGGCTTTTCTGACGCTTGTGATCATCCCGACGATTTACTCGCTAGTGGATGACTCCACGCGATTCTGCGGAAAGATTGTTCGAGCGGCTTGAGGCCCGAGGCCTGAGCCCCCTTTGAGGTTGACACGGATGATGAAAGCTAGACGGGTACTTGTACTGGCGGCCGCGGTTGCGGCGGCGGGTTTTCTCTCGAGCGGTTGCGGCGGAGGCTCTTCCGACGAGGGCGCTCCTCCTGGAAAGGGCGCCGAAGGCCGTAGAGGTGGCCGCGGTGGACACGGCGGTGGCCCAGAAGGCATGGGTAGACCTCCGGGCGAAGCCCGCTCGGCGGCCGTTCCTGTCGAAGTTGCTTCGATCGAGCGGCGCTCGGTGTCGTCCTTCCTGGAGACGAATGGAAGCCTTGAAGCGGAGAACGATGTCGAGATCGTCGCGCGGACCCAAGGCCCAATCGTAGAACTCGTGGCGGAAGAAGGCATGCGCCTCAAAAAGGGTGATGTCATGCTGCGGATCGACGAGACCGAGCTTCGCGCTCAAGTCGAGATCGCGAAAGTCGCGCTGAAAGATGCGAACCGCGCGCACAAGCGTGCTACCGCGGCGCGTGAGAGCGAGATCATTTCGCAAGAAGTGTACGACGCCGCACTCGCGCAGCTCGAAACCGCACAAGCGCAGCTCATGGGTGCCGAGATTTTTTATGACTACACGGAAGTTACCGCTCCTTTCGACGGGATCGTCGTCGACCGCCTCGTCAAGCTGGCAGAGAACGTCACCGCGAACCAGGCGCTGTTTCGTTTCGCCGAGTTCGATCCCCTTCTGTGCAAGATTCAAGTGCCCGAGAAAGAGCTCTCCCGGCTTCGAAAAGGGCAGACGGCCTATCTCAACGTCGAAGCCTGGCCGGGCAAGCGTTTCGAAGCGCACGTTCTGCGGATTAGCCCCGTCGTCGACGCGACGACTGGCACCATCCGCGTCACGCTCCAAGTGCGCGCGCGCGGCAAGCTGAGCCCGGGTATGTTCGCGAGCGTCTTCCTCGTGACGGACACCCACGACGACGCCGTTGTCATGCCGAAGCGCGCACTGTCGATCGAAAGCCTCAGCGATACCGTTTTCGTCGCGGAAGATGGCCAAGCTGTCCGCCGCGACATCGAGCTCGGCTACGAAGAAACCGATATCGTTGAAGTCATCTCCGGCCTACGACCCGGTGAGCGGGTCATCGTCGTCGGGCAAGACGGCTTGACGGACGGCACCCCGGTGCAAATCCTAAAAGGCCCTGGCGCTGTCGAAATGACCACGGCCCGACGCGAAGGCGAGAGCTTCGAACGTCCCCCCGAAGCAGGACGACCCGGACGCCCCGGAGGAGGCAGAGCCCATCGCCCCGACTTCTCCAACATGACCAAAGAGCAACTCGAGCGCGTAAAAGGCCGCATGCGAGAGAGAGGCATGACCGACGAGCAAATCGAACAAGCCATTAAACGCCGCCAAGAAACCCAGCACTAAGCATGGAAACCCCATCCTGAATCCTGAACACTGAATGCTGAGCCCTAAATGCGGATAGTCCACTTCTCGACGCGCCGTCCCGTCACCATCCTGGTGTTCTTCATCGCCGCGGTCGTCTTCGGTGTCGTCGGGTTTCGTGAGCTCGCCGTCGACCTCCTCCCCGAGATAACTTACCCGTCTCTTACCGTTCGAACCGAGTTCGAGGGCACGGCGCCCTCCGAGGTGGAGAGCCTCATCACCAAGCCCATCGAGAACGCGGTCGGGGTCGTCAACAACGTCGTGCGCGTCGTCTCGAGCTCTCGCTCCGACACGAGTGAAGTCACGCTCGAGTTTGGCTGGGACGTCAACATGGACATGGCGGCGCTCGACGTGCGCGAGCGCCTCGACATCGTCGTTCTCCCCGACGACGCCGACCGGCCCGTGCTTCTGCGCTACGACCCTTCGATCGACCCGATCATGCGGTTCGGGCTCTTCGGCGACGAGGACCTCATCCGTTTGCGACTCATTGGCGAGCAGGAGGTCAAAAGGCTCCTCGAGCGTGTGGAAGGTGTCGCGGCGGTGCTCGTGAGCGGCGGGCTCGAAGAAGAGATCCATATCGAGATCGATGAGCGTCGCCTTTCGAATCTCGGAGTGAGCGTCGAACAAGTGGTCGCGCGTCTCGCGGCCGAGAACGTGAACCTGACGGGCGGACGGCTTCAGGACGGGCAGACAGAATATCTCGTCCGCACGATCAACGAGTTCGAGCGCCCGTCGGACATGCGGTACATCGTCATCGACAGCGCGCGCCCCGACATCCGTCTCGAAGACGTTGCGCTCATCACCCGCGGCCACAAAGAACGCGAGGTCATGAGCCGCATCGATGGCCGCGAAGCAGTCGAGATCGCGATCTACAAGGAAGGCGGCACGAACACCGTTACGGTCGCAGAAGCCGTCAAAGAGCGCGTGGAGCTTCTCGGGGAGCGTCTCGAGCATCTCGGCGAAGGTCTCGAGCTCCAGCTCATCACGGACCAGTCGCGTTACATAAGCCAGTCCGTCACCGAAGTGCTGCAAACCGCGTTCATCGGCGGTGGGCTCGCGATCTTGATCCTCATGCTCTTTCTGCGGGACTTGAAGTCGACAATCATCATCGGTATCTCGATCCCCGTATCGGTCGTGGCGACGTTTTTTCTCATGTTCGTCTCGGGTATCTCGCTCAACATCATGTCGCTCGGCGGCATCACGCTCGGCATCGGGCTTCTCGTGGACAACTCGATCGTCGTGCTCGAATCCATCCAAAGAAAGCGAGAAGACGGTCTCGAGATCGCCGAAGCCGCGCGCGCGGGCGCGGGCGAAGTTGGCCAGGCGGTCATCGCCAGCACGATGACGACGGTTTGTGTCTTCGTCCCGATCGTCTTCGTCGAAGGCGTTGCGGGCCAGCTCTTTGGCGATCAAGCTTTGACCGTCACCTTCTCTCTGACCGTTTCGCTCTTCGTCGCACTGACCTTGATCCCGATGCTAGCCTCGCGCCAGTTCGGCGCGGCGCCCAAGGACGACGTGCCCGAGCACGACCGCTCGAAAATTGCGAAGCTCGTCATTGCCGTCCTGAGCTTCGTCGGACTCACGATAGCGCGGCTCGTCAAAGGAATCTTGAAGGGTTTGACTTACCTGCTCCTCGCCGTTTTGTTCGTGCCGTCGAAGATCTTTCACGTGTTTTATGGAGCCCTGACTGAGGCCTATCCGCGCGCGCAGGCTGCGGTGCTCGGCCGGCCCTATCCCTTCATCGGCCTCACCGTCCTCGTCTTCGCGTCCTCGCTTCTTCTCGTAGACAAGCTGGGGAGCGAGCTCGTCCCCGAGCTCGTGCAAGGCGAGTTCTTCGTCAACACAGAGCTTCCCCCTGGCACGCACCTGGAGCTCAACGAAAAAAGGATGCAGGTCCTGGAACGAAAAGCGATGGCTATCGAGGGGATCACTTCCGTCTACACGGTCGTGGGCTCGAGCAACGAGCAGGGCGGAACGGCGGGAGAGCTTCGAGAGAATATCGGCCAGCTCACGATGACGGTGTCGCCGCCCTCGAGCTTGGCGCGAGAAGAAGGCCTGATGGAGCTTCTCCGTCCCGCGCTCGACGCCGAGGAGAACATGCTCTACCGCTTCGGCCGGCCGACTTATTTCAGCTTCAAGACACCCATCGAAGTCGAGATCCGTGGCTTCAACTTGAGCCTTCTCAAGCGGCTTACCGACGAGCTCATGGCGCGGATGGAGACGATTCCAGGGCTCGTCGACATCAAGTCCTCGACCGAGGGTGGAAACCCCGAGCTCCAAATTCGATTCGACCGCGACCGCCTCGCGAGGCTCGGCTACAACGTGATGCAGGTCGCGACCCTCGTACGCTCGAAAGTGCTCGGGGAGGTGGCTACCAACATCACCCGCGAAGATCGGACAATCGACATCCGGCTCCAGGTGCAGGAGGAGTTCAGAGACAGCGCGCGTGATTTGCGGAACCTCAACATCGCCCAGACAGGTACGACGCCCATCCTCCTTTCGTCGGTCGCGACGGTGGAGGAGACGGAAGGACCCGCTGAGATCCGGCGATCGGAGGGAGAGCGCGTGGCCGTCATCATCGCGAACCTTGTCGAGCGCGATCTCGCTTCCGCGTCAGCGGCGATCGAAGCGCAGATCGACGAGATGACGCTGCCCATGGGTTTTGATTGGCGCATGGGCGGCCAGCAACAGGAAATGGAGACTTCGTTCGAGAGCATGCGCTTCGCCATCCTCCTCGCAATCTTCATGGTCTATCTCGTGATGGCGTCCCAATTCGAATCGCTCCTCCACCCGTTCGTCATTCTCTTCAGCGTTCCGTTCTCGCTCGTGGGCGTTCTCGTCACACTCTATCTCCTGAACGTGACCGTGAGCGTCGTCGTTCTCATCGGGGTCATCATGCTCGCGGGCATCGTGGTGAACAACGCGATCATCCTCGTCGATACGACGAACCGCTTGAGACGTGAAGGCATGGCCAAGGTGGAGGCCTTGATGGAAGCGGGTAAGCTCCGCTTGCGGCCGATCTTGATGACGACTTCGACGACCGTGCTCGGGCTCTTGCCGATGGCGATAGGCCTCGGTGAAGGCAGCGAGCTTCGGGCTCCGATGGCAATTACCGTTATCGGTGGCCTGCTGGTCTCGACGGTGCTGACACTCCTCATCATCCCGGCGGTCTACGCTGTCGTCGACCGCACGGCCTAATTAATCTCCGGGCCGGCGGTCGGTTCTTCTCCGCAGGTATAATTCTATTAGTAGGGAGAGCGTTCACAGATCGGAGCCATATTTCCTATGCCAATGGGTACAGACGACCATCCTCTTCGTGTAGCGATCATCGGGTCGGGGCCTACGGGCTTTTACACAGCGGAGCATTTGTTCAAGCAAGAAGACTATGCGGTCGAGGTCGATCTCTACGACCGGCTGCCGACGCCGTTCGGGCTCGTGCGCGGCGGGGTCGCGCCGGACCACCAGAAGATCAAATCGGTCACGAAGGCCTATGACCGCGTCGCGTCTAACCCACGATTTCGCTATTACGGCTATGTCGAGTTCGGCACGGATGTGAAGCTCGACGATTTGAAGAAGCATTACCATCAAGTCGTTTTCACGGTGGGCGCGCAGGTCGACCGCAGCATGGGTATCCCTGGGGAGCATTTGGAGCGGAGCCACGCGGCCACCGAGTTCGTCGCTTGGTACAACGGTCACCCCGATTATAGAGACAGGAAGTTCGACCTGTCGCAAGACGCGGTCGTCGTTGTCGGCGTCGGTAACGTGGCCGTCGACGTTTGCCGCATCCTTTGCCGTGGCCGTGAGGAGCTCGAGCGCACCGACATCGCCGACTACGCGCTCGCGGCGATCGCGAATAGCAACGTCAAGACGGTCTACATGCTCGGCCGCCGCGGTCCGGCGCAAGCGGCCTTCACCAATCCCGAGATCAAAGAGCTCGGGGAGCTGGAGGTCGCGGACATTCGAGTGCCCGAAAGAGACGCGGCCATCGATGAGGCGACCCAGGCCTTCATGGCCAAGAACCCGGACAAAGGCACCGATCGCAAGGTTCGGATCCTCCAGCAATATGCCGAGGAAAAACGATCGGGCAAACCAAAGACGCTCGTTCTTCGCTTTTGTGTCTCGCCCACCGAGCTCATTGCAGGCGACGACGGTGGCGTCGCCAAGGTCAAGCTGGTGAACAACGAGCTCTACTTGACCGAGCGAGGGACCATTCGGCCGCGGGCGACTGAGACTGAGACTGAGGAGATCGAGGTGGGTCTCGTCTTTCGCTCGGTCGGCTATAAAGGGGTGGCGCTTCCGGACGTTCCGTTTCGCGAGGATTGGAGTGTGATCCCCAACGAGAAAGGACGTGTTTTGGTGCACGAGTCCAAGCCCGACGCCCCCGTTCCGGGGCTTTATTGCGCGGGCTGGATCAAACGAGGGCCTACTGGTGTCATCGGCACCAACAAACCGGACGCGCTCGAGACGGTGCGGTGCATGTTGGAAGATGTTGCGCTTGGCAAGCATTTCACGCCCAACGCACCTTCTGGAGACGCGGCGCGCGACCTCGTGCGCGAGCGCAAGCCGAACTACTTCTCTTATGCCGATTGGAACAAGCTCAATGAGCTCGAGGTCGCGAATGCCGACGGGACCGAGCGCCCGCGGGTGAAGTTCACGAGCATCGAGGAGATGCTGGCGGCCCTCGGTCGCAGCTGATCGGATGCGGGACTTTTGCGGGCGGGCAGGCGCTTTGGCGCTTCTCGTCTGCCTGTTCTCCGCGTGCTCGCGAGACCCAGCACCCATCCCGAGCTTTCGCGAGCTTCGTCGAAGAGCTCTCCGAGGAGGGCGCTTATTTCGACACCGACAATCTCATCTCCAACGAAACGGCCTGCTCCCAGGTGGTCGAGGACCTCGAACCGATGGGGGGTGTCTATATCGGCGTCGGACCCGAGCAGAACTTTCACTACATTGGGAAGCTTCGTCCTAGCTGGGCGTTCATCGTGGACATTCGCCGCGACAACATGCTGCACCATGTGTTGTTGAACGCGCTTCTCGTAAACGCGGAGACACCCTACGCCTATCTCTGCTGGCTCTTCTCTCTCGCGTGCGAGCCGCTCGAGAGCGAAGACGATTTTGAATCGCTTCTCGCTGCTGTTGCGGAGGCGGTGCCGGATGAGAGGCTCTTCGAGAAGAACTTGAAAGCCATCTACAGGCATATCGAGAATCGCCTGGAAGTCGACCTCGACGAGGAGGACGCGCCCGTGATCGGGCTCGTCTATCGCGCTTACTTCGACGGTCAGCTCGGTCTGCGTTTTCGAAGCCACGGCAGAAGGCCGATGCAGCACCATCCGACCTATCGACGGCTCCTCGTCGAGCGCGGGTCGAGCGGTGAAACGGGCCATTTCCTGTCGCGGCGCGGCGACTATACCCATGTGCGCGGCCTGGCGGAGTCGGGTCGCCTCATACCGGTGGTGGGCGACTTCGCAGGTGACCATGCCCTTCGAAAGATTGGCGAGCTGGTCGAAGAGCAAGGCGAGACCGTTTCGGCCTTCTACGTGTCCAACGTCGAGTTTTACTTGATCCGAAACGAGGTTTTCTCCAAATATGTCGACAATGTGCGCGCGCTGCCGCTTTCTGAGAACAGCCAGTTCATCCGGGCCTATTTCAGTTATGGACAGCCCCACCCTGCAGGCATTCCCGGCCACCGAAGCACTATTGTCAGACAGAAAATGGAAAGATTTCTAGGCCTTTTCGACCAGGGCGCGTTCTACAATTACTGGGCCGTGTGTGTCCTGGATTACGAACGATGAGCGCGCTCGAGTGGAAACGCATCCGCGTCGACTGGGAGGAGCTCGAAGAAGCCTTCGAAGACGGCGCCTCGGACCACCGCTACTATCTCGACCGCGAGACGGGCGCCGTTCACTTCTTCTCGAGCTATCTGCACAACGAGGAAGAAGAAGAGGACGAAAGAGTCATCACGTCGGAAGAGCGCTACGTTCTCATCCCGCCCGAGCTACGACATCCCCACAAGAACCTCGAGGCGCGCATCGAATCCTGGCTCTCTGACGTGAGCGTCGAGCCACTTTAGACGGCTCGTTGATCCATAGAGATAGGCTTCAGCTGCTCACGCCAAGCTCCGACGCGACCCCCTCTGGTGCTTCCGCTGTCTGCTGTTGGCTATCCGTACTATCCCATGCGTGTAAAGCGATTAACGCCCTCTCCAGGCACTCAGCTTCTATGTAGCTTTCGTTGGCAGGGCTCGGGTCCACCTCCGCGAAAGAGGGACTGTCCGGCACGCCCTAGCCTTTGCTGATTTAGACGGAATCCGGACCTGCGATCTCAAATGCTGTACGAGTCCACGATCGGCGCAACGAAGGCGCGTAACCTTCTGATAAACGTCGGCGGATGAGTTTTGACGGCGGACAGGTACCGTGGGCTTTTCTTGACATGAGTCGTCGATCCACATAGTTTCGTGGGGACGGACCCGTACTGGTGCGATCCCGTCAGGCGGCGTTCGTCTCAGCCCCAAGAAGTGAACAAGTGGCCCACGACCTAGCCCAGAAGCGTCTCAGCGACACTTCCATTGCGCGTGCGCTCGAGCTCGTTCTCAGGAAGGATAGGAATCTCGTCATCGTCGACCTGTTCGTCATCGTGGCACTGGCTTGGACTTACATGATTTACCTTGCATGGAATATGAGCGGCATGGAGATGGCAGGGCCGGAGACTAGCGGGGGCGAAATGGCGATGCCTCAGATCCGCTTCTGGGGCCTGATCGACTTCCTACTGATGTTCGTGATGTGGAGCGTAATGATGGTGGCCATGATGTACCGTCGGCCGCTCCCATGGTCCTGCTGTTTGCCACCGTCAACCGGAAACGCCGCGAGCACGAGGCGCCCTACGTGCCGTCGTCGGTCTTTCTTCTCGGCTACCTTCTCGTGTGGACGGCGTTCAGCGCGGTTGCAACCGTCATGCAATGGGGGCTACACAACGCCGCCCTGCTGTCTCCCATGATGGTGAGCACGAGCCCGTTTCTCGGCGGAGGGCTCCTTGTCGGAGCGGGCATCTTTCAATGGACGCCGCTCAAGAAGGCCTGCCTCGCGCACTGCCGCTCGCCGCTGCACTTCCTCATGGAGGAGTGGAAGGAGGGGAGGTGGGGCACCCTCCTCATGGGTGTGAAGCACGGCACTTACTGTGTCGGCTGCTGCTGGGTCTTGATGGCCTTGCTTTTCGTGGCCGGCGTCATGAATCTCCTTTGGGTTGCGGCGATCACGATTTCCGTACTAGTGGAACGGGTATTTCCAAGAGGAGACCTGGTGGGCCGGATCATCGGGTTCGTCCTCGTCGCCGCCGGCGTGTTCGTTCTCGCCGACGGGCTGACGCTGTGACTCGGGCAACAAGGCCGGCCCGGATGTGCTCCATGACCGCAACACTGCTTGCGCTACCTGCGAGGTCGAGCTCGATGGCCGCCGTTGCCCTGAGCCCCGCAGACTCTGCCTCGGCGACCCTCACATTGAGCCAGGTCGGACGGTGTGCGTGAGCGTCATCGCCACCCGGTCGGGTGTTCGTTACGCGGGGCTCCACTCGAACTGGTTGAGCTGGGCATAGCTGTCTTTCAAGGTGAATTCGACGCCAGCGGCGCTCACGGAGCAGGCCTCGGTGTTCCCAACCTCGGGCCGACCGTCGTTTCACCGACACCCGGAACGGAGATCTTCCCGACGCGTGCCTCGCGATCGGACTCGAACTCGATCGGCGAGGAAACCGTTCCGAGCTTATTGGGCGCTACCGATGAGAAGATCTCGAATGCGGCGCCGCCGTGCTGGCCGGTCCATAGGGCTTCGATGGCCTCGCGCTGCTCCGCCGTCGCTTTATCGTCGACGATGACAAGGATCTTTCCGTTGCCCTCGTGCACGGCTCCTGGAAACGAGAACACACAGGCGAAGACGATGCCATCGAGCGAGGTTCCGCCGAAATGGCCCTTGTCGATCCGCCACGCCACCAAGGCGTCGCAATTGCCCTTCGTAGGTACCGCGTTGAATTGGCACGGGCAGCCCCAGTCGCAATTGCAGCTTGCGAGCTCCTCTCCGCTGATACTCCAGTTCGTCTCCGCCATTGATGTTTTCCTCCTCCCGTGATTTTCGGAACCACGGTTTAGAGACTTGGCTCCCGAAGCGCAACGGGGGTACACCTCGTACGTTCGTTTGCCCGGCAACGCGCTCCAGTGGTCCGGGAGTGCCTGGCACTCGTCCATTCATCCTTCACTAGTATTTCTCGAGCCGCGATAGCGCCCAGCGTACTTCGTCCTGCACGGCTTCGTTCGCCTCGACAAGTAGGCACGCCTCGAGTCTCTTTCTTGCGCGCGGGTCGCCGAGCTGGCCGAGGGCCCAGGCCGCATGGCCTCGTACCAGGGGCTCTTCGTGTGCGAGCGCATCCATGAGGGGTGCTACGGCTTTAGGGTCGCCGCTATTGCCGAGGGCGACGGCGACGTTTCTCAGAAAGCCGGGATAGCGTGCGCGGCGGATGGCGCTTTTTCGGGTGGCGTCGAGAAAGGTTTCGCGGCTCATGCTCATCATCTCGATGAGATCCATCGAAGCCAATGGCTCCCGTGCGAAGAAGGCGCTCTCCTCGCTCTTCTTGGCAAAGCGGTTCCATGGGCAGACGTCTTGGCAATCGTCGCAACCGTAGATGCGGTTTCCGATGAGCGGTCGCAGCTTGCGCGGAATGAAGCCCCGAAGCTCGATCGTGAGGTACGAAATGCACAGACGACTATCGACCACGTAGGGCTCGACGATGGCATCCGTCGGACAGGCATCGATACATCGCTTGCACGTACCACATTGATCGCGAGCTTCGGAGTCTACCGGGAGCTCGAGAGGTACGAGAATCTCTCCGAGGAAGAACCATGAGCTTCCATCCTGTGACAGCAGATTCGAGTGCTTACCGAGCCAGCCGAGCCCGGCGGCGGCGGCATAAGACTTCTCGAGAACGGGACCGGTATCGACGTAGAGTTTGGTCGGCACGCGGCAGGTCTCTTCGATGAAAGACGCGAGCTGTTCCAGCTTTCCCTTCAGGACATCGTGATAATCTGTGCCGCGTGCATAGCTCGAGATGACGCCTGCTAGAGGTTCGTCCACAGGCGGTCCCTGGTAGTAGTTCAAAGCGCAGCAAACGAGCGTGCGTGCCCCGGGGAGCATCCGTGCACCGTCTGTCCGCCGCTCCGGTGCACGCTCCAGCCATCGCATTTCACCGTGGTAGCCGCGCCGCAGCCACTCGGTAAAGTGCGCTTCCTCGCGCTCGAGCCCGGCATGGGTGAAGCCCACCTTGGAAAATCCGACCGCGTAGGCTTTCTTTCTAATTGCCTCCTTGAGCTCCTGTTTGGTCATCAGTACAGGGTAAGATAGCAGTCTTCTATGTCCAAACTCGATAATGTCATTGCTACCTTGAACAACCTGGACGTGGGCTCGCTCGACAAGATCATCGAGCAGCTCGTCGCCGTGAGGAAGGAGCTCGCCCGACACAAGCTTAACGAGCTCTTGAATATGGTCGACGCTTGCCGTGAAGCACTGTCCCGCGGCGAGCTAGAGGAGTTCCGGCGCTTGCGCGAGACTGCCGTCAGCCGGCTCGGCCACGCACGCGCCAAGATGGGCTGATTACGCACCGTTTCGACGCCTGTTTTGACAGGCCCCAAGCTGGGTTGCTATAGTGCCGCTTCTTAACCCCGACCTTCGTCCAAAGAGTCGAAGTCATGTCCTCTCGAGTCTCGAATCGCGTGTTTCCGTTGGCCTCCAATGCGGCGGCCGAAGACCTCTACCATCGTAGTGATCTCTGCCAACCCCTCCTCGACCGTCTAAACAAAGGGCGGGACGAGGCGGCGCTCGACTACCTCGCCCGGGAGACTTCTCTAGACGTGCTCAGCGAATGCGTACGGAAGGTGCAAGATCAAGGGCTCACCGCCTATCTGCTGGAGCAGGTCTTGCTCGTGGCTCCCTGCTTTCATCCGCTGCATTCACCGCCATCGAGAACGTGCGAGACGAGCTGAAAGCGCTCGGTCTGGGGGCCTCCGCCGCGGACCCGAAAGACATCCTCATCCTTTACGCCGGCGTGTCGAGAAGCTGGGCAAGTATTTCTTCGCCCTCGGCCGCCGATTGCAGCAGCTCGAATTCTTCATGGAGAGCTGTCCGCTGACGGGAAGCGCGGAGCAGCTGCAAGGTCTCTACGGCCAGCGTGTGCGTGACCTCGCGGGAGACGTACGGTTCATGAGGCAGGGGCTCTCGCGTTGGGTCCTCCGCTTCGTGCCCCTCAGGCGCGATCCTGGGTCGATTGAAGGTTTGGATCTCGAGCTCATCGAAGGCCGTATCGACGCGGTTGTCGACGAGCTCGGTCTTCGGCTGCGAGAAGTCCGCGACACTCTGAATACGACGATCTATGAGCAGCTCCTGGTCATCGACCCATCTCTGAAGCGAAAGCAGCTCTTTCGGCGCGACGCCGAGAACATCGTCGACGTGGGGCACCTTTTGGATTGGCTCGGGAATGTCCTGGACAGCGCTTGGGAATTTGATGATGGGCGGCGGCCCGATCAGCTCGACCGCGTCAAGACGCTTCTGCGCGAGTTCGAGCCCGAACACTATGTCGCGTTTTCCGGACTTCGAGAATCCGATCAAGATCTCTTCTTGCGCTGCATCGAGGACATCGAGAGCGGGGAAAACGACCCCACTCAAGTGCTCATACTTCTCACAGGAGATTTCATCGCGACCCTGCGGCGTCAATATCTCGACGCCAGAGAGCCTTCGTGACTCACTATGTTTGACGAAATACGAGAATCTTTTCAGCAAACGCTGACCGAAATCGAAGAAGCCGGCCTCTACAAGCACGAGCGCGTCCTAACGTCTCGGCAGGGCGCCAACATCGAAGTGCAAGCGGGCGAAGTCCTAAACTTTTGCGCCAACAACTATCTGGGGCTTTCGAGCGACCCGCAGATCCTCGAGGCGGCACATAGCGGTCTCGACGAGCGAGGCTTTGGACTATCTTCGGTCCGATTCATCTGCGGTACGCAGGATATCCACAAAGAGCTCGAGAAGAATGTCGCGCGCTTCCTCGGGACCGAGGACACGATTCTATACAGCTCGTGCTACGACGCGAATGGCGGTCTGTTCGAAACCCTTCTCTCGAAAGAGGATGCCGTCATCAGCGACGCTCTCAACCATGCAAGTGTCATCGATGGCATCCGTTTGTGTAAGGCCCAGCGTCTCCGCTATCAGAACAGGGACATGAAGGACCTGGAGTCGAAGCTCGAAGAGGCCTCAGGTGCGCGCCGCCGGATGATTGCGACCGATGGCGTCTTCAGCATGGACGGGACCTATGCGCCGCTTTCAGAAATCTGCGATCTTGCGGACCGGCATGACGCGATGGTTATGGTCGACGACTCCCACGCGACGGGTTTCGTAGGCGAAACGGGACGCGGCACGCCGGAGCTTTGCGGCGTTCGTGAGCGTGTCGATGTCGTAACGTCGACGCTCGGCAAAGCGCTCGGGGGCGCGGCGGGAGGCTTTACGTCTGGCCGGAAGGAAATCATCGACCTCTTGCGGCAGCGCTCGCGTCCTTATTTGTTCTCCAACTCACTCGCACCGGTTATCGTGTCGGCGGCAAACAAAGCGCTCGAGATTCTGGGGACCAGCTCTGAGCATCGTGAGCGGCTCACGGACAACACCGCTCACTTCCGCAAGGCGATGAACGCGCTCGGCTTCGACGTGGTGGAGGGTACCCACCCGATCGTCCCCGTCATGCTGGGAGATGCCCGTCTCGCACAAGAGATGGCAAAAGACATGCTGGCCGAAGGTATTTACGTCATCGGGTTCAGCTTCCCCGTGGTCCCCAAAGGCCAAGCAAGAATCCGCGTCCAACTATCCGCTGCCCACACGCGCGAGCACGTCGACCAAGCCATCGACGCCTTCGCAAAAGTAGGAAAAGCCCGCAACGTCATCACCTAACGACGGCAAGCTTGAGGTAATTTCTCACGTCCTCGTTCTGGACAGAGTGCTCAGGGGAGAAGCTCGTCCACACGGATCTCGACGTCGGGTGCGCATAGCGGACAGACCACATCCCCTCGTCACAACGTCGTTCGAGACCTGTACTCAGTGACCGTGAAACGGCGGAGGTCGACGCTGTCCAGCAACGTGCTCATGACGTCATTTTACAGCTCGGGTCGAGCACAAGCAAAACGAGGGAGCTCAGCCCACATGGCGTCACCACGTAAAAAAGGCTCCCCACCGTCTTGGTGAGGAGCCTTCTCGACTGAGTCTCGAAACGTGACTAGCTGACCTCTGTAAACTCTGCGTCGACGACGTCTTCGTCGGCGCTCGGCGTGGGGCCGTCGCTTGCTGGTTCGCCGTTTGACGGCTCGGCTTCCTTTTTCGCGTAGAGCTTTTCGGACATGGCGTGCGCGGCCTTGGTGAGACGTTCCTCGGCCGTCTTCAACGCCTCGAGGTCGTCGCTATCGAGCTTGGCCTTGGCCTCCGTAAGAGCGCTTTCGACTTCTTGAACGATCGACGGTTCGAGGTCGTTCTTGTTCTCCTCGAGGCTTTGCTCGGATGCGAAGATCGCGGTGTCGAGACGATTGCGTGCCTCCACCTTTTCACGAAGCTTCTCGTCCTCCTCACGGTGGATCTCGGAATCCTTGACCATGGCCTCGATTTCCTCTTTGCTGAGGCCGCTCGAGCTTTCGAGCGTGATGCTCTGCGCTTTGCCCGTGGCGACATCCTTGGCACTGACGTTGACGATGCCGTTGGCGTCGATGTCGAAAGAGACTTGGATTTGAGGCACGCCCCGGGGAGCAGGCGGGATACCGACGAGCTGGAACTCTCCCAAGGTTCGGTTGTCCTTGGCCATCTCGCGCTCGCCCTGTAGGACGTGCACGCCCACGCTCGACTGGCTGTCCACCGCGGTCGAAAAGGTTTCGCTCTTCTCGACCGGGATCGTGGTGTTGCGGTCGATGAGCTTTGTGAAGACGCCGCCTAGGGTCTCGATACCCAGCGAAAGCGGCGTGACATCGAGCAATAGCATGTCCTTGACGTCGCCCTGCAAAACGCCAGCTTGAATGGCGGCGCCGATGGAGACGACCTCGTCCGGGTTGACGCCCTTGTGTGGGTCCTTACCGAAGAGCTCTTTCACCATCTCTTGGACTTTTGGGATTCGCGTCGAGCCGCCCACGAGAACGACCTCATCGAGCTTCGAGGTCTCGATCTCGGCATCCTTCAGCGCTCGGCGACACGGGTCGAGTGCTCTTTCGAGCAAGTCGGCGACGAGCTGCTCGAACTTGCCCCGGGTGAGCTTGAGCTGTAAATGTTTCGGCCCTGAGCTGTCCGCGGTCACGAACGGCAAGTTGATCTCCGTCTCGACCGCAGTGGAGAGCTCGATCTTCGCGCGCTCGGCTGCTTCCTTCAGGCGCTGGAGCGCCATCTTGTCCGCGGCCAAGTCGATGCCTTGGTCCTTCTTGAACTCCTGGACCATCCACTTGATGATGCGCTGGTCGAGGTCGTCGCCTCCCAGATGCGTGTCGCCTCCGGTGGCCATGACTTCGATGACACCGTCACCGACCTCGAGGATGGAGATGTCGAACGTGCCGCCGCCGAAGTCGAAAACGGCAATGGTCTCCTCTTCCTTTTTGTCGAGGCCGTAAGCGAGGGCCGCAGCCGTGGGCTCGTTGATGATCCGCTCTACTTTGAGGCCCGCGATCTTGCCGGCATCTTTTGTAGCTTGTCGCTGCGCGTCGTTGAAGTAAGCGGGGACGGTGATCACCGCTTCGGTGACCTTCTCGCCGAGGTAGTCCTCAGCAGCCTGTTTGAGTTTTTCCAGCACGAGCGCCGCGATCTGAGGCGGAGAGTGTTCTTTCCCGCCAGCTTTTACGCGGACGTCGCCGTTTTTGCCCTTGACCACTTTGAAGGGCACCATCGCGATCTCTTCTTTGGTCTCGTCGTGCCGTCGCCCCATGAATCGCTTGATGGAATAAACGGTGTTCTCGGGGTTGGTGATGGCCTGTCGGCGCGCTACCTGCCCCACGAGACGTTGTCCGTCCTTGGTGAAGGCGACGACGCTCGGAGTCACGCGATCGCCCTCCGAGTTCACAATGACCTTCGGCTCTCCACCTTCGATGACGGAAACCACGGAGTTCGTGGTACCGAGGTCGATTCCAATTGTTTTTGCCATGTTATCGTCCTCCTCTAAAGTGTTTCATCGCAGCCGCTTGTAATGGGTTTCGACCACGTTACGATAGATAGTATAGCCGATAAACCCCTTTTCGTCAACTAAAATGAGTGCTAGATCATTATATTACTTGATATCTATATACTTATATTTTATCCTTGTGCAGACCTCGACTCAGGAGGAATGTAAAGCTATGGATATGAATAAGTTGACCGAGAAATCCCAGGCTGCTGTGGGGTAAGCCCAGGCGCTGGCGACGCGGCAGGGCCACCAGCAGGTCGAGTCCGAGCATCTCCTTCTTGCTCTGCTGGAGCAGGAAGGTGGCTTAGCCGAAACGATTTTGTCTCGTCTCGAGCAGAACCTCGCGTCGCTCAAAGAGGCCGTTCGCCACGAGCTCGCAGTCGTGCCCCTCTGTGAAGGGCCCGGGGGCGGGACAACTCTATCTCGGAGCGCTCTTGAGAGCCGTGCTCGATCACGCGCAGCAGGAAGCGTCGACCCTCAAAGACGATTATGTGAGCGTCGAGCATCTCTTGCTCGGCTTGACTTCGGATGACGGCCCCTCCGGAAGGCTTCTGTCTGAGCGAGGCGTCAGCCGGGAGACGTTGCTCTCGGCTCTAAAAGAGGTGCGCGGCACCCAACGCGTCACCTCTCAGAACCCGGAGAGCACCTATGAAGCTCTCGAGCAGTATGGGCGCGACCTCACCCAGCAAGCGTCATCCGGCAAGCTCGATCCCGTGATCGGCCGTGACGACGAGATTCGCCGCGTGGTTCAAATTCTGTCGCGCCGCAGGAAAAACAACCCGGTTCTCATCGGAGAGCCCGGCGTTGGCAAGACGGCAATCGCGGAAGGGCTCGCGCAGCGCATCGTGCGCGGAGACGTTCCCGAAGGATTGAAGGACAAGCAGGTCGTTTCGCTCGACATGGGCGCTCTCATTGCGGGTGCAAAATATCGCGGTGAGTTCGAAGAGCGGCAGGCTCCACGCGTGTCCACGATGTTATGAGGGGTTCGTGGAGTCCATGGCGAAGTTTTCTTGGAGTGACAAATCCGTGGAGAACAATGACACGGTGGACGACACTTGGCTCTTTGCCTCCACGAGGGTGGTTCAGAACGACGTCAGGATTCTGAAGTGAGCTTTTTCCGCGCGAGCGGCGCCTAACCCAACGCGAAAAAGGGGGACAGGCGTTAGGCCTGTCCCCCTTTTTCTATCCCCGAGAGGCGGTGCGGGGGGCACCTTCCGGGGCTGGCGTCGAGATTAGGGAGCGACGCCAAATACGTTCTCGTCTCATGCCCTAAGCAAGGGGCGCGCCAGATCACGCCAAGTCGTGATTGGGCTTCTTTTCAATAGTTTGCGGGAATTCCCTATGGTTGTTGGAGCCGAATGATTCAATATTGAATTCATCGTATCATTTTTGTATAAAAAAATGAAACGGAGTGGGGTCCATTCTCCTTTTCGACGTCGAGAGGTGTCGTTCCCGCATCCCTACACCTCGTTCGTTTGATAGAATCTAAGCACACCAATTGGTCTTGTTCGGCGTCAGAAACTGCCCATGAACCAACAAGTGGCAGAGGCTTTCAAGAAGCGCTACAACGAAAAGCGCACCGGTGTGCTCATCTGCGAAGCCGGCGTGCCGTGCTGTCTATTTTCAGTCAGGCTTCGTCGTGAGCGCCTCCTCGAGCGAGGAGGAAGACCGGCTCGGCGAAGTGATGACCCGACATGGGCGAATTACGCGGCATCAGTTCGAAGACGCTTCGAGTTTCATCAAGAGCGGCTGGAAGTTGGGCGAGATCCTCGCCGAGCTGAACGTCATCGAAGAGCCCGATATCGAGGCCTTCGTGAGGCTCCAGCTTCTCGACATCGCATGTACGCAGCTCATCGAGCCGCCCAGCCGCGTGGCGTTCTCCCTTGTCGAGCGTCGACGCATGCCTCGAAGTACCCCTCTCCGTGGCCGATGTCCTGATGGAAGCCGTACGCAGGACACCCGATATCTCCGAGCAGCTCGAAGCTCTCAAGGATGATGGGCGGACGCTCGGTTTTCCAGCAGATCCCCTGAGGCGGTTCCAGCGGATCCACCTCGAGCCGGATGAAGGCTTTGTTCTCTCGCGCATCGATGGCAGGTAGACTCCCAAGGATATCTTCGCCGTCAGTCCGCTTACCGAAGAGAAGACGGCACGTACGCTCATGGGCTTGCTGGCGGCCGAGGTCATCGAAGTGGAGGGAAACGCGATCGTCGAGCCAGTGCCGGCTGATGACGATCCTGACACTAGCCAGACGCTGCACCAAGACGGTCCCATGGATCTTGAACGGGCGTCGGTGGAAGAGCTCTTCAAAGACATGAAAGACCAGGATCACTGGCAGGTTTTGGGAATCGAGCGGGGCGCGAGTGCCGAGCAAATCAAGCAGGCGTTTTTCGCGGTCTCGATACCGCGCACCCGATACAGCTTGCCTTCGGCGTGCTCCGAGGCCTCGGGCTCGAGAATCCTCACACGCTCGACACCTCGCAGGACGATGTTGAGTCGGCCGTCCTCGAGTCGGTCATGCTCTACGAGCCGCCCGAGCGTCGCCATGTCGTGCACGGGCGGCGTGCCCTCATAGTCCCGTTTCCATCCGGGCTTCAACAAGACGACGACGAGCAGGCCGTCTCCTTTCCACGCGTCTTCGCCCATCTGGCGGGAGCGCGGCTCGAAGAGGTGAAGCGGGAGCGCGACGTGCGGCAAGAACACCGTCTCCGGTAGCGGAAAGATCGGAATCCTTCTCAAGCTCCGGCTCCGACGAGCGCCGTGAGCTCGCGCATGTCGTCAATCCAGAAATCAGGCCAGAAATCAGGCTCGAGGGCGGCGGAGGACTCCGGACGGATGCCGTAAGAGACGAGGCAAGACCGTATGCCGGCATTGCGCGCGGTCTCGAGATCGACGCGCGTGTCCCCGACGAATAGGGCTTCTTCCGGGGCGCGTCCCTCTTCGTCGAGAATGCGAAGCACACCCACGGGATCGGGCTTGCGGTGCTCGAACGAGTCCCCGCCGTAGACGGATCGAAAATGTTTTCTGAGCCCCAAGCCTTCGAGAATCATGAGGCTTTCTCGAAGCGGCTTGTTTGTCAGCACCGCGAGCCCGCGGCCGTCTTCTTGGAGGACTTCCAAGGTCTCGCCGACACCGGGATAGGCGCGGGTATTGTCGAGCAGACGTCGCCGGTAGATCGGCAAGTACATCCGCTGCGCCTCGTTGATTACCGCCACGGTGGCGTTATGGAATGCGCGTTCGAGGAGCACGCGCACGCCGTTTCCGATATAGCTCCCGATCAGGTCGAGCGGGAGAGGGGACCTGTCCATGTGCTCTCGCAGCTCGTTCACAGAGAGTGCTATGTCCTCGGCGGAGTTGATCAGCGTGCCGTCTAGGTCGAAGATCACGAGCTTTGTCACGAGCGTATTCTATCTCCGTTGGTGCCTTAGCTCATGTGGGATATACTTTCCTAGGGGTCGAGATAGCGTCATGTTGGAGCTTTCCCGCAAGAGTGATTACGCCCTTCGCGCCGTCATCCACCTGTCGCGTATTTCCTCAGGCAGCTACGGCCGGGTGTCTGAGATCGCCAAAGCGAAGGACATCCCACACGCCTTTCTGGCTCAGATCCTGCCGCTTCTCGCGAATCGCGGTGTCGTCAAGTCGAAGCAAGGGGCGCATGGCGGCTACGCCCTTGCGCGCTCACCGGAAGCGATTTCTTTTCTCGACGTGATCGAGTCGGTGGAAGGTCCGCTACGGCTCAACAAGTGCGTGGAGCCGGACCATGAGGACTGCTCGATTCTCGACACCTGCGAAATGCACCATGTGTGGAATCAGGCGCAGACCCAGATGGTAGGGTTTCTACGAGGCGTAACGATGGCCACGATGCTCGAGGCGCCCCACCACGATCGCCAGGCGCCCATTATGATTCAGACGGACAGCTGACGCGTCACTACGTCAGGGGGCGACAGTGCTCAATGCCCGGACTCGTACTCCTCTGCACGGTGTATGTCGAAGGCGCCGTGCTCTAGATTCGGCACGAACCCACGAAGCTCGGCGTGACACCGATAACAAACCGTGACCTCTGTGAGCCAGTGGTAGAGGGTGAGATCCGCGATGGACGCCAAGACGAGCACGGCGAGCGCGGCCGGAAAGTGCCAAAAGGCATAGGCGACGGATGACAACACTACCGTCGCCACGACGGCCGCGCAGCCGAGCTGCTGCGGGAAGTCCTTGCGCTGATACAAGAAAAGGTTCTCGCATTGCGGGCAGCTTTCGAGAGGGCCGCCGTTCAAAGCGTCTTGGCTCGGCTGCACTATGTGCTCGTGACCGCAATGCTCGCAACGCCCCGCGCCGCTTTCCGGTGGCAGCGTGTACATGTTGTAGAGCGAGCATTGGTAGCAGTAAAAGCCGACGGAGAGTGCCGTCATAGAGGATACCCTGTTGCCACGAGCAAAAACTGCGAGAAGCTCTCACCGAAGAGCACGAGGAACGAGGCCACATAAAGAAGTCCGGTGGCCGATTGCGTCGATCGAATCTTGACCGTCTGCCAAATGAGCCCGGTCAGAAGCAGCGGCGCGATGAGACCCATGAGCGTGCGGAACATGAAGAACAGGCCTCTTGTCGAGAAGATGAAGTCCGCAGCACGGCCCACCCTCAACACTTCGAAGCCTCCATAGAGCAGCACGGCTGCGACAACGGCCCAACGGAGCAAGACCGCGACCACGAGCCATCGCGCCCCATCGCGCAGCGGTGCGATGGAGAGGCTGGTATCGACGAGATACCAATGCCCCAGAATCATGGAAACGAGTACCGCGCCGAGTATGAGTGACGAGCTGAGGCTACCCGCCACGGAAAGCACGAGCAGATCGGTGCCGCTGGTATTGGTTGTGACTACGAAAAGCACGGATGCGACGACGGCGGCCGTCGCCGGGAGCACGAGAAAGGCCCCGCTGGCCCCCCCGCCGCGGCGGAGGGCGGCGTACCAGAGCCCGGCGACGATGGCGAGGCCGAGCCACACGAATCGCGACATGCCCACGTCCAAAAGCGCCGCCAGGGCCGCTGACGCGCCGGCGGAGGTGGCGCAAAAGCGTAGAAAGCTCTTCGGGAGCTCGTTTGAGAGCGCCAGAAGAGCGGTGATCAAGAGTCCTCCCGAGGCTATATGACCGGCGAGTAGAGCGGTCACGTGCCCGATCATTGGTCGCGCGCCACTACGACAGCTTGTGGTGGATCCAGTAGCGGAGGTCGGGCGTTAGCTCGGAAACGCGCATGCCTTCTTCCACGGTGGTCTGGCAGCCGCGGGCGCGGGTTGGCAACAACATACCCTCTTTCGCGATACTCATCTCGCAATTGCCGCACTCGTTGCTCCAACAAAACCGCCCCAAGACAGGGACTTCATCCCTAACTATATATTGGACACAGACGAGAAGGACCTCGCCCTTTGGGACGTGGAAAGGAGAGCCCTCAATCTCGATCCGAACGAGGTCGGACGTGCTCAAATGAAGAGGTCCGTGGACTTGGCGCTTGCGCTCTGCGCCGTGAGATCTTGCTCTTGCCTAGACTTGAAACGACTCGCCGCAGCCGCAGCTTCCGGTCGAGTTAGGGTTGTTGAAGCGGAACCCAGATCCCATGATGTCTTCGACGTAGTCGATCTCCGTGCCGTCGAGGTAGAGGTGGCTACGCTGATCGACCAAGAGCTTCACGCCCTCGAGCTCGTAGACTTCGTCGCCTTCCGACGGGGCGTCGTCGAGCGCGAGCTGGTACTGGAATCCGGAGCAACCACCGCCCACGACGCGCACCCGAAGTGCAGCTTCCGGGCGGCCGTTCTGAGCAAGGAACTCCTGCACCTTCGTGGCCGCTAAAGATGTAATAGTAATCATTGGTTGCTTCTCCTAGTCTCGACTACCGGTTCCCCGCTCTAACTCTTTGAACTGGCAATGGATGCCGGAAACCTGACCAAAACACTCCGATATCGCTAGTATAGGCCGGCGGCAAAAAGCATGTCAACCTTGAAGGAGCCAATCCGCACATATTCGGCTCGTCGAGATGGGTTGACAACCCGCGGGAGCGTTCTCTAGTATGGATGGTTCTCACTTCCTGGACGAGCTAAAACAGGAATCATGGAAAGACTCGGGCCCTACGATCTTCATGCGCATACGACCATTTCGGACGGAAAGCTGTCGCCGACGGAGTTGGTGCGCCTAGCGAAGGCTCAGGACTTGAAGGCTCTGGCAATTACGGACCACGACACCGTTGAAGGTGTTGCTGAGGCCAAGGGCGAGGCGGATGGGCTGAGCCTCGAGATCGTTGCCGGCGTCGAAGTGAGCGCGCATTTCGGCGACGCGCCCGTGCACATTTTGGGCCTCTTTGTGGACGAGCTCGACCCCGAGCTCAACAATTTTTTCGTCCAGGCGAAAAGGCGTCGTGTGGACCGCGTCCGCTTGATGTGCCACAAGCTTAGAAAGCTGGGGCTCGACATCGATGCTGATGCCGTCTTCGCCAAATCGAGCCACGGAACTGTCGGGCGGCCGCACGTAGCGGAAGTGCTCATCGAATCTGGCCAAGCGGCGGACATCCCGGACGCCTTCGGCCGTTTCCTTGGCGACGGCGGGCCCGCTTATGTCGGCTATGAGAAAGTCACTCTCGACAACGCCATCGATCTCATTCGACGTGCTGGCGGTATCGCGTCGTTGGCGCATCCAGGCCTTCTTGTAGACGACACGCCCATCCCGGACATGGCCGCGGGCGGGCTCCATGCCCTCGAGGTCTATCATTGCGATCATACGTCCGAGAAGATCGCGCGATACGAGAGACTCGTAGAGGAGCTAGGACTTCTAAGAACGGGCGGCTCGGACTTCCACCGCCAGCTCGGCGATGATCCGCCCCGTCTCGGCTGTAGCGAGCTCACCGAAGAAGCGTTCGAGAAGCTCCGCGCCGCGGCGCAATGAGCGAGCACCGCGTCGCCGCTCTCGAGGATGTCCCCGGCGGAGCGAGCCTCGCGGTCGACATAGGAAACAAGCGCATCGCGATCTTCTGTCACGAGGGGCGCTATTTCGCCCTCGACGAAACCTGCCCACACCGTGGCGGGCCGCTTCACCAAGGCACGATCGAGAACGGAATCATCGTGTGCCCGTGGCACCAATGGCAGTTCAACCTCGAAAGCGGCTGCTCCCCCGTAAATCCCCTCTCAAAAGTCCAAACCTACGCCGTCCGCATCGACCACGACGCCATCTGGGTGACGCTCTAACCCTCGTAGGTGGCTCGTAGGCTTTGGCGGATGGCTTCTAGGGTTCGGTCGAGGTCGTCTTGCTCGTGGGCGAGGGAGACGAAGAGCGCTTCGAATTGGGACGGCGGTAAGTGGATGCCGGCCGCAAGCATGTTGCGAAAGAAACGGGCGTGGAGCTTTGTATTGGCACTCGTCGCTTGTTCGAAATTTGTTACTTCGCCCTCGGTAAAAAACAGTGTCATCATCGAGCCGACGCGGTTCAGCGCAAGCGGCAAGCTGAGCTCCTCGAGGATGTTTCGGATTCCGGTCTCGAGGAGCCCAGAGGTAGATTCTAGCCGCTCCCAAGCGTTCGACGCTTCGAGGGCGTCGAGCTGTGCGAGACCCGCGCTCATGGCCAGCGGATTGCCCGACAGCGTTCCGGCTTGATAGACGGGTCCCGCGGGGGCTATCTGCTCCATGAGATCGCGGCGTCCACCATAGGCGCCGACTGGAAGGCCGCCGCCAATCACTTTGCCGAGCGTCGTGAGGTCGGGCGTCACGCCGTAAAGTTCTTGAGCGCCGCCGCGGCTGACGCGAAAGCCCGTCATGACTTCGTCGAAGATCAAAAGCGCACCGTGGCTGGTCGAAAGCTCACGAAGGCCTTCGAGAAAGCCTTTTGCAGGCGGCACGACGCCCATGTTGCCGGCGACGGGCTCGACGATCACGGCGGCGATCACCTCCGGCTCGGCTGCGAGCACACGGCTCACCGAAGCGAGGTCGTTGAACGTGGCCGTTCTGGTCAAAGACGCGAGCGATGCGGGGACACCCGGGCTATCGGGAACGCCCATTGTCAAGGCTCCGGAGCCGGCCTTGATGAGAAACGAGTCGCCGTGGCCGTGGTAGCAGCCCTCGAACTTGACTATCCCGTCACGACCCGTCGCGGCACGCGCGAGACGGATGGCCGAGAGCGTCGCTTCGGTGCCGGAGTTCACCATACGGACGACGTCGACGGACGGGACGAGCTCGGTGACTCTTTTTGCCATCTGCACTTCGAGGGCGGTCGGTGCACCGAATGCCGTTCCGTGGTCGACGGCGTCTTTCAATGCCGCAACGACACTCGGATGATGATGTCCGAGAATGAGGGGGCCATAGGCGCCGATGTAGTCGATATAGTCCTGGCCGTCTTCGTCCGTGATGCGACATCCCCGGCCTTCGCGGATGAATCGCGGGGCCATGTCGATGCCACGAAACGCTCGCACCGGTGAGTTGACGCCGCCCGGCATGTATCTGGAGGCCTCCTGGAACAGCTCTTCGTTTTTGCTCATTTAACCTGCTAGCTTCGAGAAATGGCCGCGGATGGCGTCGACGAGGCCTTCGTTCGTGTAGTGTTCCGCTTCGATCGCGGGCTCGACGCGTTCCGCGCGCAGGGCGGCGCTCGTGATCGGGCCGATGCTCGCGGAGACGGTTTGCGCTCGAACGGCCTCGTCCGCGCCGTCGAAAAACGCGCGCACTGTCGAGCCCGACGTGAAGGTCACGGCGTCCACGCTGCCTTCGCGGACGAGCTTCACCGCGTGCGCGATTTCTTTCGTCGCCGGCATCGTGCGATAGACGGCGACGACGTCGACCGTTGCTCCGGCGGCGCTCAATAGATTCGCCAACGTCTCTCTCGCGATCTCAGCGTTTGGGAGCAGGAACGTTTCCCCCTTCACGTTCGTGTGCTCCGACAAGGCTTCGAACAAGGCTTCAGCGACGGAGCGCTCGGGGATGACTTCCGCGCGAACACCGCGCTCGGCGATGGCTTCCGCCGTCGCGGGTCCAATCGCGGCGTAGCGCAGTGCCGGCATCGTGCCGGCACGCTCGCCGAAGACGTCCACGCTGTTGACGCTCGTGAAAACGATCCAGTCATAGCCGTCGATCCGAGCGAGCACCTCGTCCAGCGGCGTCCAGCTTACTGGCGGCTCGATGCGAATCGCTGGCGCGTGAACGACCTCTGCGCCTAGAGCTTCGAGCTTCGCGACGAGAGACGCCGCCTGGCGTGCAGGGCGCGTTACGACGACGCGCCGCCCTGCCAGAATCTTTTCGTCATCCATCGACTTCCGATCGTTGTTGGATGATCTCCGAAGCACCGGCCGCGAGCATATCTTCAGCGAGCGCGAGCCCGAGCTCTTGCGCCGCGGCAACCGGGCCGCTCCTCTCACGCTTCTCATAGCGGCTGCCATCGACCGCGCCCACGAAGCCGCGAAGGCGAAGCTCTCCCCATTCGATCTCGCCATAGGCGCCCATCGGCACTTGGCAACCACCTTGGAGACGGCCGAGAAAAGCGCGCTCGGCAAGGATAGCGCTCTCGGATGCCGGGTGGTTCAGCTCTCGGAACCGATCTCGAAGCGCGTGGTCGTCCGCGCGCGTTTCGAGCGCGAGCGCTCCCTGACCGACGGCTGGGATCATCTCGTCAACGGAGAAATAAGACCTGATGCGCGCCTCGAGCCCCAAACGCACGAGCCCCGCGCCGGCGAGGACGATGGCTTCCCAGGACGAGGCGTCGAACTTCGAGAGCCTCGTCTGCACATTTCCCCGGAGATCTTCGATGTGGAGGTCCGGCCGGGCGGCGAGAAGCTGCGAGCGCCGCCTCAGACTTCCTGTCGCCATTTTCGCTCCGTCGGGAAGCGAAGCCAGGCTGTCCGCGCACCGGCTTACGAGCGCGTCGCGCGCGTCGAGCCTTTTCGTCGTGGCTGCGATCGCGAGCCCTTCGGGGATCTCGGAGGGCATGTCCTTCATGCTGTGCACGGCGAGATCGATCCGCCCATCGAGAAGCGCGGACTCCATCTCCTTGATGAAGAGTCCTGCGCCGCCTACTTCGTTGAGCGGCCGATCGGTAACGCGGTCCCCTTGCGTCTGGATGAGGACGAGCTCGGCTTCTCCCCCGAGGGAGGCGATTACCGACCGGCTCTGGATGAGCGCCAGCTCGCTTTTGCGACTTCCGACACGTAAGGGGCGCATGAGTATCAGTGAACCCTGAACACCGAACAGTGCTCAGGTTTTTTTTTTCGAGTCCTCGTCCGGGCGTTCGAGGTCGAACGCCTCGTAAAGTGTGTCGATGCGCTGGGCGCCGAGCTCGCCTGCGTCGCTCCACTCGCGCACATGGTTCATTAGCGGGTGAAGGATTTTGTTGACGAGGCTCTCGGTCAAAAGGTCGACTTGCTCGCGATCGTCGCGGCAGAATTTTTTCCTATGGCGCTTGAGCTCTTGTTTGCGCAAGGCTTCGACGCGCTCGCGGAGCTTTTTGATGACGGGCGTGGCGGCAAGCGAGCTCCGCCAGGAGCCGAAGGTCTCGAGCTCTTGCTCGACGATAGCCTCGGCTTTCGGGAGCTCCTTGCGCCGTTTCCCAAGATTGCGATCGACGAGCACGTTCATATCGTCGAGATCGTGAAGAAACACGCCGTCCAACTCGGCGATGCTGCTCTCGAAATCGCGCGGCAAGGCGATGTCGATGACATATAGCGGGCGGCTGCCCCGCCCGTTCACGATGGGCTGCATCCTCTCGCGGGTGACGATGGGCGCCGTCGCGCCCGTGGAGCTGATGACGATGTCGGCTTCGGCCAAGCACTCGTCGAGGCGGTCGAGGGGCGCGGCTTTGCCGCCGAGCTGGCGCGAAAGCTCTTCCGCCTTGCTGTAGGTTCGGTTCGCGATAACAAGCTGACTAACGCCGCGCTCTACCATATGGCGGGCGGTGAGAGCTCCCATCTCGCCGACGCCAATGAGGAGCACTTTGCGCGTTTTGAGGTCTTCGAAAATCTTGCTTGCGAGCTCGGAAGCTGCGCTCGCCATCGAGACGGCGCCGGCGCCGATTCTGGTCTCGTTGCGTACACGCTTGCCGACGCTCACCGCGGATTGAAGGATACGGTTGAGAACGATACCGCAGGTGCGGCTTTCGAGCGAGAGCTCGTGGGCGCGCCGCACTTGTCCCAGGATCTGCGATTCGCCGAGAACGAGCGAGTCGAGGCCTGCCGCGACCCTCAACAAGTGCCGCACGGACTCGTTGCGCGTGAGCGTATAGGCGTAGCCCAGATGGGCTTCGAGGTCGACGTGCTTTTTTTCGACGATCAGGTTGCGGATGTACATTTCCGCGCCGCCGCTATCCGTCGAAAGCCCGTAGAACTCGGTGCGGTTGCACGTCGAGAGCAAGATTGCTTCCGAGAGTGTCTCCTCCCTGTGGGTATGGGCGAGCACTTCGAGGACCTCCTCCTCGGAGAAAGCCACGAGCTCACGTACGTCGATTGGCGCGCTTCGGTGGTTCAACCCGACGACGATGAGATCCATCAGACGAACGCGTGAAAAGTGTTAAAGACGAGATTCACGACAACCAGTGAAAAGAGGATGATGGCGAACCCCGCGATCGCGGTAAAGGCGACGCGTTTGGCCGACCATCCCCAAAAGCGGCTTGCTGCAACGCAGAGACCGTAAATGAGCCACGCGACGAACGTGATCATGAGCTTCGGATCCCAGCTCCAAGAGGTTCCAGGGACCCTCACTAGCAACGCGAGTCCACCCATCATACCGATGGTGAGAAAGACGAGCCCGAGCGTGGCCGAACGATAGGTAAAGCTCGACATGACTTCGAGCGAAGGTAGCTGTTTGTAGATGAGGCCAAAGCGGTGGTTCTTGATGTCGTAAAAGAGCATCAGATAGAGCAGGCCGTAGACCGCAGAGATGGCCATCCCCGAATAACCGAGAAGCGCTGTCGTCACATGGAGAATGAAGGCCGGCTCCCAGAGGAGATCGCTGAAGCTCACGGGAGCTTCCACGAAGGCAGAGGAGATGGTTTGAAAAACGAAAACAATTCCGATGATGAAAAAACCTGTCGTCCGCACACCGATGCGCGACTCGATAATCAGGTAGAGGGCGATGACAGAAAAGGCGAGTACCGAGAAGGCTTCGAAAACAGTCGCGATGGGAAAGTGGTGATAGGTCATCGAACGCATCATCAGGTAGGTCGCGTGCGCGCCGACCGTGATGCGGAGCAAGTGTTTTGCGGTCCGCTCCGCGAACGGGTCGTTGCGGAAGAACAAGAGAGCGTAGTCGGCCCATAGCAGCGCGTAGAGTGTCGGCAGGATGATGTTCTGAGCCTGAATCCCACTTTCCATAATGTCGCACACACTATAACAAGCCCGTTTCCAACTTGCGGCGACCGCCGCACCGCGCTCTATCCTGGAAAAGCAAAGCGATCAATATTAAGAAAAGCGTAACGCAAAGGCGCAAGGTCGCAAAGACGCAAAGGAAAAAAGAGAGTAATGAGAGTACCGCTTACGGCGTTCCCCGCAAACCGGCAACAAGAGCAGTCCCCCTCATCTCATCTCATCTTCTCTTCTCTTCTCTTCTTTTTTTCTTTCTTTGCGTCTTTGGAGTGCCAGGTTAAGCCTGGTCAGTCTATCAGGATGAAAGGAGTCTGCCATGTGAATTGCTCATACGACATGTAGCCAAAGGAGCGGTGACTCGGAGCAATCCGTGGGCCG
>CAUZCL010000051.1:0-35894 GCA_963578475.1 Acidobacteria bacterium bin61 | reverse complement strand
TCAGGATTTCTCATGATACGCCGGCCCTTGGTACGACTGATGAACATTGACACCTCGGCGACACTGTCCGTAGAGGAGCTCCTCGGTCTCGACCACGAAGCGCCGGCGGCCCAGGGTTGGTCGGGCGATGAGGCGGCGCTCATCGAGCGCTGCCTTGCGGGTGATGACATCGCCTTCGATCTGCTCGTCCAGCGGTATCAGGACATGGTCTTCAACTTGTCCTACCGCTTGCTCGGGAGCCACGACGAGTCGACCGACATGACTCAGGAGGTCTTTCTCCAGGTCTACCGGAAGCTCGGAAGCTTCCGCCGAGACGCTTCTCTCCGCACCTGGATTTACCGCATCGTCATTAATCAAGCAAAAAACCGCCAGAGATGGTGGCAGCGTCGTTTTGGCGAGATGACCGCGATGAGCCTAGATGATGCTGAGGCCAACCCGGCTTGTGATCTCACAGCGCCCGAGGACGGGCTTGCGATGGCTCCTGACAAGGCATTGGAGCGGAAAGAGGAAAGTCAGCTTTTGATGCGCGCCATTGAACGGCTGCCATTCAGCCACCGAACCATATTGCTGCTCAAAGAAATCGAGGGTTTGTCCTACCAGGAGATCGCGGCCACGCTCGATCTACCGCTCGGTACGGTCAAGTCTCGTCTCGCACGGGCGCGCAAGTCGCTCCGAGACAAACTCGATCCCGGGCTGTTCGGACTAACAGAGGAAGTGTAATATGTTGCATCTACGAACCTCCGTGCTTTCCGCCCATCACGATGGCGAGCTGTCGGCTACCGCCTCGGCGCGCGTAGACGGGCATCTCAGGGACTGCGAGCGTTGCGTCTTCGAGTACGACGCGCTGTCGAGCGCGGCCAACGCCGTACGTCATCTCGTAACGATGAGAGCGCCTCAAGCCCTGGCTTGCAAGATTCGCGACCAAATCGATGCCGAAGAGCGCGGTATGGTTCCTGTGCTGCGCGGCGAGATCATGCGGGCGAAACAGCCTTCCGGATTCGTATCGGCGCTAGGACTTGGGACGCTCGCTACCACGTTTCTCATTGGGCTCGTCGTCCTCCTCGATCAGCAATACGGAGAGCAGGCCGCGCGCAGCCTCACGACGGCGATCCTGGAATCGACTCTGCCTGAGCCCGTGCTCCTGCACGAAGTGATGAAATCGCCGCGATTCCGGGAGAGCTCCGTCGGCCATTTGGCTTTCGCGGATGTGGAGTTCGGAAAAGAAGGTACGCTCTTGACGATGGCCTCCATCGACCGCAATGGCATGGTCCAAGCGCTCGATGTCATCTATCGCAGCGGCGACGAAGAAATGCTGACGCGCACGCTAGAAGCGGTGCGCAGCTCGGGATTTGAGCCCGCGCGCCTCGGCGACGAGACCATATCGGTGAACTTCCTCTATTTTTTCACGACGACGGAGGTTCGCCCGGGAGAACGCCTCTTGTCGACGATCCCGAACGGGCGCCGGCTCAGCGCCGCGAACCTTTGCTGTACGGTAGTTCCGACGCTAGCGTAGCTCTTCTCGAGCCGTTCCGACGTTTCCGAGCCCATCCGTCAGCTTGACGACGAGCGTGTAGACACCGCCATCCACATAGCCATCGAGCGCGAAGTCGAAGCTCTCTTCGGTGGAGTCCGCAATCCCGTCGATGGGGAAGACGACCTTCCAAGGTCCCGAGTTGACGGTGTATTCAGCGCGCCGGATGGGGCTTATCTCGTCCCGCGCGACGAAACGAACCTGGTGACCGCCGGAAGAGGACGTTACCGTGAGAGCTTCGACGAGAGGCGGGGTGTTGTCGACCTCGAGACTCCGGCTCGTCCTCTCACGGGTGCGTGCGAGATTGGCGGGATTTCCCGGCAGGTCGCTAGCTATGACCTTCAGCGTGTAGCGGCCGTCGGGCATCGCCACCGTATCCCAAGCGATGACCGGACTCGTGAGCCCTTCGCGGAGAACACGCCAGAGGTTCTCGCCTTCGGCGCGGTAATGGACGTCGAAGCTCAAATCGTCCTTGTTTGGATCGGTGGCGGTCCAGGTCACGGTTTGGATCCCTTTGCGATAGACGGGACGGCTCATCGCGGTCAGGTTCAACGGTGGCGTCGCGGCGCCGTTCGCGCCAGAAACGCCGTTTCCACCCAGCGCGTCTTCCGCGAGCGTCTCAATCATCCCCAGGACGTCGATCTGTCCGGTTGTCACAATCGGCTTTTGGAAGACCCGGCCGGGAGGATGAATCGTTATTCCGGTCACCTCGGGTGCGAGATTCTGTTGAAGATAGATAGCCGTAACGTCGAGAATCTCGGGACTCGTTTCGCCCGTGGAGTTCAGCGTCGCCCTCCATTGAAAAAACCTGGCGCGCGGGCTTGAAATTTGAGTCCCCGCGGCTTCGGTATAGCGTGCAGACCAATCACTCCACGTGTTGTCGGGCTCGGCGGAGTTTCCCGAACGGGTTTGAATCGCGACCGAAGTCCCGGAAGGGACGCGCGCCTCCCAGCGGATGCGCCCCCAGAACGAAACGGTGTCGGTATCCTTAGTCGGCGACTGATAGGTGCCCTCGGTGCGGCGCCCGCGGTTGAGGCGATAGACTTTGGCCGAATTGGCTGTCGCGAGAAGAACCGCTCCACCCACCCCCGCCTGCATCGCGGTGACTTGGTCCGCCTCGACGCTCAAAAGAAGGACGCTCGTCTGGTTTTGATTCACGAGGAAAACGCGTCCCGCGTTACCCGTCCCCACCATCAGACGGTCGTCGGTCGAGAGCAAGAGGGATAGAGGGGTGTCCTCGATAAATCTCCACAACTCTTCGGCAGCACCGTCAGCGTCGATCCGGTAAAGACCTCCCTTCGCGGAACCGCTCGAAAGAACATTTGTAGTGCCCGAGGTGCTCGCAATGGCGGGCATGGTCGACGTAGTCACGGTCACCGAGGCTGTCACACTTGAAGTGATGCTCGTTGTCGTAGAGGGCGTGCTCGACGGCAACGACGGCTTGCTCGCCGCACGTGAGCTGCCATTGACGGTAGCGACGAAGACATGGCCGCGCGTATCCGTCACGAGGGCGCGCGCTTCTTCGTATGGGGTGTCGAAGAGGACGCTCACATCGCCCGAGGCGTCGACCTTGAGAACGAGACCGTTCGACGCGGTCCCTGCATAGATGTTGTCGGAGGCATCGAGCGCGAGGGAAACGATATGGGTCTCCTCGCTCGTGAAGAGCACCTCGCTCTCCCCGGAACTGTTCACCCGATGGATCTGAGCTTTGTCGCCGGTGGCGACGAGAAGGTTGTTCAACGAATCGAGAGCAATCGCCCAGATATAGCGGTCCTCGGGGTCGAAGAAAACCTCCTTGGCGCCGCTCGGGTCGATGCGATAAACGACGCCTCGTGGCGACGTGCCTGCATAGAGGTTTCCACGACGGTCGACCACGAGCGCATGTACTTGGAGCTCGTTCGTGTCGGCAAAGACGTTCATGGTGCCGGAGGCGTCGACTTTGAAAATCCGGCCGTCATTGCCACTACCCGCGTAAACGACCCCGTCGCCGCCGGTGGCGAGGGACCAGAGCTGCGGGTCGGTGGCTTCACCGAGAACCTGGGCCGCGGGCGCGAGGCTCACCGTGCCCTCGGAGCTGATGGAGACTCCATCGGTATCGCCGGAGAGAAAGTCCGCTTGGCTCTCTACCCGCCAGAATGTCGGTACGGCAGCGAGTGCGGATAGCCCGGCGGACAAAGTAGCAGCGACGAGCAGGAGACGACCAGCAGGATGGTTGAGCAAGTTTAAATTCCTTTCGAACGGTGTTCTGGAAGGTCGTCAGCGTTTGTTCACTTTCAAGTAGAGCGTTTGCGAGCCCGATACGCTGTATTCGGTGACGACTTCATGTTCCCAGAACGTGGAACTCTGGAGTGGGGTGAAGTTGCTCGAAGACGAGCCGTCCGCTTGGAGAACGTTGAGGACACTTGGAGGCAGCGACGTCAGATATTCGCCGGCCACGATCGCGCCGTTCGCGACGCGGCGGCTGAGCCGGATGTAGAGACGGTTGTTCTTTCGAAGCGAGATGATCGCGCGTATGAGCTGGCTCATATCCTTCGGCACGAATGACTGCCGAGCTTCGCTCCGATCGACCGCGGAAAGCGTTCGCGCATCGGCGACCATGAGCTGAAGTCGACCCGAGCTCATATGGGACGGTATCGTGACGTCGACGGTCTCGAGAATCTCGTCCCCGCGATAGGTTCCGAGGAGGATCTTGAGCTTGACCGTACCGCCCGGGGCGATTTCGTCGGAATCGAGCCACGCGCGGAGAAGACGAGCGGTCAAGGGGCTCTCGCTCGCTTCTAGGCTTACATGAATATTCTCGATCTCGACGTCCTCGAAGTCGTTGGTCAAAAGGAACGAGATTGGTGCGGCGACCATGACGGAGGCGGACATCGCAGCTTGCTGGTCAGCGAAAACGTCCTCGATGTTGATCTGTCCTTGGGACGCGGTCTCGATCCACGCGGAGAGCTTCACCGTCTGAGAGCCGAACTGCCGCTCGGTGGTCTGAAGGATAGCGACGAGGGACGCATAGGTCAGAACCGGGGTGAACAGCTCGTCATTGACGATCTCGACGTTATAGTTTTTCTCCTCGCCGCGGCTCGTCGACACCGTTACGCTCATCGGGATCATGCGGGGCCGGATATCCAAAATGCCGCGAATCGCTGTGGCGCGGTCCTGAACCCATGTGCCAATGGTCTCGCCGCTGCTCGCCATCTTGAAGGAGTTCATGACCGACGGCAGCACGAGATGGACGGTCGAGCTCATCATTGGATATTCGATCGGACCGAGATTGAAGAGAGGGTGGCCAAAGGCGTAGACACTGCCCGTATCCTGGTCCACGTGCGTCACAGTTCCCGCCGCGGAGATTTGCAGATCTCCGGTAACGAGACCAACGCCCACGGAGGAGCCCGGCGCTAGCGGGGGGCTTGGGCTCGTGGCTTCCTGAGAGCCTCCGCTCGAAACTACCGTGACGCCTCCCATCAAAGGCTCGATGCCGACCTCGCGCAGAAACGGTGCGATGTGCTCGAATGACTCCGCCGGAAAGCCCAAGACGGAAGCTGGTGTCGTTATCGGGATGAGCTGTTTTCCGATATGCGGTTGTAGAAACTCGATGCCGGTGAGCGAAACGCCTTGAATCGACACGGGGTGGAGCTTTTTGGGAATCGCGGCGGCCAACACCTCGGGTGTGAGTGGGAACTCGAGCCGCGCGGCGTCGCGGCGCCTCGGAGGTGTTGCGGTGGCGTCGAACATTTCCTGGATTGGCGTAATCCCCGCAATGGGGTCTTTCGCAAATGGGAAAGCGAAAGCGATGGCGCCGATGAGCTTTCCGTCGATATAGACGGGACTCCCGCTCATCCCCGCAATGACACCCGTATGGGCCAAAGGCCCGCCTTCGAGCTCTGCGAGGATCATGTTGTGATTGGGGCCATAGTTTCGCAGCACGCCCAAGATCGTGACTTTGAACGATTCGATGGTGCTGCCTGAGAACACCGTGCGGCCTTCGCCGACCATGCCGGGCCGGATATCAGAGACCGGGATCGTCGCCAAGCTCTCGGGTGGGAGAGAAGCGGTAGCGCCGCTCGCCACCAAGAGCACGAAGGAAAGTGTTCGAACCGAGTTTTTCATCAGAAGGAATCCCTGTAAACCTAACAATCTATAATAGTTCAACGCGGTCAAAGGATCAATCGTCTTGACAATATTGGAAGCGCGATGCTAATCTCCTTTCCTTGCAATGACGGCCAAGACGGATCTCGTTCTCGAAGTTGCGCCCTAGCGCAGTCGTGTCTTTGGCAGCCCCCACCATATCGTGGGTTAGTCGGCTATTCCGCAGGCTAATCCAAAACTGACCTGGCACCTTCCCGAAACGACGGAACCCGTTTAAGATCCAGCCAGAGGCGATATGGGCGTTTTGAACACGAAACTGATCGCATCCGTAAGTGCGAGCTCGACCGACGAGCTGGTACACTTGGCGGGCCGTGGGTGCGAAGGCGCGGACCTCATTGAGCTGCGCGTCGACGCGATAGACCGTCCGGACCTCGCGCGCCTTCGCAAGGATGTCGATCGTGTAACCGTTCTGACGTGCCGCTCGGCGAAGGAAGGAGGCGCTTTCGAAGGCAACGAGAGCGATCGTCTTCTCCTTCTCGACAACGCTACCAAGCTCGGCTTCGACTACGTGGATATCGAGATCGATGCGCTCCGTGAGCGTCCGCCTGAAGGTAGCGCCAAACTCATTCTGTCGCATCACGACTTTGAAGGGCTTCCCGACGAGCGCGAGCGCGTCCGCCTGATTGCGCGAGCGTGCGAGCTCGGCGCGGACGTCGTGAAAATCGCCGCGCGTGTCGCCTCACTTGCCGAAGCTCTCGAGCTTGCACGTATGGGTCAAGGCCTCGACAAAAAAGGAGTGGCCTTCATTCCGGTCCCGATGGGACCCGCCGGCGTTGCGGCGAGGATTCTCGCGAACAAACTCGGCGCGGCCTATACCTACGCCTCGGCGCGAGGCGCTCCGCCGACCGGGCCTGGTCAAGTCTCCCTCGACGACATGCTGTCGCTCTATCGATTCTCGTCGATCGGACGGAGTACCGAGATCTACGGGATTTTGGGAACGTATGCGCTCGAGAGCCGTTCGCCGGCGATGCACAACGCGTTCTTCGAGCGCATCGGCAGGAACGCCGTATACGTACCTTTCCAAGAAGAGCGCCTCGAAGACTTCGTCCGCAGTGCAAAAGCGCTCGGCGTTGCGGGGCTATCGGTAACACTTCCTTTCAAGCAAGCCATCAAGCCGCATCTCGACGCCGTTGATGCACGGGCATCGGAGATCGGCGCTGTCAATACCGTTGTGGTGCGAGACGGCGCATGGACGGGCTACAACACCGATCGCGAAGGAGTATTCACGCCATTGAGCGCAAAAGGTGATTGGAGCCAGAAGAATGCCGTGCTGGTCGGTGCGGGTGGAGCGGCCCGCGCGGCCGCGTTTGCGCTTCGCGACGTCGGGGTCGAGCTGCGTGTGCTCGCGCGCGACGAGGCCCGTGCCAAGGAGCTTGCCGAGCGCGTCGGCGCCACCTTTGGTGCGCTCGACGAGCTTAGGGATATCTCTTGGGATCTGCTCGTCAACGCCACGCCGCTCGGAAGCTCGGGTGAGTCCCTCCCGGTCGGATCGATCGCAAGCGACGCGCTCGTCTTCGATATGGTGACGGTCCCCGAGCGCACGCTGCTCATCGCGAGTGCCCGGGCTTCGGGGGCCGCGACGATCACCGGTCTCGAGATGCTTGCCGCGCAAGCCGTGCATCAGGCGGAGCTTTGGACGGGAGAGCGGCCGAGACGCGAAGACATGGAAGCGAGCGCACGCGGCGACGCGGTCACCTGTCGCTACTCGCGCCAGGTGCTCTTCAGCGAGATAGGGGAAGAGGGGCAGAGGAGCATCAGCGCAAAAAGGGTGCTCGTCGTTGGTGTCGGTGCGCTCGGCTCGGTCTCCTCCGAGATGATCACACGCGCGGGTGTTGCAAGCGTGCGTATCGTCGATCGCGACTACGTCGACGAATCGAATTTGCAGCGGCAGAGTCTCTTCCACGAGGACGACTGGCGGCAGGGGCTTCCAAAAGCGATCGCCGCTAGGCAAAAGCTGTCACGCATCAACAGCGACGTGCACGTGGAGGCAATTGTTGCCGATGTGCATGCTGGAAATGTTTCATCGCTCTTCCGTGACGTGGACCTCGTGCTCGACGGTACCGACAACTTTGAGACGCGCTACCTCTTGAACGACGCTTCCGTCGAAAGCGGCGTTCCGTGGATCTATGCGGCCTGCGTCGGGAGCTACGGCATGAGCTTCGTGGTCATCCCAGGACGGACGCCATGTCTTCGATGTTTCATGGAAGAGGAGCCCGCCCCAGGCACGTCACCCACTTGCGACACCGCGGGCGTCATCGCGCCCATCGTCCATGCGGTCGCGGGGTTCCAAGTCACGGAAGCGCTGAAGATATTGGCTGGCCGAGAAGATGCGCTGAACGGCGAAGTGCTCTCGCTCGATGTCTGGCGCGGCCGAGTCGATGCGTTTCGCCCCGCGCGCGCGCGCGAAGACTGTCTGGCTTGCGGCCGCCATGAGCTCAGCTATCTCATTGGCGAGAAAGGCGGTCAAGCGGTCACGCTGTGCGGTCGCAACGCCGTTCAGGTGAGGCCGTCGAAGAGCCAAAAGATGGAGCTCGATGCCGTAGCGGAGCGGCTCCGAGGATTAGGCGAAGTGAAACTCAACGACCATCTTCTGCGCGTCAAGTTGGCCGCTCACGAGATCGTGCTCTTCAAAGACGGCCGCGCAATCGTTCACGGCACCGAGGACCCGGCCGAGGCGCGCAGCTTGTACGCGCGCTATGTGGGGACCTGAGTGACGGACCGATCGCTTCTCGCAATTCCGCCGGGCGTTGCTTGTTTCTTTGGCCGCGAAGCTCACCCGCGCGCGATAGCGATCCGATTCGAGACATGTCGAGCACCTCGATGCAAAATGACTTCACCTCTTTGATCCTGCCCGGGTGCGCGCGCTCACCGCGTACCGGATCGATCCGCACGCGGCATCCGTGAAGCTGGATCAAAACGAGGATACGCTGGAGCCTCCGGAGCCAATCCTCGCCGAGCTCCAAGAACGTATGCGGAGCGTCCCTCTTTTCCGCTACCCGACTCCGGGCCAGCCGGAGATTCGAGCGGCATTATCGAAAGCTTGCGGCTGGCCGGTGGAAGGCAACCTCGTCGGCAATGGGTCCGACGAGCTTCTTAACACGATCGCACTCGCGGTGCTCGACCCCGGCCGGGTCGCGCTCGCCCCGACGCCGAGCTTTTTCGTCTATGGCCAAGCAGCACGGATTCAAGGAGCCGACGTGGTCGAGGTTCCGCTGACTGAAAGCTTTGAGTACGATGTGGGCGCTTTCGTCGACGCAGTCTCTGAGCACGCGCCGCATCTCTTCTTTCTGTGCTCTCCGAACAACCCAACAGGAACGGTTCTTTCGTTAGAGGGCATCCGGCGGATCGTGGCGAGCGCGCCTGGCCTCGTCGTTTTCGATGAGGCCTATTGGGAGTTGTCCATCGAGAACGGACGGGCCCTTCTCGACGAGCACGCCAACTTGCTGATCTTCCGTACGTTTTCGAAAGCGCTCGGCATGGCCGGGCTCCGTGTTGGCTACGTGCTGCTCCAGCCCACTTTGCGTTGCCAAATCGTCAAAGTGCAGCAACCCTATGCACTGAACCGGGTATCCCAAAAGGCTGTTCTAGCGGCTCTCTCTTTCTACGATTTGGTGCTCGCGCGCACGGCGAAGATTGCGGTGACGGGTGAGGCGCTAGTTACGCGGCTCGGGGAGCTTCCGGGCGTCGAGGTGTTTCCGTCGAGAACGAACTTTCTTCTCTTTCGTACGTCGCTAGGCGGGGACAAGACATTCCATGGACTGCTCGCGCGCGGCGTTCTCGTTCGAAACGTGAGCGCGCACCCACGGCTCCAAAACATGCTGCGGGTCATGATTGGGACGAAAGACGAAAACGAGAGCTTTTACACCGCGCTGAGAGAGACGGTGAAGGGAGGAGCCTAAACGGAGAGCGGCTAGTTGCCACTCGACGAGGCGCTGAGCAGCTCGCTCGAGCCTCTTAGCCTTCTGTCCGAAGGGTGACCCCTTGAGATCGACGCTAATCATCGACGCTGACGACACGCTTTGGGAGAACAACATCCATTTCGGGGAGGCGACCGAGCGTTTTCTCGACATCGTCGAGTCGCACGGGGGGGAGCGCGAGCCGGCACGCGATCGGCTCACCCAAATCGAGAAGCGCAACATCCCGATCCACGGCTATGGGTGCGGCGGCTACTCCCGGTCCCTCTTGGATACTCTCGAGGAATTAGAGGGGAGACCTGCGTCTTCCTTGGACCGCGCCCGCATCCTCTCGCTCGCGCAGCGTGTGCGGCGCATGCCCATCCAGTACCTTCCGGGCGTGAAAGAGACCCTCCCGCTCCTGCGCCAGCGGCATCGTCTCATCCTTTTCACGAAAGGGGAGCTCGACGAGCAACGTGACAAGGTGGCGCGAAGCGGTGTCGAGGCTTTTTTTCACGAGGTCGAGGTCACTGCTGAGAAAAAGGCCGAAGACTACCACCGTCTTGTGGAACGTCACGCCATCGTTAGGGATGAGAGCTGGATGATAGGGAACAGCCCGCGCTCCGACATCAATCCCGCGCTCGATTCTGGCCTCGGCGCTGTGTACATCCCCCACGAGAACACGTGGACGTTCGAGCACGAGGAGGTTCGCTCTCAGGGAGGCGCGCGACTCAAGGTTTTAAAGCACTTTTCCGAGCTTTTGCAACATTTCGTTCGGGAGTAACGAATTGTAATCCCGTAATGTTTCGGTTGACACCAGGACCTTGCATGTGGTCAATATACGTACCCCTCGACATCATTCAATTTCCCCACTACATTTTTAAAGAGGGAATCTGTGTGTTCAAGAAGATCGGACAGCGCATTCGTAAAGTCAGACTCGAGCACGGCATCAAGCAAAAAGACCTCGCCAAGAAAATTAATATTTCGCAAGGCGCGCTGACGAATTTCGAGCTCGGTCGCCGCAAGATCTCTCGCGACTGGCTCCTGAAGATCTCACGGGCGCTCGACGTGCCGTTGGGCTGTTTCGTCAGCGCCATCGACCCTCCGCCCGAAGGGGACATGCTCGACCCGAAGGATCATCGCTTAATCCGGGCGTTTCGGCGTCTGTCCCGCAATCCTGGGCTGCAAATGGAGCTTCTCCACGTCATCGAGCGCATGTCGTACCATCTCGAAAGCGCTGCGGGACGAGCTGGTCGATCGCGCCCGCCTAGCGGAGCGGATAGCGGAAAGTCCATAACCGCGCTACAATTATACCGTTCACTAACAAAATGCCCGATCTTCCGATTCATCTTCATCCCGCCAAGCGGGAGGCTCCGGGTTATGCCCTCGAGCGTCGTCTTAATCGATTGACGGCGGCGAGCGACGCGGAGGCTTTGCCGGCCCTCGCGGCCTTGCGCTTAGAGCTCGCCGTGGAAACGCTTCGCCTGACGGGGGTTGCGATTGAACGGGACGATGCCGAGGAGAACGACACCGTACGGGCACAACTCCAGGTCATAGCGGTGATCGAGAAATCCGCCGAAGAACGCGACGTACCGAACGTCGAGCTCATCCGCAAGGTGCACCAGCTGTCGAATCCGGGTGCGGACGGCCGATTTCGAACCTCGGATGCCAAACCGCAATTTCACAATGCACGGCCATCTCCGCCACGCTTCATTGGTGCCAAGCTCGACAATTTGCTGGAGTGGCTCTCGGCCGACAGTGCCCAGGGGATGTTCCCAGCCCAGCGGATGGCGCTCTGGTTCGCCCGTTTCGTCGAGATAGCGCCTTTCGACAGAGGCAATTTTCGTACGGGACATCTTTTGCTCAGCTTTTTCGCGTGCTCCGCGGGCTACCCGCCAGTTAGCCTGCGTGTCGACGAGTCGGAACCTCTGCGGGAGGATTTGGAGCGCGCGATTGTTTTCGACACCGCCCCGCTCGTGTCGCGCTTCTCGGACGCGATGTCTCGCGCGCTTCGTGTATCTGAGGAGGCGGCTGGAGTCCTCGAGTGATACCCGCGCCCACAGGCATCTCTTCCGGCCGTGTCCACAAGATCGCTGTGCCCATCGGGACTGGCACGGCCATCCTGACCAGCTCTTTGGGACTCTTCCTTCCGGAGGCGTCCATCCGGGTCGGCCCCGGGATGGGTACCGACGACGTGCTCCGCCTCACACACGTATTGCTTCTTCTCGTCGGCCTGACCTACTCGACGTTCCGCTCGCCTCGACACGGGGTTGAGACAGCTGAGCGTGAGCGATCCCGAAGAACACGCCGTCTCGCCACTGAGCGAAGAGGGGCAGCGAGTGGGGCGCGCCGAGCAGCTGCAACGCCTCGAGTCCTATCTCGAGCCGCTAGTTCAGCTCGCGGGGAAGGCGACGAAATCGCGCGCTGCAACGCTTCTTCAAGTTGCCGAGGGAGAGACGTCTCATTGGGTGCGGCTCTCTACTGAAGGGGAGAGTGAGGTGGAGTCCAAGCGCTTCGATCTAAGAGGCAGCTTCTTGCCGGCCGTGTTGCAGACGGAGCAGCCCGTCTCGCTCGCTTCCGCAACGAAACCGCATCGATTGCCATGGTGGCACGAGCAGTGCCGGTGCAATCGGTCTTGCGATCCCAATCCGTATCTGGGACGAGCCGCCCTTGATCCTCACTCTCGAGCACGAGCGCCCCGGGCATTTCGGCGAGAATCGCCGTGAGTTGGCCGTTGCTATCGCCGCCCAAATCTTCGAAGCTCAGACGCTATTCCGGCGCCAGGCGCAACACTATGTCGAGGAGCTCGAGCTCAAAGGCTTGCTCGGAGCGAGTGAGAAGCTTTCGGCCGCGGCTCATGTCGTCGACCTGCTCCGGCACATCGTCGATTACGCGCGCGGCGTCGGGAAGTTCGACACCTGTGCCGTGTGCCTTCTCTCGGAAGGCACACGAAGCTTTCTCCGTCGTTGTTACGGAAGGCTACCGAAAGGAGATTCTCGGAAAGTCTTTCCCTTTCGAGTCGTCGAGCTGGGTATTGCGTGCTCGCGAGGAGCCTTTGGCGATACGCATGGAGAGGCGTTCGGGAATGCCGATTCTGGACCCTAAAGAGCGGGCGACCACCGCGACCAATTTTCTAGCCATTCCACTGAGAGCGCAGCAGCGCGTTTGCGGCGCGCTTCTGTTGACCCGAAGCGGCGAGCCGTTCCCCGCGCGCGAGCTTCGCCTATTGCGGATCTACTGCAACCAGGCAGCCGTGGCATTAGGAAACGCGATCGTTTACGAACGCGTGGAGAACCTCGCCGCGACCGACGCGCTGACAGGCCTTTTCAACCGGCGCTATCTCGACGGTGCTCTCGAGCGTGAGCTCGCGCGCGCTGGCCGGTCCGAATCGAGCCTGGCGTTACTCTTGCTCGACATCGACCACTTCAAGAGCTTCAACGACAACTACGGTCACGCGCTCGGGGACCGCGGTTTGAAGAAAGTCGCGACAACGCTCTCCGATCGACTCCGCCAGACCGATGTCTTGGCGCGGTTTGGTGGCGAGGAGTTCGTGGTCGTCCTCCCGCAAGTCACGGCCGCTGCTGCACTCGACTCGGCGGAGCATATTCACGCATCCGTGGGGCAAACGAAAATTCATGCGGTTGGAGAGCGCACACACGTTACCGTCAGCATCGGCCTCGCCATGTTCCCCGACCAAAGCGACACTCCCGAGTCTCTGCTCGATGCCGCGGACCAAGCGCTCTACCACGCGAAGAAACTCGACAGGAACCGCGTCTGTCGCTTTGTCCAGGTCGAGGCCGAGACCTAGTGGACCACTACAAAGCCCTCGGTGTCGCGCGCAGCGCCACGGAAGCCGAGATCAAGAAGGCCTATCGCGCCCTCGTCAAGGAAGTCCATCCAGATAGCGGCACACCGGGGGACGTGGAGCGATTTCGTGTCCTCCAAAACGCGTACGAAACACTGTCCGCTCCCGAGCGACGCCGTGCCTACGACGCCACCCCGACCACAACGCCGGTAAGCTGGACCGGCGGTTTCGAAGAGCCGCTCATTCCCTTCCGCGAGGTCCGCCCGCGCCGCGCCGCGCCTCCGGCGCAGGTCGACATCGTCATGTCGCTCAAGGAGGCCTTCCGCGGCGGCGAGCTCGCGCTCGACGTGCTCCGCGAGCGCGAGTGTTCGCGTTGCTCGGGCCGGGGCCTCGACTTCTTTGGCTGGTGCCACCCATGTGGAGGCGAGGGCTTCTTGCGGGGCTACGAGCGGGTCGTCTTCCGCGTTCCACCCGGTATCGCACACGGGGCCGTGATTACCGTGCCGACGTCGCAAGGAGGCGTAATCCGAGCTCAGATCCGCATCCGCGGCTAGTAGCGCCCTCTATCGGTCGTTCAGACGGAAGGAATGTAGGAGGTCTTCTTCGTCGGTTCCGTTGAGCTTGTTGTTCGGGAACTTCGTCAGCAGCCAGTAGCGAAAGCCACCGAAAATCACCCCGAGGGTAATCATGACGAGCATCATGACCCCGATAAAAAAGAACGCCTGCAGGATGACCCATGCATAGGAGGGCTCCGGGTTCGGGTCCTTCAGCGTGAAATAGCGAATAGCCGGTTGATTTGCTTGTAGCAGCAGAAAAGCGAGAACGCGCTCCATTGAGCGCTATTTTAGCACTTTATTGGGGTGCGACGATGCGAGCGCCCGAAGCCGTTACCGTCGTCGTTTGCCCAAGCGTCTCGTGGTAGCTGCGGATGCCCTTGGCTATGGATTTGGCGATTTTCTGACGATAAGCGACGTTCGCAAGCAGCGCCTCGTCCTTGCGGTTCGAGAGGTAGGCGACTTCGACGAGAACAGCCGGCATCTGGGCGCCGAGAAGCACATAGAACGGTGCCTTCTTCACGCCGCGGTTTCTCGAGTCGCGTGGCGATGAGAAAAGATCCCCAGCCATCGAGTTCTGGACGTGGGTTGCCAGCTCGCGGGATTCGGTAATCTTGCTGTTGTTCATGACCTTCTGCAGCAAATCGTTCAGCTCTGACAATCGGCGCGTGGTTGTAGCGTTCTCGCGCGCGGCGACCTCGGCCGCGGCCGGATCGTTGGTGAGGTTGAGAAAATAAGTCTCCGTACCGCGGGGGCGCGAATTGCGCGAGGCGTTCACGTGGATGGACACGAAAAGGTCGGCCCCCTTGGAGTTCGCGATGGCCGTCCGTTCCTCGAGAGGGATGAAAACGTCGGAGCGCCGGGTCATCATGACCTCGAAATTGTCTTTCTCGAGAAGCTTGGCCACACGCTTCGAGATGTCGAGCACGAGGTGTTTTTCCTGGAGCTTCTTGCTCTGTGTGCCCGGGTCGCGTCCGCCGTGGCCGGGATCGATGAGCACCCGACCGACGCTCAAGCCGAGCTGGCGCGCGGTCGAAAAGCCGTCGCGCGTGGGCGCAGGCGGAAGCTTCAGGGCTGCCGTGTCTTCGGCGCCGGGCATGGGGGTCGTTCGCGGAGTCGGTGTGGTGCGTGGAGGAGGCGCCGGTCGGGGAGTCTTATCGGCGACGAGGGTTTGGGGGCGCGGCTTCCGACCTGAGATATCCACCACGAGCCGATAAGGGTCGGGAAGCCAGAATACGTTGTACTCGCTGATACGCTTGAAATCGAGCACTACCCGCACGACGCCGGGATTGTTTTGCCCGACACGAATCTGCTTTAGGAAATCGCCCTCGACGGGAAAACTCTTGGAGGCGAGCGCCTGGGTCACACGGGTACCGATGAGATCGAAATAGATGCGGTCCGGGTTCTCGAGCTGTCCTTGGCGATATTTGACGTCCTTGTCTAGATCGATGACGACCCTCGTATACTCGCGCTTCGAGTCCGACCAGTGTCGGATGTTGCGTACGCCGACCACGCCTTTCGGAAAGCTTTCGCTCGCCGCGGGCTTCGGCCGCGAAAGGTTGTTGAGCAGCCGCCGCGCTTCGGCCGCTTCGCTTGCATTCGGCCATAGGGACACTACCTTGCGTAGCGCGATACTCGCGGATTTCCGATCTGATAGCGGCTTGAGAAAGAGCTTCCCGCGGCTGAGGCGTGCTTTTCTCGCCCACCGGCTCGCGGGGTATCCGTTGGCGAGAAGAAGATAGCTGTCTAGCGCCCGTATGAGCGCGGCGCGGTCGTCGAAGCGGCGAAAGATCTCGAGATAGATCTCGGCCTCGTAGTAGAGTGCGTCGTCGGAATAGCCACTCCGGGGATGGTTGATGACCACCTTGCGATAGAGCTTTGCGATACTCGTCCAAACGGATTGCTTGGCGATACTCGATGTCGACTGATGGAGTCGCTTTTCGGCGCTCTGCGCGTCTTTGTAGAGCATCGATGCAGACCTCCGCGCTTCCACCGCTCCCGGAAACGACCAAGACAGCGCGACGACAACGAAGCCGCTGAGACTCGCCGTTCTAACGCAATTGGTGGTCGACCGCATCAAAGTATTCCTTGGGAACCAGCACCTCACGCCGACTCGAGCCCTCGGATGGGCCCACGATGCCATCGGCTTCCAACATATCCATGATGCGCGCGGCGCGGCTATAGCCAAGCCTCAAACGCCGCTGCAAATGAGAAGTGGATGCCGCGCGCGTCTCCACGACGAGGCGGGCCGCTTTGTCGAAAAGCTCGTCTTTTTCGAAGGCAGCGATTTCATTCGATTCCTGCGCGTCTAGAATCGCTTTGTTATATTCCGGTTTGCCCTCCCGCCTCCAAAAGGCGACCAGGCGGCCCACTTCGGCCTCTGAGACAAAGGGTCCGTGCAGGCGTATGAGCCGGGCCGAGCCCGGGGGCAAGAACAGCATGTCGCCGCGGCCGAGAAGCTGCTCGGCGCCGTTGCTGTCGAGGATAGTCCGTGAATCGACGCGAGAGGCGACACGAAAGGCGATGCGTGTCGGGAAGTTTGCCTTGATGATACCGGTGATAACATCCACCGAAGGACGCTGGGTTGCAAGCACGAGATGGATGCCGACCGCACGCGCCATCTGCGCGAGGCGTGTGATCGCGTCCTCGACCTCCGAGGATGAAATCATCATGAGATCCGCGAGCTCGTCGATCATCACCAACATATATGGGAGCGGTTTCAGCGGCTCGCCATTGTCGTTCTCTCGCGTCTCACCGGCCAAGGCCGCGCCTCGGATGATGTTGTTGTACTGGTCGATGTTGCGGACGCCTTCCGAGGCAAGCATCTTGATTCGGCTCTCCATCTCGTAGACGATCCATTTCAAAACGGCGCTTGCCTTTTTGGGGTCGGTGACGACCGGTGTCAGAAGATGCGGGATATCTTGATAGACGCCGAGCTCGACGTGCTTCGGGTCGATCAAGACCAACTTGACTTCGTCCGGCGTCGATTTGTAGAGGATGGAGCAGATGAGGCTGTTCAAGAGAACGGATTTGCCGCTTCCGGTTGCGCCGGCGATGAGAAGGTGCGGCATATGCGCGAGATCGCTGACAAAAGGCGCGCCATGGATGGTTTTCCCGAGCACCAAGCTAAGACGTGCCGAGCTTCCTTGGAACTCTTCCGTTTCGAGAATCTCGCGAAGGCTAACTGTTTCGCGCTTCACGTTTGGGATCTCGATGCCGACGGTGGATTTTCCCGGGATGCGGTCGATACGTACGGACTCGGCTTTGAGCGCGAGGCACAGATCTTCCGAGAGCGCGGTGATCTTGCTGTACTTGATCCCCGCATCGGGCTTGAACTCGAACGTCGTCACGACAGGTCCGGGGTGGATTTGTTGCACGTGACCCTGAACCGAGAACTCGCCGCAACGCTGCTGGAGAAGCTTGGCCCGCTCCATCAGCTCCTTTTCGTCAGTCGGGACCTCTTCGTTTCGAGCGTCGAGGATCCCGAAAGGCGGCGCATTCCAACGGCCTTTCTTCGGCGTGAAGGGGAGAAGCTCCTGTTTTTGAGGCGTGGGAGGGGAGTTTTGGGCGACGGTCGTCTTCAACGTGCGCTCTTTTCGCTTCTTCGCGTCTTCCTCTTTTTTCTTCCCGAGGCTCGCGCGTTTCGCGTGCTTCTTCACCACGCGCTTGCGGAGCTTCTCCTTGCGACGACTCTCCCGAAAATGGTGGAACGCAGTTAGCGTTTCAGCGCCCTTGCGTTTGTGCCAACTACGGAAGCTCTTGGCACCAGCGCTGAGAGACCAGTGCGTGGCCACCGTCAGGGCGACAAACATGACCGTGACGAGCAGAATGAAAGCGCCTATGGGGTTCAAAAGCGAGACGAGATAAGACGCTAGTAGCTGTCCAAGCGCGCCGCCCGCCGGCCTGAGTTGGCCTCCGAGTGGGAGCTCGCCAAGCGCGAGCGCAAGCAGACCGGAAAACGTGACAACGAACGTCCCGAGACCGACGACCTTGCTCATCCGCGAGTCGAGAGGCTGGCACCAAAAACGGTTCCATCCCGTGAAGAAGAGCAAAATGGACAGAAGGAAAGAGGCGAGGCCAAAGATCTGAAGAAAGGCTTCGGAGAGGAACGCACCCGCGGGCCCAATCAGGTTGTGGGTCGGGCGAGGCATCGTCTCCTTGAAATACCACGCGGGATCTCCCGGCGAATGCGACAAGAGACTCACTGCCAGCATGAGCGCCGACGCCATCAGACCAATGCCGAGGATCTCGGAAAGCCTCTCCGCCGGGACCCAATTGGCGGCGTGATTTCTATGAGTTCCCAAGGGTGACGTAGCCAAGGACCGCTCCTCCAGAGGCGAGGCAATAGTAGCCGAATAGATGAAATTTTTGCTTCTCTAGAAACCTGATGACGACGCCGATAGCCATATAGCCGATCACGAACGCCGTAGAGAAGCCAACGAAATAGGAAACCAGAGCGTCGCTCGCCATGGACGCTACGTCCTTCACGTTGAGAATAGTCGCGCCGACAATCGCGGGAATGGAGAGCAAGAAGGAAAAACGGGCCGCGGCGCCGTGTTCGAGTCCGCGCATAAGGCCGGCGCCAATCGTCGTTCCCGAGCGCGAAATGCCGGGAAGTAGAGCGGCGCTTTGGCAGAGGCCGACGATGAGAGCGTCGCGCATCGTTACATCCCGGAGCTGCCGCTTGCCCGAGGCTACTCGTGACGTCAGCAAGAGCCACCCGCCCGTCACACAGAGAGAAGCTCCGATGAGCCACAGCTGCTCGAAGGCCTGCTCGACCCGATCCTTGAAGAGCAGCGCCATGATGACAATGGGGACGGTGCTGAGTGCGAGAAGACCGATCAGTCGCCGAGCGTCCGAACCCGTAGAAGCCGGCTTGAGACCGGTAGCAAGAAAAACGAGATCCTGGCGAAAATAGAGGAGCACCGCGCCCAGAGTGCCAAGGTGCAGCACGATGTCGAACAGGAGGCCCGGCTGTTCGAATCCTGTCATGAAATGCTGCGCGATGGCCAGGTGGCCTGAGCTCGACACAGGGAGAAACTCAGTCAACCCCTGGACGGTTCCGAGCCAAATCGCCGACGCGATGCTCATTCTTCCTCCGCTTCCACGACGACAGGGAGGATGACGGGACGCCGGATGCCTTTCTTGCGAAAGAAGCGCTTGAGCGTGACCTTGACGAGATCTTCCACTGCTTGCTCGCTCCCCGACTCCTCGGACGAGAGTGAGCGCACCGCGTCGAGCACAATATCGTGCGCTTCGCTGAGAAGGGCCTCAGCGTTTTCGTTGTCAACGAAGCCGCGCGACAAGATGTCCGAGACGATAGGCGTGCCTCTCGACGTGAGCGAAAGCATCGGAACAACGACGCCCGCTGCCGAGAGGCGTCGGCGGTCGCGCACCACGCAGTCATCGACGAGCCCGAGGCCGCTCACGTCAACGAGCTCGCGTTGTGTATCGAAGTGATCGACGATCATCGCCGTGCCTTCATCGAAGCGGAGGACGTCGCCATCCTCGGCAAGGAAAACGGCCTCCGGGTCGACACCGCTATCGCGCGCGATCTTAGCGTGGTGGAAGAGCTGGCGCCACTCGCCATGAATGGGAACGAAGCTCTCGGGTTGGACGAGGCGGAGCACCATGTCCAGATCCTCGGCGCTCGCATGGCCGGACACGTGGATGTCGGCGCGCCCAGGCTGAAAGACGTCGGCACCGAGCCGATGTAGGCGGTTGACGACGCGGTTTACGGAGCGCGTGTTACCGGGAATGATGCGCGCGCTCAAGAGGACGCGGTCGCCCGGCTCGATCGAGATGTAGCGATGGGTGTCGTTCGCGACTTGGGCGAGCGCTGAAAAGGGCTCGCCTTGGCTTCCCGCGGTGATGAAGAGCTGTTTGTTCCGCGGAACCTGGTCGAACTCCTCGATCGTGCGAATCAAGCCCGCGGGCGCTTTCATGTAGCCGAGATCCATCGCGGTATGGGTGTTCTCGACCATACTCCGACCGACCAGCGCCACTTTGCGCCCAAGCTTCGCCGCGACGTCGAGTGCGATCTGGATCCGATGCGTGCTCGACGTGAAGCACGAGAAGAGCACGCGGCCGGGGGCCTCGGTGATAAGAGTCTTGATCGCGTCGGCAACCGAGCTCTCATTGCCCGTGCGGCCGGCGACTTCGGCATTGGTGCTGTCCGAGAGCATGCAGAGCACACCCTCTTTGCCGATCTGCGCAAGTCGCTTCAAATCGATGGGCGGTCCTATCGGGGGCGCTTCGTCCACTTTGAAATCCCCAGTGTGGACGATCTTGCCCTGTGGCGTGTCGAGAATGACGGCCACCGCATCGGCGAGGCTATGGGTCATCGAAACCAGCTCCGTGCCGAAGCTTCCGACCGAGAACGACTCACCCGGTGAAATTTCGTGTAGCTCCACTTCGGAATCCAGCTCATGCTCGACGAGCTTCCGGCGCACCATGCCGAGCGTCAACTTGGTGCCGTAGACAGGAACCTTGAATTGCTTGAGTATTTGGGGAAGCGCGCCTATGTGGTCTTCATGCGCGTGAGTCAAAACGATCCCGCGGAACACGTCGCGATGCTCTTCGAGGTAGCGGGTGTCCGGCAAGAGGATGTTGACGCCGGGGTACTCGGGGCCAGGAAACATGATACCCGCGTCGACAACGAGCATCGTGTCGCCGTGGCGATAGGTCATCATGTTGAGACCAAACTCGCCGAGTCCTCCCAAGGGAACAATATCCAGAGGTCCACGATCGACAGTTTTTACCATTGATGGCACGGGTTTAGCTTACTGATCCTCAGAAATCGCTTAAATAGTACCAGAAAATCACGCGGGGGAAGCGCAAATTCGCCCGAGCTCCGCAAATTCTTCCACCGACAGCGTTTCGGCCCGCCGCGACAGATCGATCCCGAGCTGTTCGAGCGCTTCACGCATGCGCTCCGGCGACACACCCGTGGGGTGTAAATGCTTGATATTGTTACGGATGGTCTTGCGACGGTGGGCGAGGAGACCTTTGACGAGCGCGCGAAAGGTCGCCTCGTTCCCGTAGCCAGGTGCGCGGTCGTGACGGAGCTCGAACGCTACCAATGAGGAGAGAACCCGCGGCCGCGGCCGAAACGCGTCGGGCGGGATGCTGAAAAGCACCCGAATCTGGGCAGCCTGCTGTGCAACAACGCTGAGAAGACTGTAGGCTGCGGTCGAGGGCGGGGCTACGAGGCGTTCGGCGACCTCTTTTTGAAACATCAGCGTAAGACTCTTGAACGCGGGCGCCGCGGAGATGAGCTTGAACAAAATAGGCGCCGCGATGGAGTAGGGAAGATTTCCGAAAGCACGTGTGCGCTCGAGCTTGCGGGACGCGATGACGTCGAGAAAGTCCACCTTGAGCGCGTCTTGTTGAAGCACTTCGAGCCGCTCATCCGACGCCGCACGAGCAAGAAGCTTCGCCGCAAGCCGCTTGTCTGCTTCGACCGCAACGATGCGAGCGCCTTTGTCGAGCATCGGAACTGTTATCTGCCCTTCACCCGCACCGATCTCGAGGAGAGTCTCCTCAGCTGCGGGCGCAATGGCTTCGACGATGCGCTCTACGTAAAGATGGTCGGTCAGAAAGCACTGACCTTTCGAGCGCGTGGGAAAAAAAGGCGTAGCTCGTTGCAAGCCCGGAGGATAGCACGCACGCCTTGGCTCGCTTCCTTTGGTCTCCCATGAAGTTTGTCATAGGCTACGGTAGGTGCATTTGCTACTGTGAGTCAGATATGAGTAACGCAAGGGCTTTCACCACCGAGACGTGGGACGAGGACGTGCTTCGATCGTCCAAGCCCGCTTTAGTAGACTTCTGGGCAGTATGGTGCGCGCCCTGTCGCATGATGGCGCCCGCGATCGACGAGCTCGCGAAGGAGTTCGACGGACGGGCGAGCGTGGGGAAACTGAACGTGGACGACAACGCGGCCGTCTCCGACCGCTACGATATCCGCGGCATCCCTACCGTCATCGTGTTCAAAGGCAGTGAAATTCGCGAGCACGTGATCGGGATTACTTCAAAGGCGAACTTGACCGCGATGCTCGAAAAACATCTGAATTGAAGGGACAACGAACGATGACTGAAACGAAACGCCGGCGCGTCATCATTATAGGCAGCGGCCCAGCAGGCTACACGGCTGCCATTTACGCCGCACGCGCGGAGCTCGAGCCACTCGTGATAGCAGGCTCGGGCGCCGATCCCAAGATCGGCATTCCCGGCGGGCAGCTGATGCTCACCACCGATGTGGAGAACTACCCGGGCTTTCCCGAAGGTGTGACCGGCCCCGACATGATGGATCTGTTCCGCAAACAAGCGGAGCGATTCGGTACCGAGATCGTCTACGCTGACGCCACATCGGTCGACCTATCGGAGCGGCCGTTCCGAGTGGAAACGGCGAAGGAAACCTATCTCGCGGACGCGCTCGTGATTGCAACCGGTGCCGCGGCGAAGTGGCTCGGCCTCGAGTCGGAGAAAAAGCTCCAGAATCGCGGGGTGTCTGCGTGTGCTACTTGCGATGGCGCACTCTATCGCGGGAAAGAAATTGCGGTTGTGGGCGGCGGCGACACGGCCATTGAAGAAGCGCTTTTTCTCACCCGTTTCGCGACCAAGGTTACCATCATCCACCGGCGCGACGAGCTACGTGCGTCGAAGATCATGCAGGACCGCGCCTTCAAGCATGAGAAGATCGAGTTTCTCTGGGATAGCGAGGTCGTCGAAGTGCTCGGGGACAACGATGTCACCGGTCTACGCATTCGAAACCGCAAGTCGGACGAGGAATCGGACCTAGCCGTCGGCGCGCTTTTCGTCGCGATCGGCCACGTGCCCAATACCGGGCTCTTCCAAGGGCTGCTCGCGACCGACGACCAGGGCTACCTGACACTCGAGGAAGGAACCTGGACCTCCGTCGAAGGGGTTTTCGCTAGTGGAGATGTTGCCGACAAAGTGTACCGGCAAGCGGTGACGGCAGCGGGTACGGGCTGTGCCGCGGCCATCGATGCTGAGCGTTGGCTCGCCGAGAAGGAAGCCGAACCCGTGCAGCCCGCCACAACCGAGACCGTCGCGGAGGCGACAACATGAAACGCATCGAGCGCAAAGGATTCTGGCTTGGCGTGACTTTTTTGTTGGTCTTCGGGCTCGCACGCGTATGGACGATAAGCGCAGGTGCGCGTCAAGACATCGTCGGCGAAAAAGCGCCCGCGTTCGAGATTGCCACCGTCGCCGGAGAACAATTCTCACTCGAGCAGATGCGCGGGAAAGTCGTCGTGCTGGACTTCTGGGCAGTCTGGTGTGGCCCGTGCGTCAAATCGATGCCGTTTTTCCAAACACTTTCCGAGAAGTACGGTGCGGACGGACTCGAAGTGGTCGGCGTGCACGTGGATGACCGGATGCCGCCGCCGGAAGAGGTGGGCACCTACTTGGAAAAGCTCGGCGTCAGCTACACGAACTTGCTCAGCACGGTCGATGTCGACAACGAGTTCATGATCTACGCGATGCCGACGACTTATCTCATCGACCGTGAGGGCGTCATCGTGAAGCGGCACATCGGCTTCAATCCCAGCAAAACGCCGGACCGCCTTCAAGAAGACATACGCGGCCTGCTCGGCCTCGACTGATTACGTCCTAGTCAAATTCCACCAGATTTTCGGACGGGCGCGACGGAAGCCGGAACGCGTCTTCGGTAACTTCTCCTTCAACGCTTTCGAGGTGAGCACGCACTTCACGCTGAATGTCCGCCTGAGTAGCTAGACAGCCCTGACCGTGCACACGCATCCAGAGCCGTAGGATTGGGTCGATATAGAAATAGCGCTTCTTTCGCGCAATGAGCAGGTCGACCTCTTCGAGCCACAGAAGGTAGTCCCGCGTCGAGCCAGGCGTTCGGTCCATCCGCCGCGCCACCTCCGTGAGATTCAAGCCTTCCTCGTCCGCAAGGATCCGCAATACCCACTTGCATGCCCCGTAACCACGAGCGCGGTGGAGTAGCTCGGCGTAGGTCGCGCGACATTCGGCATCGATCCGGCCGCCACGCTCGAGCTCATCGCTGAGCGTTTCTTCCACGTCGCCATCGGCGAGGTGCCGGGCGTGAACAGCAAGCCCGCCTGTTGCGGCCGCGACCAGCTCGGGCTCGCGTACCCCGGCGGATTCGAGCTCCTGCACGGACAGAGGCGGGAGCGACAGATAGTGCAGCTCAGGGAAGTGACGTCGCATCCAGAAATCAAAGCGTGAGGTGACCACCGTAGCTTCCTTTGCGGAAGCGATCGCCGCGAGAAACCCGTCGAGAGGCTTCTCGACGCCCGGGTAGTACGACAAGGTGCGGAGCTCAGCGATGTCGTCGAGAAGAAGGAGCGAGCCGCGCGCCCGTTTGCCGACGGCTTCATGAAGGGTCATGGCGCTAGTGACACGGCCTAGCGCTTCACCTGCGAGCTCGGCAAAAGCACTGCGGAGAACTTCAGGAGAACAGGCGACGGGCTCCATCTGGACGAGTGCTGCGACGCCACGCCAACGCGCGCGAAGGCCCTGGAGAAGCGTCGTTTTGCCCGCTCCTCGGGGCCCTGTCACAACGACCATGCGATGGGCCTCGAGCTCGTCGAGAAGGGAAGACTCGAGCTCACGCCTCGTGAAAGTGACCGCCATGGTGTCGAATCATATGCGATCTGGATTTGGTAGACTAAGCACTTGTGAGTTTTCACCAGGAGCCATAGATGCCGAACATCGTGGTCGTCGGAACCCAGTGGGGCGACGAGGGCAAGGGGAAGTATGTGGACCTGCTATCGGAGCGGGTGCAAGTCGTCGTTCGCTACGGCGGCGGCCACAACGCCGGCCATACGGTCGTCGTGGGCGAGCAAGAATTCGTGCTGCACATCGTTCCGTCCGGCATCTTGCACCCTGGTGTCTTGTCGGTCATCGGCAATGGTTGCGTCGTCGATCCCGAAGCCTTCATGACCGAGACAAAGATGTTGCGTGCGCTCGGAATCGAAGTCGGCGCGAATCTTTACGTGAGCGACCGCGCCCAGCTCATCCTCCCGTATCACCGACTCGCGGAACAGCGCGAAGAAGAAAAGCTCGGAAAACGACGCATCGGTACAACGTGCCGCGGGATTGGCCCCGCCTACGAAGACAAGATCGGGCGCCGCGGTTTGCGCGTCGGTGACTTGAAACACACCGACTTCTTGCACGAGAAGCTCGAATATCTCGTGCGCGACAAAGCGGAGCAGCTCGGTATCGAGGCTGACGCGGAGAAGCTCCTCGTGGAGACCAAGGAGCTCCTGGCCCGCTTCACGAACGAGGTGCTACCACACATAAGCGATACGTCGCTTCTCATTCACGAGTCGATCCTCGAAGGGAAGAACGTCCTGTTCGAAGGCGCCCAGGCCACGTTTCTGGACATCGACCACGGAACCTATCCCTTCGTCACCTCGTCGAACCCGACGGCGGGGGGCGCTTGCACGGGCAGCGGCATTAGCCCGAAGGCCATCGATCGCATCTTGGGGATCACGAAGGCCTACATCACACGCGTCGGAGAAGGTCCGCTTCCAACCGAGATGTTGGGTGCGCTCGGCGAGACCATTCGGGAGAAAGGTGCGGAGTACGGCGCCTCGACGGGTCGCCCCCGGCGCTGCGGCTGGTTCGACAGCGTCGTTGTCCGCTACGCCAACCGAATCAACGGCCTCGACGCACTCGCCATCACGAAGCTCGACGTCCTCGACGACCTCGACAAGATCCAGATCTGCACGCATTACGAATATCGCGGCGAGCGCGTCGACGAGTTCCCCGGCGAGCTCTCGACTCTCAGGGAGTGTCGCCCCGTCTATCGTACCGTACCGGGATGGAAGAGCTCGACGTTCGGTATGCGCCGCATTGGCGACCTTCCGGTCAAATCCCGCGAATATCTGGAGACGATCGAGGAGCTCTGCGGCGTGCCAGTGGAGATGGTGTCCACCGGACCCGAAAGGCGCGCGGCCATTCTGGACATGGGCGCCGGCTCCGTGCTCGACAACTGGTTCGGTGCCCCCAAGAAAACTCCTGCGGCGTAAGGTCTAACAACTGAAGTCCAACACTTATTGACGAAATGAGCGCGACGCCCTAAAATCAATCTTTCATGGATGGGCCGTTAGCTCAGTTGGTAGAGCGCCTGCCTTTTAAGCAGGATGTCGCTGGTTCGAGACCAGCACGGCCTACCATTTTAAATTAAATATTGTCAGTGCTTTGTAAGGAAAAAGAGAAACGAGCAAGCGAGGCCCGAAATGCGTAGGGAGCCACTAGGGGACAAACGACAAATGATGAGTCTACGGGAATTTTCGTTCTCTACGCTGAGGAATTCTTGAGCAAGCTTGCGACAACACCAAAGATTGCGTCCCCGTCGTCTAGAGGCCTAGGACTCCGCCCTTTCACGGCGGCAACACGGGTTCGAGTCCCGTCGGGGATACCAATAGAATCAATACGTTACAATGGATTGCCTGGGGACTAGGCCAGAAGGGCAACGAGAGGGGCAACTAGCCACGACCCACAATCGAGGATCGAGAATCGCCTCCTTCGTCAATGCTTAGATCTCTCTTAAGAAAATCCTCATCCGCCCCCTTGTCGGCAAAATAAAGCAGGACCGTAAACGCTATGAACCCCAGCATGAGCAGGGGCCCAAACCAATCCCCTGATCCTAATTCTGAAGCCAGCGAATCGATAAACCTTGCAAATGCCATAAAGTTTTCCCCGAGGCTTCTGAGTACGCCGGTGACGAAGAAATAGAGGAGGCTGAACCACAGAAGCCACCCCGGCACTGCCACAAGGTTTACTATAACGCCCACAACCCGCTCGAGGCCTTTGGCTTTATCGCGGAATCAACGTCGGATCGAGTTTTTGCGGAGCACAGCATCACGCCACGACCGTCACCGACCGCAAAAATCGTTGCGCTTCCGAGAGTGGGCGGGCTGCACCATCGCTACGAATGGCGGGATGCTGCGTAGCTCCGTTCCGGTGGCGAACGTCGGGTGGCCCGAAGCCGTGACCCTTCTTGCTTTCCGAGCATCAAGCGCGCAGTCGACGTGACGGCGACACTGTTTCGCGGGCGTCGACCTTGCTTTTCTTCTTCGTCGCCCGGGGCGCACGAGCCCGCAGTTCCCGCGCCCATTAATAATGACGAACTACAGGTATTGAGGGCACCTCGACGTCAGCAGTAGGAGCTCACTGCGTGGCACCCAGCTTGCGGAGCAGTTCTTCCGCCTCCTTGGAGCCCGCCACCTGTCTCCGTCTTCCGGGACGTCCTTCTTCTCTTGGCATCGTCAAGGCGAGCGGCGTCTGACCGGCTTTGTTCTCGAGCTCGAGCTCGGCGCCTCCGTCGGCGAGCAACTGGATCACTGTCGTCATTCCCGTGACCGCTGCTGCGTGAAGCGCGGAGTCACCCGCCTCGTTCACCTGGTTCACGGCGGCGCCCGCATCGAGTAGGAGTCTCACGGCGCCGAGCACAGCCGAAAAGTGTCGCGAGCACGCGCGCAGAAGTCCTCGAGCGCCCGTGGGGCGATACCTAGGCCTGCACCGGCAATGGGTCGCGTCGCCAACGCCCGACGGACGGCTGCTCGCCTACACCGGTGATAATCCGTCCGATGTTTGGTTGCTCGACACGTCGGGCGAGCGCGCCCAACGACTCTACTCGAATCTCCTGCCTGGCCCCGTTTTTCGCCCGATGGGCGATCGCTGGTCTGCACGTCAGACGAGGCCAGGCGGCATGAAGTCTACGTGCAGTCGTTTCCGAACCGGAACGAAGGTGGCAGATCTCGACGGACGGTAGACGGGAACCCGTTTGGGGCCCGAATGGAAGAGTGCTCTTTTATCGCAATCTCACCGGCGACAAGACGATGATCGCGGATTTCAATGCCGATCGGGGATTACAGTGCTTGTCCATCGTAGTCAAGCCACCAGCCGCAGCTTGCCACCAATTGCTGATACTAGGGGTGAAGCTCCCCTCGGGGACTCGAACCCGTGTCGCCGTCGTCGCGCTGATCGCTGACGCCGCAGGGTGTGTTCGCCGCAGGATCGCGTCCGTAAGGAAAAAGGCGGCAGCCGCATCGGGTAAGACCCGAGCCGACAGGAGCCTTCATCAAATCCGACTGCTAAGCCGGGGCTATTTCCGCACCGGGTCCTTGGAGCCTCATCGTCCACGAGAACAGCCCGACGAGCCCGCACATGGTCGAGGATCGTTTCCGTGCGTGTGCTACCCCAGTGTTACCCCTGGCTCAAGTGCGGGACGCTAAATTGTTTTAATTGAGCTATTTACGGTGGTGGACGGCACGGGGATCGAACCCGTGACCTCGGCATTGCGAACGCCGCGCTCTCCCAGCTGAGCTAGCCGCCCATGTTGAAAAGCATGGAAAACGCACCATGCTAGCAAGACGACTTGCTCTAGGCAAGAGACAGTGAGACTATCCTGATTCTTGGGGCACGGCTCGAATTACTGCACGTTGCGCGCTGCAAGGTCGACTACAGCTGACGCTCACGATCGATGAATTAAGATGGCGACGGAGGCCCGTCTGATTCTACGACGGAGTTTTTGTGGTTGGCTTTTGATGGTGCTCCTCGGGACGCCGCTAGTCGCACAACATGTTTTCGGCCCGATCGACCCGATGGATGATGACGAGCAGACCGGTCTCGAGATCGGGGCCCGCATCCCGGATTTCCGTGCGATCGATCAAAACTGCAAGGCTTGGGATTTCGATGTTTTGAAAGGTCCGAACGGCGCGGTTCTTCTCTTTTATCGCTCGGCAGATTGGTGACCGTATTGCAAAACCCAGCTCGTGGAGCTGGACAAATCCTTCGACAAATTCGGGGCCCAAGGTCTGGCAGTCGTTGCGATTAGCTACGACACCCCCGAAATCCTCGCACATTTCTCCGAGCAGATGGGAGGGCTTCGCTATCCGCTCCTTGCGGTTCCGGCCTCGGAGATGATTCGCGCGTTTGGCATCTTGAAGCGCAACGTACCAGAAGACCACGCCTTTTTTGGCATGGCGCGGCCAGGTACGTTCGTTATCGATGCCGACGGGATTGTCACGTCCAAATATTTCGAGCCGTGACACCGTCAGCGCGTGACCGCGGATAGTCTTTTGGTCCACGAGTTCGGCGCGGGGGGCGGCACCCGTCTGCAAATCGATACGGCTCATTTGAAGCTTACCGCTTACCCCGCCCAGGACAACACCCGCCGCGGAAACCGGATTACTCTTGTGCTAGAGCTCGAGCTGCCTCCGAAGATGCATGTCTATACTCCCGGCGTCGAAGGCTATCGCCCGGTCTCGGTGGCTGTTTCCGAAGCTTCCTATTTGAAAGTGCACGATACGGTGTTCCCGAATCGGAAATCATGCACTTACCCGCGATTCAAGAGAGCGTACCTGTCTTTCAAGGGTCGGTCCGAATCCTTCAGGATATAACGCTTTCGCCGCGGCTTCCGGGCTACGATGAGCCGGATGTCACAGAGCTGGAGATTCGGGCGACGTTGTTGTATCAGGCCTGTGACGATACGGTGTGTTATCTCCCGACGGAGCTTTCCGTGACTTTCAAGCTGGAGCTTCTGCCGCATGATGGGAAGCGCACTCCGGAAGAGATCCGGCACAAACCGAGCTCATCGAGTCGGTGAGACGATTTCTTCGGCGAGGCTCACGAGAGAGAGCGGTGCCGAGCCTTCGGCTTTGTTGTTCACGATGATAAAGGCGCGCTTCGCGTCGCGACAAAGGGTCGCGACCGCGCGGCGCGAGGCGGCGTCTTCGTTCAGCAGTTTGTTAAACGGATGGAAAGCCTCTTTGGCGTCGCTATAGCGCAAGTTACGGCGTAGCATCCAGCGGATGACGATGGTGGGCCACGCATCGGGTGCGGATTGTTGGACCTGCTCTTCGAGTGCAGGCATGTTGGGGTGGACGTTAAAGCAATGGCTCGCGCCGACATCCTGCAAGAGCTCGCGATAGCCGTCGTTGAAAAGCTCGGGGTTGCGGAGCTCGACGGCATAGAGCACTCGCTTGGGAAGCTCGGACAAAAAGCGGTGGAGCTTGCCGTTGAACGCGGCGACGTCGTCTACAAATTGCGGCGGGAACTGAAGCAACATGACAGCGGCGCGACGCCCTAGCCCTTCGAGACACGGGCCGATGACTTCGTCGATCGCATATCCGGGCTCGAGAAATAACGGGTTGGGCGAGGCGATGTCGTGCTTCTGGCGCCCGCGTGTCACGAGCTCGTGAGCTTTGATGACGAAGCGAAAGTCTTCCGGGACCGCCGACCGGTAGCGCGCGAAATCCTCCGCGGTGATGGGCCCATAATAGGTGCGGTCGATGCACACTGTTCGAAACAAAGGATGATGCGCATAGGCTGTGAGCCCGTGCCTTGCGAGCGTCGTCTGCGAGACTCTGCGGTCATAGACGATGCCGTCCCAGCCTGGGAACGACCAGGAGGAGGTGCCCAAGTAGAGCCTTTCATGGAGCGCGGAGGCGAGCTCGCGCACACGGGCCGGCGGTTCGGCCGCGCCGACCGGGGCGAAAAGCGTTAGCTGTTCCATCGGCTCATGGATCGACGACGAGCGTTGTGCACACCGAGATGGGTGTGTTTCCGAGCCGCGGCGGCTCGTATCTCCATTGACGTGCGGCTTCCAAGAGCGCTTCCTCCGCGGCCGCCCAGCGCGGCTCGAGCGAGCGCACGATCGTCGCTTCCATGACGGTCCCGTCTGGTGTGATGACTATTTCCGCGACCATTTTGCCTGTGCGCTTGATGCGAGAGACGGGGAACTGGACATCGACGTCGTGCGTTCGTATCGGCATTGGAATGCCTCCGACGCCCGCGAGGAGCGGTTTTTGGACATTGGGCTTTCTCCACGCGCTCGACCATCTGCAGGCGCGGCTGGCTTCGGGACTCGCCGTATCCATAGCGATGGGCTCTGCGGGGATCGTCTGCACCTGTTCGCTGCCAATCGTCGCGGTCTCGAGTGGCTCCTCTCCGATCGTCGCGGCGGGCGCCGACTTGCTCGGTCTCGGACTCTCTTGCGGTGGCGAACCGCACTGCGCGAGTGCGAGGACGGCGAGGAGAACCAATGGGCGCGGCATGATCGGTGGAGCGACATTGTAGTCTCGCTCCACGAAGCCAATCAATATCAAGAAAAACCGAGCAATATAAAGAAAAGCGTAACGCAAAGGCGCAAAGGAAAAGCAATAAAAGAAAAGAAGATTGGGACCCGTCAGAGTCGCTTTGCGAGCTTCGCGCGCGCGTCTTCGAGCGCTTCCTGGAGCTTCTCGGTGTCGGGGCCGCCGCCTTGAGATACTTGCGGTGAACCTCCGCCTCGGCCGCCGACCAGCTCAACGGATCCACGCAAGAGCTCTCCCATCGGAGCGTCGACGTCGATCGAACGTGCGAAAACGAGATGCGCGCGTCCGTCGGCGATAGCACCCAGGAGCAAAACACGCCCGGGCTGAGCGGCGAGCTGCATCGCGATCGCCCGGAGCTCCGCTGGGCCGACCGCCGTGATTTCCCGGGCTAGAACACGCACATCACCGATGGCCTCGGCGTCGCTCATCCAGGCTTCCGCGCTCGACGCGAGCGCCTTGCTTCTGAGCCGCGCTAGCTCCTTTTTCATCGATTTGCGCTCGTCCTGAAGTTTCTGCGCCGTCTCGACGAGCGCGGCTTCCGAGCTGCTGAGAACGCTTGCGAGTGATCGGATTCTTCGCACCGTCATGCGGTAGTCTCGAAGTGCGCGCTCGCCGCAGAGAAACTCGACCCGGGTGCCGCCTTTGAGCTTTTCGAGACCGCGGATGACGACCGGACCGATCTCCGCACTCGAGCGTGGGTGTGTGCCGCAGCAGGCTTGATGGTCGAAGCCTTCCACTTCGACAATGCGGAGGGAGTCTTGTTTCGGTGGCGTTTTTCTGAGCTCCAGGGCTAGAGCTTCGACGCCGGAGACGAAGCGGCTCTTGATGGGGACGGCGCGTGCGACGACGTTGTTAGCGGCGCGCTCGACGGCGTCGACCTCTTTGTCTGACAGGGGCGATTTGTCGAGATCGATCGTCGAGACCTTGGCTCCGAGATGGAAGGATGTCGTCTCGGCTCCGGCCTCGCGGACGAAGGCGGCGGAGAGCACGTGCTGGCCCGAATGCTGTTGCATGTGATCGTGCCGCCTCGCGGCGTCGATCTCACAACGAACCTGTAGGCCTCGGGGACGCTTCTCGACAAAGTGGAGAATCGTGTCGTCCTCGGACTCGAGCACCTTCGTGACCTCGATCCCGTCGATCGTACCCAGGTCGTAGGGCTGTCCGCCGGTTTCGGGATAAAAGTGGGTCGCGTCGAATACGAGAGCGATGCCTTCAGCCAGATCGAGCGTCTCGAGGATCTCGGCCTCGAAAGACGTGACGTAGGGGTTTTCTAGATAGAGCTTCTTCGTCATCAGAAATACTTGGCTCCAGATGCCGTGTTGAACAAAATGACGGTTTCATCCTTGCCCACCCAACTCTCGTCGACGAGACTCTCGAGGGCGGCGAGACAAGCTCCGCCTTCGGGGCAGGCGAAGATGCCTTCGGTCTCGGTGAGCGCGCGGCTCGCTTTCATGAGCTCGTCGTCGGTGACCGCGACGGCCCGCCCTTTTGTCTCGCGCAGCGCACGCAGGATCAGAAAATCACCGAGAGCTTTGGGCACGCGCAGCCCGGGGGCTATGGTGGCGGCGTTTCCCCAGGGAGTGCACGCTAGAGCACCGCTTTCCATCGCGCGCTTGAGTGGAGCGCAGCCTGTGGACTGCACCGATACGAGCCGCGGCCGGCCGCTTCCGATCCACCCTAGTGCTTCCATCTCGTCGAAAGCCTTCCACATCCCGACGAGGCCGGTCCCGCCACCCGTGGGATAGAGGATGACGTCGGGAAGCGTTCTATCGAGCTGCTCGAAGAGCTCGTACCCCATCGTCTTCTTGCCCTCGAGTCGATAGGGCTCTTTCAGCGTCGAAAGGTCGTACCATCCGTGGCGCTCCGACCGCTCCGCCACGAGACGGCCGGCGTCGCCAATCAACCCGTCGACATAGGTCACCTCCGCGCCAAAAGCTTCAGCTTCCGCGACACTCCCGCGCGGTGCGTCTCGGGGCACGACGATGTGTGCAGGCAAGCCCGCCCGCGCCGCGTAGGCGGCGAGAGCGCCTCCGGCGTTGCCCGCCGAGGCCACGGCGAGCTCTTTCGCGCCGAGAGCGACGGCCATCGACACCGCGACAGCCATTCCTCGGACCTTGAAGCTCGCGGTGGGGTTCAGGCCTTCATCTTTGATGTAGAGGCAGGAAAGTCCGAGCCGTGCGCCTTGCCGATGGGCCTGCAGAAGCGGGGTGCCGCCCTCGCCTAGAGAAAGGATATCGCTGGTATTGGCTAGCGGCAGAAGCTCCCGGTAGCGCCAGATGTTGAACGGACGGCCCGTGAGCGCGTCCGGCTGGAATGAAGCGCGGGCCCGAGCCGTGTCGTAGCGAGCGAGCAGGGGAGCGCCGGCTCGCGATACATGCTGAATCTCGCCCTTCTCGTACGACTCTCCGGTACGAGAACATTCGAGGTGTGTAAAAAACGTCTCCTCTGCCCTTGCGACCATTTTTGTGTACTGTTTTCAAGGCAAGGAGAGGTTTGGATAGGAGGGGACAGCGGGATAAAAAAAAAGCAGTTTTGTTATCCCCACATCTCCTCCTATCCCCACCTCCCCCTTGCCTTTAACGAACTTCTGAGAAGGGGCGCTAAACGGTCATCAAATCCTGCTCTTTGTTTTTCACGATCTCGTCCACCTTCTTGACGTGCTCGTCGGTCAGGCCCTGCACTTCCTTGAGAGCACGCTTCTCGTCGTCCTCCGAGATCTCTTTGTCTTTGAGCATTCGCTTGAGCCGATCGTTCGCGTCCCGGCGTACCTGGCGGAGTGCGGTGCGACCTTCTTCCGCCATCTTGCCTACTTGCTTGACGAGTAGCTTCCGCCGCTCTTCCGTGAGCGGCGGGATGTGGATGCGGAGGGTCTTCCCGTCATTGGCCGGGTTCAAGTCTAGATCCGACGAGAGGATCGCTTTCTCGATTGTCTCGAGCAGGGGTGGCTCCCACGGCTGGACCGTGATCAGATTGCCTTCCGGCACCGCCAGGTTGGCGACCTGATTGAGAGGTGTTTTTGCTCCGTAATAATCGACGGTAACACCGTCCAAAATGGCCAGAGAAGCGCGCCCGGTACGGATCAAAGCGAGATCCTTCCGGAGGACCTCGAGGGTCTTGTCCATCCGATACTGGGCGTCTTTCATGAGCTCTTTTTCCATCACTCTCCTCCCGGGATTCCATCCACTCGAGTCCCTATTTTTTCGCCTTCCACGATGCGCTTAATATTGCCTCGTTGTTTGATGTCGAAGACGATGATGGGGAGCGAGTTATCGAGACATAAAGAGATGGCCGTCGTGTCCATCACCTTGAGGCCTTTTTCGAGCACTTGCATGTAGGTGATGTGTTCGAAGAACTCGGCGTCGGGGTGTTTTTCCGGGTCAGCGGAATAGATCCCGTCCACGCGCGTTCCCTTCAAGATGATGTCGGCTTTGATCTCCATCGCGCGGAGCGCGGCCGCGGTGTCCGTCGAAAAATAAGGGTTGCCGGTGCCCGCGGCAAAAATCACGATCCGCCCTTTCTCGAGATGGCGAATCGCGCGGCGGCGGATGAAGGGCTCGGCGACTTCTCGCATCTCGATCGCCGACATGACGCGGGTATTGATGCCGAGCTTCTCGATCGCGTCCTGCAGCGCTACCGCGTTGATGACCGTCGCGAGCATGCCCATATGGTCAGCGGCGACGCGGTCCATGCCGCGTGTGGATGGCGCCACCCCACGAAAGATGTTACCGCCGCCAATGACGCACGACGTCTGAACTCCGAGAGAGTGGACTTCCTGGAGCTGCTCTGCCATCTTCAAGGCGACTTCGGGATCGATCCCGAACGACTGCTCGCCCATCAGGACCTCTCCGGAGAGTTTGACGAGAATGCGCTTGAAGGCAGGCATTTTGCGGACAGGCTCCTTTGACATTAATTCAAGTTGTACCACTCCCGTGGACAACAACTTCAGATTAATCCCTGCTGTGGGGACCCATCGCCCGCGCCGCGCGCGGCGCTTTGGCTCAGAGCTCCCTTCGACGAGGCAGGAGAATACTAAAGAGCTTCGCCGCGTTCAAACCGCACGAAGCGGCGGATCTGGATGTTCTCTTTGAGCACTGCGATTCGGGATTTCAGTAACTCCTCGACCGTTTGATCGGGATTCTTGATGAAGGCCTGTTCGAGAAGCACGTTCTCTGAATAGAACTTAGAGAGTCTGCCCTCGACAATCTTTTTGATCACGTTGGCCGGCTTACCGGAGGCTTCCGCTTGGCTCGTGAGGATGTCGCGCTCTTTATCGAGCGCGTCCTTCGGGACGTCCTCACGGCGCACCCACCGGGCCGCCGAAGGCGCCGCCGCGGCCACTTGCATCCCGAGGTCCCTCACGAGCTCGTGGAACTCGTCGGTATTGGCCACGAAGTCGGTCTCGCAGTTCACCTCGATGAGAACGCCCACGCGTCCGCCCGTGTGGATGTAGGAGCCTACACGACCTTCTGTTGTCGAGCGCCCGGATTTCTTTTCTGCGGTCGCCTGTCCTTTCTTGCGGAGGATGATGGCGGCGTCATCGACGTTGCCATTGGCTTCCTGGAGCGCCTTTTTGCACTCCATGAGCCCAGAGCCCGTTTTTTCGCGGAGCTCTTTGACTTGCTGTGCGGAAATGGTCATGGTTCTAGCCTCTTCTAAGAATGCGGTAAGCAGGCGAAAAATAAGGGGATTCTAGTCCCCGGTACGCGCGTCGGGTGTCAGGCGGGAGGAGACGTCGGCGCCGAATCGTCCTTGGCGTCTTCAGCGGGCTTAGCGTCTTCAGCGGGCTTAGCGTCTTCAGCGGGCTTAGCGTCTTCAGCGGGCTTAGCGTCTTCAGCGGGCTTAGCGTCTTCA
>CAUZCL010000050.1:0-36192 GCA_963578475.1 Acidobacteria bacterium bin61 | reverse complement strand
CCGGCGGAGACCCGCTCGGCAAGCCGCCAACCCCGTCGTCACGTCCGCGTGGACTCATCTCGACTTTCCGAGCCTGAGGGTTGGGTCCGCGATTTCAACCTGCGCCGAACGACCGGCCTTGGCCCGCGCAACACGTCCGGCCCGGTCGAGCTCAGCAAACTGTCGGGAGAAGACTGCTCCACACCTGCTTCTTCGCCAAACTCTCCTATCCCAAGAGGACCGTTCATGGGGTATCAGAACACGCAGACGGCTCAGCACACCCTGTAAAACGAGATGCGACAGCCTCTAGGAGCTCGTCCGGCATGCCCCAGTGTACTCGACGGCGGACCCTTGCGGCGAAATTTGCTTTCGATAATACTGGCCTATATTGTCATATGAGCCTATAGACAACTGAACAGGAGCTTCCCATGACGACGACGCTCAACACCAAGCCCCCCCGAAGCTGTTGGCACACTGCTGGTAGTGCCGTTCGCTCAACCCCCAGGGCTGCCGCACCTACCTCGTGGCCGACCCCGTGAGCAAGCAAGCCCTTGCCCTCGACGTGCATCTTGACCTCGTCGATGACGTTGCGGAACGCGCCCGCTCCGAGGGCTAGAAGCTCCCCTACGTGGTGGACACTCACACTCACGCCGACCATCCGTCGGGCGCGGGAACACTGGCCGACCGTTTCCATAGCACCCGAATAGCCGACGAGGTGCGCGCAACTGCAGCACCACGCCTGCTTCTCTGCCGGACTGGCAGCCGAGCCGCGACAGCCAAGAAAACGTTGGCCGCTCTGCACGTCAGTGGCCTGACCGTTGTCGATGGCGGCATCGAAGCCTTCCGGAATGCGGGCGGCGAAACCGAGAAAGGCCGGGACCGCATGTCGCTCAAGCGGCAGGTTCGCATCCTCGCCGGAGCACTGTCGCTACTTGGCGTAGGGCTCGGCGCGTTCGTCCACCCTGGGTTCCTCGCGCTCGCAGCGTTCATCAGCGCGGGTCTAGCGTTTGCCGGTGTCACGGACTGGTGCGGCATGGGCCTTCTGCTCGCCAAAGCACCATGGAATCAGAGCTCCTCGGAGAACGCAGCGGCGGCGCCAGCAGCGTGCGCCGCAAGCGCACCTACCGCCGGACGTGCTGCTTCAGTCCCCTCAAGCGGAAAGGTCATAACCTGACCCGCCATCGCCCGTTACCTCGAGGTAGCTAACGCATCATTTCTATCAAGGAGGAAGTGCAGCGGATCTCGAGAAGACCGTGGCTACCTGATGCTGGCAGGCGATAACGCTATCGTAGCGGGTGCGGCGGACGTAGCCACCGCGCGCTCTCATTGGACACGAGAATGAGCTGAACTACAACTACAAAACGCGCCTTCTTTACCGCCACGGCTTGGCTAGGCCACGGGCCAGTGGAATTTGGCTGTCGCCGATTGGAAGCAGGCGGTGGATTTTCTTCGAGAAGGAGGGTGCCGGCGATATCGCGGGGCGTATCTGCTGGTGGCTGGGATTCCAGCAATTTTTCGACTATTGCACGGACGAAGGCCTCGCCGTCGAGCGTGGCTTTCGAGCCGTGGACGACGTGAGCGCCTTGCGGAGCAGGCTCGACGGCGTCGCCTTTCAGGCGCACCCGTTGCCCGGTAACTTCGACGAAGTTCTCGAGCGTTCCGACGGGGCTCTTAGGATTGCTGAAGAATTGGGTGACGAACGCCTGCTGAGAAGCGAGGTGCTTTTTCGGCCGCGCGTAGCCGTTCTGGATTCATCTGATGGCCAGGCCGCATGAAGGAAGCTGGCGAACGTGCCGTGGATCTCACGAAATGCTGCGGTAGCCCTTGGGCCAAATCGAACACCAACAGCATCACCCAGCTCGCGTGGCTTCTCACGGCCAGACTCAGCAATCTGGAGAGTGAGCTTCCCAAAATAAACGCGCTTACCGTTCGCCAGGCGATCTGAGCGATCTACGAAGAGCCCGGCATGCCCATTCACCCAAGAGATGGCGAACGCTCGTAAGTGAACCCCGGCTCTCCCCCACTCCGATTCTCAGGAGGACCGGCGTGTGTGGTATCATTTTAAATTAACGTCAAACACAACAGACCCTTGCGTACTCTCGAGCTGGGCGGAGTTCACTTGGAGCAGCCATGTATCGAAAAGCCTCGGGGCCGAGTTTCCTCGTCGCCCTATTCATTGTGTTCGTTCTGAACCCTGAGAGCGCACACGCCTATCTGGACCCAGGCTCGGGCAGCTACGTCTTCCAGATCATCGCCGCGACCGCCGTTTCCGCGTTTTTCGTGCTCACAGTCTATTGGCACCGGTTGACGTCGTTTCTGTCGCGACTGGTCTCGGGCCGACCTCCCAAGGACGAGCAGAACAACCAAGCGAGCTAATCTCACCCGGTCTCGGGAACGCGAGCGCAGAGTCGAAGAGCCGAACCTTACGAGTCGTCGATGCCCACCGAGAGCGTGATCCTGTTGGGCGCCGGCCGGCCCTACCGGGGTGCACCTCCCTCTGCACTACAAAAAACGCCGGACCGGCGGCGGCTTCTGGACTGGATCGTCGATGCCTTCTCGGATTTGGACGTCGACTGGCACTTCGTAGGCGGCTACCAGCTCCAGGAAGTCGCCCGCAGCTACCCGGGGATGCGCTACTCGGTCAACCCCGACTGGCGGCATACAGGTAGCGTGGCCTCACTCTTCGCCGCGCCACTGACTTCCAATCGGCCTCACTATGTGGCCTACACGGACGTCGTCTTCTCGAAGAAAGTCGTCGAGCGACTGCGCGCTACCAAAGGTGACGTCGTGCTCGCGGTCGATTCGAACTGGCGCCGTCGCTACCTCCACCGGCATCCGGATGACATGATGGCCGCCGAGAAAGTCCACCTCTCCGGTGAGCGCGTAATAGCCATAGGGGTATCCCTTCCTCACCTGAACGGGGACGCGGAGTTCGCAGGGCTCGCCCGTTTCTCGCCTGACGCCGTCGAGCGCCTTCGTGAGCTCGCAACGAGCGAGGCCAAGCGGTTCGCGCATGCCGGCCTCCCGGAGCTATTCCAGACGCTCATCGAGGAAGGGCTCTCGATCGTCGCCGTTGACGTGGGCGCCGAATGGGCCGAGCTCAACGCGCCGCAGGATCTCGCCCGCTTCGTTCTCGGAACCAAGGCGGAGACCCTCGAGCGGCTCCGGCCGCTCGTTTGCTCGGCCGAGATCGGAGAGCAAGTCTCCTTCACCGTGGGCGAGTGGAATGGCGACGCTGAAGGCGTGCTGCAAAGAATACGGGAGGAGCTCGGGAAAGAACCACTTGCCGTACGCAGCAGCGCTATCGCCGAGGACAGCTGGACGACGGCCAACGCTGGCACGTTCGTGAGCGTCACCAACGTTCCCGCCTCCCCGCAACGCGTGGTTCGCGAGACGGTGGATCAGGTCATCGCTTCCTTCGACGACGCGAGCCCAGAGAACCAGATTCTCGTCCAGCACATGCTGCGCGACGTGGACTCGAGCGGCGTAGCCTTCACGCGCTCGCTGAGCTCGGGCGCCTCCTACTACATCATTAACTACGACGACACGACGCGCAGCACCGAGACCGTGACCAGCGGAAGCGGGCGCCACCTCAAGACGATGGTGCTCCATCGGGATGCGGACCGGCTTCCGGAGAACGCGCCCAAAGAGCTCGGGCAGCTCCTCGAAGCGCTCCGGGAGTTGGAAGGGCTCATCGGGCATGATTCCCTCGACATCGAGTTTGCCTGCACCGCGGACGGTACCGTCCACATTTTTCAGGTGCGCCCCATCGTCGTCGACCACAGCCGGTGGCGCGTTTCGGACGAGCTCGTGGGCGAGATGCTCGAGGAAGCCTCCCGCCGTTTCGAGGAAGCGCAGCTTCCCTTGCCTTTCACACTTGGTACGCGCACCTTCTTCGGCGTCATGCCCGACTGGAACCCAGCGGAAATCATCGGAACCAAGCCACGGCGACTCGCGGCGAGCCTCTACCGTTATCTGGTAACGGACGACATCTGGGCCGCTCAACGAGCGGAGTTCGGCTATCGGGACCTGCGCCCACAGCCTCTGATGAACGCGTTTCTCGGGCATCCCTATATCGACCTGCGTGCCTCGTTCAACTCGTTCGTTCCGCGGAGGCTCTCAGACGATCTGGCGCAACGGCTGGTCGCGTCCTATTTGGACCGTCTCGAGAAATACCCGCACCTCCACGACAAGATAGAGTTCGAGATCGCATTCACCTGCTCGAGCTTCGATTTCGCCACGAAATCAGAGAGACTGACCGCCGCCGGCTTTTCCGAGGCGGAGATCGAGCGCATCGAGGCGGAGCTCGCGGCCATCACCCGTGGCGCGCTCGCGCGTTTCCAAGCGGACGCGAAGAGCGTGGACAGCTTCGAGCAGCGATACGGGCCTCTCGGCGGTTTCTCGGGCCCGCCGCTTCAAAAAGCCGTCGCACTCCTCGAGGACTGTCATCGCTACGGCACACTTCCCTTCGCTCATCTAGCGCGAGGTGCCTTCGTGGCCACAAACTTGCTTCGCTCGGCCGTCTCCGCGGACCTGCTGAGCGAGGAGGAGCACGCGGCCTTCATGGGCTCGCTCGATACGGTGGCGAAAGGCTTCACCAAGGATGGCGCCCGCGTCGCGGCCGGCGCACTTCCCTGGAGCGACTTCGTTGATCGCTATGGGCACTTGCGCCCGGGCGCCTACGAGATCACGTCACCGTGCTATTCCGAAGAACCGGAACGCTACCTCCGTCCCCTCACCTTGGACCCGGGTCTGTCGGCGTCGCCGACGGAAAGTTTCTCCTGGTGTAAGGAAACGGCACGGGCGCTCGTCGAAGGGCTGACGCAAATGGGCCTCAACGATTCACTGCTTAGTGTCGAGGAGGAGATGCTCCGCATCGACGCGTTCTTCCGGCAGACGATCGAAGGACGCGAGCATGCGAAGTTCATCTTCACGCGTCACCTGAGCGGGGCGCTCGAAGCCATCGCGCGCTTCGGAGAAGAGCGCGGCCTATCCAGAGACCAACTCTCTCACGTCGGATTCGAAGACCTGCGCCTCGTGCAAGCGGGGATGGCACCCGCGGACGCAACGGCTTGGCTCGAGGAGCGTGCCCTCGAAGGTGAGAAATGGCACGACGTCACCCAGGCCGTCGAGCTCCCTCCTCTCCTCGTGAACGCCGAGGATCTTCGTGGCTTCGTTTTCCCCGAGAGCCAGCCGAACTTCGTGAGCCTCGGGAAGGTGACCTCCGAAGTCGCCGTGCTCCGGGGAGACGAGACCGAGCTCCCAACGCTCTCCGGCAAAATCGCGCTCATCCCCCAGGCGGATCCAGGCTACGACTGGCTCTTCGGGCAAGGCATTAGCGGGCTCGTCACGACTTATGGCGGCGCCAATTCGCATATGGCCATCCGGGCGGCGGAGTTCGGCTTGCCCGCTGCCATTGGAGTCGGGGAGATTCTTTTCGAGCAGCTCGCAGGGGCTCACGTGCTCTGCCTCGATTGCGCCGGCCGTCACATCCAAGTGGTGCGATGATGAAGACCAAGAGGATCGGACTGACGCAGCGGGTCGAGATCATCCCCGACTATGGCGAGCGACGGGACGCTCTCGATCAAAACTGGACGCGGCTCTTACGCAAATTGGGTTTCGCGCCCGTTCCTCTTATGAATGCGATTCCCTCGAACGAGGTGTACTCCTATCTGAACGAGCTCGACCTCTCCGGTGTCATTCTGACCGGTGGGAACGACATCGCCGAGCTCGAAGATGCCCAAAACCCCGCGCCGGAGCGAGATCGTTTCGAGGCAGTGCTCCTCGATGCCGCCATCGAGCGCGGCCTCCCCGTCCTCGGTGTGTGCCGCGGTATGCAAGTGGTCAACCTCCACGAGGGCGGCAACCTCGTGCGGATCGATGGCCACGCGGGAGCGCGCCATCGGGTCGAATGGGACGGGCGCATTCTGGAAGTGAACAGCTATCACAACTTTGGTATCGGAGGGCTCGGAGAAGGTCTCGTAGCAACGGCGCGCTCGGACGATCGATCCATCGAAGCCTTTCGCCACAACGCTCGAGCCATCGAGGGCGTCATGTGGCACCCCGAGCGCGAAGAGCCGTTTCAGGAAGAAGATCTCAGCTTGCTGGCTAAGCTTTTCGGCGCGGAGCCTACTTCGTGAAAGCCGTCGTGCTCGCGGCCGGTGAGGGCAAGCGACTGAGACCACTCACCGCCGATCAGCCGAAATGTCTCGTCGAGCTCGGAGGCCAGAGCCTTCTCGAGCGACAGGTAGCAGTGTTGCGGGCGGCGGGAATCTCGGATATCACCGTCGTCGGAGGCTATCGCGCGGACCAGCTCGAGGGGCAGACCTGGCGCGTGGTGCGCAACGAGGACTACGCCGTGACGAACATGGTGGCGACCCTTTTCTGCGCGCGAGACGCCTGGTCGAGCGACGCGGATCTCATCGTGTGCTATGGCGACATCGTTTACGAGGAGCGCGTTCTGCACGCGCTCTTGGCCTCCCGTGCACCCATCGGCGTCGTCATCGACCGAAACTGGAGAGCCTATTGGGAACGACGCATGGAGGATCCATTGAGCGATGCGGAGACCCTGAAGCTCGACAAGAACGGGCTCATCGTCGAGCTCGGCAAGAGACCGCAAAGCTACAAGGACATCGAGGGGCAGTATATCGGCCTGTTCAAAGTCCGCGCGGACTGCGTAGCGCCGATGGAAACGCGCTATGACACGATGGACCACGACGCAAACTACGACGGCCAGGATTTTCTCAACATGTACATGACGAGCTTTCTCCAGAACCTGATCGACCTGGGCTGGGAGGTTTCGGCTGTTCCCGTCGACAACGGCTGGCTGGAGACGGACACGAAGGCCGACCTCGACCTCTACCAGGCGATGCTTCTAGACGGCTCGCTCGCACGCTTCTGTCGGCTGGAGTGAGCCTCGAATGCTGAAGGCTTTCGCGAGAGCTCTCCACCCATGGCGAGAGCTCCGGCGCTTCAAGCAACTGAGCCCGGAGGAGCGCACCTGCGTTTTCTACACCGAGTCTGCCTCGTATTGGATCTACCTGAAGCCCGTCGTTCTGAGCCTCATCAAGGATTTCGGTCGCCGCATTTGCTACGTCACTTCCGACCGAGTGGACCCGCTTCTGACCGAACCCCTCCCTGGGATGCTCCCGTTCTATATCGGCTCAGGCGTGGCGCGCGTGCTGCTTTTTTCCGGGCTCGAGGCGAGAGTCGCGGTGATGACTTTGCCCGATCTCGGGCTCTTTCAGATCAAGCGCTCCGGCCACCGCGTGCACTACGTTTACTTGCATCACTCGATCGTCAGCACCCACATGATTTACCGACGCGGCGCTTTCGATCAGTTCGACTCGATCCTCTGCGTCGGGCCACACCATGTCGAGGAGACGCGGCAATGGGAGAAGCTCCAGGGGCTCCCCCCGAAAGAGCTAGTCCACCACGGCTATGGCCCGCTCGACCAACTTCTAGCCGAGCCCGCTCGCTCCGGCAAAGCGGCGACGGAGCCCAAGGTGCTCGTGGCCCCGTCCTGGGGAGCTCAAGGTTTTCTGGAAACGCAAGGACGACCGCTCGTCGCATCACTTCTCGAGGCGGGCTACCACGTCACCGTACGTCCCCATCCGCGCACGGACAAGCTCGCACCGGAGGCGATGGCGGAGATCAGCGCCTCCTTCGCGGAGCACCCGCGTTTCGCCTGGGACCGAGAGGCTGGCTCCAAGCGCTCTTTTCTCGAAGCGGACGTCATGGTGAGCGATTGGTCCGGAGCGGCTTTCGAGTTCGCACTCGGCCGCGAACGCCCCGTCTTGTTCGTCGATGTTGCGCGCAAAGTTCAAAACGCCGACTACGGGAAGATCGAGGCCGTCCCCGTGGAGGTCTCTTTGCGGGAGACGCTCGGCGCCGTGCTCACGCCAAGCGCTCTCGCGCAGGCCCCCGCAAAAGTCGAAGCGTTACTCGGCGAGGGCTCCGAAAGGGTGAAGCGCCTTCGCGAAGCGCGAGCGCACTGGGTCTACAATCCCGGAAAGAGCGGCCGCGCCGGTGCGGAGGCTTTGGAGCGACTCATGAACGAAAACCCAACCGGCCAACCGGATCCATCCCGTGGATAGCCTCCTTTCGGAAATCGAAGCAACGCTTCCGACTGCTTTGGCCAACGGGAATAAGACCGTCACCTTCGTTGGGCGCCTCGTTCGCGAGCGACCCGACCAACTCGACGAGGCGACGCGCGAGGGACTCGACGCGCTCTGCCGAAAAGTCGACATCGTGCGCCAAGTGTGGGTCGCCTATGACGCGAGCTGGAAGAAGGCGACCGACAAGACGCCGCTTCCGCTCGAGCATTGGCCGGCCTTGGTCGCCGCGCTCCTGCTCGCCGCGGATCGCTGCAAGCAGGAGTCTGACGGAAAAGGCCAGAGCCTCAAGCTCATCAACGCGGCTTTCAACGCCATCACGCTCTACCAAGACCGGGCGAAGGACCCGGAGCCACCATTTCTCGTTGCTCTAAAAGATTGGGCGGCCCGCTCGCTGGCTGATCGATGAAAGACCTCCCAATCACCGTTCTCGTGCATGACGGACCCATGGCCCGTGCCTATCTGGCCGCGCTTCGCGCCTCGGGGCTTCGTCCCGAGCGCATCCTGCTCCTCGTCTACGAACGGCACCCGTCGACAGGAAAGCCGCTCGGCCGCTTCTTGCCGGGCTCGCTTCGCACCGCTTACGCGGAGCGCGTCCAGTCCGGTGCTTTCTTCCACTGGCCGCGCTTTCTCCGCGCCACCCGTTCAAAGCTCTACGACGGGATGGTCGAGAAGATCGGCGAGGCGCTCGACTTATCCTCGGACGTCTTCGAAGAGCTGGTAGGAGAAAGCCCACTCGAAGCCTTTACCGATCGACTCGAGCGGCTGAGGGTATCGGGGCTGAAAGATCCCGCGCTTGCCGAGGCTCTTTCCGGATATGGACCAACAGCCGTGCTCTTCACCGGGGGCGGCATCCTCCGCGAGAACCTGCTCGAGCTTCCGGGCGTTCGTTTCCTCCACATCCATCCCGGGTTCCTGCCACATGTTCGAGGGGCTGACGGTCTGCTATGGTCCAGCCTCGTTCGGGGCCGGCCGGGCGCGAGCTGCTTCTACATGGAGGCAGGGCTCGACACGGGCGCGCTCGTGCGAGCCGAGAAGTTCCCTCGTATTGTGTTTCCACGATCTCTCACCGATTCCCTCGACGACGCCATGCTGTACCGCGCTCTGTTCTCGTTTTACGATCCAGTCCTGAGAGCGAAAATGTTGACGAACGTGCTCCACGCGGAAGCCGATCCGTTGAATCTTCCCACGGAGCCTCAGAATACGCGCGTTGGTGTGACGTACCACTTCATGAGCCCCGCCGTCAGAAAGGCTGCGCTACACGAGCTCTTCAGCTGATGCCCGACTTCTCCAAGTACTACGACAAATACTCCGTCTTGGCGAACTTCGCTTTCATGAAGGCGCTCTTCGCCAAATCTTCGAACATCCGAAAGCAGTCGCTCAGGAACCGCCAGGCGGACTATGCAAGGCTCGGCGCCGCTCCGAAGTTACTCGAGCTACATCGCGAGTTGAACCAGTGTCTCGTCGAGGCCAGGGCCGAGTGGAAGAGCCACGATTACGGCGAGGGCTACTTCTATCAAGGCCTTTCAGCCCTCGGCATCACGGGCTTGCGCGACACGGATGCCCGCGTCGCAGCGATGGAGCTCGAAAAGCGCGTGGCGGGCAAGACCGTGCTCGAGGTCGGCTGCAATAGCGGTTTTCTCTCGCTCGCGATCGCTGCCTCGGCGAAGCGGGTCGTCAGCTTCGACATCAATCCGCACGTCATCCGCATGGCACAGCTCGGCGAGCGTTTTCTGGAAAGGGACAACGTCCACTTCAGCGTCGCCGCGTTCGAAGACCTCCCGGAGGAGGAGCCGTTCGACTGCGTATTGTCTTTCGCCAATCACTCCACCTATGACGGCAACACTCGACACAGTATCGAAGCTTATTTCGACCGGTGCCGGACGCTGACGGCAAAGGGAGGCCACCTGCTGTTCGAATCCCACCCGCCGGCCCACGAAGGGAAAGGGCTCGAGGACGTCCTCGCCACCATAGCAGCCCGTTTCGAGATCGAGGAACAGCGGACGCTCCACTACGGATACTTTCTGGACCATGGCCGGACCTTCGCCGTAGCCCGGCGCGAAGACGTCTCCTTGCGGAAATAGAAATCAATTGCGAGAGCCTATTCGTCCCGCCGGCGTCTTTTCCGGTGCCGGAGCGGGCGCATCCGGGGTGACGGCGCACAGATCATCGAGAGCTTTGAGCAGCTCGATCGTCGTGAACGGCTTCTGCAAGTAAGGAACCAAAGGAATGCCGGCTTCGTCGGGCGCTGCGTAGCCGGAGATGAACAGTACCTTGACATCGGGAAAGCGGCGCTCGACCTCTCTGGCCAGCTGCGGCCAGCTCATCCCGGGCATGACGACATCGGTAACGAGGATGTCGATGCCGTATTCGTTGCCGGCAATTTCTAGTGCGCCGTCGCCGCTAGCGGCCTCGTGCACTGTGTAGCCATGGGGCTCCAGGAGCTCGCGTGTCAGCTCACGGACGCCGGGCTCGTCCTCGACGAGTAGAATCCGCCGCCGGATTGGAGCCCCTGCGAGCGAGACTCGACACGCGCGGGCGGCGCAGATACCTCGTCGACCGGCCCGGGGCTCGCCGGCAGGTGCACGCGAAATACGGTCCCGACACCGGACTCCGTCTTGAACTCGATACCGCCTTTGTTCTGTTGAACGAGTCCAAAGACAGTCGCGAGTCCCAACCCGGTACCTTCTCCAGGTGGCTTGGTCGTGAAGAACGGCTCGAAGGCTCTCGCCTTGACTTCATCGGACATGCCCGTGCCCGAGTCGCTGACCGTCACAATGACTTCCGCAGGCCGGGCTTCCATCGGGCCTCCGTTCGATTCCTTCACATATTGGGTTCGAAACGCTAGCCTTCCACCGCGAGGCATTGCATGGCGCGCGTTCACAGCAAGGTTGATCAAAATTTGCTCGACGTGAGCGGGGTCGATCTTCACTGGCGGCAGGGTCTCTTCGAGGTCCAGAACTATCTCTACATCCTCGCCCAGTGTTTGCCGCAGCATGTTCGCCACTTGCTCGATCTGGGCGTTTAGATCCACGACTTTCGGATGGCTTAACTGTTTCCGGCTGAAGCCGAGAAGTTGGCTAACGACAGCGGCTGCCTGTTCTGTCGTTTTGAGAATCCTCGAAGTAAGCCTCTTTCGCGGATCGTCAACCGAGCTGCGCGTGGAGAAGCTCGCTCGAAGCTTGGATGACCGTGAGCTTGTTGTTGAAGTCGTGCGCGATACCGGCGGCGAGCTGTCCGATGCCTTCCAAGCGGCGCGCAAACTGCAGTTGCTCGTTCGCCTCGGCGCGCTCACGCGCAAGCCGTCGGTTCTCGCGACCCATAAGATGCTCATGAAAAACAGCGACACATCCCATGCACACGACATAGAGAAGCGTGAAGGCGTCGCGCGCGGGCTCGAGCTTCGCATCCAGCAAGCCCGCCGTTCCGAGCCCCAGATGCAGCACGGGTAGCAACAGCGCGAAAACGAGCCAGCGCGAGCCGCCCACGTCGACGAGCCACGACAGATCCCATTCGCGAACCTCCGACGAGACCGCCTTGGACTCGGGAGCGTTGGCGAGCATTCGGGCGGCTACGATGACGGGTGCCAGCCAGGTGAACCAAAGCAGGTCGAGGGGAGTGCCGTATTCGACCCAAGGGAGAACCCCGATTCTCGCTAACAGATCGAATGCGCCCAAGGCAAACCCAAGGCAAAGGCCACGGCGAACCACCCATATACCGATCTCCAGAGGCCGCTTTCCGTGGACTGGCGCAAGCGAAGCACCAAAGCCAAGAGTGCGACGTCGAGAACAACATAGCCGAAAATGTAGTGGGACTTTGCTGCAGGCTCTCGGACTATGTAGTTCGCGAAAGGGATACCGAGGAAGTAGACCACGAGTCCCAGAAGAAGCAAGAGGGCTCCCAGCGGGCGGGTGAGCCACAGCCATGCTCTTTCGACATCAAGGTCGTGTCGATGAGGCACGACGGCAAAAACTGCGAAAGCGACGAAGTAGTAAAAGACGTAAGCGTAGCCGTAGGTCCCCGCGTAGACGTTCTCCCAGAACACATCCTCGGGAAGCATCAGGTAGAGGAGATCCTTCATCAGCAAAATGCAGAAGGCCGCGGCCAAGATGTGTCGGAAGAGCTTAGCGCTACGCGGAAGTCGACCCTTGCTACCGAGCTCGAGTGAGGCGACGACGACCGCCATCACCAAGATGGTGGCATAGAGCTCCGTCCACCACGCGAGAGATTCGCGAGACAGCCCGGGGACGAGGAACGGCCCCACGACCAGCGCGTAGGCGAGCACGCCACACCAAATGACGGGGTCACGGGCAAGCCGCGAGTCGTTGGAGTCCCTCACACAATGCCTTTGGTTGTAACCGGCTTCGCCCGGCATGAGCCAACTTCCGCCTCCCACCATGGATGCGGTCGAGAGCGTGTGGTGGGGTGAGCGGAACGGCGGCGCTTCGACGAGCGCGCCGTCGTCGAGAAGTCCAGCCACTGAGTGGATCTTCGTGACTTCGAGCGCTTCCGCGGGCAAGAGCGGCGGAAGAATGGACGGTAGTCGCATCGCTAGAAGACTCTTGCCCGCGCCGGGCGGGCCGGACAATAAGAGGTTGTGTCCGCCGGCCGCAGCGACTTCGAGTGCGCGCTTCGCATGACGCTGCCCTTTGACGTCGGACAGATCGAGTGCTACGGAAGGACGCGGACGGCCACGTTTGGCTTTTTTAGGATGAAGCTCTTCGGCTGACAGAAACTCGACGGCGTCTCGCAAGCTCGCGGCCGAGTACACCTCCGCGGCCTTCACGAGGCAAGCTTCAGCCACATTGTCTTCGGGCACGACGATGCGGGACACGCCTTCTGCACCGCCTGCGAGACGACTGGCAAAACCCCGCGAACGCGCCTCAAATCGCCGTTCAAGGCGAGCTCACCGAGAAACAGCGTGTCTTCGAGCCGCCCGAGCGGGGACTGTTCGAGCGCAAGGTCGAAGCCCGACCCCTGTTTCTTCACATCGGGTAGCCCAACCATGCGAAACGAGGTCATCCCCGTGCCGAAATCGACCTCGACCCGGATCACGAGCCCTTCGACGCCGGAGACGGCACCGGAATACGTACTAGTCAACATACTAAGTATGGATGAGTTCAGGTCGGTTAATCCTCCGTCTCGATCCGGATTTTGTGAAACTCACGCGTCTAGGCTATGTTCGAAGAGAATGGAGACCAACATCCTGCGTCGGTTTGTCGGCGCCCTTTTTGCCGCCGGAGTGCTGGGAATAGGCATCGAGCTTTGCTTCCTCGGCCATACGGAAGATCGCTGGCAGCTCGTTCCCCTGGTGTTGCTCGGGCTCGGCCTGATGGCGCAGATTTGGCTCGTATGGCGTCCAAGCTCCGCGAGCCTTCGCGCGTTTCGGTCCCTGATGCTCTTCTTCGTGCTCAGTGGGTTCGTGGGCGTCTACTTGCACTACAGTGCCAACGTAGAGTTCGAGCTCGAGATGTATCCGTCCCGCAGAGGACTGGAACTGATTCGGGAAGCTTTGACGGGCGCTCTGCCGGCGCTCGCTCCCGCGACCATGATGCATCTCGGTTTCCTGGGATTGGCATCAACTTACCGATATTTGAAAGGAGCAACACAATGATGAAGAGGAAAGCTTCGCTTTGTTCCGCCCTAACGATACTCGTCGCCTTGATGGCCGCGGCGGGCCTCGCCCAGGTCGGCAAGAACGACAGTGTGGTCAATCCGAACCTCGCTGGGAAGGACGAGCTCCTTCGCCTGACACATCTCGACGAGAATCTGGTAGCGTCGATCCTAGAGCAACGTCCGTCCATCGGCATGCTCGCTCTCCACGGGCTTCTGCAGCCCGTGTTGAGCGAGGAGGCGCTCGAGGAGCTATACGCTCAACTATTCGTCCCTATCGATCTCAACACGGCGAGCCGCGAAGAGATCCTTCTCGTCCCCGGCCTCGGCCCACGAATGGCCCACGAGTTCGAAGAATACCGCCCCTATAAGGCCATGGCTCAATTTCGGCGAGAGATCGGTAAATATGTTGACGACGACGATGTCGCGCGCCTGGAGCAATACGTTTTTGTCCCCATCGATCTCAACACGGCAAGCGAGGAGGACATTCTAAGCATCCCGGGTGTCGGCCAACGCATGCTTCACGAGTTCATGGAGTACCGTCCCTACCGCAGCATGGCGCAATTCCGGCGCGAGATCGGCAAATATGTCGACGACGACGAGCTGAACCGCCTCGCCCGCTACGTAACGCTCCGAGCTGAGTAACCTCTTTACCTCTTAAAGCAAGATCAATATCAAGAAAAGCCTAAGAAGCAAATTCTTTCTTATCCCCGCATCCCCTCCTATCCGACCTCTCCTTGCTTTTAGTGGCGTTTTTAAAGGCAAGGGGATGTGGGGATAGGAGGGGATGTGGGGATAGGAGGGGATGTGGGGATTAGAGTCAGCTGTGTGGTTTGGATTTAGAACTCTTTCAGGTTTACCGGGCTAGCTCTAGCGGCGCGAGGCACCCCGTGCCTAGGGACGCGCCTTCGTAGCTTGGGTCGGGGTCGAGCTCGAGCCATTCGAGCAGGCTGGGCGCAATGTCCAGAAGCGTGGACGCGGTCTCGCATGTCACAAAACCATCCTCGCGTTGTTGCCCCGGAAGCTTCACCAGGAGCGGTGTGGCCAGCGAGCGCGAGCGCGCGGGGACGAGCACGTCGCCGCGTAAACGGAACGGATCGCCGTGGTCGCCATGCACGAGAATGAGCGCGGTGTCGAAGCGGTCGAGGTCGCGCAGGCGGTCGAGAAATCTCGTGAGCAAATCGAGCGTGCAGCGAGTCTGCGCCAAAGGATCCGTATCGCGCACAGCTCCCGCAAGATAGGAGCAGTCCGCCCGCAAGACATAGGGCGTGTGCGGTACCAGAAGATGGATGAACGTGTAGCGACCGTTTTTCGGCAAGTCCTTCTCTTTGCGAACAAGCTCGAGGAAGCTCAAGTAGGACGCCACCGGCGCAAAGTCGGTCAAAGCACGGCCCGCCATCGTCAGCCTGAGCTCTTGTTTCGTTTGTTCGGAGAGCCACGAGCTCGAGAAAAGCCAATCGCGCACGGGGCGCGGTACGTTAGCGACGATCCAGAGATTCCGGAACCCTACGGTGTTGGCGGCGGTGCTGCGCTCGACGCGGTCCCCGTGGTGAGAAAGCCGATCGAACAGCGTTTTCTCGAATGGATCCGACGCCGGCACGACTGCAACCGTACGGAACCCAATGGCCGCGAGGCGCGCCACCAACGACGCTTCGCCAAAGGCCGCCTCTATGAAATCGGCCAGAGTCCGGTCATAAGCATAACGTTGGCCGGTGAACATCGACCCAAGCGACACGAGGGTCGAGTGGTAGAGCGCGCGGTTCTCCCGAAAGTAAGCGAAGCCCCCTAGTGCGGCGTCGAGCTCGCCATCCTCGGTGCGGAGCTTCTCGAAAACCTCCGTGTGAAAGGCATCGAGCACGATGTGATAAATGTTCGGCGCCTCGGGAAGAGACGAAGGAGCCACGGCGGCTTCGCCCTGTGAGACGTCCGGACGCTCTACATTGCTCATAAAGTTGGAGGCATCGTGCAACAGCAACAGGACCCCGAAGGCGGCGAGCGGAGCCGTAATCACCCGCGGCTCCCACTGACGGGCCAAAAGAGCCGTGACGGCTAGAAGCGCAGCACAACACAGGAGGAGCCCGGGCCCGCTATCGACGAGCCATCCCGCACCAAGGGCTCCGAGGGCCGGGTGGTCCTCGGTAAGACCCGTGACTAATCGATAGAGGACGATCGCGGGGGCAGCCAGGAAATAGCCCCAAGACATGAATCGGAAGAGCGGGTGCGATGCGAGCGCGAAAAGCACAGCGCCGACGCTCCACGTGATCGCGAATAGTGCCAAAAAGGGCAGCAAGACTTCGCGCTGGTGATGCAGCTCGGCTTGGTTCCGAAGGTAGAGAAAGGTCGCGGTTGAGATGAAAGCGAGAAGCGGCGTCGTCACGAGCGCAAGCGACGGGACCACCAAAAGCTTCACGCGCGTGATAGTCAGCCGCCTGCCTCGTGGCACCCCTGGCTGCAGCTCGCCCCTACGGTGTCGAGCATCTTGCACACCGCGCCGTAATCCGTGGGGGCTCCTTGGACAAAACCATGCGAGAAATCGGAAGCGCTCTCCGTCAACGCGCTCGCTTCGCCGCGAAAGGAAAGGAGCGCTTCGAGCAAGGACGCGCGCACGGGCTCGGGCAGGTCGCGCCGCACGACCATCGGCCGCGACGCGATCGGCGTCGAGACGTGAAGCGCGCGTAAGCCTTCGAGCGCTGCCTCGTCGATCAAGTATTGCGGTGCGGCGCCGGCGTCGAAAGCGCCGCTTTTGATCGCTTCGACAACCGCCGACTCGCTCTCGAGATTCTCGACGTTAGCGGGCTCGACGGATGCTAGGGCGAGCTCGTATCTGGGCACGAGGTGGCCGAGCGTGGAATGAGAGGGCCCGAGGGCCAAGCTCCGTCCGCTCAAATCGGACAGAGCTCGCATGTCGGACGCGGCAGGCACAAGAAAGACGCTGCGATCGAGCGCCTCTCCGTCGCGATTGCGGTGCCGCACGAGAGCGAGCGCGCCGAAGCGATCCTCCGCGAGGCAGTAGCTCAAAACGCCGAGCGGAGCGATCTCGACGAGGCGTTCCTCGATGAAGGTGACGAGATCCTGAGCCGTGGGGGCGAGCTCATTGCTCTCCGAGCTCCTGCCGATCCGGAACTCGACACGATAGGGTGTATGCGCGTTCAGATAGTCCACCAGAGGCTGCGAGCTCCGATAGGTGCGGTGCGGATCTTTACGGGCGGAGACGCCGAGTCGGAGTAGTACCCTCTGATCTTCCTCGGAGTCCTGGTCTGCCTCGAGCGTCGAGTCGTCCGTCTCGACCTCGAGTGAGGCATCGCTACACGTCAGCAGGCCGAAGGCCATGAATCCGGCGGCAAGAGCTTTTCCGGTAATCTTCAAGTAACGATTCGCAGTGGGAGATTCTTCGTTGAGTTGTTCAATTTTCGACCATGGGGAAGGCACTGTCAACATGTAGCGACGGTGTTACCATAGAGTCAGTCACTCAAAAATTCTGCTCTACGGCAATTCGAGAAGGGAACGAGTCACTCATGAGGCGGTGGTCTTCACGCCGCGGCAGAGCCGTGGTTCTTCTGTTGTTGTGCCAATAGCTTTTCGCGAACACGGCACACGCGTACTCGGCTAGCGAGCGTCGCTCAAGTGGCTCGGGAAACGCCGCCACCAAAAACGCAAAGCGGCACGTGATGTCTCACGCGGAGCAGGTGTCTCGTCTGCAACGAGGAAGCTCGGAGCGCTATTGGGGTCGACGAATCCCGCTCCCGTTTCCATTGGAAGCTGGAGCGGCCCGACGAACGTGAGCACATCAGGCTCCCCGTTGATGCGAATCTGAATGGGGGCGCGCGGCGGGCTCGTCGAGACGTAGTAGAGTCCACGATAGCCCGTGAAGGCGACCTCGAGGCGATCGCCCTTCTGAGAAAGTCGAGACGTCCCAATAGCGTCGAGCCCGTAAATGGTGCGGGACGGTCCATAGTCAACGATGCGCCCCGCGTCCACGGTAACGATCACCCGCGCGGCGTCGAGGTTCATCGTCGCGAAGACGAGAGCATCCTCTGACGCAAGCCTCTCCTCGAGCCAAGCTTCGTGGCGAAGAATCCACGGCCGGAGTCGCGCTGGCGCACTCCGCTCGGTGGCAACCCGCTCGAGGGCCGTCCAGAGCTCACTCTCGTGATCGAGGGGCTTTCCACCTTCGCTCAGCCGGCACCCTTGCACCCATCGGATCAATTGCTGGTCGCCATCGATAAAAGAATCGGAGCAAAAGCCGTAGGACACGAACGGACCGTCGCGAGACCCGCCGGGAAAGGAGAGCGGTAGCGGCACGCCGTCCAATCGGGCAAGCGGAGAGCGTCCGAGTATCGGCATGAGCGTCGGCACGATGTCGAGGCCCGAGACCGCGCCGCTCCACCGAGCCGGCGTGATGCCTTTGCCGGCGACGATGAGTGGCACATGCGTCTCGACAACGTGGCAGCTCTTTCCATGGCCTCGATCGAAACTTTCATAGGCGACGCGAGGCACTCCCACCGTGAACGTGGAGAGCTCGTTCGCAATCTTCATCCCCTCACCAAGAAGCTCGCCGTGATCGGCCGTTACTATGTGAAGGACCTCGTCTTCGAGACCGTAGGCCGAAAGCCCTTCGAGAAGAACCCCGAAGGCTTCGTCGGAGTGGCGTGCGCGCGCGTCGTAGGAGCAGCCACACTGCGCATCATCCCCGAGCTCAACGCAGGAGAGCGATTCGACGAGCCGCCGCGGCGTGTCCGAATGCGCGTGGGTCGCAAGGAGGTAGTACACGAGCATGACACGCTCGTCGCCGTAGCGGTCGAAGAGGGCTGGAAGGGCGCCGACGATATCGGAAGTGCCCATGTCCGAGCGGGACCATCTCGAATAGCGTGACGAGGTCGGCATCCTTCTGAAATCGGGGTTGTTGCCGAGGAAAACCGAGTGATAGCCTTCAGTCTCCGCAATTTGGGTGATGGGAACATTGGCGCGTGCGTAAATTGATTCGAGCGGCGTTTCGAAAGGCCTGGTCTGCCGGCGCCTGAGCGGGTCGATACGCATTAAGTCGCGACCCGTAAGAACGGGCCAGACCGCCGCGCGCGTGTGGCATCCGGGCGAAACAGCGTTCTCGTAATGATGGCCAGAGCGGCTCAACTTCTCGAGGTTCGGGACGAGCGCGCTCGCATCACCACCAGTGCGTCGCAGAACGTCTCCACGCAAAGCGTCGATGATCGTGAGCACGATAAAACGGGGACGCGGATCGAGTCCCGGCTCTTCCGGAGCGAGGATACGCGCTTCACCGATGGCAACGGCGCCACCCTCGGCGTAAAAACAGACCTTGCCTCTTTCTTGCCCGAGCGCGACATCGCCGGGCTCGGATTCGCCGAAGCCTTGGGGAAAGGGTAGCTCGCGCCCAAAAAGCTCCGCCTCAGCGGAAGCGACGCGCAAGGTGGCCGGACGATCGCGCTCGAGCGAGAAAGCTTCGAAACGCAGACGTGCGCCACGGGGACGCGCGAGCGACGACGTGCACCACGACTCCCCCTCTTTCAAGACGAGAGCCGGCATATTTTCGTCGTTTTGCCGCGCTCGGCCGCGCCACGTCAAAAGCCGCATGTGCTCTCGACGCTCCGCATCGATTTCCCACGGAAGCGGCCGCGTGTTGACGTCGATGGCGAAAACGAAACTGGCCGTCTCCGTCGCCTGGAGATCGCCATCCCCTTCAGAGAAGCGCTCGAGCAGCCGGTGCAACCCGCGCATCCACGGTCTAGAGCCGCCGGAAAACGATGCCGTCGGCACGGGAACGTCAGTGATGCGTCCACACGTATTGGACGCGGTGTCGAAGCCGCTCGCTGGCAGGGCGAGACCGACCAGCGCGGCAAGAAGAGTCATTGCCGATTTCAACATGTGCGCGGGTGTCGTGGGATGAAGCTTAATTGTAGCAAACACCCGCGGGGGGAACCTCGAGACAGTGCTCGAGTCTCGACAAAGTTACAGCCTAAGTGATGCCGAGCCGTCGCTTATCGGGAAGCCGGGCCTCCTTTGGAATGGACTTCATCCACTGGCAGACACGGGCGACTATCCGGTCTTTGGTTTTTTCTTTTTCAAGCGGGTCCGGCGCTTCTTGGAGGTGGATATCGAACTCGATCCGACCTACGGCCGCATCTGCGTAAACGCTTCTTTCTCGGGACCATTTTGCCTTGACGCGCCACAGCCGGTCTCCACCCATCCAACCTTTTTCCTCAACCCATTTTATGCTGTGGATTTTCATGAGGCTCACTTCGATGTCTCGCTCAAACAGCTCCCAACGTTCGGGATCGTAGTTCATCTTCACAACACCTCCACACTGGAAAACGACTGGAGGAGAGCTTGCACGCCTGCGCCTTGATCCGCGCATGCGCCTCGCTCAGCTTGGTCCAGGCAAGTTGATTCTCTGACACAGCCGTCCAATCTAGCATATCTTGCGGCTCTCGGAACGTCGCCGTCAAAAAAAATGCATTCCTCCCGTCCACTCGTTCTCGAGACCTTGTGATTCCGTCCCATTTCGCAAAGAAGGCTTGACAAGAGCGCCATTTTGAGTAACTTACAGCCGTTCCCCTGAGGTCCGGATGCAAGGATTCTCACTCTTCAACGCCGAGGCCTGTACAGCAGCGCGGCATTTTCTCTATTCCTCCATCTTTTGGCTGCTGCTTCCGGGGGCCTTTGGCTTGCTTCTCGCATCACTTCTCTATGTGCCCGAACTCCACGACCGGCTCCCTATGGCCGTCAAGCCCTATTTGAGCTTCGGACGGCTGAGGCCAACGCATGTGAATTTGACGGTCTTCGGATGGCTTTCGATGGTCTATTGCGACGCCATCACCTTCATTTACTCGCTCGCCGTCGAGCCCCAGACGGCCACAAATGGAAGCACCGAGGCAGCTGAGGACAATTGTTCATGAAAGATCAAGCACGATTCAAGGCCAGCTTCGAGAGAGCCGAGGCGATTCTCGAACGGGAACCCGAGCGCGGGCAGAAGACCGGCAAGACGAAGGTCCGATTGGGCGAGGGCTATCTTTGTCACATCGAGGACGGTCCGTGGAGGTTCAAGGCCGATTGGGACAAGGGCTCGGGCGGCAAGGGCGAGGAGCCACTCCCTGGAGTTTACGGTTGAGCGGCTCTCGGGATTTGTCTCGCCATCGGTTACACAGCCTGGGCCGCGAAGCTCGAAGTGCCTCTCGACGTCGTCGAAGTCGAGATCGAGACCGACATCGATGCCCGCGCGACTTTCGGTCTCATCGACGAGCCGGCGGGATATAAAGAAATTCGCTACACCGTCACGGTCGCGAGCTCCGCGTCGGAGGACGAGATCGCGCGCGTCCCGGACAAAACGGAAAAGCACAGCCCGTGGCATACGATTTTCTCGCAGCCGCAAAAACTCGAGCGGCAAATCAAGGTCGTCGAGCCCAAGTCTTGAAGCCCTGAGCTCCGCTCCGGCGAAGACAAGCTGCGGAATCGGTCTCTCCAAGATTCAACATCATCGGAGGCAATTTACTTCCGAACATGACACTACCGCCACGCGCGGGCGTCATTTTTCAGGAAAGCGCGAAGACGAAACGGTTCACGAAGTTTAGCGGGTTCGGGCACTAGTTCGTGCCAGCTTGGACGTAAATCGTAAGGCGCTCTCCGGCCACGATCTGATCCGTGCTCATTTGATTCCACTGGCGGATTTCTTGCACGGTGACGCCGAACCGGCGGGCAATCGTCGAGAGCGTATCGCCACGCCGAATGCGATAGCGCGTCGTTCCCGACGTAGAAGCTTCGGCTACTGCCGCAGTTTCACGGACAAGAAGCCTCTGGCCGGAATAGATCCGCGTCCGCCGGCTCGAGAAACCGTTCAAGCGCCGCAGCACCGAAAGACCAAGGCCGTGCGCTTCAGCGATGTGCCCAAGTGTGTCTCCCGGCTGCACGATGTAAATGTCGGTGGCGCTGCGCACCGGCGCCGAGGACGGTGTCGAACGTATGTTGCCCGCGGCTCGCTCGGTAACGACGAGCCTTTGACCGGGATGGATGCGGGTCGAGCGTGGCCGTATTCCGTTCAGCTCGCGTAGCAATCGAAGCGACATGTTGAACGAGGTGGAGATCGCACCGAGCGTGTCGCCCCTTTGCACGACATAGACCTCCTGACCGTTCTCGGCCACCGCTTCTCGCCTCTGCATGGCACGGATCCGCTGGCCGCCGATGCCCGGAGGCACGGGAACGGTGAGCACTTGTCCCGGATGGATAAGCGAGCGCTGGCTGATGTCGTTAGCGGCGGTCAGTGCTCCTATGGTCGTGCCATAGCGGCTCGCGATCTGGGACAGCGTGTCGCCCCGGCGAACGACATGCGTCCCGAAGCGCACCCGCTCCGCCTCGGGAATGGTGGCAAGAGCGGTACGAAACACTTCGGTCGTTCCTTTGGGGACACGCAGGGCGTAATTCTTGCTGTCGAGCGGAGTCACCCAACGGCGGAGTTCGGGGTTCAGAAACTTCATGTCGTCGACGCTAACGCCAGCGGATTTGGCCGCCGTCGCGAGATCCACAGGATATTCGACGCGCACGACGTCATATGCGAGCGGCGTAGTCGTAGGAGGTTCGAAGCCGTACTCCTCTGGGTTTTTAGCGATCACGATCGCGGCGAGAATGAGCGGCACGTAGCTGCGCGTTTCGCGCGGCAGCACGCGGCGCTTCGCATGCACCCAGAAATCGCGGCTTCCGGTGCGCCGGATCGCGCGCTCTACTCGCCTGGACCCGGAATTATAGGCAGCCATCACGAGATACCAATCGCCAAACTGTTCGTAGAGATCCTTCAGGTGGCGCGCCGCCGCACGCGTCGCTTTTTCCGCATTGAAGCGATCGTCGACCCAAAAATCTTGTCGAAGGTCGTAACGACGTCCGGTACCGCGGATGAACTGCCAGATGCCTCCCGCACCTGCTCGCGAGATCGCGCGAGATTTGAAAGCACTCTCGACCATCGCAAGGTAGAGCAAATCCTGGGGCATCTCTTCTTCGGCAAAGATCTTTTCGATCATCTCGCGGTAATAACCGGACCGGTCGAGAGCCTCTTGGAACCAATCGTGGCGGCGAAGCTGATACATCTCGATGATGGAGCGCACCCGCGCATTCAGCTCGATAGGGATGTCGTAGGTGGTCGTGGGCAGATCGGCATCCGCCGCAAAAACGATGTTCTCGGGAAGCTCCTCGAGCTCTTCGCTCGTCAGCTCGTCGACCGCCGCAAGCTCGAACTGCTCTTGCGCATCCGCATCGAGGGCGCCGCGCTCTGTTGCCAGGATGGCTGCGATGATCTCGTCATAGAGTCGCTCCGACTCGGGGTAGGTGGCGATACCACCGAGAACATCGAGAAGCAGGTCGACCGCGCGATCGAGAGCGACACGCGCTTCATCCCAATTACCGCGATGCGCAAGATCCTCGCCATAGTCGAGCTCGATGCGTGCTTTTTGCACGGCCTGACGCTGGAGCGATACTGTGACTTCCGCGGTTGGCGGCGGCTCGGGTCCGGTTGCGGGCTTCTTGGACGAGCAGGAAGTCGACAATAGGCCTAAAGCACAAATCCATATCAATCGGTGGGAAAGCTCCGACACGCGCAAACCTCCAACTAATCTTGCTTTCACACCGGCACGAAAATATTGTTCTCGTTCCCGAGCTCACGCGCCGATGGCGTGATGACCGTCGTGGGACTGACAGGCAGCTTTCGCCCGTTGCTCAACGCGCCCCGTACATCGTCCTCCGAAACAAACTCGAGCGCAACCACCGCTGGGGCCGGTACTTCGCTCGACGACGCGGTCATTGCCGGCCCAGCCTCACCTTCGAAAGATGCATCGGCGTCACTGCGCATAGGCGTTGTCACGCCGCGGCTTTCGAGAAAGGAGGACACGCGAGACTCGAGAGAGGACTGCCGCGTGCCCGTCGCGGCCGAGCCCATGGCCCGAGGCCGCGGCGCGGTAATCTCCCCGGAATAGCCGTAAGCGTCGAGCGCTTCATTGACGTCGACGGCGCGGATCTCATAAGCGAGCCGCTTCACGTTGATGAGGTGAAGCGGCGTGATGTTGTCGGAGGTGATGTTCCCTCCGTAGGAGCCGCAGCCAAGAGTCATCGCGGGCGCGAGCCCTGTGCTGAAGCCCACCGCTCCATGAGTGGCCGGCGAGTTGGCCACGATCCGAGAGGCGGGTTTTTGAAGCGCAAACTCGCGGATGATGTCGTCGTTCTTCGAGTGGATGGAGAGGGTGTGTCCCATGCCTCCGTAGCGGAGCACCTGCTTGGCGCGCTCGCAGCCTTCTTTCCAGTCGCTGACGACATAGAAAGCCAATATGGGCGAGAGCTTCTCGATCGAGAGCGGATAGTCGCGACCCACTCCGTCGAGCTCGACCACGAGCACGCGTGTGCCTTCGGGCACTGACCCTTCGGACGCTGAAAAAGAGAAGCCCGCCAAGTCGGCGATGAAGCGCGCGCTCTTCCCAACGATTTCCGGGTTGGCCAGCCGCGACGGCAAGACGGCGAGTTGCGCAAGCGTCGCCGCCTGCTCTTTCGAGAGAAAGTAACCGCCTTGGTGTTGCACTTGCTCCCGCACTTCCCGCTCGACGGCGCGATCGCAAATCAACGCTTGCTCGGAACAGCACAGGGTTCCGTTGTCGTAGCTCTTGCCCGTGATGATGTCGCGAACCGCTTTGGGAATGTCGGCCGAGGACTCGACATAGGCAGGCACGTTTCCAGGACCGACGCCGAATGCCGGTTTTCCCGAGCTATAAGCGGCGCGGACGAGGCCCATACCGCCCGTTGCCAGGATCACGGACGTGCGGCGATGGCTCATCAGCTCCTGCGTTCCTTGCAGCGAGACCTCGCTCAGGCAGGCCACGAGCCCTTCCGGAGCCCCCGCGGCGATGGCGGCACGCTTCATGACTTCGGTCGTCTCGAGAATGCAGTTCTTGGCCGCCGGATGCGGTGAGAGCACGATAGCGTTACGTGACTTGAGAGAGATGAGGATTTTGTAGATGGCGGTCGAGGTCGGGTTGGTCGAGGGGATGATGGCCGCGACAACCCCAACCGGCTCCGCAATCTCGTACACTTTGCGCTCGGGAATCTCGCGGATGATACCGACAGTCTTCATGTCACGGATGAACGCGTAGACGTCTTCGGCCGCGAATTTGTTCTTGATGAATTTGTGCTCGACGATACCGTAGCCTGTCTCTTCGACGGCGAGCTTCGCGAGCTCGTAGGACGCTTCGGAAGCCGCTGCAGCACTTGCAGCGACGATGCGGTCGACTTCCTCCTGGCTCGAATGCGCGTAGCTCTCCCAAGCCTCGCGGGCGGCGAGCACCAAATCGCGCGCCTGTTGTATCGAACGGAGATCCTTGTCGCTGGCCATGTCTGAGCGGACGTCTCTCAGGGCTTGGGTAACAACTTTTCGACGTCGCTGTAAGGTCTCGGGATGACGTGCACCGCGATGAGCTCACCGACTCGCCGCGCCGCGGCAGCGCCTGCATCCGTAGCGGCCTTGACCGCAGCGATGTCTCCGCGCACCATGACCGTCACATAGCCGGCATCGATCGTTTCATAACCAACGCACTCGACGCGCGCCGCCTTGACCATTGCATCCGAAGCCTCAATCGCGGGTATGAGGCCGCGCGTTTCGACCATGCCAAGTGCGTCACCTTCTTCAAATTGTCTAGCCATTTTAGTCGATGCCGGACTCTAAGTTGTTCAAAATATGGTTCCTTCGATTCGTGACGACTATAGCAAAGCGGTCGAAACAACGTCAAGAACAGGAGCTTTCCCGCCCTGTCACGCAAGACACATTGACGGAGGCAAGCCGATATGACACACTTCCGGGTTTGCTTGCGGAGAAACGCACGAAAGCCCTGTCCTAATTCGTGGGCAACCCAAAAAGAGGAGATTTGTAGCGCATGACAACACAACAACCGAGATTCGAGATCTTCCGCGCGACGGTCTTGGCACTCAGCCTCGCCGGCCTGGTCATGGCCGCATGCGGTGGAAAAGAACCCACCGAGAGCCGGCCCATCACGGTGAGCTTCGAAGTCAACAAGCCCCGGGCGCCGATTGGAAGCCCCATCGAGATCACCTATAGCTTCGACATCGCCGCGGACTCCGAGCCGATTTCGAAAGACTACACCGTGTTCGTCCATTTTCTCGACGCCCACAACGCCCAGCTCTTCACCGACGACCATATGCCTGAGATAGCCACGAGCAAATGGAAGGCCGGGTCGAAGGTCGAGTATAAGCGGACGCTCTTCATCCCGCTATATCCTTATCTCGGCACCACGACGGTGGAGGTCGGTCTCTACCTCCCCGGCGAAGGCGGCGTCCGCCTCGGCCTCGACGGCCCCGATAGCGGGCGCCTCTCCTACCAAGCCGGACAACTCGAGCTTCTGGACCAAAAAGAGAATATTTTTCTCGTCTACAAAGAAGGCTGGCACCAGCTCGAATCCGCTCCCGAGAACCCCAACTTGGAGTGGCAGTGGACAAAAAAGGAAGCGGTGTGCTCGTTCCGGAACCCGAAAAAGGAAAGCGTTCTCTATCTCGAAGCTGACGGGAACGTCGAGGCCTTCGACGAGCCCCTGAACGTTTCCGTCATGATTGGCGAGACCGAGATCGCCGCGTTCGAGGTGTCCGGAAGGGATCCGTTCCTGCAGAAGCTCACCATCCCGGCCGATGCCCTCGGGGACGAGGATTGGGTCGACCTGCGAATCGTGAACAGCGCGTCGTTCATCCCATCGGATGCGGGATTGGGAGACGACACGCGTGAGCTAGGGCTTCGTGTTTATCACTTGTACATCGATACGTTCACGGGAACCTAGTCAGGATTCAGGATTAGCCATCGGGCTCGGAGAGGTAGATCTGTAGGCGCAAGCGTGTTTTGCTGCCTTCTTCTCGGGGCGGGATCTCCACTCGAATCGCTTTCGAGATGGAGTGGTGGGTGTCGTCACCCACGAGCTTGAGGTCGACGACGACGCCGGACGTCTTTTCCCGAACTCGGGTTGGGACTTCGACAACGACGGAGCCTTCGACCAACACCTCCTTGTCTTCTTTGGACCTTTCTTCTTTCTGGCTCTGGCGGTACCGAAGGCCATCTCGCGAAGATTCGACAGCTCTCGATCGATGTCGATCTTCGACTGTGTCGGGACGCGCAAGGGTGCTAACCCGGATACAGTTTCGGAAGTATCGATTTTCTCTTTCTCGGCTCTGTTCGCGGCGAACTCTATCTTGACCTCGGACGTGTCGATGCCTGACGGTCTGCTCGCCGCACGAAGGGTGTTCATTTCGATAGTTTTGGTCGTTTCAAGGTCCACATCAACGAGCTCAGCCCTCGCGGACGCGCTCGTCGCCTCGTGGTCGCGCGCGTCAACGTCGATGACGGGCAGCGGAACATGCGCTCCCACAAACGTCTTGTCCGTCCGTAATTCTGGCGGCGACAGATCGGCCTCGACGGACGTCTTCTCCACCGCCGCAGCGGGCCCCGACCGGAGGCTCCGACAAGCATGGGCTTTTCTCGGGTACCAGAGATTTTTCGGTGCACCGCAGCCAGCGTTTTCTTCGAGATCGTCTTGAGCGTTTCGAAGACGCCAACGCTGTGGAGCGCTGCCCCCTCCAAAACATCGTAACCATCATGGTTCAAGTGCCGATCCATGGCTTCGACGGGCAAGATGTTTCGAAGATCGCGCTTGTTGTATTGGAACACGAACGGAATCTAGTCGAGAGGCTGGTTCAGCTCTTCGAGGTTCTGCTTCAGGTTGTGGAAGCTCTCAATATTCGCTTCGAGCGCGACTTCCTGAGAATCCGCGACGAAGACAATCCCGTCGACGCCCTTGAGCACGAGCTTTCGCGTCGTGTTGTAGAACACTTGGCCGGGAACGGTGTAGAGCTGTAAGCGAACACGCATCCCCCCAATCATCCCTACCTCGAGCGGAAGCAGGTCGAAGAACAGCGTTCGATCCGCCTCGGTCTCGAGACTCACCATCTCCCCGCGTGAGTCCGGGTCTGTACGCTTATGGATTTGGTGCAGATTGGTCGTCTTGCCGCAGAGTCCGGGACCGTAATAGACGATCTTCGTAGACACCTGCATCGTCGTGTAATTGAAGAAAACCACAGGCTAGTTGTACTCTTATTCCTTTGAAAATCAGACAGATACGGATATCTGAATCTTACCCGGCAGAGCGCAAGGCGTCAAACACGCGTCGAAAGCAGAGTCTAAACTCTATGGTTTGAGAATCGCATAAACCGGAAGACCGACACCTTCGAATCGCTTGATGACCTCGCGAGCGGGTGAGGCCTCGGGGTCCTCCGCTCGAAACTTGATTTTCACGTAGTCGTCGAGACGCGCGAGCACGTCCGGGTCTTCAAAGGTGGTCTTGTCCATCGTGAGGCAGTTCTTGCACCACGAGGCCCAGATATCGACCAGCACCATCTTGTTCTCGGCCTTGGCCTGCCGAAGCCCCGCTTCGAGTGAAGGCACCCAACCCGAGTCGATCTTCGCTTGAACGCTGTCCGCAACGGCCGCCCCGTCCACCCAGCGCTGGCTCACGATGTCGTAGCCAAGGTATCCGTAGTAGGAAGCGAAGCTAAGGATCAAAATGCCGAAAGCTTGTTTGACCCGAACCATCCAAGCACCCGGCTTCGGAAGCAGAGAGATCCCCGCACCCGCGATCGGCCACGGGATGGCCATGCCGATGCCGAGAAGAAACGGCAGCGCCAATGCTGCGACTTGGCCTTTCGCGTAGAGATCGCTCGAGAAAATGACGACTTGAATGACGACAGGCGCCACACAAGCGCCCGCGAGAAGCGCCGCGACCGCTCCCATACCAAACGCCACGAAAAACTTTCCAGTGCCGGCGGAAAACTGAACCTTGGATTGAAGGCTAGAAAAATCGATCGTGATGACATCGAACATAGCGAGCGCGAGCACCACGAAAAGGACGGCAATCCCAAAGTTGAACCACGGGGACGCGTTGATCGTTCCGAACGTCCCGGCGGTAAGGATGACGATGAGCCCGAGAGCCCCGTAGACGACGGCCATCGCCAAGCCATAAGCACCGCCAAGAGCAAAACCCAGCGCTTTGCTGCCGGCGCGAGCGCCGGCCCCAATGATTCCGAGATTGATGGGGATCATGGGAAGTACACAGGGCGTCAAATTGAGCGCGAGCCCGCCGAAGAGCACAATAGCGATGATGGCGATAGGTCCTTTGCCCTCGAACCATCCTTTCCGAACGCGGCCGGCCTCGGCGTCGTCGATGAACGCGATAAATGCGTCCTTCCCGAGAAACCCGCCGGTCGTGCCTGCAATGGTGAACGCGTCCACGAGCTTGAGCGTATCTTGGTCGCCGCTCCCCGCCAGTGTGACCACTTCTTTCAAGTCGAGTGCCGGCGGCTCCTTCAGCATCTCGACAGGGCTCGTCTTCGAGAAATCGATGGCGTCGAAAACGCCCGCATGTTGGAGTGCCGCGGGCTCCTCAGACGATCCAACGCGAAGCGCAATCTGCACGGGTCGTTTGTCCGGTCGATAGCAGACGTTCTCGTCGCAAGCTTGGTAATTGAGCTGGCCCAAGAGCACGTACTCCCCCGGGGCCACGCTCGCGTCGATCGACATCAACACGCCGATCGCAAACTCTTTTTCGAACACCGCGAGCGGCGTCTCGGACCCGCCAGTAACGATGTGAAAGGCTTCGGGATAAGCGAGCCCATCGATGCTCACACCGTCGAGCGGCGCAAATTGGAGCGAAGTCGGGATGAGATACTTCTCGAGCGGCTCATTCGAGTTCACATGAAACCCGTCCTGCAACCGAACTTGAACCGCGGCCCGAACCGATTTTCCCGATTCGAGAACACTCGCCTCGACCAGCGGCGTCACATCCACCTGAATACGCCCGGGCTGCCCCCAGGCACTCCCCGCCCACATTACCAACGACACCGTCAACACTTTCCGCATAACAAGTTATTTTACTCCAAGGGTGCATGCCACACTGTGAAGATCCGCCTACGGATCGGCTACCTACCCCCCCCAAGTAGCTGGCAGCGGGTAGCTGGAACGAAACGCGGCTCCGTGATATGTTGCGCCGCTCATGTGGTTTGCCATCAGCATAGTGCTAGGGATTCTGGTGCTCTCCGTCAGCGGCTGCGGCGGGGATGCCGGCGCTTCTCTGGCTCAGCCGATCGCGTTTCCTCACAAGCTCCATGCGGACAACCAAATCGATTGTGGCTTTTGTCACGAGTTCTACGAACGGCAGGCCGCCGCCGGTATCCCGCGAACCGAGCTCTGCGGCGCGTGCCACATGGCGATGCCTCAGGAAAGCGAGGCCACGCAGAAGCTCATGGAATATGTCGATGCCGAAGAGCCCATCCCGTGGGTGCGTCTCTACAAGCTTCCACAATTCACATATTTCCCTCACAAGTGGCACGTTCGGGCGGGGCTCAGCTGCGAAACGTGCCACGCGGATATCGGGCAAAGCATGACGGCAGTCCGCCACCAGGCCCTCGAAATGAAATGGTGTATCGAGTGCCACGAGCAGGAACAGGTTTCGGTGGACTGCGTTGTCTGCCACAAATAGGCCGATGGATCGACGGGAATTTCTAAAGGGCAACGTCTTTGCCGCAACCGCTGGGCTCGCTCTTGACGCTTGCGCCCCCGATGCTTCTCAGCTCATTCCGATCCTGATCCCGGAAGAGCCCTTCATCCCCGGTGAGGAGATTTGGACGCGGTCGACTTGCTTCGAATGCAACGCGGCTTGCGGCATCCAAGTTCGCAAAATCGACGGCCGGCTCGTCAAAGTTGAAGGTAATCCCAAACATCCGATGAGCCGGGGCGGGCTCTGCCCGCGCGGCCAGGCCGCGCCGCAAGCGATGTACCATCCGGACCGCATCCGCACGCCGATGGCGAAGCAGGAGGACGGCTCCTTTGCCGAACTGACCTGGGACGAAGCGCTCGAGCGCATCGCTAACGCACTCGGCAGTGCCGAACGCATGGACTTTCCCTTTGCCTTTCTCACGGGCACACTCACGGGACATCGGCGCGCCATCGTCGAGCGATTCCTGAAGGCGTTCGGGTCGTCGGACCACATCCTTCACGAGCCCTTCTCGACGACGACGCTCGAGCGCGCGAGCACGCTTGCGACCGGCCACGAACGGCTCGCCGATCCGGATCTCGAGAACGCAGGCTACGTCGTATCTTTTGGAGCCGAGATGCTGGAAGCAGATATCTCGCCGGTGCGTTTTCACCACGGGCTGGCCGAGCTGCGGCAAGGCCGTCCCGGACGTCGCGGCAAGTTCGTGATGATCGGGCCGCGCCTGTCCCTGACCGCGGCCAACGCGGATGAGTGGATCCCGACGCGTACCGGCGAAGAGATCGAGCTCGCGCTAGGCATCGCGCATGTGCTGATCCGCGATGGCCAAAACGCTGCATCGGCTATCGGTGCATCCGAGGGTTTCGAAGCCTTCCGCGCCCTCGTCGAGGAGGTCGAGCCGAGTGCAACCGCCGAGCGGTTGGCGCAAGAGATGGCCGAGCACGGCCCAACGATTTGCCTCGCTGGAGGCTCGGCGGTGCGCTCGGGAGCAGGGCTGGCCCTCGCCCTAGCGGTGTCCCACTTGAACGCGCTCCTCGGAAAGAACATGGTGCCGGCCGAAGCGCCACCTTTCGCTCCGTGGCCCGCGCTCGAGGGACCCGAGATCGAAAAGCGTGCTCTGACCCAAGCACTCGGCTCCGAGCCTCCGAACGTTCTTTTCATCGTGGACACGAACCCGCTCTACAGCCTACCCCCCGCGTTCGAGGCCGAGACCTGGCTTTCCTCCGTTTCGCTCCGAGTGAGCTTTAGCGCGTTCATGGACGAGACGACCGCGGCATCCGACCTGGTGCTCCCTGAGTCCATGTCGTTCGAGCGTTTCGAGGACGCCGTTCCTGCTGGCGCCCCCGTCCCCATGGCCACCCTCGCGCAGCCGCTCCTCGTCCGCACACTCTACGACACACGGTCGATGCCGGATGCACTGCTCGCTATCGCAAAGGGCACGGGTCGAGCGGATGCGTTTCCGTGGAGCTCCTACGAGGCGGCGCTTCGCGAAGCTTGGGCAGGCCTCGACACCTCCTGGAGCGATGCGCTCGCCCGCGGAGGGTTTTGGAGCGCGGAAAGCGCGGGCGAGCCCGGCCGCTACCGATTCGAGACCGCGGCTATCAGAGAGCGTTCCCACGCGACGCCAGGGCTCGAGCTTCACGTCTACGCGTCGAACGCTCTAGGTGACGGCCGGAGCGCTCATCTCCCTTTTCTTCAAGAGCTGTCGGATCCGATCACGGGCATCCGTTGGGGGAGTGTTGCCGAGATCAACGCGGATCGCGCCGGAGATCTCGGCATCGCGAGCGGAGACCTCGTCGAGCTCCGATCCGAATCTGGAGCCATCGAAGCCCGCGCACATGTCACGCCAGGTCTTCATCCCGATATGGTCGCGATCGCCGCTGGACAAGGTCACACCAGCTACGGCCGCTACAGCGAGGGGCGCGGCGTGAACGCCTTCGCTCTATTGAACCCCGCGGCGGACGCGGATGGGGAGCTCCTTGCGGGGACGAAAGTTACGGTGCGCAAGTTATGACCGAATGGGGCATGGCCATCGACGTCGACCGCTGCACGGGCTGCGAAGCGTGCGTGGTCGCGTGTCGAGGAGAGAACAACGTGCCTGTCACAGGGCCGGTGGAATCTTTGCGCGGCCGTACGATCGAATGGCTCCGTATCGAGCGCTATATGGAAGGCGCCTTTCCCGACGTCAGGATGCGGTTCAAACCTGTCCTCTGCGTTCACTGCGACGACGCGCCTTGCGTCAAGGTGTGCCCCGTATCGGCGACCTACGAAACGCCCCAAGGTCTGAACGCGCAAATCCACCCGCGTTGCATCGGCACAAGAGCTTGCGCGCATGCTTGTCCTTACACTGTCCGTTTTTTCAATTGGTCCGAGCCGAGCTGGGAATCACCGCTCGAGCAGACCATCAACCCTGACGTCGCCGTGCGCTGGAAAGGCATCATGGAGAAATGCACGTTCTGCGTGCAGCGCATACGGCGCGGTGAGGACACGGCCAAGGAGGAAGAGCGGCCTGTCAGAGACGGCGAAGTCGATCCCGCCTGCGCCCAATCCTGCCCGACCCGCGCCATCACGTTCGGTGATCTCGAAGATACGGATTCGGCCGTAGCGCAGCTTTTCAAGAGCCCGCGCGCGGAGCTTCCGCTCGCGGACCTGGGTACGGGCCCGCGCGTTGCGTATTTGCAAGAAGGAGAGTGGCGTGGAAGCGTCCGCGCGCGATCGCAAGATTGAGGACTCGCTTCTCCGACACGTCTTCGAAACGGGGCGAGGCTTCTATCTCATCGTCTTGGCACTTTTGACTGTCATTGCCTTCGGTGGGTTCATGTGGATGGGGCAGCTCCGCGGCGGTCTCGGCGTTGCCGGCATGAATCAGCCCGTCTATTGGGGCCTCTACATCACGAACTACATCTTCTTCATCGGCATCAGCCACGCGGGTACGCTCATCTCCGCTATCCTGAGGCTCGCCGGCGCCGAGTGGCGCCGCCCCATAACGAGGGTGGCCGAAGTCATCACCGTAGTCGCGCTCATCATGGGCTCGAGCAATATCCTCTGGCACCTTGGACGGCCCGAACTGATCTACTTACCAATGATCGAGCCGCAGCTCTTGTCCCCATTGATTTGGGACGTCGGGGCGATCTCGCTCTACATGACCGGCAGCATCGTCTATCTGTATCTGCCGCTCATCCCGGACCTCGCACTGTTGCGCGATCGGAGTCCACGACTGCGTAAGCTCTACAAGCTGTTGGCGCTCGGATGGACGGGAACCGAACGTCAACATGCGCGGCTCGAGAAGGCGATTTCTTTTATGGCCGTCGCCATCATCCCGATCGCCGTGTCGGTGCACACCGTCGTGTCCTGGACTCTCGCAATGATGCTCGTTCCGATGTGGCACACCGCGATCTTCGGGCCGTACTTCGTGGTCGGCGCCATCTTTAGTGGCATCGCTGCTCTCATGATTGCGATGGCGATCTTGCGCAAAGTCTTCCATCTCGAGAAATTTCTTGGAGCCCTACAGTTCAATAACTTGAGCCTCCTCCTCGTTACGATGAGCTGCCTCTGGGCTTACTTCACTCTGGCCGAGCACCTCACAGCTTGGTACGGAAACGAGCATGCCGAGATGGCGGTCTTGTCGAGCCGTCTAACAGGCGCGTTCGCACCTTATTTCTGGGGAATGGTGATCGCGTGTTTCGTCATGCCGTTAGCCATACTCGGGCCGAAGAAGACCCGGACGATTACAGGCTCCGTCGTCGCGTCGACGTTCGTTTTGATGGGCATGTGGCTCGAGCGGTTCATCATCGTCGTGAGCTCGGCTTCCCATCCACGCTCGCAGCAGATGTGGGACGCGGGCACCTATAGCCCATCGACGGTCGAGATCGCGATAACGGCGGCCGAGTTCGCTGCTTTTATTCTTTTCTATGTCCTCTTCGCCAAACTCTTTCCGCTGGTCTCCATCTGGGAAGTGAAGGAGGCGCCCGACGAGGTCGAAGCGGGATCGTAAGGTCTTTTGTTATAATGACGTTCTTAAAGGAGGCGAGAGATCGATGCGGAACGTTCTGTTCGCGGTTCTACTGATAAGTACGTGCGGGCTCGGGCTCGCGGTAGCACAAGAAAGCGTCTGGGAGGTCCCCGACGAGGCCAAGGCCGTCGAGAACCCGGTCGAGGCGACCGACGAAGCCGTCACCGCTGGTGGGGCGCTTTTCAAGAAGCACTGCCTCATGTGTCACGGCGAGGCCGGAAAAGGTGACGGCCCTGCGACCCAGTTCATCAAACCCGCGCCACCGAACTTCGCAACGACCGAAGCCAAAGAGCGGATGTCGGACGGAGAGATGTTTTACAAGATCACGACCGGCAAGAGGCCCATGCCCCCGATGACTCGCAAGATGAGCGAGACCGAGCGCTGGCAAGTCGTGCTGTTCGTCCGAACGCTCCAACCGGAATAGCCTCATTATGAGCGGAAGATGGACATTCCTGGTCCTCGCTCTAGTGGCCGCGCTCGGTTGTCAGAAGCCGGTCGCCGAATCCGAGCCGAGCGAGAATGCCGCACCAGATCTCGTTCTGAGCAAAATCGATGGCAGCGGCACCGTCTCGCTCGCCGAGAACGAAGACAAAGTCGTCCTCGTGGATCTGTGGGCCACCTGGTGCGTTCCGTGCATCGCAGAGCTCCCACATCTCCAGGAAATGTCCGACTCCTTTGGGGCGGACGATTTCTTGATGCTCGGGATCGTGCTCGAATCGGGCGAGCGCGAAGACGTCATGGAGTTCGTCGCGGAGCAGAATGTCACTTACACACAGGTCATGGGCGAACCAGACACTAGCGAAGCCTTTGGACCGTTTCTTGGCTACCCAACGAAGTACCTGATTGACAGAGGAGGCCACGTCGTCAAACGTTACTTCGGCATTGTTGGCAAAGAGCTTTCAGACGACGTCCAGACCCTCACCGAGAACGGCGTGCTGGACGACGTCGACAACTGACCCGCTAGCACTTCCCTTCTTTGCATGGTAGATTTTTAGTAGGTATACACGATCATCGATGGTGTTTTCAGTCCTGATTTTGAAAATCCTAATTCGAAGACCTAACCTGCCCAGCGCGGCTAATTCGCGCGACTAGAGTCGAGGAGCGTATCAAGGTGACAAACGACGAAACGATCCTGGCGGCCAAAGCGAGCTTCAACGGCAAGCTCGCAGGCGCCAACATTACCCTTCACGGCGAATTCCGCGGCGATCTCAAGGCAAGCGGACTCGTTCGCATTCTCGAGGGCTCAGAGGTAAACGCCCAAGTCGAGGCCAACTCCGTCGAGATCGGCGGCCGCTTCGAAGGCAACGTGCACACTGAGTCGCTGCATCTTCTAGGCCCTGCCCGAGCTACGGGCACTTTTCGCGCGAAAAAACTGAGCGTCGAGGAGGGCGGCCAGCTCGACGGTGATCTTGAAATCAGTGACGGCCCACCGCAGCCCATGGCAAAGAATGAACCGTCTGAAGGGAACAAACGGTAACAAGGGACCTCAACCGAGTGGCAAAAACGAAAAAGAAGAAGGCGGCCACAAAAAAGCGTGCCGTGGCGAAACCCAAAGACAACTCCACCGAGATTGTCTTCTCTCACGGAGAGATCGATTTTCTGCGCAAGATCACTGGGAAGGACGCCGACGGCTCGACACCCAAGAACAGGCGCGCGCGTCTTTCGCTTCGCGACAAGCTTCTCGACATCAATTTCGGCGCTCCCGAGGCCGGAAGCGGACTCATCGTCCTCGCGCTCATGCGGCCCGCAGTCGAGTTCCTCCAACGGACCACTAAGCGCGTGCGCTCCATCGCCTAAAGGCGATGGGTTCGGTCGCCGACTAAAGTCGGCTTGGTCTTCCGCAATTCGCTATTCGCTTACCTTGAAACTATCGTCGTCCTGGGGCACGTCACCTTGA
>CAUZCL010000049.1:0-36323 GCA_963578475.1 Acidobacteria bacterium bin61 | reverse complement strand
TCCGGGTACCCCCTCTTCGCTTTGCTTACAGCGTCCTCCCGCATGCGGGTTTCGCTCCAGACACCGCAAACTGTCACCCATGTTGCCGGTCTGTTTTGTAACCCATGTAGCCGGTTGCACCTGAAATCTTTTTATCCGCGAGCGGTACGTAAAGTCGACTCAGCGGACCATGCCACGTAGTTGTGGCCGGACAGTACAGGTGCCACGCTTTGGTCCGAGTCCGCTGCCCTCTGGCCGCCCTCTGCCACCTTCTCGAGCCCTCAAGCAGTATTTGAGTTACTCCGCCCAGACACACATTGGTGACCAATGCTTACCCTCGACTCGAACGCTCCGTCGCGGCGGAGATTGACGACGTTTCGCGCCGCTACCCAGGCGATCCCGCCTTTTTCTGCATGAAGCGCGAAGTTTGCGCATAATGCTCCGGTGACGGACGAAGCGAGCACGGAGCGAAAGAAGAACGAGCCTCTTCGGCGGGATATTCAGACGTTGGGACGCCTTCTCGGCGCGACGTTGAAGCGGCGTGGCGGCCGCGAGCTTTTCGGCGTCGAAGAAAAAGTGCGCGTGCTCAGCAAATCGCTTCGCGCGAAGCCGGACCCGTGCCGCGAGAAAGAGCTCTTGACGCTTCTGCGCGGTCTCGATATCGACGAAGCGAACGGCGTCATCCGCGCGTTCTCGGTCTATTTCCAGCTCGTGAACATCGCCGAGCAGCATCACCGGATCCGTCGCCGGCGCTACTACGCTCTGCACACGCCGAACCGTCCGCAGAAGGGCTCGCTCGCGGAATGTTTCGAGCGCCTGAAAACCTCAGGCCGCAAGCCGGCGGATATACGGAAGGTAATCGAGGGGCTAGAGATCGTGCCGGTCATGACGGCGCACCCGACCGAAGCTACTCGCAGGAGCCTCCTCGAAAAACATCGCCGCATCGCCGACCTGCTCTCTGGTCTCGACCGCTCCGATCTTCCCGAGCACATGCAAGAGGAAGCCCTCGCCAATCTAGAGCGAGAGGTCGAATCTATATGGCTCACCGACGAGCTCCGCCAGTTCCAGCCAAGCGTTCTCGACGAAGTGGCCTATACCCTCTATTTTTGTGATGCCGTGCTCTTCGAGGCCGTACCGGACTTTCTCGAAGAGCTCCACCGGGCGGCGCGCCGCGTGCCGCGTTTGAAGCTTCCGCGAGATCTCGCGCCCTTACATTTCGGGACTTGGGTTGGAGGCGACCGGGACGGCAATCCGAACGTCACGCCTGAGGCGACGTGGACGGCGTTGCAGCTTCAGCGAGGCTTGGTGCTGTCGAAATATATCGATGCCGTCGACAACATTGCGGGCCGCGTGAGCGAGTCTTCGAGATTCTGCCCGCCGCTCGAGCAGCTTTCGATGGGGCTTGCCGCCGACGCGGACGAGCTTCCCGAGGTCGCGCTCGTGGTCGAATCGCAGAATCCAGAAGAGCCCTATCGGCAGAAGCTCGGTTATGTGCGCGCGCGGCTCGAGCGAGCTCTGAACCAAGAAGGCGGCGGCTACGTCTCCGCGGAAGCGCTCTACGACGATCTAGACCAGATACGCGAGAGCCTCGAAGCGGGAGTGTCCCGCTCTGTGACACTCGTCGAGCGCCTCATGATGCAAGTCGCGACCTTTGGTCTCCATCTCGCGACGCTCGACTTGCGGCAGCACAGCGCGCGACATACGGACGCCCTCGCCGAGCTCGCGCGCGCCGCGGGTGTGGACCACTACGCTAACATGAGCGCGATCGAGCGCACGGAATGGCTGACGACGGAGCTCGCTACGGGGCGCCTTCTCGCATCGCCTTACACTCCAATGAGTGCAGAGACTACGGAGACTCTCGCTGTTTTCGCCGTCGCGCGGAGAGCTCTCGACGAGTTCGGCGACAAAGCGATCGGCACCTATATCGTCAGCATGACTCGTGACGTGAGCGACCTTCTAGCGGTGCTCGTGCTCGCCAAAGAAGCTGGCCTCTATGCCCCCGCGACGGAGACGAGTCCCGTGCTTGCGCGGATTTCGGTGACGCCGCTCTTCGAGACGATCGACGATCTCCAGCAAGCGCCCGCGGTGCTCGCGCGACTCTTCGCCAATCCCGCCTACGCGCAGGTCTTGGAAGCTCAGGGGAATCTGCAGGAGGTCATGCTCGGCTATTCCGATAGCAGCAAGGATGGCGGCATCCTTACGTCGAGCTGGGAGATCTACAAAGCACAAGAGGCGCTAACCGAGGTCGCGCGTGCGCACGGCGTCGAGCTCCGCCTTTTTCACGGTCGCGGCGGGACGGTGGGGCGCGGTGGGGGACCGAGTCACCGGGCTATTCTCGCGCAGCCGGCAGGAACTGTCGGCGGCCGCATCAAGATCACGGAGCAAGGCGAGGTCATCTCGTCCAAGTACGGGCTTCCCGAGATTGCGCTGCGCAGCATGGAGCTCGTGACTTCGGCGGTGATCGAAGCGAGCTTGCCGCGGGCGCGCAAGTCCCGCCGGCCGGAACGTTGGCTCGAGGTTATGGAAGCGCTTTCCGAAAGTGCTACCGACGCTTATCGCGACATCGTGCACGAGTTGCCGGGCTTTACGGATTACTTCAACGAGGCTACGCCCGTCGGAGAGCTCGCGCATCTCCGCATCGGCTCGCGGCCGGCGCGGCGGCAAAAGCGCTCGAAGAGCATCGGAGATTTGAGAGCTATCCCATGGGTCTTTGGCTGGACGCAGAGCCGACATCTACTGCCGGGATGGCTCGGCGTCGGCCGCGCGCTCGCGCAGTTTATCGAGGACGACCCAGAGGAGAACCTCGCGCTTCTGCGCGAGATGAACCGGGAGTGGCACTATTTTGGAACCACATTGTCCAACATCGAGATGGCGCTCGCGAAAGCGGATTTTCAAATTGCTCGGCAATATGCCGAGCGTCTCGCGGACCGCAAGCGCGGCCTTATCTTCACGCGTCTCGAGAAGGAATATCAGGAGACGTGTGATCTCGTCTTGCAGGTGACCGAGCAACGTGAGCTTCTTGCGAACAGTCCGGTGCTCCGGCGCTCCATCGACGGCCGGAACCCTTATGTCGACCCGATGAGCTACCTTCAGGTCGAGCTTCTCGCGCGCTTTCGGCGGGCCAAGACTAGCGCGTCAAAGGACGCTTATCTTCACGCCATCCTGCTTTCGGTCAACGGGATTGCCGCCGGCCTCCGTAATACGGGATGAAGCAGTAAACTTGACTAGAATGGGAGTACGAGGTACGAATGCATGATGCTTGCTGAAGGCTCGATCCATGAACGCGGTTCCGCCAAGCTCGGCTGCCTGATCGCCGCCGGCGTCGTCCTTCTGATGGGACTGATCCTGGCCGTGACCTTCGCCGGTCGCTACAACTCGCTGGTTGCATTGCAGGAGAGCACTGAAGCGGCCTGGAGCGAGATCGACAACCAGTACAAACGCCGCTACGACCTCATCCCGCAGCTGGTCTCCACGGTCAAGGGCGCTGCCGATTTCGAGAAGTCGACTCTCGAGTCGGTGACGGAGGCGCGCGCCAGTGTTGGGAGGGCCCAACTTCCAGCAGGCCTGCCGACCGACCCCGCACAGCTGCAGTCCTACATCCAGGCGCAACAAGGCCTGGGGGCCGCTCTGGGCAGAATGTTCGCCGTCGTCGAGCGTTACCCCGAGCTGAAGGCGAACCAGAACTTCCTATCGCTGCAGGACCAGCTCGAAGGCACCGAGAATCGCATCGCGGTCGCCCGGCGCGACTACATCGAGGCCGTGCGCCGGTTCAATACTACCCGGCGAAGTTTCCCGACGAATCTCGTGGCCGGGATGTTCGGCTTCGAGAGTGTGCCGCAGATGCAGTTCGACGAAGCCGAGCGCGAGACGCCGCAGGTCGAATTCGACTTCGGTAGGCGCTGATGCATCTCTGCCTATTCAGGAAGGCGCTGCTTCTCTGTTGTCTGCTATTCGCCACGGCGAGCCTGGCCCAGCAGGCTATTCCCAAGAACGACGGCTGGGTCACCGATGGCGCGGGCTTCCTCACGTCGCAACAGGAGCAGGCGCTCGAGGCGTTGATGGAGTCGTACAAGGTTGGAAGCGGCCATGAGATCGCTCTTTTGACTGTTACCGACCTGGGTGGAAGATCGCTTGAAGGCTACGCGCTCGAGGTCTCCCGCGAGTGGGGTCTCGGAGAGGAGGGCCGCAACAACGGAGCCCTGCTATTTGTCGCCAAGGCCGAGCGGAAGATCCGCATCGAGGTCGGCCGTGGCCTCGAGGGCAACCTGACCGATTCGATCTCCGGCCGCATCATTCGCGACGTCATCGGCCCCGAGTTCAAGCGCGGCCGTCTATACGAAGGGCTGCGTGGCGGCATCGAGGCGATGCACGCCGCTGCCGGCGGCGAGTACGGACAGATCACCCGTCGCAGTGGTCGACGGCGATCCGGGGGCGGCATCGGAGTGTTGCCGATGATTTTCTTTGTCTGGTTCATGTTCAGCCTGCTCCGTCGTGGCGGCCGTGGCGGCCGTGGTGGCCGCGGGGGCGCGTTTCTCGGCGGGATGTTCCTTGGCTCGGCAATGTCAGGTCGTTCCCGCGGCTTTAGCGGTGGCGGTGGTTTCGGCGGTGGTGGCGGTTTCGGCGGTGGTGGCGGTTTTTCGGGCGGTGGCTCCTCGGGAGGGTGGTGATGAATATCGACTCTGACTGGACGGCTGCCGGCACGCAGGTGTCAAGCGATTTCTGGCGCATCGCTGGCCTCGTCGGTGCTGCGATCTTCGCGGCACTGCTTCTCTTCCTGGTCGTCCGCGCGATTTTTAGGCAGCGTCGGTATCGGGTGGCGAGCAGTTTCACCGAGGACGACCGGCGCGCAGTCCGCGAAGCGATCACCACAGCCGAAAGGCGCACGGTCGGCGAGATCCTGCCGGTCGTGGTCGAGCGCTCCGACCCGCACCCGGGTGCCGACTGGCTTGCCGCCTTGTGCTGCCTGCTGGTCGGCACGTCGTTGCTCGCCGGTTGGTTGCCCTGGGAACAGCCGGTATTGTTGCTGCTGTCGCAGTTCGCGATGGCCGCCGTCGGTTTCGGCCTGGCTCGTATCCTGCCCGACTTCAAGCGTGTCTTCATCTTCGAGGACCGGGCCACAGCGGTGGCCGAGGAGCAGGCTTTCCAGGAGTTCTACGCCAACGGACTTCACAAGACCGAGGCCGCCACCGGCGTCCTGTTGTTCGTCAGCGTGCTCGAGCACCGGGTGATCATCATGGCCGATGAGGGTATCGATTCGAAGGTCGACGCGGAGTTCTGGGCCAACACGGATGATGTGATCCTCGATGGCATCCGGCAGGGCTCGCTCAGAGACGGTCTGGTTTCGGGCATCGAGCGCGCCGGTGAACGCTTGGCGGAGTTCTTCCCCTGGCAAGAGGGGGATCGCAACGAGATTCCGGACCGGGTCATCGTGCGGCGCGAGTAGAAGGTCGCGAGACGGTGGAGTCCCTCCTTGTCTGCATCGGTGCACCGCGGCTGAAAGATGGCGGCGTTCCGCTTCCTCCGAGCGTAATCCTCTGTGCCGACCCCGAAAGACGGCTCTATGATTTGTTAGCTGTCGACGGTTCCGATACGGCGCATTCACGGTACAAAGCTCTCATCCGTCGCCTGGTGAGCTTCGAGAGCACGATCGAATGCGTCGGCCTGTCGACAAAACGCTGATCGGTCGCTTCTGCCGGGAGCTTGCCAGGAAGCGAAGTCAAATGGCCGTGTCTATTTCACCGGCGACGCGCCTCGGCTATTGGAGCTTTTCCAGCGAATCGAGAGTGAGCTCTACCGTTTCCCCGCGGTGGACCCTCCCACACTTCGTCGTCGGGTCGAGGCTCTCGCGGCTGACTCCTGAGCCCGAGAGAGAGCTCGCTACTTCATGTTCCAGTCCCAACTGACGCCGACGCGAACGGAGCGTCCGAGAGCAGGGTATCCGAGAACTTCCTCATACTGACGGTCGAACAAGTTCTCGGTCACGACGTAAGCCTCGAGGCCGCGCGTTAGAGCGACGCGCGCGCGAAAGTCGAATCGCGAGTATGCCTCGTTCGTCGTGAGGCCTAGAGCGAGGCTTATGAAGTCCGCTTCCGCGCGCCGCTCACCGACGAAGAGAAACGTGCCGCCAAGGGTTAGCCGACCCAACTCGCTTTGGGCCGAAGCGGAAATCTGATGATGCGGCCGGTTGGGAAGGGGATCCCGAAAGGTCAACATACCGCCCGTACCGCGGCGAAACGTCAGCGCGTCGACCTGGATGCGCCCGGGCTCCCAGCGGAGCGCCCCGTCGAGGTCGAAGGGAACACCCGCGAACAACAGTCCGTGGGTCACGTCGACATCTCACTTCGCGGTACGTTCCACGGCCCCTCGATCGCGCCCACGATGTTGATGCTTCCTTGAAGCGGGAGGTCTGCGAAACGCGCGCTCAGGAGACCGACGTCGCGCACGTCGGCCCTATAGTCGAGATGAAGTGTTTCTCCGAGCTCACCTTCGATCGAGAGCTCTCCTACGAGCGAACCTTCGATGGCGTGGGACAACGTGGCTTGTGCTGTGAACGGCGCGTAGGACGCAATCTGGATCGTACCCGTCATCCAGGAGGAGCTTCCCTTTTCCAGGTGGCTTTGCATGAGCTCGGCGCTCGTAGGACCGATGCGGGCATGGGTGCGGGCCGGCCCGAGCTCGAGCTCGTCGAGGCTGGCTTTCCCGAAGGAAAGATGTCCTTCCAAAATGCCGTCTCCTGCATCGAGCTCGGCCTCGATCGTGCCCGCGCTCCTCACGTGTAGCCCGATCGCGGCCTCACGCGCGCGCCCGGACATTATTCCGGTCGCAGAGGTCCATGCTATCTCGCGCAACCGAACCTCGCCGCGCCAGAAGCGGTAGTCTAGCTCATCGATGGAAAATGTTCCGCCGATACGGTCCTGGACGGCGGTCACGAGCGTATGCCGGACTTGGTCCTTGCCCCAGGCGTATGAAGAATCAAGAACGACACGACGAGGACGAGTGCAAGAGAGACGGTCCCGAGGACAACCCATCGACGACTCGTGAGCGCTCGCATGCTGCGTAGAAGTTTTTCCTGCTGGTAGGCCATTGTAGCGTAGCGGGACGGGCTTCTCGCGCGCAACCAGGGAGCAAAAAGCCCATCGTCGCAAGACGTCTGTCTTTACGCTATTCTGCTTGCGATCAACGGGATGGCCGCTAAGGGATGAAGCTTTGAGACAGACGGAATGGAAGGGCTACACGTTCGCTCCCGAGGAGCACGAGAGCGAGCTTCTCGCGATTCTCGAGGCGGTGGAGGCCCTCCCGGAGTTCGACACACGCTCTGTCGACCGCATCCTCAGACGGCATCCCAAAAACGGAAGCTCGATCTTTTCGCGGGGCGAGCTCATTGCCGGCTATCGCTTTTTCGCCGAGCGCTATCAATGGCCTAGGGGGCGCGCGTCGATCATCGAGAAGTTGCGCATGAAACCGGTGCGCTCGCTGAGTGGCGTCACGCCCGTCACGATTTTGACGAAGCCATTTCCGTGTCCGGGGAAATGCATCTTCTGCCCGAACGACGTCAAGATGCCGAAGAGCTATATCTCGCGCGAGCCCGGAGCTCAGCGCGCGGGCATGCATCAATTCGATCCTTACGATCAGACGCTCTCGCGCCTCGATGTGCTCTACCGGATCGGGCATCCCACCGACAAAGTGGAGCTCATCGTTCTCGGCGGAACATGGTCGTTCTATAGCGAGCCCTATCAGATATGGTTTCTGACGCAAACGTTCGAAGCGCTGAACGACTTCGGGCGCGGCGTGCGAACGCGCCAGGATGAAAGGAGCCCGAGGCTAGATTTCGAAGATGTCGCCGATGCCGTCGATGGGCGGCTCGGTGAGAACCGCTATAACGGGATCGTTGCCGATTTCGCGAAGTCTCGGGACGCGTCGGGCGCCATCGAGGCGGCCGAATCGGCAGAGTGGGGGGCACTCGAGCACGCCCAACGCGAGAACGAGACCGCGGGCGCGCGATGTGTCGGCTTGTCGCTCGAGACGAGACCCGACTACGTCACCGAAGACGAGGTCGTCCGACTCCGCCGTCTCGGTGCGACCAAGATCCAAATTGGCTATCAGAGTCTTTCGGACGAAGTTCTCGACCTCAATCAACGTGGGCACGACGTCGCCGCTTCGCGCAAGGCGACCAAGCTTCTCCGTCAGGCGGGCTTCAAGATCCAAGCGCATTGGATGGCGAACCTCTACGGCTCGACTCCCGAGAAGGATGTGCGGGACTTCAAGCGCTTGTTCACAGACCTCGATTTTCGCCCTGACGAGCTCAAGCTCTACCCGTGCAGCCTCATCGAGAGCGCGGAGCTCATGGTCCATTATGAGGCGGGCCGGTACCGCCCCTACGAAGAAGACGAATTGCTGGAGCTTCTCATCGCGTGCATGACGAGCACGCCGGTCTATTGCCGATTATCACGCGTGATTCGTGACATCCCCGGGGACGACATTCACTCCGGAAGCCGCGTGACCAACTTTCGCGCCGTCGCGGAGAGCGAGATGGAGCGGCGCGGGCTTGTGGTGCAGGACATCCGAGCACGCGAGATCCGGAAAGGGGAGACGCCGACGGAGGCGCTTCGTCTCGTGGTCGAGCGCTATCGAAGCTCGATTGGCGAGGAAGCTTTTATCCAATTCGTGACGCCGGACGACCATATTGCCGGGTTTCTCAGGCTTTGTCTTCCAGAGACGCCGGCCTATATCGACGAGCTCGCGGCGAGTGCGGTCATCCGCGAAGTCCATGTCTACGGCGCCGCCGTCGGCATCGGGAAGCGCGACGAACGCAAGACGCAGCACTTGGGACTCGGCGGGCGCTTGATCGATCATGCTGGAACACTCGCGCGCGCGAACGGCTTTGAGCGGATGGCCGTCATCTCGTCGATCGGAACGCGCGAATATTATCGCCGCCAGGGATTTTCCGACGGCGTGCTCTACCAGCACTGCGCGCTTTGATGGGGGAGCCGCGCACATTCTGGGATCGGGTCCTCGCCAAATCAGTCTCGGCGCTCGCGTCCGGAGCGCTCCAGCCCATCGAGACCCGCAGCGTCACGCTCGTCGATGGCGACGTGCGTTTTCTCACCCGCGTCGCCGCCAATCTCGTCCGGAAGCAAATCGTCGCCAAGAAGCGTGGGCCGGGCTTCAATCCTTTTCTGGAGCCGGAAGACGATCTATTGATTGGCGATATCTCGGAAACGCATTACGCGCTCCTCAACAAATTCAACGTGAGCGACAACCACGTGTTGATTGTGACGCGCGCTTTCGAAGAGCAGGAATCCCTTCTGAGCCAGGCGGACTTCGAAGCTCTGTGGATCGGCTTGCGCGCGGTCGATGGCTTCGCCTTCTACAATGCCGGCCGGGCATCCGGCGCGAGCCAACGGCACAAACACTTGCAGCTCGTGGCGGCGCCGCTCGGCGACGGGCCGGAGCACCTCCCGATGGACACGGCTTTCGAGCGCGAGCCAGGAGCGCTGCCTTTCCGCAACGCGTCTTGTTCTTTGGATGACTGCGTCGACCGAACGCTCAAGGGCGCGGCGGAGGAAACGCGCCGGCGCTACCTCCAGTTGCTGGCCGATGTTGGCCGCGAAAACGACCCCCGTGCCTACAACCTTCTCGCCACGCGTGAGCGGATGGTCGTGATCCCGAGGTCTCGGGACGCGTGGGAGTCCATCTCGGTCAACGCGCTCGGCTACGCGGGTGCGTTTTTCGTGCATGACGAAAAGAAGCTCGAAAAGCTTCGTCGTCTCGGCCCGATGAGGCTGCTTGGTGAAGTCGGGTTGCGGGCGAGGCGCTCTAGCTGAGCCTAAATTGTGGCACTACTTGGCGGGCACCAAACGCTCTAGCTCCTGGAACCAGTTCTGCACGAGGATGAGCTGAAGCCGCCAATCGAGACGGGCGGTCGAAGTCGTAGAGTCCGATGTCGATCCCGGTCATATCCACGATACGCGCGCGCGTGAATTGTTCGAGGAGTCGACCCCTTGGGGAGTCTTTCGGCGACAGCACAACCTGTGCGTCGAAGCGGCGGCCCGCGATTCAAGGCGCGCAGCGAAACTCGACGAGCAGCGGGTGTCCCGTCTGCTTCGAGAGCGCGAGCGCTTCGCCGTAATCGCTGAGCCATTCGAGCGTGTTGGAATCTTGCGGTTGAGCGGCGGCTGTGAGTGCTAGCCAGCCCAGAGCGGTTACGGCTATGAAGGCGCGCGATGTCGATCTCGATGGGGTCACGGGTGATCTCCTATGTTTTCCGCTGGCTCGCAAGCGGGGAAGAGCAGCGAGAGGATCGGGCGCTCCATGGACAAACGCGACGAGATAGGCCGGTCTTGAAGGAGCTGAATGCGAAACACTCGAAGTGAGATGGCGCTCTCCCCTTGGTGGCGATTCGCCACGATGTCGTACCAAGCGCGTTGTACGGAAGGAAGCTCGGCACCGGAGTCGTAGCCGAGCCCCTTCGCGAATTCATCGATGCGTAGCAAGCCGTCACCGTCGGTATCGATGCGCTCCATGTGGTGCGACACGATCCGTGTCCATAAAATCAATAAAAACGTCGCTTCGTGCCGAACAGTGATTTCCTCGCGAGTTATCCTTCCATCGCCGTCTTGGTCGAGAAACCCGAAACTTTGGAGCTGTCGGGGCGTAAAACCGTTAGCATCCGGCTTTCCTTCATGGTCCGGAAAACCCAGCGCGTGCTCTTTGAGAGAAAGCTCGCCGTCCTCGTTCGCGTCCGTGAGCATGGTGATGTCGACCTGCTCGCGCGCACCCGCGCGAATGCCTGCCGCGAGCTCGGCCGGCGCGACGTGGCCGTCCTCGTCCGGATCGAAGGTGCTCAACCTGGCCTGGGCTCGCGGCTCTTCTGGCGACAATCCCTGGACGGAAGCTAAGTCGACGAGCGCAACGACGTCATCACAGTCTGTGTCGAGGGACCGGTGCGCTACGACCCCGAAGACTTCCAGACCTGAGAAGCGTGTCGCGTCGTCGCTCCAAGACGAAATGCTCGACTGCCCCGCGGCGAGGAATGCCGACAAAGCGAGCGCTATAGCGACCATAGGGCGCATTTTTCGACCACGAGATTCCATAGTTGAGCACTAGCATGCCAATTTGGAAGCCGCTTTGCCAGTCGGATGCTTCAGTCTGGAGCGGCGATGTCAGGATACAATCGTCTCATGGCGAGATTCGAAGCGCGCTTCGGGAGTCGTGAGCTCTTCCCGGACCTCGAGCCACGTGCCTATCTGAACCACGCGGCGATGTCGCCCTGGTCGCTCGCCGTGCGCGAAGCGATGCGTGCATGTATGGACGATTACGGGCGACGAGGTCTCGGCGCGTTCTTCTCGTGGCACGAGCAACGGAAGCGGCTGAAAGACAAGCTAGCCACACTTGTCGGGGGAGCCCCCGACGATCTCGCCTTCGTTTCGAGCACCACGGAGGGGCTCGTCAAGATAGCGCTCTGTTTTCCATGGGAGAGGGGTGACCGCGTCGTTGTTTTCGACGGTGAGTTCCCGACGAACGTCACGCCATGGCAACGCGCGGCAGAGCTCTACGAGCTCGAGATCGTCATGCTTTCGGCGTCCGAGTTTCGTGTGGACAAAGAGCGGGCACTCGAGCGTTTTTCGGAAGTGCTCGAGCGAGGCGTCCGTCTTGTTGCCGTGAGCACCATCGAGTTTCAGACAGGCTTCCGCATGCCCGTCCTTGAGTTGAGCCTCCGGTGTCACGCGGCCGGTGCCGAGATTTGTGTGGACGCGATCCAAGGTCTCGGCGCGGTGCCTATGGATGTGGTGGTCGAAGGTATCGACTATCTCGTATGCGGCAGCCATAAATGGATGATGGCCATTGACGGGATCGCCTTCGTCTACGCGGCCGCGGACAAGGCGGCAGCTTTGCGTCCGCACGTCGCGGGATGGCTCAGCCACGAGAGTCCGGTCGCGTTCTTGCTCGAAGGTCCTGGGAATTTGCGCTATGACCGGCCCATCCGTACGAGCATCGACTTTCTCGAGTCGGGGAGCTTCAGCACGGTCGGTTGTGCCGCTCTCGAAGCCTCGCTCGACCTGCTCCTTCAGCTGTCTCCCGAGTCTATCTTCGACCATGTCAACGGCTATCTCGATATGCTCGAGCCGAAGCTCGTGCAGCTCGGTTTCGAGAGCTTGCGCTCGGCGAAGCGCGAGCAGAGGTCGGGGATATTGAGCTTGGCGCCTCCCACGGATGTCGATGCGAGGGCGATCCAAAAGGCGATCGCGGAGGCCGGCATCTTCTGTGCCGCTCCGGACGGATATCTGCGCTTTTCGCCGCACTGGCCGAACGTGCTCGATGAGATAGAGTACGTGGTGGCGAGCGTCGAAGCTTCGATTAGCGCGGCATCGACGGTTGCTCGATAATGCAGGCTCACACGCTCTTTCTAATAATGATACTCGTGGTGTTTGGCTGTTCACAGGGGCCGTCCTGGACGTCCGTCAAAGAGATGGTGCGCCAGGATTTTCCAGACGTCGAGCACGTTTCCGCTGACGAGCTCAGCCAGCAAATGGCGACGGAGCCGGAGAACGCACCCATCTTGCTGGATGTTCGCGAAGAAGCGGAATATGCGGTGAGCCATCTTCCCCGTGCTGTCCGGGTGCAGCCCGGAACCGACACTTCGGCCTTTCTCGACACGCTCGCCCACGACGCAGCCATCGTTGCCTATTGCTCCGTGGGTTACCGCTCGGCGGAGCTCGTCAACAAATTACGAGAACGCGGTTTCACGAACATACGGAACCTCGAAGGCTCCATCTTCGGGTGGGCGAATGGCGGCCGTAGCGTGGAACGCGATGGCCGCAGCGTCGAAGAAGTCCATCCGTTTGACGAGCAGTGGGGCAAGCTCTTGAGGGAAGACCTCCACGCCTACGAGCCCAGTTTCAACTAACGCTGGGCATAGGGCGTCCCTCGCGGCCCATGCTAGTATGGCCAAGTGAGGGGTCGAAACAGCTTGCGTTTTCACGTCTGGATAGCGGCGATGCTTTTCTCGGGGGCCGTGAGCGCTCAAGATAATCGCGTTCGGTTCGAGGTCAGCGTCGAATCCGTCACGTTGGATGTCATTGTCGTCGACGGTCGCGGCCGCTTCGTTCCCGGTCTGAGTCAGGAAGACTTCGTCGTCCTGGAAAATGGCGAGGAGCAGGAGCTTGCGTTCTTTACGCCGGAGTTTACTCCCGTGACGACGATGCTTCTTCTCGACTCTTCTTCGAGCATTCGCTCGAGCTTGGCCGCCATCCAGACCGCCGCCTACTTGTTCGCGCGCAATCTGAGCGAGGGGGACATGGCGCGTGTGGGGCTGTTCTCGAATAATGTGCGCTTCGGGCCGCGCTTCACCGATGAGGTCGACGAGCATCTTGCGATCCTCCAATCCATGAGGGCTGCCGGATGCACGGCCCTCTACGATGCCATCCTCACGGCCCTCGACGAGCTATCGACGGTAGAAGGACGCAAGTCGCTCCTCGTGTTCACGGACGGTGACGACGTGGGGCCGGCACAGCAAGGCAGTCAGGCGACGAGCGATGACGTGACCGAAGGCGCCAAGCTCAGCGAAGTGACGATTTACACCGTGGGCTTCACGGGTTGGGGTCCGGAAGGCAGCGAAAGCGTCAACATTCCGTTTCTGACGACGCTCGCCGAAGCCACGGGTGGGCGTGCTTTCTTTCCCGAAGATGTGGAGCAAGTCAAAGAGGCCTTCCTGGATGTGCAAGAAGATCTGCACCGCCACTACCGCATGGCTTATATCCCGCGGGAGGCTCTGTCCGAAACCGCGGAAACGACCGACGAAACCTGGCGTCCTCTCGAAGTTCGAGTGCGCGGCCGCGACGACCTCATCGTCCGCACGCGGCAGGGTTACTACGCGCGGGCCGAACGATCGCCATAGCGATGGCGCGTCCCACGCGGTGGGTTGCTCCAAAGAAGCGTCGGCGTTCTTGTGAAACGACCCGGGCGGCCGGAGCAGACCGCAGGTAGCAACCCGAAATGCGGCTACTCGTATCCCAGGGCTACCGCTGGGTCTAGCTCGGAGGCTCTTCTAGCGTGGTAGAGGCCAGATAGAACGCCCACGGTGACAGATACGCCGGTCGACAGCGGGCGAATCACGTGATCCATGCGGTGGGCCCCGTGTGGCACGGCGGAGCCGCAGGGGAGCCCGAGCTTCTCGCTAGCTGCTATCGAAACGCTTGCGAGCTCGGGGAACGCCGTGGGCTCCGCACGGTCGCCTTTCCCTGCATCTCGACCGGTATCTACGGATATCCCATCGAGCCGGCGGCGGTTGTGGCACAGTCGACGGTCCGAGAGTGGCTTCTTGGTCACGACCTTCCGGAGCGCGTCATATTCTGCTGTTTTTCCTCGAACGACCTTGCCGTCTACGAACGGATCGCGGCCGTCGAGCTCGTCAAAAAACCATGATGCGGTCACCGACCCGGGAGCAGGCTGTCATCCTGTTGCACGGAATGGGCCGTACCTGGATGTCCATGGCCGCTCTCGGGCTGCGCTTCAGACACGCCGGCTACGAAGTGCATTGGTTCGGCTATAGCCCACGCAAATCCACCCTTGACCAGCTCACGGTGTGGCTTCGGGAGCTCGTCGAGAACCAAGTACGAGCACCTCAATATCACCTCATCGGTCATTCGCTCGGTAATATCATTGTTCGCCACGGCTTCCAGGAAGGGTACCGCGCGGGGTTGAAGCGCATCGTCATGCTTGCGCCGCCGAACGGGCAGGCTGCTCTAGCGAGCATGATGCGCCACCTGCGTGTCTATCAGTGGCTCACCGGGGACAGCGGACAAAAACTCGGCGATGACGCGTTCTATCGAACGCTTCCCGTTCCCGATGTCGAGTTCGGCGTGATCGCGGGCAATTGTGGCCATCGCATCGGGTTCCGCGACGCCAATGACGGGGTCGTGCGCGTCGAGAACACGAAGCTCGACGGCATGCGCGATTGGGTCGAAGTCGACCGCACCCACACGTTCATCATGTTCGCTAACGAGACGTTTGATCTGTGCCTACACTTTCTCGACAAAGGTTCCTTTCGTCCCTGACGTCCCTGCCTCGCTGACCGATTCAAAAGAGTGTGCCATCATTAACAACTAATACAGTTTCGACGAGGGAACCCAAATTGACGAGGGACGAGCGCGGCTACACAATGCTCGAGGTGCTCATAGCGCTCGGGATCACACTCGTCGTGATGGGGCTCGTCGCGAGCACGCTCCGAGATGTCGCGCGCATCTTTCGCTCGCAAAGCGATTTCGCCGCCGCTTCGTCAAGCATCACACATGCGCTCGACGACATCGGCTATGAGCTCACGCTCGCCGGGCGAGGACTAGGTGAAGGCGTCGTCGCGGTGATGCCGCGTGTGCCGGGCGGCGGGGTGAGCTCGTTCACCTTGACCTTGTGCTAGAACCCGAACCTCACATCGGGCTATCTCACGTCGGGGCTCATCGAGACGGACACGGAGCTCTTTTTCACGGCCGCGGGTGCTTTCGAGTTGGGCGAGACTGTGCTGCTGACGGATGCGCGACGTAGCAATGAAGTCGCGGAGGTCGTCAAGCGGTCGCCTCTTTGGATGAAGCTTCGTTCCCTCGAGACGACGAGTGGCGACTTCCGCAACCGTTTCACCCAGAACGCAGCCACCCGTGCGCTGGGGCTGCGAGAAGTTCGCTACTATTTGCGTGCGTCCGGGGAGGGTGAAGGGAAGGAGCTCGTCAAGGACGTTACGGGTGTGACGAGCCGTGTGCTCGCGCGCGACATCATTGCGCTGACTTTCGCCTATCTTGATGCGAACGGAAAGGTCATTAGTGCGTCCAAGGTCGAAGATGAATATTCCCAGCTCCAGACGGTAAGGTTGAAGCTCCAATATTCAGTCAAGGCGGACGCGCTCGAGCCGCTCTCGATTGTGACCGCCGTTTCTTTGAGACCCGCGTCGGGCACGGTAGATTTTGAGCGTCCCGATATCGGGTTCCGGCTGTCGCGGATCATGTACCCGCTCGAACATCCCATAGCCGTTGTGTCTCGTTCCGCCGCGGACCGGGGCGTTGTCGTGGGCGCGGGCACGAATCCGCGCCGAGATCCGAGCTATGCCTACACATTCCAAATGGAGCAGCAGTTCATGGGCGCCACTGTTGACAACGTTGCTTTTTTCGAAGACCTGCGGGGACCGGTCGCGGCGGTTCTCGGGCCCGAGCGCGGGCCGCTCTCGGGCTCTTTGTTCGTCGCGGCGGCGGGCCTTTGAATCGGCCACATTACCTGAATGTTGCCCGACGAGAACGGTAACTTCTCGAGCGAGTCTGAGGTCATTGCTTTCGATGGCACCGACGTCATCGCCCAGGCCGGAGGGATAGCCTTCGGCGTCGAAGGCGCGCTGTATGTGATGAGCCAGGAAAAAGGGCCATCTATCGATATCGATTCGACAGCTCGGGAAAGCCCGGAAAGCCCGAGCGGGTGTTTCGTGAGCTCTGGATCCTGTGGAAGGCAGCTTGCTTTGTCTCGTGCGCGTACGCAACGGAGACTTCGTGATACTGGAGCTGAGCCGCGCGTGGCTTCGCGGGGCGGACGTTTTGGAGGGAGTGCCGCGGGAGGATCCTCCGGTGCTTTTTTCGCTGCGTGATTGGGTGACGAAGCTCGAAGAAGGCCGCATCGACCCGAGCGAGATTCCATTCTCGCTCGGTGAGTTTGCTCAAAAAATGGGTGTGCTGCGCATCTAGAATCTCGACTTCCTGTCCTTCGACCAACTCGAGCACGAGCGCCGCCACGCCGTCCGATTCTTCGAGACCGTAAATGCTCGCGATGTTCGGATGGTTCAGCGACGCCAGAAGCTTGGCCTCGCGCTCGAACCGCGCCAGGCGTTTCCTGTCTTTGGCGAACTCCTCCGGAAGAACTTTGATCGCGAAATGGCGTTCGAGCCTGGTGTCCCGAGCACGGTATACCTAGCCCATGCCACCTTTGCCGATTGGCTCGAGGACCTCGTAGTGGGCGAGGCGCGTTCCGGAGGCGAGGGACATCGAGAGAACTTACCGTTTCGACGAGGAAGTTACAACCGTGTCACTGTGCGGGAGCTGGCAACTCCGGGCTTCTGTCCCTTCCCCTCATAGCCCAATGGTCGCCGACAGGCGAGCACCGTGCTCGTGCGGCTCGATGATGTGAGCTGACACTAGTGTCGCGGAGCTCTCGGGTAGTTGATGCGGATGTTCACGATCCCGAGCTCCACCCGCCGGTTCTTGGCTCGCGCCGCGTCGGAAGTGCCTTGAACGAGAGGCTGCCTCTTGCCCCAGCCTTGGACGCTCAGAATTTCCTCGCTGATGCTGGCCTCGACGAGGTAGTCGCGAACGGCGGCGGCGCGTCGCTCCGAGAGCTCCTCATTATATTCGTCGCTGCCGACGTCGTCGGTATGTCCGTTGATGGCGATCGTGTAAGCCTGCGACGTGAGAAGGATGCCCGCGATGCGGCTCAATAGCTCTTTGTCCTCCGGCTTCAACTCCGCTTTGTCGAAGTCGAACTTGAGCTTATCCTCGTCGAGATTCATCACGAGGCCGAGCGCGGTCCGCCGTGTGTCCGCGATTTTGCCGAGCGCTTTTTCGAGACGGTCCAGCTCCGCTTGTGCTTCGGCGCGGATACGATCGGCCTCCGCGCGGGCGCGGGCGGCTTCCTCCCGCGAAGTGGCGGCATCAGCTCGCGACATGGCCGCGTCGTCACGAGCAGCCACCGCGTCTTCCTCGGCGCGCGCCGTATCCGCTTCGGCAAGCAGGCGTCCTTCCGCGGCTGTGCGGGCGACCTCTTCCGTGCGCGCGGCACGCGCGAGCGCGCGCTCCGACGCATCGGTCGCCTCGACCGCTTTCGTGCTCAAATCCACGATCTGGGATTCGATGGCATCCAGTTGCCCTAGAACCCGCAACCCTATAACGCCCACCGCTGCGAGCAGTAGAACGAAAGCGAGAGCGAGCAGCACGAGCTTTGGGCTCCTGCTGCCGGTCGTCGTCGAATCGGTATCCGTCCTAAGACTCATGTTCTCCCTATCGTGTCAATTCGAGGCTTTGCGCACGGTACTTCCAGTTTAGCGCAAACGGTCGTCGTCCGAAACGGTCGGGTCGACCAAGACCCCGCTCAACCAACGAACGAGGTTCACGCAGAACTGCGCGTTGGAAGCCGCGTCCGGGTGGTTCATGCCGAACGGACCATGTTCGTCCTGCTGAGCCGTGCACATCGAAGCCTCGCCGAGGATCGCCACGCGTCCTTCTCCCAGGTGCCGTGTTACCGCCTGCGCCCAACCGGCGAGGTCGTATCTGGGAAGCGCTTCTCTCGGCAAAGAACCAAGATTCTCCCGCAGGTAGGTGATGTCGTAGGCCTCAGGGCCGAGCACGAGCAGCGGTTGAAAGTGGCTAGAGAGGTAAAAGGCGGACCCGCTGAAGGTAGCGACAGACGCGACGCGCTCATCCGGATGTCGACCCTCCAGGATGATGTGATCCCGGAGCGTCCCGTCGATGCGGCGGAACACGTCCGTTTTTTGGGGATGGCGATGGTGGATGTGTGGACGCTTGCCGCGCCTAGGACCGCGATCAAGTCGGCCGCGGCCGGTGAGAACGGGGGATGGTCTGAGATCAGAAGCAACGACCCGCCACCGTCGATCCATCGGAACAAAGCGTTGACCTCCGATTGAGAGAAAACAGACCTGTGCGGGAAACCTTGGTCGCGCATAGCGTTTTCGCCAGCGGCGGCAAATAGGGCCAAACGCGGTCGGGTGGCTTCTGAGCGAGGTCATGGAATATTTACACTCAAGACCTGTTGCGCCCGGAGTTCGTCCCGTCGAAGCGATCGCAAAGGCTATCGAGGCCGGTGGGTGATAGTGCTCACTATCCGGGTCGCTGAGCCCGAGAAAAGCGACGGGCGTAAACTACCCCCGTCGGTCGGGGGCTGATGTCGTACTTCCAGGTCGACCGCGGCGTGTTCACGTCCTCCCTGTGGATCGAGGGTACGCCAGAAGAGAGGGTGCTTTGGCTCTGGCTCATCGGGAATTGCGACGACAAGGGCACCGTTCACCATAGGGAGCTCGCCATCGCGGACGGTGCCAAGCTCCCGCGTGACGCCGTCGAAGCCGCGCTCCGATTGAGAAAGGTCTGAGGGCCGGCGCTCGAGGGAGGGATGGCCTTCATCACTCAAGTGTACCGGGTTGACTAAACCGCTATATCTCCCATGATCTCAATGTGCTTGAGGGAGATCAATCAACAGCGAATGGAGCAAGCACCGTCCTGGCCGCCAAGCATAGTCGTAGGCCGGGAGGATGGAGGATCGGCCTTGAAACCCGTCTGCACGAGGTGTCCCCCTTCACGTCGATCATCACGTCCTGTCCTCTTCACGTTCTAGATTCGACGTTGATTCTTGTTCAATTCTATGCCACCGTGTGCCCGTGTTGTCGGGTTTCAACAGAGCTAGAAGTAGACTAAACGTCTATTGGAGATGAATCATGTCCAATCTTCCGCGCCGCCGCTTCATGGCTGAACTTACCGCCGCCGGCGTCGCCACGCCGGCGCTACTCTTTCCAGGCGTTCTTTGGGCCAAGGTTCAGGAAGTAGGCGTCAGTGACGTCACGTCAGAGATAATCCTGGACGCCGCCCGCGTAGCCGGCCTCGATCTCACCAGGGATCAGGCGGAGGCTATGGTGGAGGACGTCGAGAAAAACTCGGCTCAATACCAGGAGTTCCGGGACGCTCCCTTGGGAAACGAGGTGCCACTCCCCCTCCATTTCAACCCTCGAGTATCGGGCGTCACCGTCGACCGCACCCCGACTCCTATCCGCGCGAGTACCTCTAACGTGGAGCGGCCTGCCGATCTGGAAGCGGCGGCGTTCTGGCCCATCACCCACCTCGCCCATTTGCTCGAGACGCGCCAGGTCACCTCGTTAGAGCTGACCGATATCTATCTCCGTCGGCTGAAGCGCCACGGACCGACTTTGAACTGCGTTGTTACTCTCACCGAGGAGCGCGCCCGAGCAAAGGCGGAAGAGGCGGACGAAGAGATCGCGGCCGACCGCTACCGCGGACCTCTCCACGGCATTCCCTACGGCGTGAAGGACATCATCGCTGTGCGCGGCTATCCCACCACCTGGGGTGCCGCCGCGTTTGCGGATCGGGTGATCGACCAGGACGCTACCGTGATCCAACGTCTCGACGTGGCTGGCGCGGTGCTGGTCGCCAAGCTCACCACCGGTGAGCTGGCTTTCGGCGATCAATGGTTTGGCGGCAGAACCAACAGCCCGTGGAATCCAGAGGTAGGCTCGAGCGGATCCTCCGCAGGATCCGGCGCAGCCACTGCTGCGGGCTTGGTGGGCTTCGCTATCGGCACGGACACGGGAGGCTCCATCCTTGGGCCCTCGGAGCGATGCGGCGTCGTGGGCTTGCGGCCCACGTTCGGACGGGTGAGCCGGTACGGCGTCATGGCCGCCGGCACAACGCTCGACAAGGTCGGTCCCATGTGCAGGTCGGCTGAAGGCGCCGCTCTTGTGCTGCACGCCATCGCCGGACCCGACGACCGGGACCTCTCGGTCCCAGACATCCCGGTGCACTGGAATGCCGGCATGGATGCGACAAGGCTCCGTCTCGGCTATCTTGCGTCAGCCTTTGAGGACGAAGAGGATTCCGAGTACCGCGCTCACCATGTCCGCGTGTTAGATCTTCTGCGCGCTCAATGGGGCGAGTTGCGGCCCGTGTCTCTCCCGGCCAGCAGTCTCAATTTCTTCGTGGAGTACGTGGAGCGGGCGGCCGGTTTCGACGAGTTACTCCGCAATGGACTGGAAACACAACTCGTGCGGCCCAGGCACGCCACGGAGCTCCGCGCGTATCACCTGGTACCCGCGGTGGAATACCTCCAAGCTAACCGCATGCGCCAGCAACTCATGGAGGAGACCCACCAAGCCCTGAGCGAAGTTGACGTGGTGCTCTCTCCTCACGGGGTCTGGTGGCATCCGAGCCGAAGCCTCAACCCGATTATGAGCCTTACGGGCCACCCATCAGTGGCGGTACCCACGGGCCTCCGGTCGAACGGCGAGCCTCTCGGAGTCACGCTCGCGGGCCATCTTTATCGTGAGGGAGAGCTTCTGGCCGTCGCCCAGCGTCTCCTCGAGGCGACAGGATTCCACGAGAAGCACCCGCCCCTGTTCTCCTGATGGGGTTTCAGAGACGCAGACTCGAGCAAGTGCACGAGCTCGTCTGCCATCATCGCCTTCCGAGCGAACCAGACCGCGGCTTTTGATCAGAATCTCGTGTTCCTGGCGCAGACGGTGGTCCTCGAGCGTCCGTTCCAGAGAGAGACGAGCGCCGATCTTGCGGCGGCCATCCTGGAGAGAACACCTCGGGCGCTTCCTGCGAATAGTCCTCTTTCAGCCAACCCTTTGAGGAGGCCTTGCAACGCTGTCTCGCGAAGAAGCTCGTCCATTTGTATCACGCCATGATCCACGCCTTCGCTGCGAGGCGCCGACGCTGGTCATCCGTGAAACGTAGGCGACGAGCACCGAGCTGCTCCCGGAGCTGCTCGATTCTCTTCCTTCAGGTATCGATTACATCCTGCTGGGACCGATTGCCCCACCCTGCGAAGGTCAACGCGCCGCCTAGTCAACAGCTAATGACGCAAGCACCGGGAGCTCTCGAACGTGGCTCGAAGCTGGATTCAGCGGCGATCGTACTAGGTGAAGTCAAGTTGGAACGGCATTAGGCGCACGAAACGCGGACGACCCTTTTCCCGGAGAGGTGTTCAACTCCCTTGGCTCGATAGCTCGGCAAGGCGCCTCTTGACCGCTTCCTGACTCGGGTCGAGCTCCAGTGAGCGGTCGAAATAGGCTTTGGCCTTGTCGGGGTTTCCGAGACGCAGATGGCAGTCCGCGGTGGCGTTCAACAGCTCGGTGTCTGGGGGTCGTATCGTCATCGCCTTTTCCAGATACTCTGTCGCTTTCTGGAAATCGTCCTTGAAGTAGTAGGCAAACCCGAGGCCGGCGATTACCTCGAACTGGGAGCTGAAAGCTTCTTCCAGCGGGGCCAACAGGGCGAGGGACCGCTCGGCGTCGCGGCTGCGGAGGTAGGCGTTGGCGAGCTTCCATCGAGCGTGCGGCAAATTCAGGTTTCCCGCGACCGCTTTTTCGAAGTCCTCCCGGGCTGCGTCGAACCGACCGAGGTTCCAAAGTTGATCGCCTCGAGCAAGAGCGAGAAGCTCCGGAATCGCCGTGTTGAATCCCTTCCGGAGAACAAACCCGGGGCGAGGGACCACGGTGCGAGGCGAGAGCACGACGGGAACGGAGCGCTCTTCTACGAGCTCCCCTCGAGGTGTCATGAGACGCACCCGGATTTGATAATCACCGCCCACCATGCCGAGCGCGGAGAGCTCTGCCGTGACCGTACCACCCTGAGCTTTCTGGACCTCGGTCTCGACCGCGTCGAAGACCTCGTCCGCACCCGCGAGCTCGAATCGGGCCATGTAGCCCTCGGGAGTCTGGTACGCCTGTGCAAAAACGTGGATAGTTTCGCCAAGGGCAAAGAGCTGATCGGAGGCTGGCTCGAGGCGAAGTCCCCCGATCTGGAAGGTGCGGACCTCCGTCGGGTCGACCGTCTCTCTGGCCACCGTGGTGGCGTGGCACAGGATGATGTCCGCGAGCGTCGGACGACCGAGCTCGAACCGCGGAACTTCGACTTCGCGCTCCGCCAGCGTAAAATTTGTCAAGGCCCGGTTTCGGAGGATGACCGACACCGTATGGCGACCAGGAACGAGGGGAAAACTGCTTTGAAATGCGAAGGGCGCGCTCTGGACTTGATCCGCCTGTGCCGGGGTGAGCTCGACGAAAGTGGAGCTACCGGTCGAGACAACGAGCGTGCCCTCATCGTTGGTGGCCTCGAAGGTGACATCGAGCGTCGTGTAATATTTCGATGGGTCGTCCTCGTTCATCTCCAGCCCGAAGCTCTCCGGATCGAGCTCCACACTGTAGTGGATGATAGGCGTTGCTTCGGGCCCTGCCATGACCGAGAAGACATGTCGGTTGGGCACGAAATTGAACGAGTACTCGGTAGAGACACGCCGGCCGTACTGCATCCAGGCGTCGGCATAGTCTGTCCGGACGGCACGCTTGGGGGACTCCTCGATTCTTGCCAAGAGCAAGCCGGTGCCCATAGCCGGCCGGCCTCCCATCAAGTCCGGCGGTTCACTGGTGTCGAACGAGAGGGAGGCGTGAGCGAGCTCGGGTGAGATCTGCATGAGCGATTCAATTGCGTCGAGGTTGTCGGGGTTGGACTGGATGAACGTTCCGCGAAGCAGCGCCGGGGGGCCGTCGATGAAGGGATTGTAGAGCTCGTACTCCCCCACGTCGCCCCGCTTGTAAAACAGTAGATAGAAGAACGCCGGCAAGCCCTTGCCTTTTTCACCTTGATAGAACCAGAGCTCGGAGTCCATCAACTCACTGTATCCCGTGTACCGTTGGACTTCTCGTGGTTCCCCCAGAATGATGTAGTAGCGCCCGCGGTCGGTGCGCCAGCCTTCGCGGTACGTTCCCCTACCCAGGAGCCTGTTGGCGTAGTCGAGTCGGCGGTCGTGCTCGTCCCTGAACTCGTTGGCGGGGGTGGTCGGATTCGGGTCGCGCTTTCGCCAAAAGGCCTCGATGAAGCTGTTACGCTCCTCGAGCGTCTCGAGGCTGAGAAACACCTCCCGCTCGCGCTCGGCAATGATGTAGAGGACGTCCCTCTCGAGCCAGCCGCGATGCTCCTCGGACAGGCGCTCCGTGAGCTCCTTCTGAGCGAAGGAGCTGCCAGCCGAAAGGATGGAAAAACCCAGAATCCAGACAGTGAGACGCATCGGTTTCCCTTATAACCCTACTCTGTCTCGAGTTGTCGAGCAACGCCAAGACATCGGGGTTGCAGTGGATTTGTGTTTTTGCACAAGAAAGGGTCCGGGTCCAAATCGGACCCGGACCCTTTCAAATCAAGTGATCCACGTGCGATGGTCTGTCTAGAAGAATCCTCTCTCGGTCAAACTCCTCAGAAGGTCAGCCGCATACCGACGCCGAGGATTCTGGGTGTAAGAATCTGAACGGGGTTGCCAAAACTGGGACCAATCGTGGTGTTCGCGCGAGTGACCGCGTTGGAATTGAGGGCATTGAACATATCGAACTGGCCTTCAATACTCCAAGTATCAAAAGTGAAGCGCTTGGCCACCCTGAGGTCCAGAATCGAGACATTGTCGAATCTATACGCGCCACGGGGCTCCGCGGGGACGCGCACCCGGCCCTGATTCAGACTCACACTGAACGTCCGGGTCAGGGGTTGACCGGTGTAATATCTATAGTTGCTGCTGACACTGACGCCTCCAGGTAACATGTACGTCCCATTCACCTTGATCATATGGGTTCTGTCTTGGTCGTGGTGAGCATCTTTCATATTGACCAGATTGTTGGGATTGTTGACATCCGTGTTGAAATTGGGATTGAATCCTTTGGATATGCCATAGGTGTATCCGGCCAACAACTGCCAGCCATTCGATAACCTCTTCCTGCCGGTGAATTCTATCCCGTTGTAATTTTCAGTGAACTTGGACATTCCATCACTCGTGATGACCCGGTCAACCAGACCCACGGTGGAGGGATCCTGATTGTAGACGGTTATCGTCTGTCCTTCAGGGCTTACGATATCTACCGGTGTAAAGCTAGAAGTGGGTGCCGCTCGGTTGATCCGATTGAAATAGTTGTAGTTCTTTCGGTGGTAGTAGGTGCCGCTGACGGATAGGTCCCGCCCGAGCTCGTGCTCGATGCCTGCGGTCGCTTCATAGGTCAGGGGGCGGGTGGTTTCGGGGTCGAAGCTCACGAAGGTTCCGCCGCCGCGACTGAGGACGTCACCGAACTCGCTCACTTCGGCGAAATTATTCCCGTTCGCGTCATCCCAGGCCCTTCCCTCCCAACGCCTGCTGTTGGGATTGATTGCTCCGGTCAAGCGGGACCCTTCCAGCTGCGTAAATTTGCTGAAGCTCCCCTTGAATGCCGTCTTGCCATCACCCGTGAGGTCGTAGCTGAGCCCGAACCGAGGAACGATATTAGTGAAGTTGGGGACGTTGTCCACTTTCGTGAAGCTAACTGCGGGAAAAAAGGTATTTGCTGGACTCCCCTGATCGGGATAAAACCCTCGAAACTTCTCCATCCGGAGTCCGGGGTTGATGGTCAAGCGCTCGCCGATAGTCCAAGAGTCCTGGACAAAGAGGGTGATGATGTGGTAATCGTCCCGCTGTCCCGTTACCTCCGAAAAGAGCCGCACTTCGTCCGGCACGCCGTTATAGAAGCGCATGGAGTAATCCCCGTTGAGGGTGTTGTCGCTAAACGTATGCTGAGCGGAGAATCCCCCGCCGATTTTCCAGTCGTGGCTTCCGCCAAGGCCAGAGGAAAAGCCGGCTAGAGAGATATTGAACTGAGTCCTGGGAGCGGTATGCCATCGGTAGAGCTCATTGGCCACCGTCGACGTGTTGGTGCCAGTGTCTTTCCGAGCGATATCCGTAGGCTTTACGCCGTCCTGAGGCTGGAGCGGAAACACATGGGTGACGTAACCCAAACGCGCATCGAGGAGGGTCTCGTTGGGGAGGATGGAGGTCCATTGGCCTTGAACGATGTGAGCCGGCTCGATCTGGCGCCAAGAAGCCTCCTGACTAACAAAACCCCCGGGTCTCCTAAAAAACCTGTTCTGGTAGTTGAAATAGTACATGCCCATCAGCTTGTTGTTGTCTGTAATCTGGGTGGTGACCTTTGCCATTATGTTGGTCTGGTGGTTTACGTCGACCTCTGGACTGCCATCCGCCAGCGTGAACCCGGGGACCTGGGTGTTGACGTCATATCGCAGGTAGGAGCCGAAAAACCACATCTTGTTCTTTATGATCGGCCCACCCACATTGGGGGCGAAGTTGTATATACGATCGATTCTGTTTCCGCCGGACGTTAACCCCTTTGCCCTCAATGCATCGTCTACGTTGCTTCCCTGCCATTGGCCAGGTTCTATTGAGAAGGTCATACCCCCGTGGACGTCGTTGCCTCCGGACTTGGTGACCATGTTCATGTAGAGTCCGCTGGTACCTAGCTCGGCTGGGGCAGCACTTGTCACGACCTGAACCTCTGCGAAGCTCTCATAGTCAAAATACACCATGACATAGGCGCCGTTGCTGCCGGGCCAGTTGTTGGTCAGCCCATCGAAGGCGAATTCCTGCTGTCCAGAAGCGCCGTGAATAAAGGATTTGCTTTGTTGAGCGCTCTCGGTGCCACCGATGTTGTATTTGTTCTGTACAACACCAGGAACCTGCTCCGCTATGACCCAGATATCCTTACCCGAGGGGACCTGGTCCAGAAGGTCTCGGTCAACAGTCGTGGAGAGGACGCTGCTCTTGACGTCAACCGTCGGTGATTCGCCAGTTACAGTGATCACTTCTTCCACAGTTGCTACTGTCATGATCACATTTACGGTGGCCACAAAGAAAGCCTCCACGGCGATTTGTTCGTGACGGGTTGTTGCGAAGCCCGATAGCTCAAACGTCACGTCGTAGTTGCCCGTTGCTAGTTGCCTGAAACTGTAGTTTCCGGACGCATCGGTCGTGGTGACCCGTGTCCCGGTGATCAGTACGTCGCTGGCGACGCTAACGGTCACTCCCGGTATCACGGCGTCCGACTGATCGGTGACTCTTCCAGTAACGGTTCCCGTCTGTGTTTGAGCGAAGAGCGTACCACTGACGACGAGCATAACTAGAAACGAGAAGACCGCTGTAACTCTGGACAGCATCATCCTATACTCCCTCTTTTAACAACTAACAACGCCTTTGTTCTCATGAACACAGGATGAATCTAGGAGAAAGTAAGTTCGCGTGTCAAGCGAATTCGCTCGTTTTCAGTGTAGTAAACATGACACCTACTAAGTGACTGATTTGTAACTGATTATTCGATTCAATCAATTGGACGGGATTCAATCAATTGGACCGGGCGTGCTCGCGCAGGGTCGGGCGACCAAATTGTTGATATTTTGTTAAGGTTATTCCAGAGTTGGACGCAGAGTCGAGACCTTGAAATCCCTTTTAGTCGATCGCGCGAGCTCGCTGCCTCCCTGGATTCAAATCAAAGAGCAGATCAAGATCGCCTACACCGTCGGACGGCTGCAAGGAGGCGACCTCCTGCCGTCGATTCGCGCTCTCGCGAAGCAGCTGGGGGTCGGTGAGGCGGTCGTGCGACGCGCGTATCGGGAGCTCACGGACTTGGGTTCCTGTCGTCGAAGAGCCGAAGCCACGTGATGGTGACCGAACATCTCGTGACGTCCCCGCACGCGGAGAAGATCGCTTCCGAGGCGACGTCGGAGTGCGATCGCATATTGCAATGGGCAAAGTCGCAGAAAGTCAGCTCCATCGGCTGGGCCCGTCTCCTCGTGCGCCGGGCGATCGCGCACGAGACGCGCACGCCGTCCTACCTCTACGTGGACTTGAGCCCGAGCTCAGCGAAGGAGCATGCCGCCGTGATCGAGCGCGCCTGGGAGATCAAGATCGCCGGTCGCGGCTTCGATGACGTTGCCCTGCTGTCCCAGGAGGAGCTCGGACGCTACTCCGCGATCCTCGTCAACTCGTATCGCTACGAGCGACTCCTCGAAGTTGTCGAGGGCACGGGCACGAAAGACCGGATCTACGCGATACGGGTCAAAATGTCCGAACGCGTCGTTCGCAGGATTCGAAGACTGCCTGCGGGCTCGTCGGTGCTTGCTCGTTCTACCCGACGCCGACTGCGAGCGGATCGGAGGCGCCGTCGTCGACTACCTTCGAGGCGAGATCGGCAACCAAGTGACCCTCGAGCCGAAGTCCATCGGTGAGATTCCGGATCTTGCCGAGCTGGCTGTCACAGAAAAGTACCGACTTCTGATCGTCAGCGGACATTTGTGGGAGGGGCTTCCCGAGAAAGCGAGGCGGCTTGCTTCCGTCATCCCCACCGTAACCCAGATCGACATGGAGTCTCTCGAGACGGTGAGAGTGCAGGCGGGCGTTCTACTTTAAATTTAAACGATACGGCCGATTCTGCCGATACAGCTCTCGACGCTCGCGAACCGCAACGTTCATGCGATCGCCCGGCTCGAGATGTGCCCTTTGGGGAGAAGCGTGCACCGCGTCGGGGAAGTGCTCACGATTGCTGTCCGGTTCTTCGTACGCTCGTGCGAGATGGAGGCAGACAGCCTTATGAGCTGATGAACTCGATTTTAACTTGGGGTCCCGGCCTTTTAGCGTTACACTGCCCTCTTTTGGTCTGTGAAGACACCGGTATGGTGGACCGTGTTGCTACAGCAACTCCATCGAAGCGCTTGCGTGGCGAAGGCCGGAATCGAGATGTTGAACCAAACAGAGGCCTTGGAATTGGCGCCCTACAGAATCCGGGTGAACGCTATGGCTACTGGTCCGATCGAATGGGATCTGAGCCGAAACGACATCGCGAATCCGGAGTTCGAGGAGAGACGTATGGCTCGGAACCCTTTAAAGGGCCTTCCGGAAGACATCGTGGGCGCGGTCATCTTCCTCGCCTCGGACCTCGATGCGCGCTTGGTCACAGGTGCATCCCTATTAATGGATGTCGGTCAGACGATCTGGGACGCGTGACTGTCGGTGAGTTTGTTGGCTTTCGCACGCGTTTCGGAACAACGGTGCGGTGTGTCGTTCAGGCAGCAACCAGGCCCACCTGAACCTCGTTGCCGCTATCGATCGTCGTCGCCCAGGGTGGCCTGGGCCTCTTTATGGAAGGTGGAGAAAACCAGTGTTGCAGTTTGTGAGACGTCTTAACCGCCGGATGGTTGCGCTCGAGAAAGCAGTTGCTGGAAGCCTCGTGCTCGCCGTCTTCGCGGCGGTGCTGCTTCAGGTCACCATGCGTTATCTGTTCGAGCAGCCAAATCCCTGGAGCGAAGAGTTGTCGAGATTCTGTTTCATTTGGCTATCCATGATCGGCGCCTCGCTCGCCTTGGAGTCTCAGAGTCACTTTGCTTTCGATCTGGCGGTAACGAAGCTCCCTCGTCGTCCGCGAATCTGGGCCCACCGCTGCGGCACTGGCATCGCCACAGCCGTGGCGTTCGGCCTCATCATCCTGGGCTTTGGACTTGTGCATCTGGCCCACGGCCAGCGTTCGGCGGCGTTGGGTCTGCCGTTTGCGTGGGTATACGCCTCGGTACCGGTGGCCGGGATTCTCATGCTGTTACATTTGGCGGCCGGTCTCGGCGGCACGCTTGCCGAGCAGGAGCGCCAGGAGGAGAAGAGTCACTGATGGCTGTGCTTCTTTTGGTCGCTTTCATCGTGCTTGTGCTGCTGAGCATCCCTATCGGCTTCGCACTGGTGGGAACAGCCGCTCTTGCTTTTGTTCTCGGCGAGGAACTACCCCTCGTGATTATCCCCCAGCAAATTGTGGGCGGCATGGACTCCTTTCCCATGCTGGCGGTGCCCCTGTTCATCCTCGCCGGCTTCATCATGGATATAGGAGGCATCAGCCGACGATTGGTGACGTTGGCCTACTCCTTGGTAGGCCATTTGCATGGCGGACTCGGGCAGGTGGTGGTCGTAGCGGAAACATTCTTTGCGGGTGTTTCTGGATCCACCTCGGCACAAGCGGCGGTGATTGGTGGCATCATGATCCCCCAGCTCGTCGAAAAGGGATACGGCCGTGCACGTGCCACCGCTATCGTAGGCGCCGCGTGTGCCATGGGCATCATGATTCCTCCCGGCATTGTCATGGTCGTCTACGGCGTTATTGGGAACGTCTCCATTGGAAAACTGTTTGCCGCCTGTCTGGTTCCCGGCTTGCTCATGGCTATCGGTTTGATGTGCCAAATCTGGTGGCAGGCGCAACGCCAAGGCTGGCCTCGCGGACCTCGAGAGACTTGGGGTACTACGGCCCGGGCGGTATTAGCGGGCGCCCTCCCCCTGTTGCTGGTCGTCATTGTACTTGGGGGTATTCGCCTCGGTCTTTTTACTGCCACCGAGGCGGCCGCAGTTGCCGTCGCATACGCCCTATTACTTGGAGCTTTCTACCGAGAGCTCTCGCTACGTCGCCTGTGGGGTGTGCTCGTCCGCACGGCCGTCCTCACCGGTATGGTGCTCTTCGTCGTTGGCGCCGCAAAACTCCTCTCCTGGACATTGGCGGTGAAGCAGGTGCCACAAACTCTGGCCGCCGCTCTAGTCGAATTGGGTGGGGGAGACGTGGGTTTTCTCATTCTTACGATTCTCGTTTTCGTACCGTTGGGAGCCATATTGGAGGGGGTTCCGGCCGTTGTCATGCTAACCCCGATTCTATTGCCCATTGCGAAACAACTGGGTATTGACCCGGTTCACTACGGCGCCGTCATCGTCGCGACGCAAGGGATCTCGGTTTTCTTGCCGCCGGTCGGCGTGAGCTTGTTGGTCGCTTGCTCAGTGGGCCAGGTTTCCCCCGCGGAGGTCGCCCGGCCAATCGTTCCCTACCTCGCACTCCTGTTCGCCTTTACACTTCTCATCGCGTTCGTCCCCGAAGTCGTGCTCTTTCTCCCGCGACTCGTCGGATACTAATGCCACTATCGATCAACAGTCATGAACTCAAGGAGGGTTTCATGTTTGGAAAAGTGAAACGGACACTGCTCGCGCTGGCAGGCCTCAGCCTTTTCGCGGCCGCGTCGTTCGCAGCCGTGCAGAACTCGTCCCCCGCGTCCGAGCCGGACGAGTTGATCACCACCTACTCCATTGTCGCCTACGATCCGGAGACGGGTGATGTCGGTATTGCGATCGCCTCCCGCGTCTTCAACGTCATGTCGTTTTACGGCAAGGCGGGCGTGGGAGTCATCGCTATGCAGCACTCGTTTGCCGGGCAAAACCTCGTGACCGCTGTCGAAGGCGTTCAGCTAATGGAATTGGGCTTCTCGGCAGCCGACAGCCTCGAGATGCTCATGTCCAAGGACGCCGGTCGGAAATTCCGCCAGATGGGCGCGGTGGATGCAAAAGGGGGTGTCGCCGCGCACACCGGCCCCGAGTGTACTTTCTATTCCGGCGACCGCCAGGGAAAGCATTACTCGACCCAGGGGAACATGCTCACCGGCAAGGAGACGACCGACGCGATGGGTGACACCTTCGAGACGACCAAGGGCGAATTAGCCGACCGTCTGATGGCGGCACTGCTGAAGGCGGATACTGTGGGCGGCGACGCGCGGGGCAAGCAGTCCGCCGCGTTGAGAATCTACCGTAAGGGCGTGGCTGAGGATCCCAGTACCACCGTCGGTGCCGACGTGTACCCGATAAGCTACTACATTGACCTCCGCGTCATGGACCATGAAGAACCGGTTCGTGAGCTCAATCGACTCTGGCAGAAGCGTAAGGATTACCGTCTTTACGGAAAGGCGATCCGCCTGGCAGCTGACGCGCGATCCGACGAGGCGATTGCCGCTGGGAAGGAGTTCGTTGACCGTTACCCCAACGAGTCCCGCGCCTACGAGGCGCTCGGCCTCGTTTACTACCAGCTCGGTGACAAGGACGAGGCGATACGGTGGTTTCGCGAAGCGGCCTCGCGAAACCAGCGTTACGAGCAGCTTTGGCAAATGCGGATGAAGGTCATCCGGGACCGGACCGGCACCTTGGGCCGGTTCAGCCACTATTTCAAAGACGACCCCGACTTCGCGCGTCGGCTATTCGGGAAATAGCGTGCCGTGGCTCGCCGTCCCGACTCGGCGTCGCCACCGGATCGCAGCGGGCTCGTTGTCCTCGGGCTCGTGCTCGCCCTGGCCCTTGGACTTCGCCTACTCGAACTGCAGCGGAACGAGCTTTCGTTCGACGAGGCTTTTGCAGCGCTCGTCGCCAGTGCGTCTCCGACCGGAATTTTCGCGGAACTAAAGAACGACTCGTCGCCGCCGCTCTACTATTGGCTGCTGTATCTATGGAAAGCTTTGGCAGGTTCAGGGCCGGCGGCACTGCGCGGTCTGTCGGTGTTGTGCGGGGTCACGGCGGTCGTCATCGCGTACCGGCTCGGCCGTCGACTGTGGGGCGCCGACGTTGCCTGGCTCGGAGCTCTTCTGCTCGCCGTCTCGCCGCTGCACATCTATTATAGCCAACAGGTGCGGCCTTACGCGCTGTTCATCTTGCTCGCACTCGGATCCCTCTCTTGCCTGGAGTGGTTGAAGCGATCCGAATCTTCGTACGTGGGACTCTTCTACAGCTTTGTCACCGCGCTGGCCTTGTACACCCACAATTATGGGCTCTTCCTCCTGATCCCTCTGTTGCTCTATGTCGTTCGGCGACAAGTATCCGCTCGTACGGGCCTAGCCTGCGCTGCCGCGATACTGCTTGCCTACAGTCCATGGACACCATTCCTCTGGCACCAGATCCAGACAGGAGCGGCCTCCTGGATCGAGCGCGTCTGGAGCCAGACTCCGCCCACTCTCGCCCTCGTCAAATCATTCGCCGCGTTCTCGATAGGAGGGGAAGTACCAGCCTACGTGCCGACCGGATCCGCCGCGCTGCCTCTTTGGCCGAAGCTTCTTGCCTACCTACTTTTTGGCACCCTGGCGCTGCGGGGACTGACACGTTCGGGGCAAGACGGTCGAGCGGGCAGAGTTTTCGCCGTCAATATGATGCTCATCCTGGGCATCCCCTTTCTCGTATCGTTCTATCTACCCATCTACATCGTTGCTCGTTATGACGTCATCGCATTGCCTCTTTTCCTTCTGCTCTGTGCCAGCGGCGCCCGTAGCTTCAGTGGCGTTTCCTATGCGACGGCCGTAACGCTCACGGCGGGGCTCGCCGCCTGGGCGCTCTTCTTCTATTATTCTCGGCCGCCTCTTCAAGGAGTTGCGGCGCAGGCTCGGATGATCCGAACGCATGCCAACGCTCGCGACGCTGTGCTCTGCACCGGCTTCACCCGCAATCCCCTGGAGTACTACGTCCGGCTGCAGAAAGGCCCGATCGCCTTCTTCTCCTATCCGACATCATCGGCCGAACACCGAGGTTGGATAAACGAAGACGAGATCGCTGATAAAAGTCTGTTGGCGGCTGACGCCCGGGACTTGGTCAAAGCTCTTCACGACAGACTACAACCGACCGATCTTCTCTGGGTTGCGCACTCGCGCCTGCTCGCCGAGGCAAATCAGGCCCTCTTTAGGTCTTTAGATGAACGTTTCCGTCGGATTCACTGCCCGGGCGAGGCAGAGAATTTGGGGATGACCTGTTGGCGGGTGGTTCCGGACGGTTAGCCTCTAAGAATCCAAAAAGAATTGGGCCGATGGTGCTCGAGATTCGATCTTGCTTCCGACGGAGCTTCCCGTTATTCTCTGTCAACTGGATTAGATCGGAGGAGGATGATGAGTCTACGCCTTGAAGGCCGGCGCGCGCTGGTCACGGGAGGGTCCCGAAGCATCGGCCGCGGCATCGCGCTCGGGCTCGGTCGCGAAGGCGCCGACGTGGTCGTGAACTTCAAGACGGATCGCGACGCGGCCGAAGAGGTCGTCGGCTCATTGAAGGAGCTCGGTCGGCGCGCCACGGCGGTACAGGGGAGCACGGTTTCAAGCGAGGATGTCAACCGCCTGGTCACAGAGGCCGACGACTTCCTAGGTGGCATCGATGTGCTGGTGAACAACGCCGGCGTTCTCAAGCGAACGCCGTTTCTGGAAATCTCTCAGGAAGAGTGGGACTGGACGCTAGAAACGAATCTGAGGGGTTACTTTTTCGTCGGCCAGGCGGTGGCGCGACGCATGATCGATCGGGAGATCGAGGGAGCGTTCATCAACGTGTCCTCGGCAGGACAAGCGGTCGCGGCGCCCAACTTGACGCACTACTGCGTGGCCAAGGCGGGTATCGAGATGCTCACCAAACAAATGGCCCTGGAGCTGGCCCCGCACCGCATCAGAGTCAACGCCATCGCTCCCGGTCTCATCGAGACCGATCTCAATCGAAGTGACATCCAAGACCCTGAGTTTCGCGAGCGCCGCCTGGCGCGAATTCCTCTGAAGAAGATTGGTGTCCCGGAAGACGTGGTCGGGGCGGTGGTGTTTCTGGCCAGCAACGAGGAAGCTCGACTGGTGACAGGAGCTTCGGTGTTCATCGATGCCGGCCAAACGATCTGGGGCGCGTAGAAGCTTTCTCGGCGTGCGCGAGCGCGCCGGTACCGTCCTGCGACGCCGCGTCGCGGTGGCCACGTGGCCCGACGGCTCGCCCCTCACATTGCCGATCATCGTCGCCTCCGGAGCCCCCGGACCGGCCCTGTATGTTCAGGGCGGCCTTCACGGAGACGAGCTCGTGGGCGTAGAGGCGGCGCGACAGATCGTCGGGCGGGTTCGCCCTCGCGAGATTCGGGGGACTCTCGTCTCGGTTCCCATCGCCAATCCCCCCGCTTTCATGAGCCGGCAGCGAGGCTGGCCCTTCGAAGCAAGGGGCCCCATCGATATGAACCGGGTGTGTCCAGGAGACGCGAACGGTCCGCTCACCGCGCGTATTGCGCGGGCGATCTTCGACGGGGTTCTTCCATCCGCCGACTACTGCCTCGACTTTCACGGCGGCATGAGCGGTTCCAGCGAGGCCCCCTTTGCGCAAGTGGTGATGCTGGACGACGAGCACCGAACGCTGGCGAAGCGAAAGCTCATGGCGGAAGCGTTCGGGACCGAGCTCACCTACGAGATGAGGCCGAAGGAGCGGGGGCGGCACGTCGTCTTTCGCGGTCTCGAATTCTCGTTCGCCGAACAGGCCCGCCTCGCCGGCGTACCGACACTCGTCGTGGAGCTCGGGGAGGGAGGACGGCTTCGCGATGATCTCGTGTCCCTGGCGGTCGACGGTATCTTGAATGTGATGCGCGCGGTGGGAATGCTGACCGGCGATCCGCGCGTGCCGGAAACACGCTTCCGCTTCGATCGGGTCTCCATCCTTAGGCCCAACCGCGGCGGAATCTTGCGCCTGAAGAAAGGTCCAGGGGATCGAGTGGAAGAGGCAGAGCGGGTGGGCTACGTTGCGGACGGTCTTCGAGTCGTCGAGAAACTGCGAGCACCGGCTTCGGGGATCGTTCTCCGCGTCGCGAGCGCCGGCGTCACCGAGCCTGGTGCTGACTGCTTATGGGTGGCCCATGTCAAGGAACACTTCCGGAGCTAGCCTGTTGATCGAGCGAGTCGTTCCTCTCGTGCTCGGCGGCTTGCTCGCTCAGGCCGCCTGCCGGCCCGAGGCGTCCGAAGACATATGGCACGTGCGTTTCACGCACGTCTACACGAGCGCGTCGGACTACCAGCTGATGGCCGAGCGTATCCGCGATCTCATGGACGAGAGAACGGACGGGAGATTCCGCATCGTCATCTACCCGTCGGCTCAGCTCGGCGGGGAGCGGGTGGGGTTCGAGCAACTTCAGGCGGGTGCCACGCACATGGCCATCTCCGGAACGCCGGTACTCTCCGGCTGGGTGCCAGAAGGCCAGATTTTCGATCTCCCGTTCGCTTTCGAGACCCGCGCCGAGGGCTTGCAGGTGCTCAACGGTCCTTTGGGAGACTGGTGGCGCGAGCAGCTTCTCGAGAGAACCGGGGTTCGCTCTATCGGGTTTCTCGACTACGGATTCCGGCACGTGTACAACAGCAAGCGGCCCATCCACGAGCCTTCCGATCTTGCGGGCTTGAAACTTCGCGTGCTCCAGAATGCCACATATCTCTCCGCCTACGAGGCCTTCGGTGTCCAGGCGACTCCGATGAGCTACGGTGAGGTGTACTCGGCTCTCCAGCAGGGCGTCATCGACGGTGGCGAGGCGAACGTCATCGGCTTCGTAACCGACCGTTTTTCAGAGGTGGGCAACTACTTCAGCTTCACCTCCATCACCTACAACCCCATCACGCTGCTCGTGAACGATCGCTTCTACCGCTCCCTCCCCGAGGATGTGCAACGAAGCCTGGACCGCTCCGCCGCCGAGGCCCTCGCGTACCAGTCGGAAGTGGCCCGCGAGCTCGAGCGAGACGCGATCGCGGAGATGGAATCCGCGGGCGTGGTGGTTTCTCGCCCGTCGCTCGATGCGTTCGAGCCCGTCGTCCGTCCCCGGGTGTGGGAAGAGCTGGCCTCTCGTCTCGAAGGGGGCGACGAGCTGCTCGAGCGCCTCCGGCAGGAGATCGAACGCGTTCGTGAAGTGACTGCGAACTAGCCTAGCGTCGTCTGGGTCTCAGAACCCGAGAGTGTCGTTCGTCAAAACTCGTCCTTCCTTGAAATCAAACACTTATATATCCTCGCCTGCTCTAGGAGCTCGCTCGTTGTCCCGATTGAGACCAGGCTCCGGCAAGGCCACACTCCGTTTGCTGTGCCGCGCCCCTTGAAGATCAAGTCGAGCGCGGCCTGAAACGCAATGCTGTTGTCGA
>CAUZCL010000048.1:0-37316 GCA_963578475.1 Acidobacteria bacterium bin61 | reverse complement strand
CAATTGCCTCCCAACCGTAGGTGCGCAGAAGCATGACGAACATGAACAGGACCAAGAAAACCAAACCCGGAGCGATGATCGTGTTGAAGATGTTGAGCAAACGAACGCCGCGTATAGCGATCCAATAGGCCAATCCGAGCCGGACGGCGACCCCGGCGCCGCCGACCCATCGGCCGGGCGCGAAGCCGAGCGCCACGGCGATAGGTGGCGACTTTCGACTCGACATGACGATGGTGCTCGACGGCTATACGGGCTTCGGGCACTCGCTTCTGCTTGCCAATGTGTACGGCGACGCCGTGGGCTTCTCGCCGAATCGAAGACCTGGTACACCCCGATGCTCGTCGTCTCCTATGGAGGCCCCACGGCCGAGTTGGTACTTCTACGAGAACACTGAGGTGCACGACGACGAGAAGCTCCGTCGCTTTACTCCCCACGCGATCCTCGACCGCCGCACACGTCGTGGCCGCTACTATGCGGACGACTAGCTCCACTTCCGCGCCGATTCCGAAATTGCAGCAAGGGTGCTGCAGGCGGGCGGGAATGTGACGCTCGGAGCCCATGGAGAGGAACAAGGGATCTGCCGCACTGGGAGCTATGGGCGCTCCAAATGGGAGGACTGTCGAATTACGATACGCTTCGAACAGCCACGACTGTAGCCGCCGCCGGACTCGGGATGCAGTCCGATTTAGGGCAATTGAGCGAAGGCATGCTCGCCGACCTCATCGTGCTCGATGAGAACCCACTAGATGACATTCGCAACACCAACACGGTTCACTACGTGATGAAAAACGGCGAGCTTTTCGACGGCGACACTCTCGGCATGATCTGGCCACAGGAAAAGAAGCTACCGCCGTTTCTCTACCGGGACTACGGCCCGCCCTCGACGACGGAGCATCGACGATGATGTTCTTTTGACAAAGACTTCAACCTAGGCTCGCTCCGCGGAATGGCTCCATGAGCCCATGAAATCCGTTGCTGTGGACACCCTAGCGGCATTCGGGGACCTCGTAGACTCATGAAAACACGGAGCTCAACCACTCCATTGCACATATTCACCAAAAAATCTGTATGAGGAAAAGCTCTTGACCGTCGCGAAAGCGCTGCAACGAAACGCCGTTTCGTCGACGTCATCCGAGTCTTTGACGAGACTGACCTAGTTGACACGAAAGGCCCCTGAAGGCTAGAAGCGTTCGATGCGGACGCGCTATTTTTGCTTGTTACTTTTGTTACCCCTCTTTCTCCTCACGTTGACGGGCTGCGAGCCGATCCCGTCAGTTCCCGAGCCAACGGAGCCGATTGCCGAAACGGTCGACGCCGGGCCCGTCGTCGAGACGGCCATAGCGGCGAACGAGCTGGAATGGAGCCTGGAGGTTGCGCAACAACTGGTCGCGCTCCCCCTCTCTTGTATCGACCGGCCGCACAAACGGCCACAGCGGCGCTCTTATCTCTACGAGACGAGCCGTAGCCTGAAACCACGCTACGAGGACAGGCTCGCTTTCTATGGCTGTACCGATTGGCATTCCGCCGTGAACTCCACATGGGCGATGGTGAAAGTGCTCAAAGACTTTCCCTACGCCCCGCTCGGCGGTCTCATCCGCGAGAAGCTCGAGCATCATCTCTCGTCGAAAAGCCTCGAAGGCGAGCTCGGCTTTTTCACGGAAGAAGCTTCACCCGGGTTCGAGCGTCCTTACGGGTGGGCGTGGTTGATGAGGCTCTATGTGGAGCTCGCGAGCTTTCGTGATGACGATGCCGAGCGATGGGCAAAACACCTCGCTCCTGTAGCGGCGCACCTGGCCGAGAAGAGTGTCGAATATCTGTCGCACATGCCGGGACCGATTCGGGTGGGAACGCACAACAACTCGGCCTTCGCTTTGCTCTATATGCTCGAATATGCTGATGTCGTCGGCGATGCGAATCTAAAGACGGCCGTTACGACCCGTGCACGCGAATTCTTCGAGGATGACGTCGAGTGCCCAGTGCGTTACGAGCCGTCGGGCTCGGATTTTCTCTCGCCCTGTCTCGCGGAAGCGGCGCTCATGAGTCGCCTCCTGCCACAAGAAATTTTCGTCACGTGGCTCGACGATTTTCTTCCGGCGCCGGACTCCGAAGCGTTTTCGCCGATGCGAGAGCCGGTCGTTATCGAAGCGCGTGGGTTACCGGTTGAAGCGGACATCGAAGAGCCGTCGGAAGGCTCGCCCGCGAGCCCAGAGCCCACGGCGGAAACGGAAGAGGTCGACAGCGATCGGGAAGACGCGACACGCCTCGTCGGTGCCAAATCGCATCTCATCGGGTTGTCCTTCGTGCGCGCGGCTGCTTTGAAGCGGCTCGCCGCGGCGCTGCCTCCGGAGGATAGTCGCCGGGAAGCCTATGAAACCTTTGCCAGCCTGCAAGGAGAACGAGGGTTCGAGACGATGTACGAAGCGAACTACTCGGGAACCCACTGGTTGGCGAGCTTCGCTGTCGATATGCTCACAGCACCCTGACGGACCCAGAGCGAGTTACGGTGACGCGCTTGTAAGGGGAGGTGTGAGTGGCGGCGGCTTGCGAAGCAGTGTTGCTTGCTCGTAGGCGTAGGCGAAGTTCAAGAGCATCGCTTCCGTAAACGGGCGGCCGAAAAACTCGAGGCCGACCGACAGCGCGTCCGTCGTAAATCCTGCCGGCACCGTCAAAGCGGGAAACCCGGTCATGGGGCTCAGAGCCCGGTTGCTGCCTAAGCCATATTTGTCTTCGGTCTCTGAATTCGTGAGCGCGTCGGCGGCGATCACGCTCGGTTGGTGGTCGAACGTCGCGTAGACGAGTGCGTCGAGCTTGTGATCTGCCATCACCTTTATCACGCCGAGCGTCAGCTCTTCCTTGGCCAACAAGACTTGCAAGTAGCCGGCGTCGCTCGTCGTCCTGCCAACCGCTTCGATCAGACTACTCGCTCGCCACGGCAAGACCTTTCCCGATATGAGGATTTGTTGAAGAGTCTTTACTGGGGCGTCTTTGTGCTCTTCCAGATAAGCATTCATCGCCTGCTCGGTCTCGAAGTTGGTGTTCTCCAATCTCTTGAAGAGCGATGCCATATCCGGAATTACGATAGGGTCGACGACCTCGGCCCCCGAGGCGCGTAAATCGGAAATGGCGGCATCCATCACTGCTAGGACCTTCTTATAGTCGTCGGTCTCCGGGTCGGTCTTGTCGTCCATGGGCTCACGAATGACGCCGATGCGCGCCCCGCGCAGCCCGTCTTCATGAAGCCCGTTCACATAGGAGTCGGGAACGTGTCCGACAGCATAGGCCGTGAGCGCGTCGTTCTCGTCGTAGCCCGCGATGACGTCCAAAAGGGCCGCCGCGTCGCGTACGGTGCGCGTCATCGGGCCCAACGTGTCGGTGGCCGGCGTCGCGGGCATCATGCCGTGTCGGCTCACGAGCGGGACGGTCGGCCTCAGGCCCACGAGGCTGTTGACGGCGGCCGGGCCTCGGATGGAGCCCCCCGTGTCTTCGCCGATTCCCACCATGCCGAAGTTGGCCGCGATGCCGCTACCGGTGCCGCCGGAGGAGCCGCTCGGGTTCCGGTTGGGGTCGTAGGCGTTTCGGATCATGCCGAAAGCGGAACCGACATAGCGCGAAGCGAACTCGCCCATCGTGGTCTTGGCTAGGATGATGGCTCCGGCGCTTTTCATCTTTAGGACGATGGTCGCGTCTCTTTCGGGGACGAAGTCCTCGAAGAGCATGGAACCGTAGCTCGTCGGCAAATCACTCGTCTCGACTTGATCCTTGAGGAGGACCGGGATGCAGTGGAGCGGGCCCACGAAACCCGAAGATGCGAGGCTCGCGTCCAGCTCGTCGGCGAGCTCGAGCGCGCGGGGATTGATCGTCTGGACGGTGTTCAAGTAGGGACTTTTCTTGTCATAGGCATCAATGCGGTCCAAGTATCTTTGTACAAGCTCGCGACACGTCAGAGCGCCCGCCGTCATGGCCGCGTGAACGTCATCGATGGTGGCCTCCTCGAGCTGGAACTGTCGTGACGGGCTCGACTGCGCGCCGGCGATACCGAACGCCAGCAAGAACGACCATGCCGTGTGGGCTAACCGCGATCTGAGTTTCATAACGCCGCTCTCCTTGCTTCGAGACCATATCAAAGTCAGGCCGTGCACGTCGTTCGAATCTGACATAATCATCGGCGTGAGTAAGATGCTCGGCAATCCCGATGACCTCGCTGCGATCTCGCGGCGCTTGGGTTTCCTCAGCGAACAGAGTGTCCGTCAATGGGGCAAGATAACCGTCAACGAAATGGTGTGCCACCTTTCGGATGGCTTTGACTTTGCCTCTGACGAGCTGGAAGTCGAGACCAGGTCGACGATCTCCAAGCGGTGATAGCTGTTCTCCCACCTCAAGCCGGCCAGTTCCATGAGGTCCATGTAGTCACGAATTCCGCTCGTGTGATGAATCATGTGTCTCAGGGTGATGGTCGTCCCGTAGTCGGGAAACTCTGGCAGGTATGTCCGGATATCGCCGTCGAGGGTGAGCTTGCCCTGCTCCTCGAGCATAAGAATGCTGAACGCGACGAATTGTTTGGAGATCGAAGCGATATCGAACATCGACAGCGTGGACAGAGGAACGTCGCGCTCTAAATCCGCCATTCCGAAGGCTCGCTTGTAGAGAAACTTACCATCTTTGATGACGGCGACGACGGCGCCGGGAGTTTCGCACGTGTCCCATGCCGAAAAGAGAGCATGCACGCTCTCGGCGCGCTCATCGGGAGCGGCCGCGTAGCAGACCGCTCCGCAGAGCGGTAGCAATGTGGCTAGAACGACGGAGATACGGAGGGCAAGAGCCGGAGCGCGCATGCCCAATACTATATTCCCGCCATCGGAACTGGAAGGTGAACAAAGGCTCGTGTAAGCTTGGTATATAACGTCGCCTGGGAAGGCCTCTATGAAACCAGCCACATTTTGTTTCTTCGCGTCATCCTCAATCTTCTTTTCATTCGCGTTGACCCCTCCCGCGAGCGGTCAAAGCGAAGCGGTACTGAGAAGCTTCTTCGAAGGGAAGCGGGTTGTCGTCAAGATGGATATGCCCGGCGACAAGAGTGGCGTCGACATTCATCCAGAATCCTCGCAACCTTTGGACTACCCGAAAATCGGAGACCGGCTCCGAGAATATGGGGTCGCTCTGTACCGAGGTGATGCGGTCATGGTGACGCTAGTCAAAGTGAAGAAGAAGAACATCGAGTTCCACCTCGGTGGAGGAGGCTCTCGGGGCGTCAGTGTGCCGTATATCAGCACCTTCGTCCCTAAGTCGAATCGAGAAAAGCGCCTCGAGGACGAGTACGACCGGGAGACAGATCCAGCTCGGAAAAGGAGATTAAACGACGATCTCGAGGACGAGCGGCGAAGACGACGCTATGAGAGGGAGCGGCTCGAGGCTGAAGCCGAGCAAGCAAAGCTGATCGCGAAAGCCAGCGAGCCAACGGTGCGGGCGCGAGGTGGATCGCGTTTCAACCTCTGGTATGAAAGGGGAGTTCCCCTCGATGCTCTGACGCCTGAAAGCATGATGCGCGCTCTCGCCGACTATGTGGAGTTCCGGTTCGAGGCGAATCTGGCTACTGAGACCGCGATGCGAAACTTGCCCAACCCGCTGCTCTTGCGAAAAGGAATGACCGAAGATGAGGTAAATGCCTTGTTCGGCCTTCCTGAGACGAGATCTGTGGAGCAAGCCGCGAGTCTCGACGTTATCCGATGCGATTACTTGCTCGACGCCGCGAAGCTATCCGTTCAATTCGTCGAGGGTGTTCTCGTCCAATACGTTCTAACGTCCCAATAAGAACGACGCAGCCTAGCGCGCGCCAATCTTCCAGATCCCGATCCGGGGACCGCCGCGCTCGACGCTCGCATAGCCATCGAAGGGAATGTAGAACGCGTCAGCAGGATAGAAGATGGGCGTGACGTCGCTATCCTGTCGATACGGGTCGAAGGATATTTGAAGCGACGCGTTCTCCTTCAGCCAATCACGCCAGCGCTCGTCCAGGCTGGAGAACGCGGTGAGCTGATCGTGCTCGTGCGTAACGAGGTAAAGACCGCCGGACGCACGGTCGTCGATTTCCGAGGAACAGTCGACTTCCTCAACGATAAAGGCGGGCGGTCGGCGGCGATCCTCGTTGACGTGAGGCGCGCCGTAGCCCTTGCACAAGAGAATCGTCGTCTGCGGGGCGGCGTTCTCACCGATCCATTCCGCTGCGAGCAAACGTGTGTCCTCGAGCGACGCGACACGGTCGTAGCGGATCGAGCGCGCGACTCCGGGACTTGCGAGGACGGCGAGCGCGAGCACCCATGCCCACCGCTTTCCCGCTGCGAAACGGTCCACTGCGCCCACCGCAGTGTCAGCGGCGAGCACGACGAGCACGGGAACGAGAGGCAGCACGTAGCGTGGGAACGTGACGCGGACGCCCGAGATGAGAATGAAGCACGGGATCAAGAAAGCGAGCAGCACCCAATCGGCCGGCCGGCGTTGCCAGAAGGCCCGCACAACACCGGCGGTCGAGACGAGGAATAGCGGCCCGCCCAGGCCCGCGGGAAACGTCACGCTTAGGTGATCCCAAAGCGCGAGAGTGCTTTTCCGTTCGTAGAAAAGCTGTTCAACGAGCCCGTCCATGTTGGCGAGAAAACCCTGATAGTGGAGCAAGACATAAGGCGATGTTGCCGCGAATGCCAAAAACGCAATGAGGCCGGCTGAAAAAAGGCGGACTGCGACGCGCTTTTTGTCGAGGCTCGGTCGAGCATAAAAACTTGCCGCCAGGAGACCGAGCACGACGAGGCCGGCATTGTATTTCGTCGAGACCGCCAACCCCGCGAAGAGACCGGCAAGAAGGTAGTTCCCCAGCGAAGGTTTCGACGCGGCCCGCACGGCGAAGAGCACGGACACCGTGATAAAGAGCGTCATCACGATGTCCACCGTCGCGAAATGCGACTCCCGGACATGCAGGTGGCAGGTCGCGAGGAGAGCCGCGGCAAGAAGTCCGACGGCGCGGCCATAGGCGCTGAGCCCGAGCCCATAGACCACGAGCACGGTGAGGATGCCGGATACGGCGCCGACCCAGCGGCCAAGCAAGTAGTGTAGTCTTGGCCGCGTGACAGCGATATCATAGAGAAGATCAGAAGGTCGGTCGTAGTCGCCCATCGTTTTCTTGACGGCGTAATAGCCGTAGAGAACGGCGGTGTTCACGTAAAACACGAGGCTCGGGTAGTAGAAGCTTCCTGGGTGCCAGTCGCCGGTAGCGAAGATCGTTTGCGCTCTCCCAACGATGCGCTCTTCATCCGGGCGAGATAGCGGGTGTGGAAGCCCGTAATCGAGAGCCCAGATGCGGAGGCCCGCGGCGAGCAGCAGGACTCCCAAAAGAGCTAGGAGTGCGTTGGTTCCGGAAGGCTTCACGCGTCAGAGCTCGTAAGGGTGTGTCACGGTCCAATATCGAGCGATGTCGATACGTTGACAGATCCAAACTTCGGGGAAGTCGGCCACGTAGTCCAGAAAACGTGCCAAGCGGGCAGCTCGAGCCGGGTGACCGACGAGACGCATGTGAAGGCCGACGGACATCATCTTTGGCCGCCGCTCCCCTTCCGCATAGAGGACGTCGAGAGTGTCTTTGAGAAAGGTGAAGTAGTCATCCGACGTTGCAAAGACACCGCGTGCGAACTTCGAATCGTTACTCGTGAGGCTGTAGGGAACAACCAGATGGCCCTTGTTCTCGATGGCCACCCAGTAAGGAAGCTCGTCGTTAAAGGCATCGGAGTCATAAAGAAAACCGCCATGCTCGATGAGCAGGCGACGCGTGTTCACGCTCGGACCGGTTCGGCAGTACCAGCCCAAAGGGGCCGCGCCAAACATCTGCTCGATAGACTTTACGGCCATGCGGATGTGGTTGCGCTCCTCCTCCTCGCTGAGCCGATAATGCTCTACCCATCGCCAGCCGTGCCAACGAGTATAGGCACGCCACCCTAATGATGACGTGCTTCATTGAGTTTGTCCTCCGCGCACTGATTTGGGCCGCTATTGTAGCCGACTGCCGTACCAGCGACGCAGGACGTCTTCGGCTGCTTTGCCGTTTGGCGTGAAGCCGCGGTGGCGGTCGCCGCCACGTCTCAGATCCGTGGGCCACTTCCACCAATACATACCGTGGATCCATTCGGTCTCATCGGCAAGGCAGCGGAAGGCGACCTCATACGCGCGAGCCTGGTCCTCGGGAGAGAGCTCGGGTTCTTTGTCGCTCGGATGCTGGTCGGCGCTCAGCGGATAGTAGAAATCGACGCCGATATAGTCGAGAAGATCCCAGAAATCGACTTGCTGTACTTCCTTACCCCAGTTCGCGGCATAGACCAGCTTGCCGGAATAGAGCCGCCAGATGTCTCCAATGAGCGTCTGCCATCGGTGTCGATGTCCGTGAGTCAGTTTTGCAAGCTCCGTCCCGATCACGAAGAGCGGTACTTCGAGCTCCTGGGCCATGAGGGCGTAGTGCCGAATCCACCTGCCATATTCACGAAACATACGGTCTTCGTCCGCGGGAGTGGTCCCTTCGATCTCTCCTGGCCAGCTTTGCGGCACCCAGATCTGAGACTTGAGCAACACCGTCAGGCCACGCTCGCTCGCGCGGCGGATCACGTAGGCAATGTCTTCGTCGGTCTCCGAGCCGGCGCGCCTCGGCACTTCGAGCGGTACGATCTCCGTGGGGGCACTCATGAACGTATACGGCACGACCGCGACCGCATCGATACCGAGCTGTTGCAGCTGGCCCAACGAAGCATCCGATCGCTCGGAGAGATAGCCGTTGTGAATTTGGTACCCCTGGTGCGCATAGGTAAAGCCGTGCTGGAAACCGGGCGGCGGCGCGAAGGAGTGGGTACGCGGCTTCTTTTCGGCGAGTGCTTGCGCCCAGGCGCCGCTTAGCTTCTCGACATCGGGCTCGCGATCGCCGACGAAGCGGGCGAAAGACGCCGCGACGGCTTCCGTGATGAACGGAGACGTCGTATCGAAGCGAGCGTCGTCCAAGAGCCCCACGAGCGAAGGCGGTGTGCTGACGCTCATGACACGCCGCGCGACCTCGTCGAGGCGGTCGAGTTCGGCAGGGTTATAGGCGAAGAGCGCCGCGCGTCCACGTTTCAAGAGAAGCGGTCCGTCGCCGGTCTCCGCGAGTAAGCGCGCGGGCTTTTCATCAACGCCGAGAACGATGTGGTAGCTGCCGGCATCCATGTGGGCAGAAAGGGTGTTATCGGTAACGAGTCCCTTTTCCTCGAGGCTCGGATAAACATGGACGTCTTTCCGCGGCACCCGCGGCCCGGACCGAGTAAAGCGGCGTAGCGTATCGTCTTCGACCTGGAAGCCGTGCACGAAGAAACGAAAAGAGTCGGTGACGAGCTGCGGACGCGTTGCGCGCTCGAAAGGGCGTATCTCGAAGGACCCGTCCTTTCGGCGAAACCCGAGAAGCGTCGTGTAGCCATCCCGTCTAATGTGCATGTCGGCGCGCCGGCGCGGAATGGGGCCATCTGTTTCGCCGGTCACGATGGTCAGGCGGTACGTGGAGTTCAACGGGTTCCGCTGGGAGATCTGCACGAGATAGCCGGGACGGTCGTACCACTCGGCGAATTCATTGGGTGCGAGCTCACGGATCCATCGGTTGGACGCCGATGTGCCGACGAGAGCAACGCTCCCTCGCGCGAGGTCTCCACGGGTAACTTTCGAGGCGATACGCGTCGCATTCCATCGTGGCCACCGCCGCCGGGTCTTGAGCTCCGCCGGAGCGCTGTCATCCGGATGCACGATGAGTAAGTCGCGTCTCGAGCGTGCGGGCTCTTGAGCCAGGGTCAAGGCAAGAATGGCGAGGAGGGCTCGCATGGGCTCAGCTCTGATTCAGAAATCGCCTGAGGGACGGCGACGGCTCGTGCGTGCCCGCGCAGCAATGCTCGAGCTCCTCGTGAATCCACGACGTTTCCGGTTGGATGGTGACATGGCGGATGCCGTATCGCTCTCGAAGCAGCACCGTGGCTCGTCTCAATACAGAGTCAGCGACGTCGCTCGAAGTCACTTCCGCGTGGCAGCTCAACGACACGAAGCCCGAGGTGACCGTCCACACGTGCAGGTCGTGGACATCCTCGATCCCTTCGATGGCGATGAGATCCTTCCGCAGCGCATCCGAGTCGAGATTCCGCGGCACGCTCTCGAGAAGCACTGAGACCGTTTCGCCTACGAGCCGCCACCCCGAAACGAGAATCAGAATGGCGATAAAGATACTCACGAGCGCATCGATCGGCGTCCAACCAGTGAAACGGATGACGATCGCCGCCAGAATGACGCCGGCAGAGCCAAGGGCATCGCCCGCGACGTGCAAAAAGGCGGCGCGGACGTTCAGGTTTCCGTGGCTATGGCCGCCGAGAATTTGCAGCGACACGAGATTCACTACGAGCCCAATGCAAGCGATAACGAGCATCGGACCGCTCGCGACCTCTCCGGCGTTTCCGGAAAGCCGCGCAAAGGCGTGCCAGCCGATGATGAAAGCAATCACGACAAGAAGCGACCCGTTGGCGAGCGCCGCGAGAATCTCGGCGCGGTGAAAGCCGAAGGTTCGCCGCTCCGTGTGCGGGTGGCTCGCGATCCACATCGCGAAGAGACCGAGACCGAGCGCCGCCGCGTCGGTGACCATGTGCCCCGCATCCGCCATGAGAGCGAGGCTGTTTGCGAGGATGCCGCCGATGATCTCGGCAAGCATGAAGCCGGAGGTCAGCAGAAAGGCGAGCACCATCGAGCGGCGGCGGGTCTGCCCGTCGGAGCGACCGTCCGAGTGGTCGTGCTGATTGTTGTTGTCGTTGTGAGTCGTCAAGGTTGCTCTGTCTCGAAGGCGTGCTCGAGGCCTTGCTGGAAAAGGCTGCGGATGTGGTCGTCGTTCAAGCTGTAATAGATGAGCTTGCCGTCGCGGCGGCTACGCACGACGTGGAGCTGGCGTAGCGTACGTAGCTGATGCGAGACCGCGGACTCGCTCATCGCGACGACGCCGGCGAGGTCCGAGGTACAGAGCTCGGCCAGCGAGAGCGCGTGCACGATGCGCACCCGCGTGGGGTCACCGAGGACCTGAAAGGTCTCTGCGAGGATCCGCGCTTGCTCGACCGAGAGGACGTCGGTTTCGATGTCGGGACATCGGTGGGCGGTCGTTGTCGTCGTTACCATACGATTGAATGATAATTCAATTGTTCATAAGTAGCAAGATAAATTTACGGTCTCAAACAACTGATAAGATAGGGCTTAATTATATTATTGACTGATCGTTCCAAAATATGTATATTGATCCTCGAGATGGCGAGACCACGAGAGTTCGATCGGGATGAAGTCTTGGACCGCGCGATCAACGTGTTTTGGACGCGTGGCTACGAGCGAACCTCGATCCGGGATCTCGTCGATATCATGGGCATACAACGGGGGAGTCTCTACGCCGCATTCGGAGACAAGCAGCAGCTTTTTCTCGAAGCGCTCGACCTCTACGAGCAGCGTTTTCATGACAAGACCGTGCACGTGCTCGCGGAAGGCGGCGCCGTCCAGGATCGTATTGCGAACATTTTTCGCGACGTGGTGCTCGATTGCGCCTGTGATCAGGGAAGCCGCGGCTGCTTCATCACCAACACGGCCGTGTCCCTGGCGGAAGGGGACGAAGAGACGGCGGCGCGGATCCGGAAGAACTTGAAGCGCCTCGAAAATGCCTTCGAAGCGTCGCTCGCGAAAGCGCCGGACCTCTCGGGCCGTCACGGTCCGCGCGCGCTAGCGCGCTACTTGACGAACGCCCTTCAAGGGCTTCGAGTTCTATCAAGATGTTGTGTCGACGTCGACGTGCTGCAAGACGCTGTGGACGTGACGCTTTCAGTTCTAGACCAGAAACAGTTTACAGAAAAAAGGAGACTCGCATAATGGGTGACGCAAAGTACATCACTGCAACGGAGGACAATTTCAAGAGTGAGGTGCTCGAATCCTCGCAACCGGTCCTCGTGGATTTTTGGGCAGAGTGGTGCGGGCCGTGTCGGATGATCGCGCCCGTCATCGAAGAGCTGGCAGCCGATTTCGAAGGCAAGGCCAAAGTGGCCAAAGTCAATGTCGACGAGCAGCCCCGGCTCGGTGAGCAGTTCGGCGTGCGCTCGATCCCGACGATTCTGTTCATTCAAGATGGTAAGGTCGTCGAGCAGCTCGTCGGCGCGGCGCCGAAAGAAGCGCTCGCGGAGAAGCTGAACAATTTGATCGGCGTGGCGTCCTAAAGGCCGCGAAGCGCGCTCGATTTCGGGCGGAGACCGTAAGGTCTCCGCCCTTTCTCTTTCTTACGGTACACTTACTCTCTTTTCAGAACCCGTCCCGGATGCTCGCCCGTCGTGCCGCCTTCGTTATATACGAGCACACCGTTCACCCAGACTTTTTCGATACCCTCGGAGACGGCCCTAGGGTCTTGGGGGGTTGCGCGATCGATAACGGCTCGCGGATCGAAGAGCACGAGGTCGGCCTTGAAGCCCGGCTCGATGCGGCCGCGATCCGTGAAGCCCATGTGCTCGGCCGCGAGCGCCGTCGACTTGTATACGGCGTCCGGTAGCGTCAACGCATCGCGCTCACGCACATAACGCCCGAGCACGCGGGGGTAGGTTCCATAGCCCCGAGGGTGCGCGCCGTCGAGCTCGCCGTCGGTGCAAATGTTCGTATGGCGCCAAGCCATAAGCCGCTCGATATCGCCCTCGTCCATGCTCGTTGCGATGACGCTCTCGACGCCTTCCTCGCCCGCCGCCCGCATGGCTTCGGCATCGCGAATGAGATCCATCAGTGTCTCCGCGGGCTCCGTGTCGCGAATCTCGGAAATATCAGCAAGTGTTTTCCCTTCGTAACTCGGCTCGGGCTTGTAGGTCGGGATGAGCATGCCTTCCGGCGTCGACACTTCGGTCACCGCAAACTGCGCGGCGCCCGGATCGTCGAAGTTGCGCTCGGGAAACATCACCGTCAGCGTGGATTGCCAATAGGGATACGGATAAATGTCTGCGGTGATGTTGACGCCTGAGGCCCGAGCCTTCTCGAGCATGTCGATCAATCGCCCCGCTTGTCCCCACTCGCTCACCATCGCGATCTTGAGATGGGAGATTTGGACGGGAAGGTTCGCCTCGCGCCCAATCGTGATGATCTCGTCCACGGCGTCCCAAAAGTAGCGGTCCTCGCTACGAATGTGACTGATGTAACGCCCGCCCCAGGCGGCGGCCTCTCGCGCGAGTGCTACGACTTCCGAGGTCTCGGAGTAAATCCCAGGGTCGTATTCGAGCCCGGTGCCGAGACCGAGGGCTCCTGCTTTCATCTCCTCTGAAAGCATGAGCCGCATCGCCTCCACTTCTTCTTCGGTGGAGGCGCGCCGAAAATCATCGCCCATGACCTCATGCCGCAGCTGGCCGTGCCCCGCATAGGCTGCGATGTTCACCGCCGCGGGCTTCGCGTCGAGACCTTCGAAGAACTCGGCGAGCGGAAAGGGCGAGCCGCCATCTTGCCCCCCGACAATCGTTGTGATGCCTTGGCTCACCGCCGCGAGCGCATCCCGGTGAAGCGACAAGTCGCTGTCGCCGTGGCTATGTGTGTCGATGAATCCCGGTGCGAGCGTCAGTCCTGTCGCGTCGAAGGTCTCGACGCCGTCGTCGGCTTCCGTTTCGTCGACCGCGGTGATGGTGTCCCCTTCGACGTGAACGTTTACGGAGCGAGCCGCGCCCCCGTCACCGTCGAGAACGGACGCTCCTACGATGACGAAGCGCAGGGGCGATTCTTCGGTCGCGGGTGGGGCACAAGAAACAACGAGCAGACTCACGAGGAGCAGTAGCAAGCGCATCATGCGAGCTTTGTATCGCCATTCCGGTGGGTTGATCAACCACCTCCTTAGTTCATAGACTGCACGTGTGACGACACACCCGGTGGACACACAAAAAAGACCCGTCCGCAGCTTGCGCGTATCGGTGACCGATCGCTGTAACTTGCGCTGTCAGTACTGCATGCCGGAAGCCGAGTATGTGTGGCTTCCCAAAAGCGACGTTTTGAGCTTCGAAGAGACGGCGCGCCTTGTCCGGATCTTCACCTCTCTAGGTGTCGACAAAGTGCGTCTCACCGGCGGCGAGCCCCTTCTCAGGAAAGATTTTCCCGAGCTCGTCCGCATGCTTCGCGAGAACGAGCAGGTCAAAGATCTCGCGGTGACAACGAACGGTCTTCTTCTCGCGACCCAGGCGAAAGCGCTTTGGGACGCCGGCCTGTCGCGCATCACCGTCAGTATCGACACGCTCCGCCCCGAGCGATTTCGCGAGCTCAGCCAACGCGATCAGCTAAAAGACGTCCTCGGCGGTATCGACCAAGCGCGTAGCGCCGGCTTCACCGGTCTCAAGCTCGATACCGTCGTGATGCGAGGTGTGAATGACGACGAGGTGATCGATCTAATCGATTACGCCAAGAGCGTCTCCGCTGAAGTCCGATTCATCGAGTACATGGATGTGGGCGGCGCGACCCGGTGGTCGAACGCACAAGTCTTCTCGCGGGACGAGATTCTAGAAGTCGTGGCTGAACATTTCGGCGCACCGGCGGAGCCTACCGATCTCGAGAGCTGGGCGCCTGCTAGACGATACCGGCTTCCCGACGGGACGACCTTCGGTATCATTGCAACGATGACCGCGCCTTTTTGCCGCACCTGCGATCGGAGCCGCTTGACTGCGGACGGCATGTGGTACCTCTGCCTCTATGCACGCAATGGCACGGATCTGCGCGGTAAGCTCAGGGAAGGTGCGACGGACGAAGAGCTGACGGCGCTCATCGCTTTGACGTGGCGAGCGCGTACGGACCGGGGCGCCGAGCTTCGACGGGAGCCGGTCCAAGTAGAAACGCTTCGGAACGACCCGCATCTCGAGATGCATACTCGCGGTGGGTGATCAGCATTCAGCATTCACGCCGCCGGCGCGCTTCTGTTCTCATCGCGTTATCCCTAGTCTTTACCATCGTTGGCTCGTTCTTCCTGTGGGACCCCGAGCCTTCGTTTCGGCCTTCGCCGACTATCGAGGTCAGTGACGAGGCGCTTCGGATCCATCGCGAGGCGCTCGTCGTCGATCTGCACGCCGATTCGCTTCTTTGGCCGCGCGACCTCACGCTCGAGGGGCAAGGAGGTCACGTGGATTTTCCGCGCATGCAGAGGGGTGGCCTCGATGCTGTCGGCTTCACAACCGCAACCGCCTTTTTCGGCCTCGCGGGCCTGAAGGCGTTTCACGATCGGTGGCCATTTGCGACGTGGTTCTCGCCATGGGAGCGGCTTCGATTCCAACTAGGGAAGATGCAGGCGTGGGTCGATGCCGGGGAAGTCGCACTCACGACGAATGCGGCGGCTCTCCGCTCTCACCACGAAGCCGGACGGGTCTCCGTCTTTCACGGTATCGAAGGCGCCCATGCGCTCGGCGACAACGTGAGCCGCGTGGAAGAGGTCGCGGCGCTCGGCGTTCTCTTCATCAGCCCCGTACACTTGAGCGACAATGCTTACGGCGGGAGCTCCTCTGGGTCGGATCGCGGGCTGAGCGCGCTCGGTCGCGACCTCGTAGAGGTGATGAACCGCGCGGGGGTGATGCTCGATCTTGCGCACGCCTCACCCGCGACGTTCGACGACGCGATAGCACTTACGGAGCTTCCCCCGCTCGTAAGCCATGCCGGTGTGCGCGCCGTGCACAACTCATGGCGCAATTTGAGCGACCGACAGATCCGTGCCGTCGCTGAGCGTGGCGGCGTCATCGGAATCATGCTCGCCCCGCCCGCGCTCTCGGAGCCGAGCCTCACCGAGGCGCTCGATCACATCGAGCACGTGATAGAGGTCGCGGGAGAGGACGCGGTGGCGATTGGCTCGGACTTCGACGGTTACGTGCAAACGCCCATCGATGCCGAGGGGATGCCGCAGCTGAGCGAGCTCATGCTGCGCCGCGGCTTCTCGGAGGCGCGCATCAGGAAGGTGCTCGGCGGTAATGTCGTCGCGCTTCTATCGCGCCGAGACCACTAGCTTTTCCGTGGCACCCGGATTTCCTCGACGAATTGCTGTATCTCGAGCGGTGGTGGTTCGGTAAACGCGGCCACCACCCATGCAACGAGGAAATTCAGCGCCATCCCGATCGTGCCGATGCCTTCGGGGGACACGCCAAGCCACCAGTGCTCCGCAGTGTTGAGCTCCGGATGGAGGAACTTGAAGTAGGCGATATAGAGTGACGTAAAGGTGATGCCGGCGATCATCCCGCTCACCGCACCATGGCTATTCATCCTCTTGGAGAAGATTCCCAAAAGGATCGCAGGGAAGAACGACGACGCCGCTAATCCGAAGGCCAAGGCGACGACCTCCCCTACGAAGCCAGGTGGATTAATACCCAAGTAGCCGGAAATGATGACCGCGACTCCAGCAGTGATGCGAGCGATCAGCAACTCTCTTTTTTCGGTAATCGAAGGACGGATCGTTTTCTTGACGAGGTCGTGCGCGATCGAGCTCGAGATGACAAGGAGAAGACCTGCAGCGGTCGAGAGCGCAGCGGCCAGTCCGCCAGCGGCCACGAGTCCGGTAACCCAGTCCGGAAGCCCCGCAATCTCGGGGTTGGCCAGCACGATGATGTCTCGGTCGATCGTCAGCTCATTCGGAATGTCCGAGGCGGGGCCGGTATATTGAATGATCCCATCTCCATTCTTGTCTTCGAACTGGATCAACCCGGTAGCCTCCCAGTTCGTAAACCAACTCGGCACCTCTCGATAAGGGGTGTTGGAGACGGTGGTCAAAAGGTTCGCCCGAGCGAAGGCCGCCACCGCTGGAGCTGTGGTGTAGAGCAAAGCAATGAACAGAAGCGCCCATCCGGCGGAACTTCGCGCCTGCCAAACTTTGGGTACGGTGTAAAAACGGACAATGACATGCGGCAATCCCGCCGTCCCTGCCATCAGAGCCGCCGTGATAAAGAAAACGTCCAACATGCCTTTCTGCCCGTCGGTGTAAGTCGCAAATCCCAACTCCCGCCCGAGACCATCGAGACGGTCGAGGAGGTAGACCCCGGAACCGTCGGTGAGCACTGCACCAAAACCGAGTTGGGGAATCGGGTTTCCCGTGAGAAACAATGAGATGAAGATCGCGGGGACCAGGAAAGCAAAAATAAGAACACAATATTGGGCAACTTGTGTGTAAGTAATGCCCTTCATCCCGCCGAGCACCGCGTAGAAGAAGACGATGCCCATGCCGATAACGACACCCGTGTTGATGCCGACCCCGAGAAAGCGTGAGAAGACGATTCCCACGCCGCGCATCTGACCGGCGACGTAAGTAAAGGAAATGAAGATCGCGCAGATGACCGCGACGATTCGCGCTACCTGAGAGTAGTAGCGATCCCCGACGAAGTCCGGCACGGTGTATTTTCCGAATTTCCTCAGATAAGGGGCGAGAAGCAACGCGAGAAGCACATAGCCTCCGGTCCATCCCATTAGATAGACGGAACCGTCGCGTCCCATGAACGCGATGAGACCCGCCATCGAAATGAACGATGCTGCAGACATCCAACCCGCCGCCGTGGCCATGCCGTTGACCACCGGTGATACCTGTGCGGCGGCGACGTAGAAGTCACCCGTGGAACGTGCGCGGGACCAGATGGCGATCCCAATGTAGAGCGCGAAGGACAGCGCCACCATCACGAAAGTCCAAGCTTGGACATTCATGTAGCGTCCTCCTGCTCATCCCGTTCATGGACGTCATAGGCGCGATCGAGGCGGTTCATCAGGCGCACATAGACAAAGATCAAAATGACGAACACATACATCGAGCCTTGCTGGGCAAACCAAAAGCCTAGCTTGAATCCGCCGATGCGGACGCGGTTCAAAGGCTCCACGAGCAAAATACCGAAGCCGAACGACACAAGGAACCAGATCGCGAGCAGAGCCCCGACATAGGTCAAGTTCCTTTTCCAATATTCCCGTTTCTCGCCCGAGGATTGCATCTCTTTCCTTTCGCCAGTTCCGATAACTGATTCCAAGCCAAGCCCGGAGACGAACGGGCCCGCGGCGCAGGATTGTGCCGCATTTGGCGGGTATGTGCTATCGGAAACTCTCGAGGAGCATCAAGTCATCCAGAATCCCGCTCGCCGAAATCTCGTTCAGGCAACAGCGAGCTACAACGAGCTTCCGCAGTCCTTGCAAAACTTGGCATCCGCGTCGTGCCCTTCGCTGGCACAGCTCAGGCAGACTTGAGTGCTGATCGGCCTTTTCTTGACCGCGGACATTTCTACGCTAACGATGCCTGTCGGCACCGCGATGATTCCGTAGCCGAGAATCATGATGAGCGACGCGAGGAGCTTTCCGGGGATGGTTTCCGGAGCGATATCTCCATAGCCAACCGTGGTCATCGTCACCACGGCCCAATACATGCCTTGCGGAATACTGGTGAACCCGCTCTTCTCTCCTTCGATTAGATACATGAGGGCGCCGACGATGAGCACGGCGGTCATCACTGCGCCAAGGAAAACGATGATCTTGTGAAGGCTCGCGCGAAGTGCCGCTCAGAGCTCCGCAGCCTCGCCAACGAAGTGCACGAGCTTCAGCACGCGAAAAACACGCAGAAGCCGCAGCGCTCGAATGACGAGTAGCGACTGCGCTCCGACAAAGACGACGCTCAAATAGGTGGGAACGATGGCAAGAAGGTCGACGATGCCGTAGAAGCTGTACGCGTAAGCCAGGGGTCTTCCCACGCAGTAGAGCCGAAGCACATATTCCACGGTGAAGAGGAGCGTGACCGTCCACTCGAACGCACGAAGCATGGCGCCGTACTCTTCGCGAACAGGGGCCACACTTTCGAGCATGATCGTTATGACGCTGGCGAGAATGAAAACGAGCAGCGCCACATCGAACGCCTTTCCCGCAGGCGTATCTGCTTCGAAAATGATCTCGTGGAGCTTGGCTCGATGCGGCGACGTATGTAGGTTCTCCGTCACGGCGCGGCTATGCTACCGCAACGCGCACCTTCGTGGGCATCCCGCTGGGAGTGTTGCACCAAGCCCTCGGGGGCTTCCCCGACGAACTTCCGACCACGCGCTCGACGCAGGCTTCCCGGAAGTTGCGCTTGGACCCGCTAAGGGTTCATGTCCATGTAAGCGGACTCTAGGAGCGCCTTGGCGCTGCCAATGCGACGGCCGCTGTCCCAGCGCTCGTCATATTCCTTCGTTAGACCTGCCGCTTGGATCTGCTCGAGGGTTTGCCCGTCGTCGATGCTTGATTGGACGCGGTCGCGGATGATGAGAAGCATGTCGCGGAAAGCACGCACATCGGCGACGTTCGAGATGACGCCGTGGCCGGGAACGATCTTTGTGTCGGCATCGGAGAGCTCGATCAGAAGATCATAGGCTTTGATCGTTCCTAGAAAGCTTCCTCCGTTCGTCGTGTCGATATAGGGATAGCTCGTGGTTCGATAGACGTCTCCGGTGTGGATGGTATTGGTGTTCTCGAAGAGGACGTATACATCGCCGTTGGTATGGGCATCGGGTGTCTTGAACACGTAGACTTTGTCGCCGTTGATGTGAAAGGACATGTCCTCGCCGAAGGTAATGAAAGGCGGCGTCTGCGTGTATTCTGCCTTGGCCATTTGCGTACGCACGTTGTCATGGCCGTAAATCATCGTGCCCATTTTGCCGAAGTCCTCGTTTCCACCCGTGTGGTCCGGATGCATGTGGGTGTTGATCAGGAATCGGATGGGCTCGTCGGAGAGAGTTCGGATGGCAGCGACGATCTTCTCCGTCAGGGGAGCGTATTGATCGTCGATAAGGAACACACCGTCATCGCCGATGAAGACTCCGATATTCCCACCGGCGCCTTCGAGGTAATACACGCTGCCGGCCACCGGGTGTACTTTGACTTCCACTTTGTCGAAGTCCGGCTGTGCGAAAGCGGTGCTCGCCGCGAAAATCATTAACATCGAAGTCATTGCGAGTTTCTTCATAGACCTAGCCTTTCCGGAGGCGAACTATACGACATTTCGGGCGGTTCGTGCTCGGCGCTTCGATCGAGCTCGAAATAACGCTCGAAGACGCCGACGAGCTCGGGGAGACTTTTCGCGGCGTAGACGTCGCGTCGAAGGCCCGTTCCCTTGTGTAAGCCCTTCGTCACCCACCCGATGAAGCCCTTCATTCGGTTGAGAACAATACGCTCTGGAAGGAATTTGTCCAATCGTTCGATGAAATGCTGGAACAATATTCGATAATCCTCGGCGGACGGCTCGGTGCTGTCGGAGGTCATGATCTGGCGGAAGACCCATGGGTTCATGAGTGCGCCGCGGCCAATCATGAGACCGTCGACGCCCGTCTCCTCGACCATTTTTTTGGCGCTCTCGGGGCCGTGGACATCTCCGTTGCCGATGATGGGGATGCTCACGGCTCGTTTCACGTCGCGGATGACGGACCATGCTGCCTCGCCGCGATGATGCTCGCTGCGGCAGCGCGGATGTACTGTAATCGCTGAAGCGCCTGCATTCTCGAGAGCACGTGCGAGCTCGGGCGCGTTGATGTGGTTCTGGTCCCAGCCGGAGCGGATCTTTACCGTTACAGGAATAGAGGTGCTCGCAACCATCCGCGACACGATTGCGCCGGCTCGGTCCACGTCCTTCATGAGCGCCGCACCCGAGCCCCTCTTCGTTACTTTCGGCACCGGGCATCCCATATTGACATCGACGAGGTCGGCTCCCATGTCTTCCACCATGGTCGCCGCCTCTCCCATGCGCGCGGGATCGCTCCCAAAAATCTGGACACCGACGGGGCGCTCGTCGGGCGTTACGGCTGCGAGCTCTTTCGAGAACTCGCTTCCGCGAGTCAGTCCTTCGGAGCTAACCATTTCCGTCACGACGAGCCCGCAGCCCCCGAGATCGCGCACGAGTCCCCGGAAAGCGCGGTCCGTATGGCCGGCGAGAGGTGCGAGGATGAGCGGGGTCGCGAGGCGTACCTTGTCGCCGAGCCGGAGCGGCTTATGGCTTGGCATACTTAATCTCAATCGTCAATCTCAATTCTTTCATCACTCAAAACTCGATAGAGCTCGATGGCGGCGGTGGCGCTCGGGGGCCGCTTCGGCACATCGACGATCTCGACTTCGATTCTACGATTCCGGAGCGAAAGCGTCAGCAAGTCTCCAATCGTGACTTCCCGGCCCGCGCGCACCGGACGCCCGTTGAGCGCGATCGCACCATCGTCACAGAGCTCTTTGGTGAGCGGCCGCCGCTTGATGAGCCGCGACTGCTTGAGAAAAACATCGACGCGCAAAAGGGCAGCAGGAAGTAGGTAGCCGGTGGCAAACCCGAATTACAATTTCACTTCCACAATGGCCCGCTCACGAAGCTGCTTGACGAAGCGCTCCATTTGTTCGTTCATCTTCTCTTGAAAGATAGCGTCGGCAACTTCGTTCCGGACATCGTCTAGCTCCTTCGTCGTCGCCTCGACGGCCTCTTCGACGCGAAGGATGTAGAACGCCTTTTCCAGACGGATGATCTCGCTGACCTCACCCGGGTTGAGGGAGAAGGCAACGGTCGCGAGAGACTCCGTGAGCTCGCCGTCGTTAAAGAATCCGAGATCGCCGCCCGCTTCCCTCGAGCCCGATTCCGAATGCATACGCGCGACTTCCGCGAAATCCGCGCCCTGCTCGATGTCCGCACGTATCTGTCGCGCCTTTTGACCTTGCTCGATCTCGTTGGTCTCGTCGAAGCGCACGACGATTTCACGCAGACGCACCTTTGCGGGATCGGTGTAGTCGTTGATGTGCAGGCGGTAGCGTTCTTCGATCTCGGGCTCCGAGACCGAAACCTTGCTGTCTACTTCCATCCGGCGCACTTCCTGGAGCAGCACCCCGTCTTCGAGGCGCTTGCGCAGACCGGCCATCGAGCCGCCTTGAAGCTGGACCTGACGCTCGAGCTCTTCATCCGTCTCGATGTCCATCTCCTTCATGATGTTCTGCTTCCACTCTTGGAAAAAGCGGGACGGAACCCTGAGACCACGGTCTTCCGCGACTTGCAGCACCAGCATGTTGTCGATGATGCGCTCTAGAACCTGGCTCTGCAGCATCGCTTTTCGGGCGTCGTTCTCTTCCGGCGTCTGCGCCGGCCCGAGCTGCTCTATGGCAGAGTCGACTTCGTTATCGAGCTCGGTGAGGGTAACGATCTGGCCGTTCACTTTCGCCACGATGCGCTCTACGGTCTCGCCGAATGCCACGCCCGAGAGAACAAGCGCGGCGCCTAGGATGACGCATACTCGATGTCGCTTCATGGACTTTCCTCCAATGGTGCCCCCGCCGTCTTACTATCTTCCCATTCCAGGGAGGCGAAGCTCAAATGCTCCCGATGGACGGTTACGGGGTACATATTCTTCAACGCTTGGATGTAAAGAGCAAGTGCCTGGTCGCTCTTCTCCCGCAGGAGCTCGACCCGGATGGAGTCTCTAGCTTCCTCGAGAGAGAGTTGCGCGGCCGCCACTTTCTCGTGAACCAGAAAAATGTGAAATCCGAAATCCGTCGCGATGACACCAGAGACCCTTCCTGGCCGCAGCGAGAAAACGGTCGTCTCGAGCGATGGTGGGAGCTCACCGCGCGCGAAGCTCCCGAGGAGGCCGCCTCGGCTCGCTTCCGGGCCGACAGAATGCGCTTTGGCAAGCTCCTCGAAACGGGTGGCTCGGCCACCGAGCTCGGTGGCGACGGTCTGCGCGAGCCCTTCATCCTCCGTGAGGATCTGCGAAACCTGGACGGTTTCCGGTCTTTCGAAAAAGACGCGGTTCGCCTCGAAATGTGCCGCGATCTTCGCGTCGGAGACCGAGAGATTCCTAAAAACAGCGTTCTCGACGAGCGTCTCGATCCGAATCTGGTTCCTCACGACCATCTCGATCTGGAGCGGGTTCGCCACCTCATCCGTGTCGATAGCGTCGAGGCGTTTCGCGACCGCGCTGGGCTCCGCGTAAATGCCCGCATCCTTGGCAGCCTTGAGAAGCAGTTGCTCCTCGATGAACTGCTCGAACAAAGCCTCCATCACATCGCCCGCGAGAAACGGCTGGTCCTGTTGGACGGAGCTTTCCACGAAATGCTCGAACTCACCGACCGTCAACGCGTCCTCGGCGATTTCGACCACGACCCGTTCCTCGAGGGGGATCTCTCGGCCGCAGCCAAAGCCGAGACTGACACTGAGGCTGACACAGAAAATATAGGTTCTCATTGGGATCTCTTACTTTATCTTAGAGTATCGGGCGAGCGTGAGCAAAAGCGGACGCTCCGCGACCCTTGCGACATTTACATCAGCGGATCGAGCGCGCGGCGGTCTCAATCTGCTTCTGGATCGTCGCGCTCATAGGCGAGGGAAGAACGTCGCGGGCTTCGAGGACACGCCAGGCGTCCACGGTGCGCTCCGCCGTCTCGGACACGATCTCAAATAATGGGCTCGACGGTAGCCTGGCCTTATCGGCAAAACGCCGGACTTGCTCGCGTGTGTCAGCTAGGCTTCGACTCTTCTCGAAAGTCAGCGCGAGCCGATCGCTCTCGAGTACTCAACGGTCCCGCCGCGAAACGTCGCGACAATCTTTCCGCTGACGTTGATACCGTCGTAGTCCGAATAGCCCAAATCGGGTGCATGAACACCAAAGCCTACAAAAACCACCTCAGCACGAATTTGATTCTCCGAGCGTAACTTGTCAGAGTAGATTATCAGGTCCTTTTTCCACTCCAGGTCCACGTTGCCAATGCTCTTGTGCAAAGTGACGCCCGAGTTTTCAATGTCGAGCATTCGCGTGATGATCGGCACCTGCTGCAACCATCCATCCGTTCCGCCCGGCTCCAGACCAACGGCGGCGAACTGGTCGGCTACATATTGAGCCGACTCGTCATAACCACGGCTGCCAGTCAAACGACCCTCGCGCTCATCTGCTGCAAGGTAGTTCAATGATGACTGTATGTTCTCGCGAGAAATCGTGGCGAGCGCCGCATCGAGTCCGCTTTTTGCAGTGCCCTTCTCAGAAATCCCGTTTGAGTTTTCGGAGCATGCGCAAAGCAACGAAACGCTCGCCATTGCCATGAGTATCCGTTGTTGAACTTTTCCTGTAGCAATCATTCCTACGGCCTCCCAAAGCTCATGCCTTCATTCGTGAGAAGTTGACCTGGGCTAGAACACCCGTCTCTTCCCGGCTTGTCGCCTTCCCAGGTCGAAAACCAGAAACTCCGCGCGTAGTCCGGCGGCAGAGGTCGGTTTGGCCATGGAGGGCAGGGCGTTGAAGGCGGCCTTGAACCCCTCGTTTGCAACGATCACGGCGGCGCGCCAACCGTCGAAGCGTTTGAGCGTGCGGCCGAGGTCGCGATAGAGTTTCATCACGCCGCCATCCTCTCCCTGCATGCGGTGCCCGTAGGGCGGGTTGAAGGCGAAGAGGCCGCGTTCGCGCGGCGCGTCGGGCAGGACATCCGCGAACAATTTCGGTGTGAGGTCGGTGGCATTCATGGAACGCACCACGACCGAGCGCTCTAGATCTCGTCCGGTAAGGCCCGAAGCGCGCAGGTTTCCGATCATCCAGGCGATGCACTTCTCATCGACGTCCGAAGCAAGGATGTACGGACGCGTATCCGGGTATAGCGGAGGCGCTTGGGGCGGAAGGCCGACAAACGCGGGCGAGCGCAGCGCCGGAAGATCCGCCGGTTTGCGAACGGCAAATCCTCGGGCCAGCAGCGCGGCCTCCACCGCGATGGTGCCGCTGCCGGCGGTAGGGTCGACCAGTGGCTCCAGGTGGGGCATCCAGTGCGCCAGCAAGATGAGTTGGGCAGCCAGCGTCTCGCGCAAGGGCGCCGGGCCCTGGGCGACGCGCTGTCCACGCAGGTGTCGTGGCCCGCGGCCGAGATCGAGGATGACGAGAGTGCGACGGTCGTTCTCGGGTCCGACCCGGCGCACGAGCATTTCCCAATCCGCGGCCTGGCTCTGGACCACCGCCCGGCCGTCTCGCTTCTGCATCGCCTGCTCGAAGGCACTCTTGACAGCGCCACGCAGTTGCAGCGGTCCGGCTTCGAAGTCCTCGGCTCCCTTTACCTCCACCGTGAAATTGACCGTCCGACCGCGCGGCAGCCGATCGTCCGCGGCCAGCAGCGGGACCAGGTCGGAAACCAGCGGCTCGAGCCGGACCGCAGGCGACGAGACCAGCTCCCAACCTATCCGCGATGAGCTGCGGTGATAGCAGGCCGCGACCCAGGCAACCTCGGGGTCGAATGGGTAGCGCAGCGCGGTCGAGCCTTGACGCGCCGGGTTAGGCAACCGCACGCGAAACGGCGAGCGCTTCACGAGGCGGAGCAACTCGGACTCCATGACCTTGTTTGCGCCGACGGTGCCGGAGAGCCGGAGCGCCGACTCCGCTTGCGCAAGCATCAGACTAACGCTTGGGCCGGGGAATCGTCCGGACTCTGGATGCTTCGAAGGAATGAGAGGTTGCGCGGCATCTTAAAACAGCGCCGAACATCTTGCTGTCCGTGCACGATAGGGGCCAACAATATCACGGCAAGCGATGTTCGCAGTTCGCTGCTTCTCCGGCCGCGACAGTACCGTGAGGAAAGCTCACTTCATCGTGGAGTAACGGGCGAGCGTGAGCAGTACCTCGCGTATCGTGGTCAGAATCTCTGATGGCTCGTTTCCCTGAAGCTCGACGCTCAAACGTGGGTCGTCGTTATCGGGACGTAGCCTTGTGTTCAACCCCGGAAGCTCCTCCGGCACCTGGGCGAGACTCATCGGGTCGATGGACGCCTTGGCACCAAGGCGGAAGAGGAGCCCGCCGCGCTCGCGGTCGATGCCTGCGAGGCCGAGCTCAGCGGCGAGCACCTGGAGCCGTGAATATTCGAAAAACTGGAGCACTTTCTCCGGCAGAGGTCCGAAACGGTCCCGTGTCTCCTCTTGAAGCCTTTCGATGGTCTCACGATCGCTAGCCGAGGACGCTCGTTTGTAGATGGACATCCTCTGATTCGTGTCCCGGATGAAATCTTCGGGAAGTCTCAGCTCGATCCGAAGGTTCAAGCTCGTCCGGCCAGAGCCGGTGCGCACGTCCTCGCCCGAGAGCTCGCGCACGGCCTCGTCGAGCAGGCGACAGTAGAGATCGAAACCCACCGCGTCGATGTGGCCGTGTTGCTGGCCGCCGAGTATGTTGCCCGCGCCTCGAAGCTCGAGGTCGAGCGCGGCAATGCGGAAGCCGGCGCCGAGCTCGCTGAACTCGCGGATAGCGGCGAGCCTGCGTCTTGCGAGCGGCGTGAGATGCGCGTCCTCGGGAACGAGGAGGTAGGCATAGGCGCGACGGTTGGAGCGGCCCACGCGGCCCCGTAGCTGGTAGAGCTGCGAGAGGCCGAAGCGGTCCGCCCGGTTGACCATGAGCGTGTTCACGAGCGGGATATCGAGTCCGTTCTCGATGATGGTAGTGCTCACGAGAACATCGAATTCGTGACGGATGAAGCGGAGCATCACGCTTTCGAGCTCCGACTCTTTCATCTGACCATGGCCGACGATGATGCGCGCTTCGGGCACGAGGCGGTTGAGATAGTTCGCCATCGAGTAAATCGAGCTCACACGGTTGTGAACATAGTAGACCTGGCCGCCGCGACCGAGCTCGTAGCGGATCGCTTCGGCGAGCACTCTGGCATCGAGGTGCGTAATATGAGTTTGTATAGCCATCCGGTCTTTGGGCGGCGTCTCGATCACCGAAAGGTCGCGAATACCCGAAAGCGACATGTGAAGCGTCCGCGGGATCGGCGTCGCTGTCATCGTGAGGGAGTCCACGCCTTGACGCATCTTTTTAAGCTTCTCTTTGTGCGTGACACCGAAGCGCTGTTCCTCGTCAACGACGAGTAGTCCGAGGTCTCTGAACTGGACATCTTTCGAAAAGAGACGATGGGTCCCGATCACGATATCGACTTTACCCGCTGCGAGATCGGAGGCGATTTGTTTCTGCTCGCGCCGCGTGCGAAAGCGCGAGAGCATCTCGACGCGCACGGGAAAGGGGGCAAAGCGTTCTCGAAACGTGTTCTGGTGCTGGAACGCGAGTACTGTGGTGGGGACGAGCACGGCGACTTGTTTGCCGTCGGTGATGGCTTTGAACGCGGCCCGCATCGCGACTTCGGTCTTTCCGTAGCCCACGTCGCCGCAGATGAGGCGGTCCATGGGCGACGGTCTCTCCATGTCGCGCTTCACGTCCTCGATCGCCTGGCGCTGGTCCGGTGTTTCCTCGAACTCGAAGAGCGCTTCGAACTCGCTCATCCATGCGCTGTCGGGAGAAAAGCTGTGCCCCGGGGACGTGCGGCGCTCGGCGTAAAGCTTCAAGAGCTCCTGCGCCATGTCGCGCATGGACTTCTTGACCCGCTTTTGAACGCGCTCCCAACCGGTACCCCCGAGCCGGTCGAGCTTGGGCGTAGCGCTCTCGGCGCTCGAGTACTTCTCGAGATAGTCGAGGCGGTCGACAGGCACGTAGAGCTTGTCCCGCCCGACATATTCGAGCACGACGAACTCGTTCGGAGCGCCTGGCTCGAGCTGCTTCAGGCCCGCAAAAACTCCAATCCCATGCTCGGTATGCACGACATAGTCTCCGATTTTGAGATCGCGGAAATCGGTGAGAAAGCGCCTCAGTTTGGCCGTTTTCCGTCGCGCCGGCCGAGGGGGTTCCGCGAACAGATCGCTCGCGGTGAAGACGGTCAGCGACAGCTCGGGCACCGAGAAGCTCTGTGAAAGATGGCCGTGCTCGAGGACGATGTGCCCTTCCTCGTTGGCGTTGCCGTCCCGATGAGCGCGTCCGGCCGTCTGGCCGGCCTCCGACAATATCTCGATGCAGCGATCGGCCATCCCTTCGCTCGCAACAAAAAGGCGTAGCCGCTCACCCTTTGTGGCGCGGCGCTCGATCTCTCGAACGAGCTCGGGCACGCGGCCGCGGTGCGACGGAAGAATCGTTGTCGACAAGTGGCGCGTCTCCTCACCGAGAAGACCCAACTCTTGAAGGGCCATCGCCCGTTCGTCGATGACGTCCCCGAGCGAGCGGAGGTCCATGAGCAAGCGGGACGGTTCGGCGTAGCGCGAGACATCCTCTTCCGCGTCGCCGTAGCTAGCGAGCACACGCTCCCATTCGATCTCGGCGGCGCGTAGAACCTCGACCGGCTCATCGACGATGAGAAGGCCCGCTTTCAGATAGTCGAAAAGGCATGCTTGAAAGTCGTCGTGGCGCGGAAGGGTGGATCCCATGCCCGCCGAGCCATGCAGATCAATGATCCCGAGCGCGACGACATGTTCGTCATCCTGAGCCGCGGGCCACTCGTTTGCCGGTTGGAGCTCGACGTCAGGAATCGTCTCGGTCGTCCGCTGCGTCTGAGGATCGAAAGCGCGTATCTCCTCGAGATCATCACCGACGAACTCTAGCCGCACTGGTGCGGAACGGCCCGGAGGGAAGATGTCCAGGATGCCGCCGCGGCGGGCGAAATCGCCCGGCGTCGTGACGGGGTCCTCGTGACGATAGCCGAAAGCGACGAGGTAGCGCTCGAGCTCGCCCGGGTAGAAGCTGTCAAGAGGCGCGAGCCGCCGAACGCCGCGCACGAGGAGCTCTGGCCGGACCGTACGGTACAAGAGGGCGGCTGCGGTTGCCACCACAACAACGTTCTCGTCCCGCGCGAGGGCCACGAGCGCCCGAACGCGCGCTGAGACGACATCGAGATGCGGCCACAGGCCGCGATAGGGGTCGAGCGCAAAGGCGGGAAACGCGAGGACACTGCGCGCGACATCGAGCGCCCCGAAAAACGCCTCCAGGTCGGACACCGCGGGCGTGAGACGTCTCTCGTCTGGGACGACCACGAGCGCCGGACCCTCGCGGCTTTTTAAGAGCTCGGCCTGCACCAGCGAGCGTGCGGGCCCCATCAATCCGGAGATGCGTGCTGGAGGGGTAATCGCGCCGAGCGAAAGCTCGGAAACGAGCCGCGCGAAAGAAGTGCTCACGCCTTCCTGCCAAGGCGGCGGACGATACGCTCGATCAAATCAGTGGTCGAGAATCCGGGAGCGAAAGGCAGCGAGAGCACCCGCCCGCCCGCGGCTTCGACGGTCTCACGGCCGACGATTTTGTCTGGAGCCCAATCGCCGCCCTTGACGAGGACGTCAGGTAGGATCGCCTCGATGATGTCCGCGGGCGTTTCCGCGTCGAAAGGCACGACGTAGTTGACGGTGGCGAGCGCCGCCAAGACTTCCATACGCTCGTCGAGTGGTGCGAGCGGTCGCGCTTCGCCTTTGAGCTTCGCAACGGTCGTATCGGCATTGACCGCCACCACGAGACGATCGCCGCACGCGCGCGCCTCACTCAAATAGCGCACGTGGCCCGGATGGAGGATGTCAAAGCAGCCATTGGTAAAAACGAGGATCAGGCCAAAGGCGCGCAATCTCTCTCGCTCAACGAGCATCTCGGCTCGACTGAGGATCTTCGCGACACTCATGATGTCGATTTCGGCGGCTTCAGGACGATATTGGACGAGAACTCCCATCTGTGCGCCGGACGATAGATGCCCACATCCTTGATCTTCGACTGCACCCGAAACTGATGTAGCGCTCGGTGATAGTCGAAAGGATAGCCGTCGCGCTGATGGGCGGCGACGTCGAGAAAGTATGTCCCTTCGACGAGTCGAAGGTTTGGGATAACGAAGCGCACTTCGCCTTCGCCCGAAAACTTCACCGGGGTGAACTGCTCGAGATGGGTGTTCGTTCCGTAGCAGCACATCCCGTCCGCGTTGAAGATCGCGACACCAAAGACGAAATCATGGATCGTCCCCGTGCTCTTGACTTTCAGACGGACGGTGACAGGCTCGCCGGTCGTGAAGATGTGCCTGGCGCTTCCGTCTGCGCCATGGAGCGTCACCTCTTGAACCTCGACCTCTCGCGATCCCCAGCGGCCTTTCTTGCGCGCGAAAGCTGAGCTCGGCTCGATTTCGCTCTCCTGCTCTTCGTGCTCGGTCGCGGATTTGGGAGATTCGAACTCGGTGACGGCTTTCTCTTCCTCCGCGACGAGAGCTTTTTCTTCGTGGTGGGTGACTCGAGCGAGATAAGCGTCGACCACTTTCTTCGGGTCACCACGCAGTTGCACGCGCGAATTGTCAATCCAGAGCGCCTCGTCCGCCATCTTCTCCACTAAGCCGAGGCTGTGGGTGACGAGAATGATGGTCTTTCCGCGACGGCGAAACTCGGCGATCTTATCGAGGCATTTATGGACGAAGGCTTCGTCGCCCACGGCGAGCACTTCATCGATGAGCAAAACGTCGGGGTCGACGTGGATAGCGACGGCAAAACCGAGCCGCATATACATACCCGACGAATAAGTCTTGACGGGGGCGTCGATGAACTCCTCGAGCTCGGCGAAGTCCACGATGTCGTCAAAGCGATCGTGGATCTCTTTTTCCGATAGGCCGAGCATGATGCCGTTGATGAAGATGTTCTCTCGCCCCGTGATCTCGGGGTGAAAACCAGCGCCGAGCTCGATGAGCGCCGAGATACGGCCCTTGACAACCACCGTGCCCGCGCTCGGTTTCGAGATGCCCGCGATACATTTGAGAAGCGTGCTCTTCCCCGAGCCGTTTCTTCCGATGATGGCAAACGTCGTCCCTTCGCGGACGTTGAAGGTGATGTCGTTCAGAGCTTCGAAGCGCTCGTCGGGTCGAAGCTCGGCGAGCAAGTTTCCGCCGAGAAGCGCGCTCTTGAGCGTGCGGAATTGTTTCCGATGGCTGTAGCGCTGATAGATCTTGGTCACGTCGGAAACTCGAATCGCTATGCCCATTACACTTCTTCCGCGAAAGTCTCCCGCAGGCGGTCGAAGAAATAGTAGCCCACGAGGAACGTGATCAAGGATGCGGGAATCATTACCAAGAGCCACGGCCAGTGGCCCATCTCCCCGGTGAACAGGGTCTGCTGGTAGCCGACGAGAATGTGGGTCATCGGGTTGTAGTTGAGATAGCGCTGAATCGACGGCGCGATCGTCAGATAGGAGTAGATCACGGGGCTCGCGAAGAACCAGAGCATCATGAAGTTTCCGATGATGTTCTGGACGTCACGGAAATGGACCGCGAGTGCCGACACGAAAAAGCAGATCCCCAAAGTCAGAAAGAGCTGCAAGACGATGATCGCAGGCAGATAGACAAGGGTCGCCTGGACCTTCCCGTAATAGATGAGAAAGGCGAAGAGGATAGGGAGTCCGAGGAAAAAGTGTACGAGGTTGCTGAGAACGATGACGATCGGCAGCACTTCGGCGGGAAACAGGATCTTCTTGATGAGGTTACCGCTCGAGATCAAGATGGCCGAGGACTCCATCACCGAAGAGCTGAACCACGTCCACGGAAGAATCCCCGTGAACAAGAAGAGCGCGTAGGGAGACATGCCCATCGAGCCTCGGGTCGGCATGATGTAGCTGAAAACGAACCAGTAAATGGCGAGCTGAAGGAGCGGGTTGATGAACGACCACAAAAAGCCGAGCACGGAGCCCCGATAGCGTGCTTTTAGCTCCCGCTCGACGAGGCTCTGGATGAGCACACGATAGCGGAAGAGCGTTAAGAGATTCTTGAACAAAGGACTTCGAGAGCTCTGTGGTCGACGAGAGGTTAGTTTACCACCCTATGGGATGCCCTTCATTCTGCGCGTCGAGCCAGGCCTTCAGAGGCGCAAAAAAGTCGAGGATGGCGGTCGCGTCCATCTCCGACTCTCCCGTCATTGCCTCGAGTGCTTCCGGCCACGGACGGGACAAGCCCATTTCGAGCATCGCGTTCAGGCGCGCGCCGGCTTCCTCGTTGCCGTAAATCGTGCAGCGATTCAGGCGGCCTTCGTAGCCCGCGACCCCGCAGAGCGCGCGGTGGAACTGGAACTGCAGGATACGGGCAATGAAGTAGCGCGAATAAGGAACGCTCGCCGGCACGTGATATTTGGCGCCGGGATCGAAATCCGCCTCGCTCCGTGCCACGGGAGCGGCGACGCCTTGATATTTTTCGCGCAGCTCCCACCACGCCTGGTTGTAGCGCTCGGGCGGCACTTCTCCGGAAAAGACTTGCCAGCGCCATTGATCGACGAGCAGTCCAAAAGGCAAGAAGGCGACTTTGTCGAGCGCCATCGCAAGGAGCAGGCCGATATCCTTCGACATGTCCGGCTCCTCATCGATGAGCCCGAGCTCTTTCAAGTAAGCCGGCGTGATCGAGAGAGCCAGCGTGTCGCCTACGGCCTCGTGAAAGCCGTCATTGGCGCTGTTGCGGTAGAGGGGAGACAGGTCTTTATAGGCACGCTGATAGAAATTGTGCCCGAGCTCGTGATGGATCGTCGTGAAGTCCTCGGCATTAAAATTGATACACATCTTGATGCGAAGATCTTTGGCATCATCGAGATTCCAAGCGCTCGCGTGGCACACGACGTCGCGGTCTCGCGGCTGTACGAAGAGCGAGCGCGTCCAAAATGTCTCGGGCAGAGGCTCGAAGCCGAGCGAGAGAAAGAAACGCTCGCCGTAGCGCACCATGTCGAGCTCGTCGAGTCTTTTTTCGACCAGCCGTTTGGTGAGATTGTATCCCGGGTCCGCGTCAGGCGGCGCCACGAGGTCATAGACATTGCTCCACGACTGGGCCCACATGTTCCCGAGCAAATGCGCAGGGATGTGACCGTTCTCGGGAACGAGCTCGGTGCCGTAAGTCTCGCGCAGGCGCGTGCGCACATAAGCGTGAAGCGAGACATAAAGCGGCCGCACTTGCTCCCACAAGCGGTCGAGCTCCGCCGCGAAGGCGTCCGCCGGCATATCGTATTTCGAGCGCCACATCGTGCCGAGATCGTCGAAGCCGAGCTCACGTGCGCCTTTGTTTCCGAGCTCGGCATAGCGCATGAACTCCTCGCGCATCGGCGCTGAGATGGTGCGCCACCCTCGCCAAACTTCGAGGAGATGATTCGCGTCGCGGCTCTCAGCGATCATGGCGCTCATCTTCTGAAGGTCCCAGCACTCGTCCTGGTCGGGGCAGTACTTGCCGGCGCCGTAAGTGCTCTCCATCGACGTCTCGATGCGCGCGAGATCGGCCGTCTCTTCCGGGTTCGACGGCGCGGGGACGGTCAACGCGAGGCGGAGCAGAAGCAGCTTTCGGTTCAAATCCTCCGAGAGCTCGAGGCGCTGGAACCGCGTCGCTTCCTGGGCGAGCTGTACGGCGAGGGCGGTGGCTTTCTCGCTCGCCTTCGACGCCAAGATCTGCGTGTCCTCCGTAATGTAGGTGGACTGCACCCAGCGCGCCCGCGCCGAGTCCTCCCAAGCAGCGAGGAGCTCCTTTTCGGCACGCTCGATAAACGCGGCGGCCTCGGCCTCATTAGGGATCGGCTGACCGAGGGCTGGCGTCGCCGCCAAGGCAACGACGATCAACATCAAGTAGCGAGCCATTTCTACCTCCAAAACGCCTAGTCTAACAAACAGCTGACGACCATTGATTGACGGCGACAGCGATTTGACGCTGCTCGTGCGGACGCGGAGTACGGGGGATGTACGCGCAGTTGTTTCTTGCCGTTCTTGCGACAATACAGCTTTCACGGAGCCTACGCGCATCCTCTCATCGAAGGCGGACGTGTCACGCTCCTCGCCGAGGCGCCTACAACGCTAGATTCATCGGCGACCACTACCGTGCGCTCGACACGTTTCGCGCGAAGGGCTACACCGTGCGCGACCGCGTCGCCCCGATCGGGCACTCGCCCACCTCGTGGCAGCACTATATCCCTAAGATACTCATTGGGTTCTTCCCGCCGAGCCAATCGCCTAGTCTGCCTCTTACGGGTTGAGCGGTCCTGCTGATACGAGGTCGAGCCGCGGCTCGCCTACTGCCGCTGCGATAATCTCCGCCGTTTCTTCCTTGCTCTGGACGATGCCTTCGAAAGACGAGTCGGCGAGCGCCATCGGCTCGCCAATCACGACCGCGAGACGGCTCGGACGCGGCATCCACGTGCCGTCACGCAGCCAGCGGCGGGTGCCGACCAGCGCCATGGGGACGAGCGGGCGGCCGCTCTCCGCCGCCAGCTTGAACGCGCCGAGCTTGAAGGGACGGAGGCCGGTCGCGTAACTGAACGTTCCTTCGGGGAAGAGCACGACCGAGCGGCCTTGGTCGAGGAGCTCTCGCATCTCGTCGGTGCTCTTGGCGCTTTCATCCGCGAGCGTGCGCTTCACGGGAAGATGACCGAGCTTTTCGATGAACCTTCCCAAAAACGGCCAAGACGTGGCCTCGCTCTTGACGACGAAAGCGTAGTCGTTCGGCAAGCTTGCCATCACGGGTATGGGATCGAGATAGCTCGCATGGTTCGCCACGAAGACGAACGGCCCTTCCGCCTCGCTCAAGTGCTCTGATCCTTTGACTTCGAGGCGGATGCCGGAGAGCAACAAGTAGACGCGCGCCGCATAGCGGACGAATCGCGCGAAGAAACGTCGCGTGGGAACGAGCCACGTCAGAGCCCAGCCGAATAGGACGAATAACGCGGACAAAACCCACACATAGCTTCCGAACAGCACACGCCCGAACCGCGCGAGCCCTCTTCCTACCCGAGCCTTGCCAGAAAACCAAAGAGCTCGCGCCCAGAACATCCACGAGCTGTTCGTGTCAGAGGCCAACTCGCCGCGAAGATATTGCTCCCGACACGCGGAGCGCCGGAGCTTCCCGCTCGACGTTTTTGGGATGCTCCGTGGCGGCACGAGCCGGACATCGTCGGGCGGGACGCCAATGCGCTCGAGGAGTCTCGATTCGATGGCTCTTGCGATACGCGCCCGAGCTTCGAGGTCGTCCTCCCGGCTCTCCGCGACGACGACCAATTTTTCCGTTCCGGTCGCTGCATCCGAGACGCCGAAGGCGGCAATGCAACCGCGCCGCACGCCGTCGACCTCGGCGATTTCCTTTTCGATCTCTTGCGGCATCAAGTTGCGGCCGGCGCGGATGATGATGTCTTTGGAGCGGCCGGTGATGAAAAGCTCGCCGTCGAGCTCGAACGCGCGATCGCCCGAATCGAGATAGCCTCCGCCGCGGCCTATGGCAGCCGTGGCCTCCTCCTTCTTATAATACCCCTTCATCACGGAGGGTCCTCGAAAGATGAGAGAGCCCTCGCGTCCCTCCGGAACATCGCGTCCACCCTCGTCGACGATGCGAATCTCGTGCCCTGGGACCACGCTGCCCACGCTCACGAGACGAAGCGCCGACGGGTCGTCCGCGGGCGCGTGCGATGCCGTCCTTTCTTTCTCGAGCCGCTCCCGCGCGAAGGACCCGATGCGCGGGGCGGTCCCTTGTTTTGACGACGAAAGCAATAGCGAAGACTCGGCGAGTCCATAGACGGGCAGGAAACTCTCCTCGCGAAAACCGTAGGGTGCGAGCTTTCGTTGAAAAGCTGAGAGGGTTTCGGGGGCTATCGGCTCCGCGCCCGTCAAAGCCACGCGCCACGAGCTCAAGTCGAGTCCTTCGAGGTCCTCCTCCGCGATCTTCCGTGCGCATCGCTCATAGGCGAAGTTTGGCGCGGGCGAGATGGTGGCGCGGTGCGCGTGGATGGTCCAGAGCCACCGCTCCGGGCGGGCGAGAAAGGCGAGCGGGGAGAAAATGGAGACCGGTATCCCGAAATAAAGCGGAGCGAGCCACGCGCCAATCAGCCCCATATCATGGTACAGCGGAAGCCAGCTCACTCCTACATCGCTCGGCTGGATATCGAGAGTTGTGCCGATGACTCGAATATTGGCAAGCAAGTTTGCATGGGTCAGCTCTACGCCTTTCGGGTCGCCGGTGCTGCCTGACGTGTATTGAATGAGCGCGGTCGCGTCGGTGTCGACCTTCACAGGCGCAACAGGCCGGGACCGCGCTACGAGCTCCGACGTGGTGATGACTTCACGAAGCGAGCGCGCATGCGTCTTGAGCACGTCGCCCACGGCGAGGCCGCGCTCGAGCGTGATGAATAAAACCACCTCCGCGTTCGCGACAATCCCGGCTTGTCGCCGCGCATATTCTTGAAGCCCTGCCGTGCTGAAAGGCGGATAGAGGGGCAAGGGCACCGCGCCCGCAAGGAGGACGCCCATGAAGCTCGTCAAGAAATCCCGGCTCGTCGGGAGCATGAGAGCGACTTTGTCGTCCCGCTCGATCCCGAAACTAGAGAGCCCGCCGGCAATGGTGAGCGCCTCGCGATAGAGCTCGCCAAGCGTCAGCGTCGATTCCGGTTTACCGTCTTCCTTCATGAACACGTGCGGCGCGTCGGGCTCGGCGCGCGCGCGCGTTATGAGGACTTCACCGAGTGTTAGCGCTTGCTCGGGAGGTGCGTGTCGGCTCGGCCGGTAGCTAACCGCTTCGCGCTCGAAACTTGGCGCGACCTCGCCGTGAACGAAGGCTTCTGCCACCCCTCGCGGCGTAAGGGTCTCGCTGAGAGCGCTCTCGGAGACCTTGACGCGGAAACGTTTTTCGAGACGCGACAAAAGCTCGACGCGCTCGAGGCTTCCGAGTCCCAGCTCTTTTTCGAGCAGTGACTCGGGCGTCACGCGGAGTGTGGCTCGTGCACCTTTGAGTTCACGCAGCAGGAGGTCGACTTCTCGCAAAACGCCCGCCTCGAGCTTGGAGACGTTGGTTGCCGGCTTCGCGCTCGTCATTAATCAGTGCTCAGTGAATCAGGCAATCATTCATCATCAATCATTCATCAGGCGCCGCTATCGTAACACCGCATTGACAGCTCCTCCCTCGAACGGTAGCCTGACATTCTCCCTCTGAACAACGTCGTGAAAACGACACCTCCACCCACACTGCGCATTCCTTTCGTGCGTCGCTGCACGGTTCGGGGCGCGCTCGAAGGCCGCGCCATGCTCCTGGATCTGTTTTTGCGAGGGGTCTACGTCGCGACTAAAGAGCTACCTGACGTTGGCGATGAGCTCGAGATCGAATTTCAGGTTCCCGGAAACGATCGTCACCTTGCGATCAAAAGCGTGGTCGCCTGGGTGCAAGTGGTTCAAACCCACCCCGTCCACGGGCTCCCTCCGAGCTTCGGAGCGACGTGCGAGAGGCTCGAGATCGAAGACGTTCGGGTCATCGCGAGAACGATCCAAAGCTACTGCGTATCGAACCCTCTCTACCGTCAATATTTGTGACCGAGCGCGATCCGGACCGCTTCTTCCGGGTTCGCGGCCTCGAGCACACCTTCGATCTCCCAACTACCCAGTCCCACCACCGGTTTGCCTAACGTCAATGCGATCGCGATCTCCGAAAGCGTGCCGTAGCGGCCAGGCATGGCCACCACCGCGTCGGCCGTGGCCACGACGAGATAGTTTCGG
>CAUZCL010000047.1:0-37752 GCA_963578475.1 Acidobacteria bacterium bin61 | reverse complement strand
GGCCATCGATGCGATCCAACGAGAGGACGCGGTGCCTGAGGCCGCGTAGGGTCAGGGGCGTAGATCTGAAATGACCAGGAGTCACTTATGACGGTTTCAACTAATTCCTTGACATCCTCTCCACAAATCTCAAGGAGATCAAGTGTTCAAGAAAACAGCGTTAATATTTTGCGTTCTTCTTTTGGCAAGTGCCGCCGGTGCGCAAGACTACAAAATCGAAGTGAGTGGCTATGGCGGCTGGACGTTCAGCGGCGGAATCCCGATCGACACTATCAAGTTCGAGGGTCAGACCTTCAACCGAATCTCACCGAAGAGCGGCGGCTCCTATGGCGTTCCTTTCGGTGTCTTGGTCACTGAGAATGTCGAGGTCGAGTTCGCCCTCGACCAGCAACGTAGCGCGCTCGAGGCTTCGGGTCGCGGCAGCAAGCGTGAGTTCACCGACATGAACGTCAACAACTATCATGTCAATTTGGTCTACAACTGGGGTGACGACCGTGACGTGATGCGGCCTTTCATTTTCGGCGGTGTCGGTGCGACGCAGTACAGCCCTTCCGATGTCATGGGCAATGTCGTCGAGGGCGGTCAGCATCACGATTGCGGTGGCGCTTAGGAGGGTCGAGGGGTCTCTTGCGCTCACACCGACGATCGAATTCTTGAGGTAGCGCGCGACTCGCTCGAAGAGCGATGTTGCGAGAAGCACCTTGCGTGCCGCGCCGGGCCTGTCGTCGTCTTCGGAAAAGACGCGGCCGAAAATCGGGTCGATCCCAAGAAGCCTCAGAAGCGACGGCGTTGCCTCGAGCGCAGCGAGACGTTGGGGCTCGATACCGTCACCCGTCAGCGTAACGTTCCTGCCGTGGACGAGTGCCACCGTGTCGAAGCTCTCGACGTGCTCGCGGATGTCGAAATACTGCACGGGTGAGAACCAGTCTTCGGAGACGCCGACCCCAGGTACTCGCTGCTACAGCATCAAGAGCCTGTCCTGGTCGGGAAGGGGCAGTGGTCGCAGTAAGACGCCATAGATCGTCGTGGTTGCACCGATGCCGAGCGCGAGCGTCAGGATGATGATCGCGGAACGGCCGTGTGCGCGGGCCAAGCTTCTAAGCGCTTGCGTCGTTTCTCTCCTTCGCGGCGTGTAGTATAGGCGGCCGGAGGAGAAGAATGTCGGATTCAAAACACCAAAGGACATCTCCCGTCACCGGCGAGACCTACGAGCCTCACCAAGCGCTCCGCCACACCGAGATCGCGACGTTCATGCGCGCGCCGCTCGCGCGCTCACTCGACGACGTGGACATCGCACTCGTTGGCATCCCTTTCGACGGCGGTGTCACCCATCGCCCGGGCGCGCGCCACGGGCCGCGCGAGATCCGGAACATGTCGACGATGATGCGCTCGAACCATCACGTGACGCGCTTCAACCCTTTCGACGCGTGCCGTATCGGGGATGTCGGTGATGTCCGCTTCGAGAACATATACCACCTAGACGAGTCCATCGGTTCGATCGAGCGTTTCTACCGCGCGCTCGCTGACGCGGGGGTGACCCCGCTAGCGGCTGGTGGCGATCACTCTGTGACCTATCCGATCTTGAAGGTGCTCGGTGAAAAAGAGCCTCTGGGGCTCGTCCACGTCGATGCCCATACGGATACGTGGGGGCCGTTCCAAGGCTCGAAATTTCATCACGGGGCGCCCTTCCGCCTCGCTTGCGACGGCGGGCACATCGATCCGAAACGCACGATTCAAATCGGCATCCGCGGCGCACAGAACACGACGGAAGGGTGGGATTACTCGCGCGAGAGCGGCATGCGGGTCGTTTTCATCGAGGAGTTCGAAGATCTGGGGGTGGACGGCGTTCTCGACGAAGTGCGGCGCGTCGTCGGCGATCGCCCGGCCTATGTTTCTTTCGACGTGGACGGGCTCGACCCTGTCTATGCACCGGGAACGGGGACGCCGGAAGTGGGCGGCATTACGACTCGCGAGGGCTTGCGGCTCCTGCAGGGATTACGCGGGATGCACCTCATTGGCGGGGACGTCGTCGAGGTGGCGCCGCCATACGATCCGAGCGGCAACACTGCGCTCGTCGGGGCGACGCTGATGTACGAGATTCTTTGCTTGCTGGCCGAGGTTCGCTCTCTCAAATAGAAAGAGAAATGAGAGGAGCGCTTCGCTTTCTCTTGCCGTCGGCCGTGGGTGGTTTTTTCTTTCTGACGCCCGTCCGCGTTGGTGACGCTTGGATGATCCCGCTCGGTGCACTCATCGAGTGGGCCAACGGCGTACTCGTTGACTATCTCGTGTGCGCGGGTCGAGATCGATGGCGCCGACGGTGCCGACTTGTGCGCCGCCCATCTCTTTGGTGAGCCGGCGCACAAAGGCGATGGTCTCGCCCGCGACGAAGCATGCGTCGTGGCGGAGAGACATCGGCGTTGTCCCCGCGTGGTTGGCTTGTCCGTTCACCGTGACCTCGGTCCAAGAGATCCCTTGCACACCCGTGACGGCGCCGAGCCCAAACTTCTCGGCCTCGAGAATCGGGCCTTGCTCGATGTGCAGCTCCACATAGGCGTAGGGCGCGGGACCGGGGGAGGGGGAGGGGGCCGTGCCCCGATAGCCGATGCGCTCGAGCTCGTCAACGACTTTCTTGCCGTCGATGGTCACGGCGCTGTGTGCTTCTTCGAGCGGGATCCCGCCGACATAGACGAGGCTTCCCATCATGTCGGGTGCTGCGCGCGCCTTCCTCGTTCGAGAGAAAACCGACGGCGAGAGGGCGGCGGGTTGTGAGGTCGCGATCGTTCAGTGTCTCGATGATCTCGAGCCCGGCGAGGACACCGAGATTTCCGTCATAGCGACCGCCGGTCCGCACGGTATCGATATGTGACCCACACATTACGGGCGGGCCGTCTTCAGTTCCGCTGCGGGTGGCGACCGCATTGCCGATGGCATCGATCTCGATCGTGAGCCCGAGCTCCCGCATCCACCCGATGACGAGATCGCGGCCCTCCTTATCGGCATCCGTAAAAGCGAGCCGATTGCAGCCGCCGTCGTCACGGGCGCTGCACTTCGCGAGCTCATCGAGACGCCGCATCAAGCGCGCGCCGTCGATGCGAAGCGCCTTTCGCTGGGGCTCTCCTATCATCGTGAACATGTTAACACTTGTTCCGAGACGGCGACGTTTGATAGCGTGGAACTAGAAGGAGCCAAACGTGACCAGACTCGTCAAAGGCGGTCTCATTCAGTGCAGCAACCCCATCAACGACAAAGACCGCACCGTCAAAGAAATCCAGGATGCGGCGCTCGAAAAGCACATACCTTTCATCGAGGATGCCGGTCAGGAAGGCGTGCAAATTCTCTGCCTGCAGGAGATCTTCAACGGTCCTTATTTCTGCCCATCGCAGGATGGGCGCTGGTACGACGCCGCCGAGCCCATACCGGGCCCCACCACCGAGGCGCTCACGCCCTACGCCCAGAAATACGAGATGGTTCTCATCATCCCGCTTTATGAGCGCGCGCTGGCCGGGGTCTACTACAACTCGGCCGCGATCATCGACGCGGACGGCAAGTATCTCGGGACGTACCGCAAGAACCACCTTCCCCACACCTCCGGCTTCTGGGAAAAATATTTCTTCAAGCCCGGCAATCTCGGCTATCCCGTCTTCGACACCGCCTATGCGAAAGTCGGTCTTTATATTTGCTATGACCGGCACTTTCCCGAGGGCGCGCGGCTACTTGGCTTGAACGGGGCGGAGATCGTTTTTAATCCGTCCGCTACCGTTGCGGGACTGTCTCAATATTTGTGGAAGCTCGAGCAACCCGCTCACGCCGTCGCGAACGGATACTTTATGGGTTGTCTCAACCGCGTCGGTGAAGAAGCGCCGTGGAACATCGGAAAGTTCTACGGGCACAGCTACTTCGTTGACCCGCGCGGGCAGTTTCTCGCGGAAGGGAGCGAAGACCAGGACGAGCTCATCACCGCTGAGATGGACCTCGACATGATCGAAGAAGTTCGGCGCGTGTGGCAGTTCTATCGCGACCGCCGGCCGGAAACCTACGGGGACCTGACCGGGCTGCTGCCGTAGCTTTAGCGGAATTTCGGAATGATCTTGTCGCCGTAGTCGGCGACGATGCGCTCCTCTTCCGAGTTCATCAAGTAGGTATTGAACTGAGTGACGCCGACTTCTTCGAGCGCCTTCAGTTTTTCGACGTGTTGCTCCGGCTCGCCTAGAACACCGAAGCTCTGGACAACGTCATCGGTGACGAAGTCAAAATGCTCGGCGTCTTTCTTCGCGTGCTGCCGATAGTCATAGCCTTTGCGCCGCTCGATATAGGCGGTGAGGCTTTGCGGCACGAGGTCGGAATCTTTTCCGTATTTCTCGACGATGTCGGCGACATGATTGCCGACCATCGCGGGAAACCAGCGCGTCTGCTCGATGCACGCTTCCATCGAGCCCGTCCAAGCGGGCGCCGCGGCCATGATCTTGAAATCCGACATGTCTCGGCCCGCTTTCTTGCCCGCGGCCACCGCTTGCTCGGTGAACCATTTGCAAAGACCAGGTCGGCGATTTGCAGCACGAGACCGTCGCCGTGCTCGCCCGCGGCGGCGAGCGCTTTGGGGCCGTAAGCCGCGGACCAAACGGGCAGTTCGTAGCGACTCCATAGAAGCTGCACTTCGGCGGGACAGTCGTCATGGGAGGTCGCGTCCCCGCGACACAGCTTCTTGACGGCGCTCACGTAGGCGTTCATCCGCGCGATCGTCGAGGGCTTGAAATTCATCATGCGACGGGAACTGTCGCCGCGCCCCACACAAATCTCGAACCGGCCGCCACCCTGTTTGGCGATACTCGCGAACAAGCTAGCTGCCACGGACCAGTCGCGGACGTCCGGATTCGTGACGCAGGGGCCGAAGCTCATCGGGTCCGTGTGCTCCATGCACATCGCCATCGCGGGAGAGGGGTCGCGCCAGAGAACGTGGGAGTCGTAGAACCAACAGCTGGAGAACCCAGCGAGCTCGGCCTGCCGGCCGAGCGCCTTGGTGCGCTCGGGCCCGATCTTGACGCTTCGGATCCGCGCGCACATCTTCGCGAGAGGTTCCACCTTCCGGAGAATCAGCTCTATCTCTGCGGTCACTCGCTCGGCTTGCAGCCGAAGGCGACCGCGGCGCGCGGGTCGTCGGTGCCAAGCCTTCCGAGGTCGTTCACATGAACACGCTCACGGTCAATCTTCATTTGTTGATGGTGAGCTTCTATCGTCCGACCCCGGACCGCCACAAGATCGTCATCGAGAAACACGCCTTTCCATCCGACCAGTACGGCGTCGCCTCACAAATTCGATTCCATGGCTTCGATCCCATGGAGAGTCTCGTAGAAGTCGAGAACAATGACGACGTCGAAGCCGTTCTCGAGCGAGAAGGGGACTCCGTTGCGCTCGTTTGGCTCGGCGGCGTGAACTACTATTCGGGAGAGGCCTTCGACATGGAGCCCATTGTCGCGCTCGGCCATGCGAAAGGAGCGACGGTCGGCTTCGACGTCGCCCATGCGGCAGGCAACCTTCCGCTGAAGCTTCACGATTGGAACGTCGACTTCGCGGCGTGGTGCACTTATAAGTATCTGAACGCTGGAACTGGAGCCGTGGGCGGTGCGTTCGTTCACGAAAGACATGGTGGGCGCGTTGTCTTACCGCGTTTCACGGGATGGTGGGGGCACGATAAAGCCACGCGTTTTCAAATGGGGCCAGATTTTGTTCCGTGCCCCGGTGCCGAAGGTTGGCAGCTCAGCAACCCTCCTATCTTGTCGCTCGCGCCCGTGCTCGTCTCGCTCGAGATGTTCGATGAAGTAGGGATCGACCAGCTGCGCGCGAAGTCTGAGCGCGTCACCGGTTATTTCGAGACTCTCGTCAAGGAGCGTCTGCCCGGCCGAGCCGAGGTGATCACGCCGTCCGATCCGAAACGGCGGGGCGCGCAGCTCTCGCTGCGCGTGCGCGGTGGACGGGGGCAGGCCGTTTTCGACGATCTGTCCGCGCGCGGTATCGTCTGCGACTGGCGGGAGCCCGACGTCATCCGCGCCGCACCCATGCCTTTTTATAACGGCTTCGAGGACGTCTTTCGCTTCGTCGAAGCGCTACACGAAATACCGCCTGACGTAATCGAAGACGCGGCCCGCTCATGACTTTCTAAGACTTCGCACCCGTGCTTCACGTCATCGGCTTTTGGGCGGCGAGCGCCATCTACGGGATGCTCCTCGTCATGTGCTGGCGTGCGGGGTGGCCAGACGCGACCCGCTTTCAGTCCTTTAGTCCAATGTCTGTAGGCACTTACGTCGTCACTCTCTCCAACCATAAGAAGCTCCCGGTCAGCCGTCAACGCTCCAAAGTTCTTCGCGAACCATTCCTGGAAATCTAAAATTCGGTCCGTCTATCTTTTTTGAGCCTTTTCGGCGCTCCTCTGCGCGTGTCTTGATGAGAGCTGCAAGACAAGCATTTTGGAGGCGGTCATGGCCGAATCGAGAGCAAAGTTGTTCGAGGAGTCACACGGATCGATCGAAGAGGCTCTGCGTTACGTCGCTTTTCGTCGGAGGCTGCCACCGTTCGAGTTTCAACAGCTACGGTCCTACGTTTCGTTGAAGCTGATCGAGAACGACTATGCGCGGCTTCGCAAGCAGTCGGCGGAGGGTTCGGGGGGGAAGAGCCACGTTTACGATTCGAGAGAGGATCTGCTTCGCCTCGCCTATGCGCTTCCAGTACGTCACCGTCCGCGTTTCGTCTCGGACGATCAGGCTTCTGGGTGCGGTACCACGGTCGCGGTGGATCCGATCGAGCGGCGTGAAAGCGAAGTCGACGCGCGCCGGCTGCAGGCAGAGCTCAACCTAGCGATGAGCGAGCTCAACCGTGAGGACCGTCGCCTTCTGAAGATGCGATTCAGCGAGCGTCGGACGGTACCTGAAATCGCCGCAAATCTGGACGTGGACGCAAAACCTCTCTACGCACGGATTCGCCGCCTGCTCGCCCGCATCCGAGACCGTCTCGAGAGTGGAGGAGGACTCGGCGGTCGGGAAGCGGCGTCTTATCTCGCGATGATGGCGCGGACCATCGATCTGGACGAAGTCTTCGCGCACGCCGTCTAGATACCTGGAAAATCGCTACCGCAAAAACACAAAGCTGATTCTCCGGTCCTATCCCCCCCCATCCCCATTGCCTTTAACAGCCTCAAAAAGCAAGGAGATGTGGGGATAGGAGGAAATGTGGGGATAAGAAAAGAAGGTGGCGGGCTAGGTAACCGGCTCCAGGACGTGAACAGAATTTCCGATTTCGGCGGATAAGAGGTCAGCTTCCTTGCTGCTCGAGGGCTTGGGCGATGGCGCGGGATTGTTCTTGGACGAGCTCTCTCATGGCGGACTCGATCACGTAATTGTTGGTGAGCGCGTTGTAGAGGCCGGAAGGTACTTTATATTCCAGCGTGACGAAAAGCTCGGTCCCGCTACCGTCGGGGAGGATCGAGTATCGATGGGCCCATTTCGGGAAGAAGCCCCTCGCTTTCACGTTGGTGAATCCTCGAGGCGGCTCGTATTCGGAGACGACGACGTCCCAGGCAAAGTCCACCGGCCAGCGTTTGAGGCGATAAGCGAAAATCGTCCCGAGGCGAAGGTCTTCCGGATGAGACTCGAGGCTTACCGCGATCGTTTTCGGTGTCGCCTCTTGGATGTTGCGGGGGCGGTCGAAGAACGCGAAAACATACAGCGGTGCTCGATCGATGTGTACCCGCTCTTCGATTACGGTGAGACGCTTGCTTGGCGCTGCCACGGCGAAGTGCATCCTACGCCGTCAGGCTGTCAGGATCAAAGGAGTGCTTGGCGTTTCCGTGTCCCGTTGGGCCGCCTACCGGCCACGTGGTATAGTGGCCCTGAGATCGGGCGGTTGTCACGTCCGAAGGAGAATATCATGTTGCACCCTCTTATGATCGGTACGCTGGGCTTGCCCGAGATGTTGATCATCTTGGCCATCGTGTTTTTGATCTTTGGAGCCAACAAGCTTCCTCAGCTCGGCTCCGGGCTCGGCGAAGGCATCAAGAACTTCAAGAAATCGATCAAGGGTTCTGGCGACGACGCGCCGGAAGACAAAAGCAACGAGGAATCGAATGCCTAGTCGAATTTAGTCTGGCCGTGACCGCGGTCTAGCGTGCGACATCCACAATAATCAGCGTATTGGTGTGCTCGTCGAACGTGACGGAGCCCCGCGGCGACAAGAATCTTTCGAATAGGGGTGCTAGGAATCACCGGTCTCGGCGAACAAACGCAGCATATCGAGGACGTCGGCCTCCTTCACGTCGATATCGATCCGTGTCTCCTCTGCCTCTTGCGTTTGGAGAAGCGTAAGCGCCAACAATATTGCCTGGATCACAACGTCACCTCCATCCCATCATACGCGAGCTCGAAAACGAGGTCCTGCTCGCGCTTGAGAACATCGTCGCCCGCGTGGACGAGAAGCGTGCGCTTGGCGCCGATACGCGTCCGATGCCTCTCGAGGTCTCGATGCGTCATGTGCTTTTCCACTGGTCGCTCGAAGCTCGAGCATTCGCAGATGAACAGGTCCGCGCCCACCGTCTGGGTGACGAGCGCCTCAGTCCACGCCGTGTCCCCGGAAAAAACGACAACACTCCCGTCGAGGCTCACCCGATAGCCGAAGGCTTTCCCGCGCGAGTAGTGGTCAACTTCGAACGGCCGCGCTTCGAGAGCAGCCACGCGCAGCACGTCCCCGGGCTTTTGGTCACAATATTCGAGCGCGAAGGGGAGCGTGCCGATACCGGGAAACAACCATTCGAGACCTTGCGTCAATTTCTCGCACGTACCTTCGGGGCCGTACACGGAAAGCGGCTTCGTCCTAGAGCCGTCGTAGCACTCGTGAAGAACGAGAAACGGTACACCCGCAAAGTGGTCGCCGTGGTGATGCGACAAAAGAATGACGTCGATATCGGAAGGTGAGAGCCCGAGCTTCTTGAGGGCGACAAGAGTCGTGGGGCCGCAATCGAGCAACACTCCTAGCCCGTCCGTGAGCAGAAGAATGGCCATCGCGTTACGCCCCCCGCTGGCAAAAGCATTCCCCGTCCCAAGAAAAATGATGCGCATGCCTGAACCTCGAGCTATTCCTTCACATTCAGAGCCAGGTCAATATTAAGAAAAGCGTAGCGCAAAGGAGCCAAGTCGCCAAGACGACAAAGAGAAGTACGCTTGCGCACCTTCCGAGACTTCTTTTTTATCCCCACCTCTCCTTGCTTTTGAAGCTGTTAAAGGCAATGGGGATGTGGGGATACGGGCGCCGACCGAGGCGGCGGGGTTACAGGACTTCGTTGAGGCTTCCGGTTCGGTAGCCTTCGAGGTCGATCGTCACGAATTTGTAGCCGAGTGCTCGGAACGCGATCGTGAGGTCGCGCCTCATGGTCTCGGTGAGAGCGCGCGGAAGCTCCTCCGGGGAGAACTCGAGCCGGACGAGAGCGTCGTGATGCCGGACGCGCATGTGGCGGAAGCCGAGACTTCTGAGCAGCGACTCGCCTTTCTCGACCGTGGAGAGATTCTCGATCGTGATGAGTGTCTGATACGGGATACGAGAGGAGAGGCAAGCGGAAGCAGGCTCGTCGGCGGTGGGAAGATCGAGCTCCCGCGACAAAAAGCGTATCTCTTGTTTCGTGAGCGCGGCTTCCTCGAGTGGGCTGCGAACGCCCGCAAGCTTTGCGGCTTGGCGTCCGGGACGGTAATCGCCGAGGTCGTCGGCATTGGTGCCATCGACGATGACCGAGATGCTCTTTTCCTTCGCGAGCCGCTCGATACGTGAATAGAGCTCGGATTTGCAATGGAAGCAGCGGTCCGGGTTGTTCGCGAGATAAGCGGCGCTTGTGATCTCCTCGGTCTTGACGAACTCGTGGCGTAGGCCGAACCTTTTGACAACGTCGAGAGCTATTTGGCGCTGGTAGTCGGGATAGCTCGGGCTTTCGCCCGTCACCGCGAGCACGCGATCCCCGAGCGTTCGCTGCGCTTCGACCGCAAGGTAGGAGCTGTCGACACCGCCGCTGAAGGCTACGATGACGGAGCGCATCTCAAGGAGTATGACCTGCAGGCTGTCGCGTTTGACGTGAGCTACGGTCGCGATAGTCATTTTCTGCTCAATGCTCAATGCTCGTTCTCTCCACGTTCGCTCGCCGGGAACTAGCTATCACGCCGCTCGCGGACTTCCTCGTCCGCAATGTCGAGCTCGATGTCGAAATCGCACGCGGGACAGAAGGGGTATTCGGCAGGCATCGTCGAAGTGAGGATTATAACGCTGAGCCCGAGCGTTGCGCTATGGCTGAAGGTTGAGCGTGCTCGCCGTGGCGCCGCCGAGGAGCGAGCCACTCTCCCCCGAGAGCCATCCGCTGTTCTGGTCGAAGTAGTGGGGGCTCAGGGGATGGCCGGAGGCGCCGGTCGGAACGATCGAGCGCGACCGCGTCAAATCAGAGAGATCCGTTAGGAAGCGAAACGACGTGCCGGTCGGCGCGTCGTAGGGCGAGCGCAACGAGACCACCGCATTCGCGATGGTGTAGGTCGAACCTCCGAAGGGCAGGGGCCCGCGGTTGAAGAGCCAGCTGAGCGGCTCCTCGCGACCCAAGGGGTGCTCGAACATCGTGCCGTGCAACATGGCCCAGTCCCAGCCGCCCATGTCTTCGCCTAGTTGTGCGGTCAAGGCAGTGGTGGCGCCATCGAGACTACGCTCGAAGATGCGAGCACGCGTCTCTGCGTCGGGCGTGTTCTTATCGTCCCAAAAGGGCGACGCTTCGTCATCGATGATGGCGTGTAGACCGCCGGCATGGCCGGCTTCGAGAAATTCAAGCAACCTCGTGAACAGCGCATCGCCGAGCTCGTCTCGAAAGGTATTCTCGACGAGGTTGCAATAGAGCGCGTAGTAAATGGCGGGCGCCGGGCCGCGGTCCATCTGTCCGTTCCAACTTCTCAAGTAATCGAGTACTTTTTGCTGAGCTTCGCCCGAAGGCGACAGAGCCACGGCGATGCGCAGAACAGGCTCCGTCGACGGATCGTAGCGGTCTCGCTGAATGCGGGCGAAGTCATCGAGGCTCATCGAACGGCTCGTTTGCAGCAAGTCCGTAATGCGACGCGCGCGGTAGTCGGCCAGCGTGTCGGGGCCGAGCGGATAGGGCGTATCCTCTGGCAACATCTGTTGGTTGGCGCTGACGATGAAGCCCTCTTCCGGGTTGAAAATCATCGGCTTCAGTTCGTGCGGCACGTTGCCTTGCCAATCGAACGCTTCCACGCTGCCATCGACGGGGAGCACGCCGTCGAAGCCGACGCGCACCGGCACGTCGCCGGCGGGAAAAAAACCGATATTGCCCTCCACATCCGCATAGACGAACGACAGCGTGGGGGAGGACCAAGAGCGAAGTCCTTCGGTGAACTCCTCCCACGACCCGGCGAGATTGATTTTGAGTATCGCCGTTACGTGATCCCCGTTCCAGAGGCCGTCCCATCGCTCTGCGAGCAGTCGTCCATCCTCCGTTTCGCCGATGATGACGCCGTGATGTGTCACGCGAACTTCTTCGGTGACGGCTGGACCGTCTTTGACGGGGATGATCTCAGGGAGAACGTCTATGTCGCGCCACGCCTCGCCGGAGGCATATTGCGCCGGGTTTTGTGGATTTACCGTCTCCAGGTAGATGTCCTGCACGTCCGCGACGAGCGCCGTCATGCCCCAGGCGATGCGTTGATTTTGGCCGAACAAAACGAGCGGCATGCCAGGGATGCTCGCACCGGCAACCTCTAAGTCGTCACCAGAGAGATGGATCTCGTAGAACACGGACGGCATGGACAGGCTCAAATGAGGGTCAGCCGCGAGCAAAGGCCGTCCAGAAGCGGACCGGTCGCTTGCCACGACCCAGGAATTGCTCGCTCCAAAGCGAACGGTCTCTGGAAGAGGCGGAAGCACGGCGAGTCGAAAACCTCTCCGCTCTTCTTTCATGGCTTCGTCTTCGAGAGGTGGCGGCGGCGCGAGTCCGGTGAGCCTATAGGCGTCCTGGAGGCCGATGACGTCGACGAGCTCTCCACGCAAGAGCTCCGCGCGTGCATTGAAAGACAGGTTGAACGCCAGCCATTTGGAGATCGCGAGGCTGTCAACTGCGCTCCACGGCTCCGGGACGTGCTCCAGAATCTGAAACTCGGGAGGGAGTTTTTCGAGATGCGCACTCCGATAGGCGTTGACGCCAGCGGCATAGGCCGCGAGGATTTCGCGGCCTTCGGGTGCCATGCGGTCGAGCTCTTGTCCTGCTGCCGAGGCGAGTCCGATGGTTCTCACGAGACGGTCATGGTCGAGGGCTTCGGCGCCAAAAAGCTCCGCCAATCGTCCGGTCCCCATCCGCCGCGAGAGCTCCATTTGGAAATAGCGATCTTGCGCGTGGACGAATCCGGTCGCGCGCGCGAGATCGCGGACGTCGCCTCCACGAATATGCGGCACGCCGCGCTCGTTGCGGCTCACCTCGACCGAAGCCGTCAGCCCTTGAAGCGTCGCAACACCCTCGGTTTGAGGGAGCGATTGCTGGCCGCGATAAAAAAAGTAACCCGCGACACTCCCCGCGAGGAACAGGACGAGGAAAACGAGGATGAAGAGTACTTTGAAGAATGACCGCGAGGCGCCGCCGCCTCCGCTTCGTGCCCTTCGTTGACTCGGAGCCATCTTGCGCGGTCCGGGATGCGCCGGTACCGCCCTACCCGCGCCTCCGGGCTTCGGTGCTTTTCTAGAAGGGGGTGGCAGCGACGTCTTGCTGCCCGGGCGACGCGGAAGTTTCTTAGCCATTTCTAGATCAGTTTCGAGGTGGGGACGTGTCCCGCTCGTAGAGCCCGCTCTTGCCCCCGAGCTTTCGCATGAGCCGTATGTTCTCGATGACCATCGTCTTGTCGGCTGCTTTCACCATGTCGTAAATCGTGAGGGCGGCGACCGAGACGGCGGTGAGCGCTTCCATCTCGACGCCGGTACGTCCGTGGGAGCGCACGGTGGCCTCGATAGCGAGACCAGTGGAGTGGTCACGAATGTCGACGTCGACGTAATCGATGGCCAGTGGATGACAGAGAGGAATGAGATCCGACGTACGTTTCGCCGCGAGGATGCCGGCGAGCCTTGCTGTCTCGATGACGTTGCCTTTTTTCGTCTTACCTTTGCGCACGAGCTCGAGAGCCTGCGGAGCGATCCGAACGTCGCCGGCCGCGACCGCTTCACGATCGGTATCTTGTTTGGCGCGCAGGTCGACCATGCGCGCGGCGCCGCCTTCGCCCAGGTGGCTCAGCTCGGGTTTCGTCCGGCCTGCCATATGTCCTCTTTGATTAGAAAACTGTCGAGGGGATAGAAGCGGACGTCATCGCCTGCTTCGAGCTTGTCGATATCCTCCGGCACGATCAGAAGCGCGTTGCTCTTTGAGAATGCCACAACGTCGCCCGAGCCTCGCGTGGCGATTGGGAAGGCGTGGAGCTCACCACTCTCCCCGGTGCGGACCCAGCCAGGAATGAACGCGCGCCGAACCCCACGATTTCGGAGCTCTTTGTCGAGCGTCGCACACAGATGCGCGCGCGTCGGATCTTCGGCGCCCTCAAGGCGCGCTAGCGCGGTTCGCACGAAGAGCTCAAAGGTGACCATCGTCGAAACAGGATTGCCGGGCAGTCCAAATACCAGCGTACCATCTCGGAGCCCGAACACGAGAGGTTTGCCGGGCTTCAGACGAACGGCGTCGAACAAGAAGCGAACGCCGAAAGTCTCGAGCACTTTTTCGACGAGGTCGAAACGACCCATGGAAACTCCGCCCGAAAGAAGCAGGACGTCGAAGTCGAGCCCTTTACGAATCAGTGTTTCGAGTGACGCTTCGTCGTCGCGCGCGACGCCGAGAAAGCTCGCCGCGGCTCCCGCGGCCCGACATTGTGCGACGAGAGAAAAGGCGTTGCTGTTGCGGATTTGGCCCGGCCCCGGCGTCTCGGACGGAGCCACGAGCTCATCCCCCGTCGCGATCACGGCGACTTTCGGGCGCGGGCCTACTTCGATACGTGTCTTGCCCACAGTCGCGGCCACGGCGACCGCGGGTGGGTCGAGCCGGGTGCCACGCCGCAGAACGATATCGCCCTTGCGAACTTCACTGCCCTTGGGCGCCACGTTTTGACGTGATGCAACCCTCGTGAGGATCTCCACATCGGTGCCGACCCATCTCGACTGTTCCACCATCTGAACGGCGTCCGCGCCTTCCGGTACGGGCGCGCCCGTCATGATCTGACAAGCCTCCCGAACGCCGACGCGAAAGTCGGGAAGCGTCCCCGCCGGAACTTCGCCGACCACCGTTAGTCGCGCGGGAGGGCTGGCCACGTCTTCGGCGCGCAGCGCGAAACCATCGACCGCGGATCTCGGAAAGGGCGGCATGTCGATATCGGAAACGACGTCCTCTCGGAGAAGCCGGCCGCAGGCCTCGGCGAAATCAATCGTCTCTGCCGGCAGGGGGTCGATATTATCGAGCACGAGTGCCTGCGCTTCATCGACGGGAATCACTCTTCACTCCTTGCGCTCGACTTCTGCGTGAGCGTGCGTATCTGCTCTTCGAGAGCGCGAACTCTCTTTCGAAGCTTCGACAACCCGCGTAGCTCCGCCGTGGCTCGCATCACCTCTTTGTGGGGACGTGCTGGATAGCCGGAAACCATAGCAGATTCGGGAACGTCCCCGATGACGCCAGACTGCGCGGTGAGCACGGCATCGTCGCCAATATTGAGGTGGTCCACCATCCCGACTTGGCCGCCCATCAAAACGCGCTTGCCGATGACGGTGCTGCCCGAGATACCGGACTGCGCGGCCATCGCCGTGCCCTCACCGATCTGGACGTTGTGCGCGATGTGGACGAGGTTGTCGATCTTGACACCGCGGCCTACCACCGTATTGCCCAGCGTGCCGCGATCGATGGTCGCGTTGGCGCCGATCTCGACGTCGTCCTCGATGGTGACGGAGCCTACATGTCGCACTTTGATGAACCTGGCCTCGCGTCTAGCGAAGCCGAAGCCGTCCGCGCCAATAACCGCGCCCGGATGCACAATGACACGCGCGCCGAGCGAGACACGCTCGTGAATGACAACGTTCGGCCACAGCGTGCACGCTTCACCGATGGTCGCCGAGCGCCCGAGAAAGACGCCTTGGTGCAGAACACTACCGGCGCCGATGCGCGCGTGCTCGCCGACGCAAGCGAAAGGGAATATCGTGACGTCGGACTCGACTCGAGCGGAACCGTCCACGTGCGCCAAAGGGTGAATGCCTGGCGCCACAGTGTCTTCAGGGAAGAACAGGTCCACGAGTCCGACAAAAGCGAGAAAGGGATCGGGGTGCACGATTTGCGGGATCGCCAGCTCTTCGATGGGCTCTTTGGTGATGAGTCCTCCCGCCTTCGTCGCATTCAGAGCCGCGCGATAGCGCATGTCAGAGTAAAACGAGAGGTCGTTCGGACCCGCTTCGGAGAGGGACGCTAGGCCTGTCAGCTTGCCGCCAGAATCGCCCACGACGCGTCCCCCGAGTCTTTCGGCGAGGGTGGCAACGTCGATTTCAATGCTAATGTCTGGGCTAGAACTGCGTTTTGAGCTCAATGGAGGAGAATCCTCGGGCGATTAGGCGTCCCAATAGGATACGGTAGAAGGGGGTTCCTTTCCAAGCCGTTCAACTGTTTACACGCAGGTGATTGTCTTCGAACGGTTTGCTGAACTATTGTGGGAACCCGTCTGCGGATTATCAACCATGTCAGAGACGCCACAAACTCTAGGTAAATATCGAATCCAAGGGGAGCTCGGTAAGGGCGCCATGGGTGTCGTCTATCGGGGCTTCGACCCTGCGCTCGAGCGTGAGGTTGCCATCAAAGTGATGGGCGCCGCGACGCTCTCCGATCCGGAGCTGAAAAAGAGATTCGAGCAAGAGGCCAAGGCCTCGGCGCGGCTACAGCACCCGAATATCGTCACCGTGTACGACTTCGGCTATGACGATCAAGGTGCGCCTTACATGGCGATGGAGCTTTTGAGGGGGCAGGATCTCGAGCAACGTATTCGGAAAAGCCCACTAACGCTCAGAGAAAAACTGGACGTAGTGGCGCAGGCCTGCCTCGGTATGGCACACGCTCACGAGCATCATATCGTTCACCGAGATATCAAGCCTGCGAATATTTTCATCTCCGAAAGCGGCATCGCGAAAATCATGGATTTCGGCGTCGCGAGGCTTACGCAAACGTCGCAGACACAAACAGGCACCGTGCTCGGAACCGCGGATTACATGTCCCCGGAGCAGATCCGCGGGCAAAAGGTCGACGGCCGCTCGGATATTTTCAGCGCCGGTGTCATCCTCTATCGACTCTTGACGAACAAGAAGCCGTTCACCGGAGAGAACATCCAGGCGGTCTTCTTCGAAGTGCTCAATCAGGAGGCCCCAGAGCTCGTGCTTCCCGATGGCGGCGGTGATATGCCGGAGCTTCAGGCGATCGTGGACAAGGCTCTCATGAAGGACAAGGACGAGCGCTATCAGTCCGCGAAGGATTTCGCTGCCGACATCAGCGATTTGATGAACCTCTATCAAGAACTGTATCTTGGGCGACTGTCATAGCGTCTCTCCTTGCTTCTTCGCTCGGACGTTCTTCCTCATCGCGTGCTCGGCTCGACGGGCTCGGGATCGCGTACCAATCGAGTTGGAACTGCGTTCCCTTTGGGGCGGACACGCCCGGGCGCAACAGCTGCTGGACGGACGGCAATGGGCACAGCCGCTTCTCGGACCGCGACCGGGACGCCGACGCAAATGATGCGCGGTACCCAAGCCGGCACGATGTCACTGACGCGCGTCGGCGTCGGCATCCCGCTTCAAGAGTCGAGCGGGGCTGTTCTCAAGTGGGTCGGCCTCGTGGCGATACTGGCCGCGGTCGGCGGCGGTGTTTTCTGGTTTACACAGCAAAACGTACCTCCCGAGGTTTCTGCCGGAGCCGCTCCGGCTCTCGCCGGTCCGACGGTGGACGTCGCCGGGCAATTCGTGCTCGCCGAGAAGTCTCTCGCGGCCGGACAGCTCTCTCAGGCGCTCATCGCGGTCGATGCGATTCTGTTTGCCGAGCCAAATAACGAGGACGCTGCCGCCCTCAAGGAACGGGTCAACGAGGCGATGGAGAACATGCTAGTCGCGCCGCCCGTCGTGGCGCAACCTGCCCCGGTGCAGCCCGCGCCCCGCGGGCCCTCGAAGATACAGCGTGCCACGGCGCTTGCAGCGGATGCTTCGTTTTCGATTGGCGCGGGCGACCTCGCGCAAGCGGAAGCGCTAATCGCGCAAGGCCGCGGGCTCGATCCCGGAAGCCCCCGGTGGCAGCAGCTCGATCAGCAATTGCGGCGTGCCCGCGACGACGCTGCCTCGCGCGCGCCTCGGCGCAGCAAGCGGAAATCGATCAATATATCGTTGAGGCAACGGGACATTTGAAGGCGCAGAACTACCAATCCGCGATCGCCGCTTACGACAAAGCGCTCGCGGTGGCGCCAAACAACCCGCAGCTCATCAACGCGAGGAACATGGCGCAAACGGTGATGCAGCAGGCGGCTTCGGTGACGGCGCTCTCAATCAAGGAAAGTCCTACCGAGTTCACCGCTCAGGGACAATCGGACACGCCGAGAGGCTTCGAGTCCGAGGGCGTCAATGTGCAGCGTGCCACGAGCGCTCCCGTGAACCCAGCGGATTTGATCGTTCAAATCGTACCGACGACGGTGCAGCCGGGTGACCCGTATTTCCTACGGGTGCGGATCTACAATCGTGGTAATCGACCGATTGGCGTGAAGTCGCTCGAGCTTGTTTCGACCTTCGGGTCCCGGACGACAGGCCGGGGCCAGCCGCTCCAGCCAATGGTTCAATGTATCAACCCGAAAGACACGAGCTTGATCTGGGAAGTGCAGAACACGTGGACCGGGAAGATCGAAGCCGTTGTGACGCTCATCGGGAACGCGCAGCTGAGGAAGACGATCGAATGGCGATGAGTATGTGGGTCGCGGCGTTTCTGGCGTTCGCCACCGCGTTCGCCGACGAGCCGATGATCGATCACCAACCGGTGGAGTGCACGGTACCGGAGAAAAACGCGCGCGTCTGCGCTTATGTGCTCGATGACGGCGAGGTGAAACGCGTCCGCGTTTATTTTCGCTCCCAGAATCAGGACGCGTATTATTGGAGTCAGATGGCCTTTGACGGGATTCAGTTCTGCGCCACGCTGCCCGTCGCGAAGGACAAGGTGAGCTACATCGACTATTACGTCTGGTCGGTCGATAACGAATTTCAAACGGCGCGTACGCGTCCACACAAGATTTCGATGTCGGAAAACTCGATCTGCTCCTATCCTGTCGTCGACGAGGACCCCGAGCGCATCGCCAATATCGTCGTCGACGCGACGTCCGCGAAGCAGGGCAACAAGATCAAGGATTTCGAGGAAAAAAGCGTCGCAACCTTCAACCCCACGAAGAAGAGATAGCTTGCTTCGTCGCCCCAGACGTCTTGAAGTATGGCCAAAAGCGTAGTATCGAAGTTCATCGAGACGGATGACGCGGAAGCTGCCAGCCGGTAGCCTAAAGTCATAACCACACAATTCTAAATTCTGAGCTCGGGCCGCTTTCGGCCCCTGAGGTCTTCGGTTATGACTAAAACCTGGAACTTTGTCGCCACGGTCGGTCTTTGCGCCGGCGTGGCCGGCGGACAGACGACGCCTACAGGTCCTTCGGTCTCGCTAGATCCGCAAATCGAGTGCTGGTCTCTCGACGGCCATCCGAGCGTACAGGCGACCGTTACGCCCGACGCTCCGATCGCGCGCATATACTTTCGCTGCAGTTTTTACCCGGACTACTACTTCGTCGATCTAGAGCCGCAAGAGGGTCATTATGCCGCGATTCTTCCGCAGGCCGAGGCGACCTGCCCCGCGGTTCACTACTACGTCGAAGCGGTCGGCAGTGACTTTGCTAGTAGCCGCACGCGTGAGCGCGTGGCCCAACGTGAAGGAAGCGTCCGAATGTCGGCGGCGCTTTCCCCTTGCGAGTATCTTCGACGGGCGGCCATCCATTATCCTCGGCGCTACATCCGCCCTCGCTCCGCAGATGGCGCCTGGGTTCTCTCTCTGGCATTTCTGGATTCATCTCCGCGGCCGGCGCCGTCTTGGCCGTGAGCAAAAGCGGTGGCGAAGAGCTCCCGATGGAGACGGTTGTAGAACTGGGCGCCGTCGCAAGCGAGCCGCTGCCGCCGGCCACGCCGACGACCACCACCAGTAGCCCGCCTTCGCCACCGACGGGCGAGACCAAGCCTGTCGCCTGCTTCGCCATGGATCCGAACCCCGCCGTCGTAGTGACGGGTGAGCCCGTGCGTCTTGATGGGAGCTGCTCTCGAGCCGATAGCGAGGGCGATAGCGGCGATCGAAGCGAGCAATATGTCTGGGATTTCAGCGACGGTCGGCAGAAAACTGGCCGTGTCGTTACCATCGTCTTTCGAGAAGCGGTAACTACGAAGTGACGCTGACGGTCACCGACGGCGACACGTCCGTGCGAGCCCGTTCGAATCAGGACAGCTTGACGCGACAAATCGTCGTTGAGGAACGCATCGAGGCGTGCTTTACCGTGACAGATGCGGACTTCGGCACGGGATGCAAGATCCGAGTAGATGCTTCTTGTTCCAAGGGGGACATCATGAGCTACGAATGGGTGTTCTCGGACGGGATCGGCAGCTACAGCTATTCGGGCCAGACGGTCGTCAAAGACAGGGTGAATTGTTCCGTGCCGTTCGCCAGCCGTTTCGCCACGGTGAAAAACGCGAACGGGCACGACACGACCACGAAATCCGTCGTGGTGCAGTATTCACGCGCGGAAGGATCCAGGGGCTCGCGCCAGATGGATCTCATGGCGCGTCTCGAAGCGACGTCGGGAAGCGCGATCCTCGGGGTACGCCTCGTGTCGAACGAATACCCAAATCGTGGCGCTCCGCACGGGGGCTCCGAGCCGCTTTCGCCTGGAGGCACAGGCGGGTGCCAACCATGTCACGGTGCAGCTCATTGGTGCCTCGTCGTCGAGCGGTGTCCTTCAACTCGAGTTCGCTTCTACGTCTGGTCTCGTTGCCGGTAGCCTTCGCGTCTCAGGTGGGGAAGTCCTCTCGCTCGACGGCCGGCGCGTCGTTCTGCGATTGGGCCGGGACCCGGTCCGCGTCGAGCTCCAGATCAGGTGAGGCGGCCTCGAAAGGTAAATTTTCGGGCATTCGAGACACACGTTACTCGAGCAGCGACGGGTAGCAAGCGGTGATAAAATAGAGTAATGCGGTCAGTATGCGCGGTAGCCTGCGCCGTCATGCTCTTGGCAAGCCAAGCGTACGGCGTGGCGCAGGGTCCGGGCGGAGCGGAGCGTGTGCTCAGCCTCGAAGAGGCCGTCAAGCTTGCCCTGACCAATAACTTGCATCTGATGTCGACCGTGGACGCGGTCCAAGGCGCTCTTATCTCCGAGCATTTGGCCGAGTCGCGATTCAACCTCAAAATCACGCCGTCCTACTCTCGAGGCGTCGGCGAGCAAACAATCGTCGATCAGAGGTTCGGGCTCGACGCGTCAAAGCTTTTGCCGTTCGGCACGACGTTGACGGGAAGCTATCGCGCGGACTCCGCCAGTAATGATTTCGGTAACTTCAACAATTCCGCGCTCTCCTTTGGCGTGACGCAACCTCTTCTGCGTGGCTTCGGTAAGAAATCCACGGTGTTCAACCTCGAGAACGCGAGGCGGAGCCTGCAGGGCTCCGAGCGCAATCTCGAGCTCGCCCGTCAAAGACTGGCGGTGGATGTGGTCGCGAGCTACTACAACATCGTTCGGCAGCGAGGACTGGTCGAGGTCGCGCAGAAATCTCTCGAGCGCAACAAAGAGCTTCTTCGCGCTTCCGAAGCTCGTCTCGAAGTCGGCTTGGCGTCGAAGCTCGATGTCTTTCGCGCCGAGCTCCAGCTCTCGCGAGCCGAAGAAGGTGGCATCTTGAGAGGCGAAGCGCTCGAGCTCGCCATCGACGCGTTCAAGTTCAACCTCGGACTCGGCCATCTCGAGCGTGTCTCTCTCGAGATGGTCGAGCCGGAATATCAGCCGCTCGAGATCGAGGTCGACGCGCTCACGCGGATCGCCCTGCAAAACCGCATCGAGTTGCACGAGGAGCGCGATCGCATCCAAGATTCCCGGCGATCGCTTTCGAGATCGAAGCAAAATCTTTTGCCGGTGCTGGATTTGAACTTGCGCTACGAGCAGCGGGGTATCGGAGAGTCGTTCTATTCGAGCCTGGACTTTCAAGACAGCGCGCTCAACGTGTTCTTGTCTACCAGCTACGCGCTCGACCGATCCTCTGAGAACGCTTCTTTTGCCTTATCGCAAATCGATGTCGACGCGCGCCGCCGGTCGCTCCGACTCGTGGAGTACAACGTCGCCAACGAGGTTCGAGCCGCCGCTCGCAACGTCGAGCGCGTCGGAAAGAGCATCCTCTTGCAAGAGCGCAATTTTGACTTCGCTGAAAAACAGCTTCGGCTCGCGACGCTGCGCTATCAGCGCGGGCTAGCGAGTAACTTCGATATCATCGATGCCGAGAACAACTTGATTCAAGCCCGTAGCAACTACGTGTCGCTTCTCGCGGACTATCACGTCTCGCAGATGCGGCTGAAGCGGGTCACGGGAACGCTCGACATCGAAAAGGAATTTGCACCCGGCAGCTTTCTTCCGAGCGCGAGGCATCATCCGTGAGCGAGACCACGGATACTTTCCGTCGCGAAAGCTCGGTCGAGACGCCAGGGGATGCGCGAAGCGGTATGTTGCCTGTGCTCGCTTCGTGGCTGAAGGCGCATCCGCGCCGAGCCCTCTTCGCGGGGGGCGGCATGGGGCTCTTAGCGATTGGCCTGGTCATCCAGTTGAAGCACCCCTCTGGGCCGATGCTCTTGGCCGCCGTCGAGGAAGGCCTGTTCGAAGTGAAGATTGTCGAAAGCGGGACGCTTCAAGCGCTTCGCTCGGTGACTTATTCCTCTGCGATCCCGGGAAGCCAGGCGAAAATTTTGGAGATCGTCTCCGAGGGTGCGCATGTCGACGTCGGAGATATGCTGGTGAAGTTCGACTCGCAGCCTTTTGCCGAAGAGCTCGAGCAAACCAGGGCACAGCTCGCTCAGGCCCAAGCCGAGCTCGTGAAGGCGACCGAAGAACACAAGCTCTTGCTCATTGCTGCCAAGGAAGAAAAGACCCAATCGACGGACAAAGTGCGGCTCGCGGAGCTCGAGCTCGAAAGCGTCATAGAAGGTAAAGGCAAGGTCGCAGAAGCGGAGTCCGCGGCTCGACTCGCTCAAGCGACGCGGGAGCTCGCGAAGGCCGAAGCGTCCTATGAGGATTTGAAGCCGCTTCTCGCGGAAGGCTTCATCACGAAGCTCGAGCTCGACCGCTCCAAGCAAGCCGTCGAGAAAGCAGCCGAAGACCTGGAGCTTCTCGAGATCAAACATCGCACTTATATGAAGTACACGCGGCCGGCTGAAATGGAGGGCTCGCGAGCGACGCTCCAAAACAGCAAGGAAAGGCTTCGCCAGACCCATCGCGCGAACACGTATCGCCTCTCGCAAGCGGATGCGACGCTCGATCTCGCCCGCAGCAAATATTCCGAGCTCGTCTCACGCGTCGAGTTCCAGAGCGAGAACTTGAACCGCTGTGAGATCCTAGCCACCGTCTCGGGACTCGTTATCTACAAGGAGGTCTTCTTCGGGAGCGAGAAGCGGAGGGTGCAGGTCGGCGATCAGGTCTGGCCCAATCAGCCGTTGATCATGCTGCCCGACCTCTCTCAAATGACGGTCGAGACACAGGTCCGCGAGACGGATATCTACAAAGTCGAAAAAAACCAGCAGGTTTTGATCTCGGTGGAAGCCTATCCCGAGCTCACGCTCGAGGGTGAGGTCAGTTTCATCGGCACGCTTGCCCAAGCAGACCAAGCGCGCCGGGGAGGCAAGTACTTCAATGTCACGATTCTCGTCGAAAAGGCCGACCCGCGGCTGCGGCCGGGCATGTCGGCCCGTGTGGAGCTACTCGTCGAGCGGCTCGAAAAGGCACGTTACGTTCCGCTCGAAGCGGTGTTCGTGCGGGGCGGCCGGCACTATACCTACGTTATGCGCCGCCGATCCCCCGAGGTGCAGGAAGTCCTCGTCGGGCCCAGCAACGAGAACCACACGGTGATCGAGACCGGGCTCGATCCGGGCGACAGGGTTCTATTGCGCGATCCGAACGACCACGCGAGCCCGCTCGGGGGCGACGCTCTTCCTGGATTTCTCGACGTGGTCGCGCCATTACCCTGAGGGCCCCTGAGCTCTTGACCGCACTCGTTCGAGCCGTCGACGTCCACCGTATCTACCCTCGCGCGGGGATCGAGCTTTCCGCTCTCGGCGGCGTGAGCCTCGATATCGAGCGCGGGAGCTTCGTGGCGATCGTCGGCCGCTCCGGATCGGGGAAATCCACGCTCATGAACTTGCTCGGCGTCCTCGACCAGCCGACCCGTGGCCAAATTCTTCTCGAGGGGACAGACACGGGCGAGCTCGAGGACAAAGCGGCCAGCCGCCTTCGGAGCCGCCTCATCGGGTTCTTGTTCCAGTCGTTCAACCTCATCCCGCAGATGACGGTGCTTGAGAACGTGGAGACGGCGCTTCTTTATAGCGGCCGCCCCGAGAAGGAATGGCGCGCGCGCTCGGAACCCCTGCTCGATCGCCTCGGAATTCTCGAGCGCAGCTCGCACCGTCCCTCTGAGCTCTCGGGAGGTGAAGCCCAGCGCGCCGCGCTCGCGCGCGCTCTGGTGAACGACCCCGAGCTTCTTCTCGCCGACGAGCCTACAGGGAATCTCGATTCCCGAACCGGCGAGGAGGTTTTGGCACTTTTCGAAGGCCTCGTCGCCGAAGGGCGCACCCTCGTGCTCGTGACTCATGACCCAAGCATTGCCGCGCGCGCGGACCGCGTCATCGAGCTCTCCGATGGGCGGCTCGTGCGCGACAGTGAATCGGATGGCGCGGCGTGAAGCCTCGCGCGTTGACGCAGCTCGCGTGGCGAGGACTGGTGCAGCACAAATTGCGGTCGACGCTCTCGGCGCTCGGTATCGTCTTTGGCGTGGGGGCCGTCATCGCGATGTTGTCGGTCGGCGAAGGTGCGCGTCGCGAGATCCTCGCCGAGGTCGGAAGGCTCGGCGTAACTAGGGTGTCGGTGCGTGCCGGAAAGCTGTCCGAAGAGACGGCGCACGATGCTAGAGCGCGTCAATCGCCTGGGCTGACGATCGCGGATGCGCGAGCCATCGCCGAGGTCTGTCCCCCCGTCCTTAGCCTCGCGCCGCTACGCGAGCTCTCGGAGCAAATCGTGCACGAAGGGCGCCGGAGCGAGGCTACGGTTGTGGCGACGACGCCGTCCTATTTCGGCACCGAGGAGCTCGTGCTGCGCGAGGGTCGCTTTCTCGCGGATACGGATCTGCGTCAAGCGAACCGCGTCATCGTGCTGGGTCACGACCTTGCGGCCTCGCTATTTCCCTACGAGGACGCCGTCGGATCGCGCGTGCGTATCGAGCTCGAGTGGTATATGGTCGTGGGGGCGCTTGAGCCGCGGGAGCGCTCACGCCGGGGCTCGCGCCTCGCCGGACGGAATGTGAATCGGGTTGCCTTTATCCCGCTTTCCGTCATACCTGAGCCCAGCGGACGGGTGGACGAGATTGCCATTCGTATCGACGAAGCGGATGCGGTGCGCGATTCGGCGAGGCTCATCGAGTCGGTGGTGTCGCGCCGTCATCGAGGCGCTCGGGATTTCGAGCTCGTCGTGCCGCAAGAGCTCATTGCCAGCTATGAACGCGCGCGTTTCCAGTTCAATGTCATCGTGGGCGCTGTGGCTGCGATCTCGCTCGTGGTCGGCGGCATCGGCATCATGAACATCATGCTCGCCAACGTCACCGAGCGAATACGGGAGGTCGGCGTGCGCCGCTCGCTCGGTGCGAGCCGAGACGACATCGTGCAGCAATTCTTGATGGAGGCCTTATTGCTCACCGGTAGCGGTGGGCTTGCCGGGATCGTTGTGGGCGCGGTCGCGGCCTACGCCGTCTCGAGCTACGCCGACTGGCCGACCGCCCTCAGCTTCCGCGCCGTCCTGGCCGCCATGCTGCTCGCGGTCGTGACGGGTTTGGGCTTCGGTATCTACCCAGCCCTGAGGGCCGCCCAACAAAACCCCGTCGAAGCCCTCCGCCACGAATAACCTCAGCCGGTAAGGCATAAGAAAAAGATCAATAATAAAAACGCGTAACGCAAACGCGCAAAGTCGCAAAGACGCCAAAGGAAAAAAGAGAAAGAAGATGAAAGGAGCCGCGTTCCCAGCCTTTTTTTGGGGGGACGGCGATGAATCGAGGCGCCGTTAGTGGTCTTTCTTGCTTTTTTTCTTTCTTTTGCTTTGCGACTTTGCGTTACGCTTTTTTAATATTGATCTCTTTGTCTTTTGTTCTCATTGAGCTTGCTAGGCGTTTTGGGTCCAGCCGGCGAGGGCCTTTTCTTCGTTGTCGAAGACTTCGAAGATGGGTAAGAGCTTTGTAATCGTGAGGGTGTTGTGGACGCGCTCGTTGGGGTTTAGAAGCTTCAGCTTGCCGCCGAAGCGTTCGACCGTGCGGTGCCCGGAGACGAGCTCGCCCATCCCCGCGCTGTCCATGAAGGTGAGCTCGGTGAAGTCGACGAGGATTTGATTGCGACCGCCAGCCAAGAGTGTGTCGATGGTTTCTTGAAACTGCTCGTGACCACCGCCTCCGGTCAGCTGTCCTCCGAGGACGAGAACACTGATCCCGTCTTTCTCCCGCAGATCTAATTTCATGAACTTTCCCTATACGGGCTCAACCCGTGATCACCCGGATCGCTTGCCAGTCGACGTCGACGTTATATCTCGATTGCAATTTGGCGACGAACGCACTCCACACTCGGCTCCGCTGCTCGCTCAAGATTTGCTCTTCGAAGCCGGCTTTCTGCTCCTCGAACTCGGCAGGCACGAAGCCTGATTTCTCGATGATGCGCATGATGACGTAACCATTTTGAGCTTTGAGAGGCGCCGAGACCTCTCCTGGCGCGAGCTCGAAGGCCCGCATCTGGGCGGCAACGGAGCGCCCTGCCCCGGGTAGCTCGGTGCCTCTAAAAAAAATCTCGCTCGTTTGGAGCCCGACATCCGTCGGCGCCCCCGATAGCAGCGCTTCGCGTATCTCGTTCGCGCGCGCGATCGCGAGATCCATGGCGTGGCTGCTCCGCAGTTTCTCCGCCGCTTCGACGCGAACCTCGTCGAAATCAGCGGTGCCCGCCGCCCGCTCTTCGCGGATCTGCAAGAAAGCGTAGCCGCGGCCGAAACCGAGTGGGATGGCCGCTGTGATATCTCCAATTGCCGTCTCGAAAGCGAGGTTGGCCGCGGCCTGCGAAGCCGACAGTTGCGGGATTCTGTCGGACCTGCCGAAAAACGCGGTGTCTTGTGGCACGAGGAGCTCGTACTCGGCCGTCAGCGCATCGATGGATCCGCTCGCTTGCAATGTCTCGGTGGCGCTCTCGACGGCATCGTCGACCTGCGCGGAAGCTTTCTCTTGCGTCAGCGTGCCACGAATCTGCTCGCGCAACCCTTCGAGAGGCTGCGTCAAGGCCTCCTGCTTGTTCGTGACTTTGATGATGTGGAAGCCATATTGTGTCTCGACTAGATCGCTGATCGCACCGACGGGGAGCGTGAACGCGGCCTGGTCGAACTCCGGAACCATTTGTCCCCTGCCGAAAAAGCCGAGGTCGCCGCCGTTTTCCGAGGTTGTGTCCTCGGAGTGCTCGGTCGCGAGCTCGGCGAAATCGGCGCCGCCCTTGGCCTGCGCGAGCACGGATTCGGCTTTGGCGCGGATCTCGGCTTCGTGTACTTCCGGGCCTGTCTTGAACAGAATGTGGCTTGCTTGGACTTGTTCGGGGGATGAGAAGCGCGTGATGTTCTCGTTGTAGTGGCGCTTAATCTCCCGGTCGGTCACCGTGACCCTACTCATGAAGAGCTGAGGGGTGAGGGCGATGAACCGGGCTTTGCGCTGCACGGGCCGATAAAACTCGTTCGGGGTGGCGTCGTAAAAGGCGCGGATCTCGTCGTCGCTCGGCTCGTAATCCGCGCCGAAGTCGTCCTTGCTCACGAGCGTATATTCCATGTGAATCTTTTCGTTGCGTCGACGATACTCTTCTTCGACGTCGGCATCGCTCACGACGACGCCGTCTTTGACGAGGTTCTCGAGCTTCGCTCGCAACAGGCCCTCACGAACCTGCTGCTCATAATCGGCCGGCGTCAAACCTGCGTTGCTGAGCACGTTCAGATAAGCGTTGCGCCCGATGAATTGACCGTCTTGCTGAAGGCTCGGATCGTTCTGAATGGCGTTACTGACCTCGCCGTCGGAGACACCCATCCCCAGGCGCCTCGCTTCGAGAGTGAGAGTTTTTTCTTGCACCAACTGCTGGACGATGTAATTGTCGAGACCGAGCTGTCGGAGCAAGTCCCGGTTGTACTGGGCGCCCATTTGCTGCCGGTACACCGATTCCTGCACGCGGTAGCCTTGGATGAACGCCTGGGACGAAATCGGGTCGCCATCCACCCACGCGACTTCGCCGGTCGATCCGGCGACGTTCGAGGGTTGCATGAAATCCGGGATGTAGAGCGCGATGAAAGCGACGATCACCAGCATGAGGAGGAACGCCCCCATGAACCAGCCCACGCTTTTCCTATTGCGAAAGTACTTCAGCATTCAATGAACCTCGATCGGGTCATGCTATCGAAACCATTCGGCGCAATCAAGCCGGCGCGTTGCGTAGGGTGTGCTCGATGTGCTAAACTGCTTTAGAATCAGCAGTGTAGGTAATGGTAAAGCACAACCCGTATCAAACGAACACGGGTATCCATATCGAGTGGTTTACCGTAAAGCGTAGCACGATCTACGCTTTCGGCTGTCGGTCTGTTCGGCTCCGGCATTTACGGTTATTTCGAAATCTTCCGCGAGGCCGAGCCCGAAGTCGAACAAGCGAGTGAGACCGACCATACGGCACGCTTCCTCGACCTCGACGGTACTGTGAAAGTGCCTCTCTGCGGCAGTCGTAGCTTGTTCGAGGTCGGGACGCTCATCCGGCGGGCCGTGCGCGAGGAGGACGTTGTCAGCCGATACGGCGGGGATGAGTTCGTAGTGGTACTGCCCGACACGGATGGTCACGGAGCTCTAGCGGTGGCGGAGCGTATCCGCGAGGCGCTGAACGTCCACCTTTTTCTCAAGGATTTCGGGCTCGAGGAGCGGCTGTCCACGAGCTTCGGCGTGAGTCTCTACCCAAAACATGGGCGTAGCCCTCAACCTGTTAGGCAAAAGGCGGACCAAGCAATGTATAGTGTTAAGGAACACGGTAAAGATGCAGTTTGTCTCGCCAGTTGATCACGTTTTAGACAGTCAGAAACTTTGATATTCAACGGTACAGATTAGAGTCGGAGTCGGATGAACTTTCGCTCTATTTTTGGTTTCATGTCCAACGCGCTCGCCATCGATCTCGGGACCGCGAACACGCTGGTCTACGTGAAAAATAGAGGTATCGTTGTTTCCGAGCCTTCCATCGTTGCCATCAATGACATCACGAAGAAAGTCGAGGCGGTCGGCAAAGAGGCCAAGGAGATGTTGGGGCGCACACCCGGCCACATCACCGCCATCCGGCCCATGAAGGACGGGGTGATCGCGGATTTCGAGATAACCGAGAAAATGCTCGCTTATTTCATCCAGAAAGCCCACAACCGCAAGGTATGGATCGCGCCGCGTATCGTCATCGGCATCCCGTCCGAGATCACGCAGGTCGAAAAGCGGGCCGTCAAGGACAGTGCGCTGCGCGCCAAAGCGAGCGAGGTCTTTCTCGTGGATCAAGCGATGGCGGCCGCCATCGGCGCCGGTCTTCCCATCACGGAGCCCTCGGGGAATATGGTCGTCGATATCGGCGGCGGCACGACGGACGTCGCGGTCATCTCTATGGCGGGAATCGTTTATGCGAGCTCCGTTCGTGTCGCGGGCAACGAGATGGACGAGGCCATCATCAAGTACCTCCGCAAGAACTATAATCTGCTCATCGGAGAGCGCACCGCGGAACAAGTCAAGATAGAAATCGGCTCCGCTTACCCGCTCGACAAACCCGTGACCATGGAGATCAAGGGGCGCAACCTGATCGAGGGCATCCCCAAGACGCTGGTCGTTTCCGACGAGGAGATCCGCGAGGCGCTCGAGGAGACCGTCAGCATCCTCATCAGTGCGGTGCTTGTCGCGCTAGAGCGAACCCCGCCCGAGCTCTCGGCGGACATCGTGGATCGTGGCATCGTCCTAACGGGCGGTGGTGCCCTTCTCAAGAACCTGGATAAACGTTTTAGTGAAGAGACGGGCCTTCCTGTGTCGATGGGAGAGGACCCTCTGTCCTCGGTCGTCCTAGGCACGGGCCGTATGCTCGAGGACGTCGACCTACTTAGGAAAGTCTGTCTCGACTAACACTACCGTGCCTTAAGAATGGCCACAGAGACACAGAGGCACAGAGTTTCGAAAACACTCATGGTTACTTCTGGGCGCAACGAGATGTTCCCGGGAGCTCCCGACGTCCCCGGGGATAACGCTGCTAGCAGCGTCGAACAGCTTGGCAACCATACAGCCCGCCCAGTGCTCGTTGCTCGCTCTCGCTTTCTCCGTGCCTCTGTGCCTCTGTCGCCGTCCCTTTTGGCTGCGGCCGTAGGCTGCGCTTCACGAAGTTCGAACAAGATACTAGTTTCTGACTGGTTGGAGCCCAGAACCTGCGGGTGGAAAGCTGGGCCTTCCATGGAAACCCTAATCGTTCATGGCTAGCACACTAAACGCCCCGCTGGGGTCCCGCGGAGGACATTTTTTCTTTCTGTTCGTCGTCGTTGTGCAGGCGCTTCTACTGTCGTCGCAAGTGACGACGGAGCGGGGAGACGCGGCGTTGCGCGGCTTCATCGTGGCACTCCTGTCACCGTTTCAACGCGGGGCCGACGCTATTGTCAGCGGCGCTCGCTCGACGTGGAACGGCTATGTCGACCTGCGCGGCGTTAGGGAAGACAACCAGCGGCTTCGCGAAGAGGTCGCGAGGCTCGAACAAGCGGTATGGCTGGAGCGGGATCTTGTCGCGAGCTACCGCCGGCTCTCCGGGGTGCTTGAGCTCGCTGAGCGCCTTCCATATGAGCCGATCGTTGCCGAGGTGATAGGTCTCGACGCGAGCGCCTGGTTTCGCACGATCACGGTCAATCAGGGCAAGAACCGTGGAGTGGTGCTGAACGCACCCGTCGTCGCCGCCGGAGGTTTAGTCGGCCGCGTCATCTCCTTGGGGCCGGACGTTGCTCAAATTCAGCTCTTGACCGATCGGGATTGCTCCGTCGGCGCGCTTCTTACGCGCACGCGGAACCGTGGCATCGTAGCAGGAAGCGGGGAGCAGTCGAGCCCGTCCGGCCTTCTGTTGAACTACGTCAGCAATCTCGACGACGTGGTCGAAGGGGATCCCATCGTGACGTCAGGAATCGACGGGATCTACCACAAAGGCATCGCCATCGGCCACGTCGCTTCCGTACGCAACGGGCCGCGTCTGTTCAAAACCATCACCGTCGAACCTGCCGCTAAGCTCTCGCGCCTCGAGGAGGTTTTCATCCTTCCTGCTGTCGGTGACATCGAGATCACCGAACAGGTCGAGTGAAGTTTCTGGACATCGCTCTCGCGATTCTGGTCGCGTTCTTCGTCCAGACTGTGCTCGGGCGCTACTTCGGCTTCCTAAACGTCTACCTCGACCTGTTCACGGTGATTGCGGTGACCTTCGGCCTTCTCCGGGGACGGATGGTGGGGCTTTGTACCGGCACCGCGGTTGGACTGTTGCAGGACGCGTTCTCAGGAGGCTTGCTCGGGTTCAACGGGATCTCGAAGACGACCGTGGGTTATCTTGCGGGTATCGGGGGGCACCACTTGATCGTTCGGGGATGGTCCAGGCGCCTTCTCTTCTTCGTAGGGGCGACACTGCTCGACATGGCGATCCTTGCGAGTGTCGGCCGTCTCGCCGAAGAACCACGGGTTCTCGGCGAGGGCTTGACCCCTCTTTATTTGTGTGTCGGCAACGCGATCGCTGGTATCCTCCTATTAGGTCGAGTGGATCGGAATCGATCCTCTGAGACACTGTAACCCCGCTCTGCGCGATGAACATTTATGACGATTTGAGGCCACTTCAAAGACGCCTCGTTTGGTGGCGCGCGCTCTTCATCCTTCTGTTTGCGGGTCTCGTGCTGCGCTATTGGCAGCTGCAAGTCGTGCGGTCGGCTGCCTACGCGCGTCAGGCCCAGGCCAATCACGTACGGCCCGTTTCCGAGGCCGCTCCGCGAGGGCTGATTCTCGACCGACACGGCCGCATCATTGCGGAGAATCGCCCTTCCTTTAATCTGACGCTCGAAGAAGGCCGCCCGGAGACCCTCAGAGCGCTCGACGGGCTTGTGGCGCTTCCGGCGGACGCAGATTTCGAGGCCCATCTGCGGCGTGCGCGCTTGGGACCCGCACTGGTCAAAGAGGACCTTCCTATTGAAGAAGTGGCGAAGGTCGAGGCGCGCCAACTCGAGCTTCCCGGGGCGCGCATACAGTTCGTCCCGCGCCGCTACTATCCCGCTGGGAGCTTGTCGGCCCACATTGTCGGCCATGTGGGACGGCTGAGTGAACAGCAGCTCGGCTCGGACGAGTTTGCCGGCACAGAGCGCAACGACTACGTGGGGCAGTCAGGCATCGAGCGGATCTACAACCGACCTTTGATGGGCAAAAACGGTGTGCGGCGTTTCGTCGTGAACAGCCGCGGGAGACGCGAGCGTGTGCTCGAGCAAGTCCCGCCTCTTTGGGGCGAGTCGGTTCAGCTTTCGATCGACCTCGATCTCCAGCGGGTGGCGACAGAAGCTTTCACCGACAAAGCGGGTGCCGTGGTAGCCCTCGACCCGAGAAACGGCCAAGTGCTCGCTCTTGGCAGCTTTCCCGCCTACGATCCCAACAGGTTTTCCGGAGCGATCGACGGTGAGGCGTGGCGCGTTCTGACGAACGACCCGCAGTTCCCGCTTACGAATCGCGCTACGCAGGGCCGCTATGCTCCCGGCTCCACATTCAAGCTCGTGGTGGCCGCGGCCGCACTCGAGGAGGGGCTCGTGACCCCGGAAACGAAAATGAGCTGCAAGGGCTGGGTGCGGCTCTACGGGAACGTGTTTCACTGCAATCGTGCGGGAGGGCACGGAAGCGTGGACTTGGTCGAGGCTTTGGCGCAGTCGTGCAATAGCTATTCCTTTCGGCTCGGCCAAAAGCTCCAGATCGAGACCATCGCGCATTATGCGCGGCTGTTTGGTCTAGGCACTCCCACAGGTATCGACTTGCCCCATGAAGTATCCGGACTGGTGCCTGACCCCGAGTGGAAGAAGAGGGCGCGCAACGAGCCGTGGTACGCGGGGGAGACCATCTCCGTGGCCGTCGGACAGGGAGCGGTGCTCGTGACGGCGCTCCAGATGGCGCAGCTCGCGGCCACGATAGGAAGCTCCGGCGATGTTCACCGTCCCACGCTGTTCTTGCGGCGACTACCCGCCGGGGCCGCTCCCGAGCCGTACACGCGCATGGTGCTCGATCCGGCCGCGCGACATGTCGGCTTACGCGACGGACATTGGCGGGCATTGCAAGAAGGGATGTTCCAGGCGGTGAATGGCGTCGGGACGGCGCGCCGCGCCCGGATTCGTGGCATCGATGTAAGCGGAAAGACGGGGACGTCCCAAGTCGCCTCTCGCGCGCGACTGGCTGCGTCTGGGGACGCGGACCGGCCAGAGCACTTGCGCACCCACGCCTGGTTCATCGGCTACGCGCCCAGGGTGAATCCGGAGATTGCGATTGCCGTGCTCGTGGAACATGGCGGCCGCGGTGGCCGCGTAGCAGCTCCGATCGCGCAACAGGTCTTGAAGGCCTATTTCGACGGAAAGTTGGAACAGAGGGACCAGCGTGCTCGAGAGACAACTGTGGCGCTCCATTGATTGGGTGACGATCCTGGGGCTGTTCGTGGCCGCGGGGTTCGGACTGCTCGTCATCTACAGCGCAAGCCAGTCCGGGCCGACGCCGGAGCTCTACAAAGCCCAGATCGCGCGATTTGTCATCGGGTTGAGCTTGATGTTTGTGGTCATGCTCTTCGACTATCACACGATCGTCGACCGGGCAGAGCTCCTCTATGTCGTGATCGTGGGCTTGTTGATTTACCTCGTGCTCTTCGGCGGATTGCGCGCGGGGACGAATCGCTGGCTCGAGCTCGGCTTTGGAACGTTTCAACCTGGCGAGCTCGCGAAGATCACCGTTGTGGTATTCCTCGCGAAGTATTTTTCGGGCGTGCGAAAGGATCAGCTCGGAACCTCCGAGGTCCTCATTGCCGGGCTCTTCGCCGGGGTCCCGTTGATTCTGATTGCGCTCCAGCCGGATCTCGGGACGGCCGCCACGATCGGGATCGTGTTTACCGCGATGGCACTGCTCGCCGGGGTGAGGACCAAACTCCTTCTATTTGGTGTCTTCGTCGTGGTTCTGACCGTTCCGCTCGTGTGGAATTTCGCGCTGAGAGACTATCAGAAGGAGCGGGTGTACTCGTTTCTCGATCCGGCGCGCGATCCACTGGGCGCCGGCTATCAGAGTATCCAGTCGATGATTGCCGTCGGGGCCGGGGGCTTTGTCGGCCAAGGATGGCTCGAGGGCACTCAGAGCCAGCTGCAGTTCCTCCCGACGCCGCATACCGACTTCATTTTCGCGGTCGTGGGGGAGGAGTTCGGTTTCGTCGGGGTGGTGACGGTCATCATTCTTTACTTGGTGATTGCGCTGCGATCCCTCGAGACCGCCAGGCGGGCGCGAGACCGGCTCGGAATCTATCTGGTCTTCGGGGTTTTGTCGATGTTCGTGTTTCAGGCGCTTTACAACTTGTCCATGGTGGCGGGGCTCGTTCCCATCAAGGGGTTTCCCCTACCGTTGATGAGTTACGGAGGATCGTCGCTGCTAGCCACTCTGGTCGGCTTCGGCCTGATCTTGAACGTGAGGATGCGGTGTTTTGTTAATTGATGCTGAATGCTGAATGATGGTCTGTGGTAGAGTTTAGGGTGAAACGCCTTACTGATTGTGATGGCTGCTAACGGTTTTGTTGTTTTTCTCGGAGGGCTCGTTCCCTCCTGACATTGCAAAAGGAGGCTGTGCCTAAGAAAGGCCGGCTGGATGGGAATAGCAAGGAGCTTTCCCTGCGCAGGGACGTTTGGCGTCGCTTTCAGCGAGTTGCGACAGTCGTTTCGCCACGTCCCCGAAAGGACTTTTGTTGGTTTGGCAATAACGCTTTCGTTGTTTTCGGATGAAGACGAGACATCGATCGAGGCGCATTGAGCGTCTCGCGCACGTGTAATCCGCAGAAGCTCCGTCCCTAGCCGTCCTCTCTTCGGCATGCCTCACCGAGGCTCACTAATGCCGAACAAAGAAATGATCATCAGCTACAGTTTGCTAGAGACGCGTCTCGCGATCGTCGAGGATTCCGTGGTTTCAGAAGTGGCTTTCGAGCGCGAACGAAGCCGCGGTGTCGTGGGTAATCTCTACAAAGGCCGTGTGAATCGCGTGCTTCCTGGTATGCAATCGGCGTTCGTCGATATTGGGCACGAGCGGGACGCGTTTCTCCATGTTTCGGACGTCATTGACGACGAGGACAATCTCACCGAAGAGGAGGAGAGGATCGTCGAGACGGAGCGGGAGATCCGAGCGGCGAAGAAAAGTAGCAACCAGTCTATCGACGAGCTACTGAAAGCAGGGCAAGAGGTCCTCGTGCAGGTGGCCAAGGAACCGCTCGGCACCAAGGGCGCCCGGATCACTTCTTACGTGAGCCTTCCTGGGCGGCTTCTCGTTTACATGCCCACGGTCGAGCACATCGGTGTTTCGCGAAAGATTGAATCGGCGGAGGAGCGCTCCCGATTTCGCCGCCTCATCGAGGGGACCAAAAAGCGCCCTGGCGGTTATATTGTTCGCACCGCGGCGGAGGGGAAGGATGATGAAGCCATCGTCGCCGACCTCACTTATCTCGAGAACAAGTGGGTCGAGATAGTGGAGAAGGCCGAGCACGTCAAGGCCCCTGCGCTCATCCACAAAGACCTGGGCCTCGTGTTCAGGTACATCCGCGATATTTTGTCCCCGGAATTCTCTGCTATTCGTATCAACTCCGAGGAGCTCTTCGATCAAGTTTTGAACTATGTGCGCCAAATCCAGCCCCAGATCCTGCATCGGGTGAAGTACTACTCGAAGAATTACCCCATCTTCGACGAATATGGCGTGCAGTCCGAGATCGATAAAGCTCTGCGCAGCAAGGTTTGGCTGAAATCCGGCGGCTACATCGTCATCAATCAGACTGAGGCGCTCGTGGCCATCGACGTCAATACCGGACGCTACACCGGGGACCGCCGGCTCGAAGACACGATTACGCGCATCAATCTTGAAGCGCTCGAAGAGATTGTTCACCAGGTACGGCTCAGGGATTTGGGCGGCATTATCGTGATCGATTTTATCGACATGGAGGAGCGAGGAAACCAGAACAAGGTTTACTCGGCTCTCGAACAAGCGTTAAAAAAAGATCGATCGCCCACCAAAAGTATCCAGATCAACGAGTTCGGGCTCATCGTGCTCACGCGCAAACGTGTCAAGCGCTCGCTCGAGCGTGTTTTGTGCCGGCCCTGTCCCTCGTGTCAGGGAAGCAGCTGGATCAAGTCACCGACTACCCTGGCTTACGAAATCGTGGATCAGGTCCGCAAGGACTTCGTCGTATATTCCAAAGGGCTCACGCTACGGGTGCACCCTGAGCTGGCGCGCGCTTTGCGCGGCAAAGAAGCGCCGGCCATGGAAGAGCTCAAATCGATGCTGCATAACGAGGTCGACATCCGCTCCGATCAAAATATGTATCAGGAGCAATACGAGCTCGTCGCCAGGAAATAGGGACGAATTCCGTACTGGTGGACAAAGGACAGCACATCCTCGCCATTCGTGCCGGCTCGCTAGGCGACACCATTCTCACCTTTCCCGCGATTGCGGCCCTGGTGGCTCCGGGCAACCGTGTCGAGCTTCTCGGGACGCTGCCTTACTCCGAGCTCGCGAAAACGCCTGGTTTGGCTCATGACGTGCACTCAATCGACCGCGCTCGCTTCCGTGCCTTTTTCGACGAGCGCGCCGAGGATCGTGAGCTCCTCACTTTTCTCGAGGCTTTCGACTTGATCGTTGCCTGGGCGCGCCTTCCGCTTCTCGGCGTAAAAGCCGACCGGCTGCAGCTCCGTTGTGTCGAAACGTCGCCGAATCCACCCGAAGCCGTGCACGCGAGCGACCATCTGATGGCATCCGTGCGGGCGCTGGGGTTTCGAGCACCCGTTGCTCCGCCCGAGCTTCGCTTCGGCGACCCTAGTCCGCTCCTCGAGCTCTATGGCCTCACACCGGCGAGTTTTATTGCTATCCATCCTTCGAGCGGCAGTCCGAAAAAGAACTGGCCGCCTCATTGGTTCGCCGAGTTTGCCCGTTGCGCTACCGCCGCGGGACAGGATCTGCTCTGGATCCAGGGGGAAGCTGACCATGACGTCGTCTCGAGCCTTTCGCGGGCGGTGCCGGGTCCGGTCGCGGCAGAGCTTCCGCTGCGCGATCTCGCTACCCTTCTCGCTTCTTCGGCCGCCTTCATCGGCAACGATTCGGGCGTTAGTCACCTAGCGGCCGCGGCGGGCGCCCCTACCTTGGCCCTGTTCCTTTCTACCGACCCGCGACAGTGGGCGCCCCGAGGGCGTTCGGTGCGCGTCGTGGAAGCGGGGGCTTCTCCGGAAGTAGTGTGGGGATTTACACTCGCGCTCAAAGAGAGCCGTTACTAGTGTAGAATCAAAGCTTAACGGACTAGAGGGGGACCCCCCCTAATGCTCGTAGGGAAATTCCTACACGACGGACCTATGAAACCATGCGCAGCAATGCCGGGGCTAGTCACACCTATAAACGCCACAACCCCTAGTGGTTGCCAGGGGGAACCCCCCTCCGATTGTGTAGCCCGTGAAAATCCACACTTAGGGACAATCCTTGCTTGTAAACGCGTTACATCAACTAAACAACAACTCTGACGGGACCTGAAAATGCCAGGTCTCAACAAAGGAGTCAACGAAAATGGCGACGATGGCATTGCTGGACAAGCAGGAATTCGGGATCGGCATTTACCGTGGTTCAGCGCGCGTAGGCAAGATTCGCTTCCATATCGGCATTCGTGCCGCCGAAGGCGAAGTCACGTACTCTGCGTCCGACCAAGAGCTCCGAAAGTCTATTCGGACACTCTTGGGCAGGAAGCGAAGCTGGCGGTGGCAGGATTTGACGCGCAAGCTCATTGACAACCTCTCGCTGTCCACGGGAGGACGCTTTGTGCTGCGGTTTGGGACGACGCCCTCTGACGAGGGACGTGGTGCCGGCGAGCACGGTCTGCGTCGAGCAATCAATCGCGCTGTCAATGAATCGTTTTTCCCCACACTAAAGAGAAGTACCCGCGTCTAAGCGGCGGCGAAAGAATAACTCCCGACTTTTCTGCAGGCTGTAGGGTGTAGTTTCACTTGGGCATGGCCTCGTCGTTGGTCAGGTCCAACTCGTCCATCTGTTCGCGCGTGATCTTTACGCCCTTTTTGTAGGCCT
>CAUZCL010000046.1:0-37996 GCA_963578475.1 Acidobacteria bacterium bin61 | reverse complement strand
TGCCAAAGGACTTTTCTTCCCGTCCACGAAAAACAAATACGCGGAGGCCCCGAGGGTACTCACGAAGCAGAGGGAAGCCGCAAAGATTACACTGAGCGGGACTGGGCGCTGTTTCAGAACGGTTGAATCGGCAAGAAAAACGAGGAATCCGAGCGAGAGGAACGAGAACCAATCCTTTCTTTTTGATAGGACCAGTACCGCCACCAACAACCCGGTTTCGGGCCAGAAGACTGCGGACATGTTGTCCTTCAGAGTCACGGCGTCCCGCACGGTCGCGAGCGCGAAGAATGCCGCTGCAAAAACCGCGTATCGGATCATCGTCTTTGGATGATACTTACCTTCGTCGTTCGGTCAGCGTTGATAGAATCTCCGAACATCCGGTTGGTTGTGATTTCTGTGTGGTTAGGCATTATATCAATCTGCACCTCGTTCGCCGCACCGTCAACCCGCCTCGAGAGGGAGACAGGGAATTTGACAAAAAGAACCAGCCCAACTCAAAGAGTTGAAGCAGCGCTCCGCAGCTTCGCGCTCGGCTTTCCGGAGGCGCGCGAAAACTTTCCGTGGGGTGAGCGCGTTATCAAACTCGGCAAGAAAGTCTTTGTGTTTATGGGCCTTGGTGATGGTGGGCTGTCGCTATCCGTGAAGCTTCCAGAGTCGCACATTATGGCTCTGATGCTGCCTTTCGCAGATCCGACGGGCTACGGTCTCGGCAAGAGCGGCTGGGTAACGGCCCGTTTCGATTCGCAAGAGAGACCTCCTGAGCACATGCTTTGCGAGTGGGTCGAGGAGAGTTATCGCGCGGTGGCGCCCAAGAAGTTGGTCGCGGCGCTCGGCGAAGATGGCCCACCGGTGTCCGCGAAGAAGTGAGTTTCATGGGGAGGCTCGTTGCTTTCGCGTGTCTCGCACTGGTTGCCGGTAGCTGCGTCGAGCCTGGCCCGGAATGTCTCGCGCCTGCGAACCCGGGTGGCGGGTGGGATCTCACCTGTCGCGCTGTAGCCCAAGTTCTCGACGGCACGTCGATGCGCGTGCGGAATGTCCCGGGCGCTGGAGGCGGCATCGCGTTTGCCCATGTGGTGGCAGAGCGCGGGAGCGACCCTAACCTCATTGTCGCAGCGAGCCCCGCGACGACGCTTCGTCTCGCGCAAGGACAGTTCGGCGACTTCGAGGCCAAAGACGTGCGTTGGCTTGCAGCGGTTGCCGCGGATTACGGCGTGATTGTCGTGCGTCACGACGCGCCTTGGCGGAGCTTCGAGGAGCTTCTCGATGCGTGGCGCCTTGCTCCGTCCGAGATCGTTGCTGCGGGTGGGAGCGCGGTCGGCGGACAAGATCACATGAAACTCCTCGTGCTTGCGCGCGCGGCCGGCTTCGATCCCAAGGCGATCCGCTACGTGCCGTTTGATGGCGGTGGTGAAGCGGTGACAGCACTTCTTGGCGGCTTCGTGTCGGTTGTGCCGCTCGATGTCTCGGAGGTCTTGAGTCTCTTCGAAGCTTCCGAGGTGCGCGTGCTCGCGGCGCTTTCTCCTGAGCGTCTCGACGCGTTGCAGGGTGTTCCCACCGCGCGTGAGCTCGGCTACGACGTCACCTGGATCGTTTGGCGCGGTTTTTACGGGCCCGCAGGGGCCGACAATGCGCGCTACGAGCACTGGGTAGGTGTGCTCGAAAATGTTGCGGCGTCACCGGAGTGGGAGGCTCTGCGCGCGCGCACGGGACTCTCCGAGTTCTTTCTGGCGGGCGAGGCGTTCGAAACGTTCGTCGACGAGCAAGTGGTGAGCTTCGAACGGCTCACGGTGGCCCTCGGTCTCTTACCGTGATGGAAAAGCCTGTCGCGGCGTTTCTTTCTGTCGGGGCGCTCGGCTACGTCTGGCTCGCGCGCGGGTTCGAGACCGGCTTCATCGCTGACCCTATCGGGCCGAGCGCTTTTCCTGTCGCGATCGGCGCGCTTTTGTTGGCGACGAGCGTGACGCTCTGGACAAAAAAGCCTTCAGGTGAGCTGCCGCCTGTGTCGTGGCGCCACGTCGCTCTCGTCGCCGGGCTTTTCGTTTATGTCGCCGTCCTGGATCGTTTGGGTTTTGTAGTTGCGACGACGATGCTCGCGAGCGGAGTTGTCGCTCTTTTTTCTGGGCCGATTCGCCGCGGCGTCGTCTTGAGCTTCTTGCTGAGCCTTTCCATCTTCGTGCTGTTTACTTACGTCCTCTCGATTCCGCTCCCGCGAGGCTTTTGATGGCGGAAGGTCTTGCGCTTGCGCTACAGCCTTTGAACCTCGCCCTCGCAGCGTTCGGCGCTTTCGTCGGCACCCTCGTTGGGATGCTTCCGGGTATCGGCCCCATCAACGCTATCGCCATCCTCATTCCGCTCGCGCTCGCACTCGACTTGCCGCCCGAATCGGTTCTCATCGTGCTCACCGCTATTTACTACGGCTCGCAATACGGCAACTCGATCAGCACCATCCTGCTTAACGTGCCGGGCACCGCCTCGGCGACGGTGACGGCAATCGACGGCTACGCTCTGACCCAAAGAGGCGAAGGCGGGAGCGCGCTCGCGATGTCGGCGGTCGCGTCTTTCTTTGGCGGGACGCTCTCGATTCTCGGCCTGGCTTTGTTTGCGCCACTGCTCTCCTCTTGGGCGCTCCGCTTCGGCCCGGCGGAATATTTTGCTTTGATGGTGTTAGCGCTCTCGGTCCTTTCCTCGCTTTCGGGCGGGAGCGTTTTGAAAGGCGCGATGGCGACCTTGCTCGGTCTCGCATTCGCGACCGTCGGCTTCGACCCGAACAGCGCCGTCGCGCGCTATACCTTCGGGGAACTGCGTCTTCTCGACGGCGTCGACTTCGTTGTGCTCACGATTGGGCTTTTCGCAATCAGTGAAGTGCTGATCGCTCTCGAGAGCCCGCACGCGAAAGAAAAGCCGGTGACCGTGCATCGGGCCAAGCTCACAGAATGGTTCTCGGCCAAGGGTACGATGCTGCGCGGCACGATCATCGGTTTCTTGGTCGGCGTTTTGCCGGGAGCCGGTGGCACGGTAGCGAGCTTTGCTTCTTATGCTGCGGAGAAGCGCTTCAACAACAACCAGCCCCTCGGGCTGAAAGGCGTCGCGGCACCTGAAGCGGCCAACAACGCTGCGAGCACGGGGGCGATGATCCCGCTTCTGACGCTTGGCGTTCCTGGAAGCGGGACCACTGCGGTGCTGCTAGGCGCGCTCCTCGCGATCGGGATTCAGCCCGGGCCGCTTTTTTTGACGCGGCACCCCGACCTGTTCTGGGCGCTCGTCGGCTCGATGATCGTCGGCAACGTCGTTCTACTCGCGCTCAACTTGCCGCTCGTCAACGTCTTCATTCGCATTTTGTCCGTCCCGCGCTGGTTTCTCCATCCGGTCATCGTCGTGCTGAGTGTCGTGGCGGTCTACTCCGTGAATCGAAGCACGTTCGACATCGGCCTCATGGCGCTTCTCGGCATCGTTGGCTATGCGCTTCGCAAAAGCGGTTTTCCGCTCGCGCCGGTCGTGCTCGGTTTCGTGCTCGGAGGATTGATGGAGAAGAGTCTTCGCCGAGCTATGGCGATAAGTGGCGGCGGCTGGGAGATTTTGTTCTCGAGCCGTCTTGCGGTGGCGATTTGGGTATTTGCGGTGCTCTGTCTCTTCGCTTCGTTGTGGCGTCGGTCGGATCGCACATAATACGGGCTCTAGCTAGGAGACAAGAAACATGCGACCACGCGTATTGATCCTGACTTTTGCCGCCGCGGTGTGCCTGGCGGCTTTCGCTTCCGGCCAACGAGGCACTACTGCCGAACGGCTCGCGAACCCGCAATCGGTCATCGAGAACTTCCTGGCCTGGCAGAATCCGCCCAATATCGACATGAGCATTGCTGCCGAGGGGATGGCCATCAATCCGAACCACTCCGCGGAGCGCCGTCAAGATCTCGCGCGTCAGCTGAAGGCCGTGCTCGACGCTCACGGACTGATCGTGCGGGTGGCAGATATCCCCACCAATGCGGACTATGTCGAAGAGTCGAGCGGCCGAAACCGGTATCGCTTGTTTCCCGTACGCCTGCCTGGACTCTATCTCGTCAAAGTCGACGATAGGTGGCTCTTCTCGCGCGAGACGTTGTCGGCCACGCCCGCTCTCTATGCACAATCGTTCAGCGGCGCCGCGCAATATTTGATCGGCAGCCTGCCCGCGATCTTCCAGACGCGGTTTCTCGGCATGGCCCTTTGGCAATTTGCCGGCATTTTCTTTCTTTTACTCTTCGCCCTCGTCCTCCGCACGATTGGTGAATTCGTTCTAAACAAGATCGCTAAATGGCTTCAGAAACACACACCGCCGACGTGGGACGAGACCATCGTTTTGGAATCGGTTAGGCCGCTTGGGTTTCTCGTCTTCACGCTGTTACTACTGGCCTTTTACGCGGACTTGCAGCTTCCGGTGCGTATGAACGCGGCCATTAGGTTCGCCCTCGACTTCATGGTCGCGGTGAGCCTTCTCTGGCTCTCGTTCAAGATCGTCGACTTTATTTGCGATCACTTGCTCCGCATCACCGCCCGGAGCGACACCAAGCTCGACGATCAACTCGTTCCGATGTTACGGAAGTCGCTCAAGATCTTCGCGTTCACCGTAGGCGTTCTCGTACTCGTACAGAGTTTCGGCTATTCGGTGGGCTCCATCCTCGCTGGCCTCGGGATTGGCGGCGTTGCGGTCGCGCTCGCCGCTCAAGATACGCTCGCGAACCTCTTCGGCTCGGTAACCATCTTCGCGGACCGGCCGTTTCAAATCGGAGATTGGATCGTAATGGGGAAGGTCGAAGGCACTGTCGAAGAAGTCGGTTTCCGCTCGACGCGCGTTCGGACGTTCTACAACTCTGTCGTGAGCATTCCCAACTCGAAGCTCGCCAATACCGATGTCGATAATATGGGCATGCGGCGCTACCGTCGCATCAAGGAGGTCATCAGCCTTACATACAGTACGACCGCGGAGCAGATGCAGGCTTTCGTGGAGGGTATTCGTGCCGTCATCCGAGCGAATCGCTACATGCGCCAGGACTTCCACGAGATCCACTTCAACGGCTTCGATGATTCTTCGTTGAACGTGCTCGTCTATTGCTTTCTCGACGTCCAGACCTGGAGCGATGAGCTTCGCGAAAAGCATAACTTTTTTCTCGAGATTCTTCGGCTTGCGGAAGAGGTTGGCGTCGAGTTCGCCTTCCCCACACAAACGATCCACGTCGAGAGCTTCCACGGTGACAAGCCACGTACCGTCGGCAAGAAGCGGTCGAACGACGAGCTCGCGGCGTCGATCGTGGCGTTCGGCCCTGGCGGAAACCTCTCACGACCCCACGGTCCCGAGTTCACCGTCGATGGGAAGAAGATTGACTTCACGCCGGGGACGGCGCCGACGAGGGGAGCGGTGTGAGACGCATCGACACCGAGAAAGCTCCTAGCGTGGCGATAGACGAGGCGGAGGTGGCGGTGGTTTTGGGCGCGACTTTTTTTTCGGGGAGGACGGGAGGGAAGCTCCAGTTCTGGCCTCCGGGAAAAGCGGCGTCGGGCTCCGCTTCTTCGATTCGCCCGTCGCGGAGCTTGTCTGGCCAGCGCGTCCAGTTGTACCGTACGAGTCCGCCGCCGCGCGGAACCGAGCATAGTCGAGCGCTAGCGGGAAACGTATCTGGAAAGCCGCGACGTCGCTCTCGCGTCCGATCGCAACGTCTCGCATCGTGCCCCTTCACGGCGTAGAGCGCGGCGGAGTCGAGGAGCTCGCTCGGCTTCTTGGGAGACGCCGTACCAGCATCGACGAAGAGCTCGTTCCAGAAGAGGCGACTCGCCGGCGAGTAGGGGCTCGGCTCGCCGGGATAGGACGCGAGCAGCGGGAGTGTTGCGACGAACCCGCCGCCATGCGCGACGTCAGCTCCGCGAGGCGCCGAAGGTTTCCGAAATTGCCGATGCCCGCGGATGCTTGCTGTGGAGCGCGTAGAGCGGGGGAAAGAGCCCCACCGTTTCCCGCGCGCGGGATCTCGATAGGCACGTGTTGGCGCACGAAGGATGAAGGTCTCCGCCTCGATGGTTCCCATCGAGACATGGAGTCGATGGTAGCCGTGGGGAGGTGAGGGAAGAGGAAGCCGGGTCCACAAGTAGCCGGTCCCGTCGACGGAGCGCGCTGGATCCCGCTATGCGCTCGGACAAGAAGCCAAAATAGAGGTTCTGCACTTTCCACAGATCGACTTCGAACGGAAGTGCTAACACCACAGCCACGCTTCGCCGAAGCTCTTCGAACGCTTCGAGTTTTTCGGGTGACTCGAAAAAGCGCTCGGCTTTGGTATCGACACTCTCCCTTGCCGCGTAGGCGAGCGACGCTTCATCTAGAGGCACACCTTCAGTGATCGCGTTTCTCAGCAAGTCACCGACAGTGTCGGGATCGATGGGCTCGTGCACGAGCGCGCGACGGAGGTTCCCGTTCAAGACGACCTCCGCGGCGACGGACAGTGCTTTGGGCGGGGGGACGCCGAGCTCCGTGAGAAATCGCAGCATCTTTTGGTGGTGCTCGAACAAACTTCGATGCGACGCCTCCGTGCCCTTCAGCCCCGATCGAGTGAGAATGTCGACGATGCGGCGCTGCTCGTCGCCGAACCACGAGCTCAAGCAGAACGTCTGCTCGCCGAAATGACGGTCGAGCGTGCCATTCTCAAGAAACGCTTTCTGAAGCTGTCTGAAGCGGTGACGCCCGCGTCGCACATCTGCCGTGATCTCGTGATTGCTCTCGTGCAAGACAGCGAAGCTCAATTGCTCCGAAGCGCCCGTTATCGTGGAGGTGAGCCGTGCGCAGCCGACGGCCAGCTTGCGCTCACCGGTCTCGAAAGTCTCGAATTGCTCGCGCTCGATGTCGTAGCAGTAAAGTCGGGTCGTGTCTTGGTACCCTTCGAACACTGAGCTAATCGCGTAATGTGCCCCGAGCATCTCCCAAGTGACTTTGGACGGCTTGACGCTTTTCTCGTAGATGTCGCGGCCGCTCCCGGCTTCCGTACGGTTGCTGCGCGCTTTTTCTAGGGCGCCCAGAAAGTCGCCTCGATTCGGGCGTTTTGCGAGAGATCCTCGGCGAGCTGGACGGCGCGTCCCGCATAGTGCAGGCTCTGCACGGTCTCGAGGCCGGCAAGATCGCTGAAGAACCAACCGCAGCTCGTATACATGAGCTGCAGCTGGCGACGCATCTCGAGAAGCTTGAGCGCGCGTACGGGATTCTCTCGGCTGACATGCGTCGCGATGAAATCCCCTCGCCTGGAGCGATCGAGGATGACTTCGATGTAGTGGTCGAGGGCTTCGGACGGCTCGGGAAGTAACTCTGATGCCTCTCGGTCCCAGACCGCTACCCCGTGGTCGAGCGCTGCGCGCAACGGGCCGCGCCAACTTTGGTTCCATCCGCCTGGCCCGCGGGTATGACAGCCGCAATCGTTTCGCCACCGCTCGATGCCGTGGGCGGAGCTCCGCGCGGTGTTCTCTAAAATCTCGACCGCGTGATCGGGAGGGAAGGATTCGAGAAACGCGCCGTAGTTGGTGAGCTCGGCCATACCGCGTGACTCGATGGCGTGCAGCGCATAGGCGAGCGCCATGTCGCCATGCGCATGATGATGCCCTGAGCTCTCGCCGTCTGTCGCTATATGCGATAGACGCGGGCGGTCATCCGGCACGGCGCCGGCGAGGCGCGCCGCGAAGAGCTCGCCGCGATGCAGCAATCCTTCGAAAGCCACGGCGCGCGACAAAACACCGTCATAGAAGAACAGCGCGATGCTTTTTCCCGAGGGCAGCCGCTCAACGTAAGCCCGTGAAGGATCGACCCGTGAATCGGAAACGTCCGACCACCCGGAGGCGCCGATGGGGCGGATGCGCGCGGCCTGAGACGGAGCAAGCACGGTAAACCGGATGTCGTGTGCCGCCAGCGCTTCGAGCGTGCCCAGATCTACGGCGGTCTCGGGAAGCCACATCCCTTCCGGCTTCCGTCCGAAGCGATGCTCGAAATCGCGCAACCCCCAGAGGACTTGGAGCCTTTTGTCCGCGTCGCTCGCAAGCGGCAGGATGACGTGGTTATAGGCTTGCGCGAGCGCCGAGCCGTGGCCTCCGAACCGCTCCCGGCTCTCGCGAGCGGCTGACAAGATCGCGCGGTAGACCGAAGGTTTTTTCTGCTTCATCCACGACAGAAGTGTCGGACCAAAGTTGAAGTTGATCCGGCTGTAATTGTTGGTGATCGAGACGATCCAGTCTTCATCGTCGAGGATGCGGGAAGCGGTGTTCGGCTCGTAGCACTCGGCGCTGATGCGCGCGTTCCAGTCATGGTAAGGCGCGGCCGAGTCCTGCGGCTCGATCGCCTCGAGCCATGGGTTTTCCCGCGGCGGCTGATAAAATGCCCGTGAACGCAGACGTATTTGTTCACGGCTCAGAGATCATTTGCGCCGAATCGTCGTTCTTTTCGGGCGCTCGCTCGCGGCCCCGAAGAAGAGCGCTCCGAGGGCGGGCAGGGTGAGAGATAGAGAGTACGGGTGCTTGTCACAGGGCACGTCCTCGGCATCCGCACCGCCCAGATTGCCTTCGCCACGCCCTCCATAATGGTCGCTGTCGCTATTCAAAAGCTCGTCCCAGCGCCCAACGATGGGTACACCGACCCGAAAGTCCCGGTAGATCTCGGTGCTGAAATTGTAGACGAGAAGAAGAGGCCTCGCGGTTTTTTCTCCTTTGCGTAGAAACGAGAGCACGTTCGTCCCCGTGTTCCGGCAGTTGACCCACTCGAACCCATCCGCGGTGAAGTCTTTCTCGTGGCTCGCGGCTTCGCTTTTGTAGAACCTATTCAGGTCGCGCACCCAGTCTTGTATGCCTTTGTGAAGAGGCTCGTCGAGCACGAACCATTCGAGCGCCTGGTCGTGATCCCATTCGGGGCGCTGGGCTATCTCGCCACCCATGAACAAGAGCTTCTTCCCGGGCTGACCCCACATATAGGCGTAGAGGAGGCGGAGGTTTGCGAACTGCTCCCAGTCGTCGTCTCCCGGCATCTTGGTCAAAAGCGAGCCTTTGCCGTGCACGACTTCGTCGTGCGAGAGCGGCAACATGAAGTTCTCGGAGAAGGCGTACATGGGCCGAAACGTGAGCTTCTCCTGATGGAACTTGCGGTGGCGCGGCTCTTCCTTCAAATAGTCGAGGGTGTCGTGCATGAAGCCCATGTCCCACTTCATGCCAAAGCCGAGCCCGCCGACATGAGTCGGGTGCGAGACGAGCGGCCACGCGGTGGATTCTTCCGCAATCGTCTGGATGCCGGGGCGATCGCGATAGCTCGAAACGTTGAAGCGATGTAAGAAGTCGATCGCTTCGAGATCCTCGTGCCCGCCGAAGCGATTCGGCGTCCATCCGCCTTCGCCCCGCGAATAGTCGAGATAGAGCATCGAAGCGACGGCGTCTACGCGCAGCCCGTCCGCGTGGTAGTAGTCGAGCCAGAAGGTGGCACTGCTCAACAGAAAGCTCTGGACCTCGCCGCGCGCGTAGTTGAACTCCAGGCTGTCCCAGTCTGGGTGGATGCGTCGTTTCGGGTCCGCGTGCTCGAAGAGATAGGTGCCGTCAAAAAAACCGAGACCGTGGGCATCCGACGGATAATGCGAGGGCACCCAATCCAGGATTACCCCGATCCCGGCTTGATGCAGGAGGTCCACAAGGTACATGAAGTCCTGAGGCGTGCCATAACGGCTCGTCGGCGCGAAATAGCCCGTTGTTTGATAGCCCCAGGAAGGGTAGTAAGGATGTTCCATGACGGGTAGGAGCTCCGCGTGGGTAAAGCCGAGATCGACCATGTAGTCCGCGAGTGCTCTCGCGAGCTCACGATAGCGTGGCTCTGTCCCGTCGGTGCTCCGGCGCCATGAACCGAGATGAACTTCGTAAATCGACCAGGGCGCGTCGAGCGCGTTCGGTGTCTCTCGGGAGGTCATCCATGCCACGTCGCTCCAGTCGTAATCGAGCGGCCACACGATCGAAGCGGTCTCCGGAGGCACCTCACGATAGACACCGAACGGGTCCGATTTGTCGACGCGATACCCCTTGAGGCGGGACCGGACGTGGTACTTGTACAAGTTCCCGTCGCGGATCCCTGGCTCGAAACGTGACCAGATGCCGGTGGTTTCGTCGAGCTCCATCGGCGCGGCGTCCGCCTCCCATCCATTGAAATCGCCGGTCACAGAAACCTCGGCGGCGTTAGGAGCCCAAACCGAGAAGAAACACCCCGTGCTTTTGTCCTGCTCACCGAGATGGGCGCCGAGAAAGTCGTGAAGCCGGGGATGCGTTCCCTCCCGGAACAAATAGGCGTCCTGCTCGCCGAACGACGTCATGGTTTCAAGCTGTCTCCAGAGTGTTACTAGTAAGATAGGTCGTGCAGTCTTACCATAGAGAGGAGCGGCTTCGCGAGTTGACAGCCGATGTGCCGCGAGGGAGACTCATATTTGAAGTTTTGGAGGTAGGTGCGTGAAGCGTGCGGAACGACATCATTTGAAGCAGGACGAGTTCGTTCACTGGCTGGACCATGTCCTGGCCTGGGGGATGACCCACCAGAAGAAACTCATCAATGGCGCGCTCGTGGTCGTGGGGTCGGCGCTTCTTCTTGGCGGGATCGGAATCCACAGGAGCCGGCAGTCCGCAACGGCCCAAGTGCTCTTGACCGAGGCGCTGAACCAGTATCACGGTGTGGTGCGTACGAGTGACGGTGCGCTCCCGAGCCCGAACGTCGTTACCTTCGCAACCGCGGAAGAGAAATATCGAGCCGCACTCGGGTCCTTCGAGGCCGTGGCCAGCGAATATGGGGGCTACGACGAGGGCCGGCATGCTCAATACTATGTCGCGCTTTGCCAAATAGGTCTCTCCTATCTCGAGGCTGCAGACGCTTCGCTCGAGACGGTGCGCTCGAGTCATCGCGATCTGATTTGGTACCTCGCGTCGCGCGCTTTGGCTTTGGTGCGCTCGGAACGCGGGAATCCCGCGGCAGCCGGAGAGCTCTACCGGAGTCTAGTCGAGGACGCCGACAATCCGCTTCCCAAAGACGAGTTGCTCTACGCGCTCGCCAAACTCGAAGAGCGCTCGGGAAACTTGGAAAAGGCACGGCAATATTACGACCGGATGCTTTCCGAGCACCCGACGTCCCAACTCAGCACCGAGGCAACGAACCGACGGGAGATCCTCTTACTCTCCCTCGAAGGCGACGCAGACGTCAGTGATTGAGACCGAAGCTCCTCAACCATATACCGAGCCTGTGCCGCCGCGGCCGCGCCGGCCGAATTGGTTCTTGTGGCTCGTCATCTTTTCCGGGGGCTCGTTGTTCCTGGTCACGGCGACATTCTATGCGCTCTTCAGGAGCATGGGGCCTACGGTGCCCTCGCTAAGTAGCGGCACGGCTTTGAGCATCGATCTCGCGCGCCCCTACCCCGAAGACCCGCTCTACGACATGAGCGGTCCCTTCGTCGAAGTCAATGAGATCACGTTTCGCGAGCTTCTTTTTGCGGTGCGCACCGCCAAAGAGGACGCCCGGATCGAGAAGCTCTTTTTGCACGTCCGTGGTACCGGGCTCGGTTGGGCGAACATGTTCGAGCTTCACCGGCAGCTTCTCGACTTCAAGAGCTCGGGCAAAAAGATCGTTGCGTTCATCGAATATGCGGGAAACCGCGACTACTTTATCGCTTCGGCGGCGGACCGAATCTATCTACACCCGCGCGGGATGATCGATTTGCGAGGCGTTCGCGCAGAGCTCTTGTTCGTGAAATCGGCGCTCGACAAACTCGGCGTCGAAGCCGAGTTCGAGCGTTTCGGTGATTACAAAGACGCGCCCGACATGTTCTTGCGCGAGAGCATGAGTGAGGCGAGCCGTGAAGCGATCGGCGAGGTCGTCGATACGCTCCACGAGGCCATGGTCACCGCGATCGCTGAAGGCCGCGGGACCGACCCGCCCGCGGTGAACGCGCTCATCGCAGCGGGACCGTTCACGGCCGAACAAGCGATAGAGCATCGCCTCGTAAACGGATTGCAATACTTGGACGAAGTGCACGCGAAACACGCCGAAGAAGGCGAAGAACCAAAGACGATGACCGTGGCAAATTATCACCTAGCTAGCCGCCGGTCCTCGTTCAGCGTCGATGGACGCATCGCTTTGATCTACGGCGTCGGTGCTATCGTCGGCGGCACCAATCGGGAAGATGCTGTCTTCGGCCGGGTGATGGGCTCGGACACGATTGGCAACGCGTTCAAGACCGTACGTGAAGACGACTCCATTGACGCGGTCATCTTCCGCATCGACAGCCCCGGCGGAAGCGATGTGGCTTCCGATGTGATTTGGCGCGAAGCCCAACTCACTCGCGAGAAAAAGCCCGTTATCGTGTCGATGGCCAACGTGGCGGCTTCGGGCGGCTATTGGATTGCGATGGCGTCCGACACGATCTTGGCGGAGCCGACCACGATTACCGGGTCCATCGGAATTTACGCCGGAAAGTTCAACTTGTCCGGCCTTTACGAGAAGATAGGCGTTTCTCGCGACGGCGTCTCGAGCGCGCCCAACGCGGATTTCTTCAGCGACAACCGCAGTTTCACTCCTAAAGAGCGCGCGAAGTTCCATGCGATGATCGAGTCCGGCTATCAAGCTTTTCTGGACAGAGTTGCCGAGGCGCGTGGCAAGACCATCGAAGAAGTACACGCCGTGGCACAGGGCCGTGTTTGGACGGGCCGCTCCGCCCTCGAGCACGGCCTCATCGACGAGCTCGGCGGTATCGAGCGCGCGATCGCTATTGCCAAGGAGAAAATCAACCTCGAGCCGACGGATCGCGTTGCTTTGGTCATTTATCCCGAAAAAAAGAACATCTTTGAGGCGATTATATCTGGTTTCCTTCAATCGCGTGAGGCGCTCCAGCTCCCGGCGCAAGCGCTTTCGCCACAAGAGCTTCTCCGTCGATCGCCGCTTCTTCGAACTCTCGCGAGCGGCCAGCCACTGGCAATGATGCCGTACGAGCTCAGGCTGAACTAGCGAACATCCACGGGCGAATCGCCACCGAGAGCCGACGTGAGGTGCGTGTCTTCGGCGCGAAGGATTATTCGCTGGGATCGAGACGGTACAATCCTTCGAGTGCATGGGTGTCGATGTTGTTTTCCCGGCCCGCGAGGGGGTTTGCGTCTTCGTCTCTCCAGAGCACCACGAAACGCTCGCCATCGGGTGCCAGGTCGTAGTCTGGTCCTGCACGAAACACGTGAGGTCCCTCGAACAGAACGTACGGTGTTCCCGCGTTGAATGTTGGCTCGGTGCGCACATCGACGGCCATTATTTTCCCTCCCGGGTTGGACCGGTCCTTGCCTAGGACATAGAACAGCTCCTGACCGTCGGGAGACCACCTCGCACCCCATCCACCGTCTGGCAAGAAAACCGCCTCTTCTTCCGTGAACGCGGACTGCACGAAAGGCTGCGGCTCTCCTTGACCTTCGAGACCAACCCACCAAATGTTCCTGGATTCGCCGCGAGCGCCTGGAACGGTCTCCGTGAACATCAGGTGTTTGCCGTCAGGAGACCAGCTGTTCGGCTGCTGGTACCCCTCCTTTGCCAACATGCGCTCCGTGGGAGTACTGAAATCGGGTCTTCTCTTGTAGATGTCCGTCTCCCCGTCATGCTCCGAGGCAAACCCCACCCAATTTCCGTCGGGCGACCAGCGCGCGTCGGTGTTGTCACCAGCACGCTTCAACTCGAGCTCGGGGTCGAGAGAAGCAAGCAGCATCGCGCGCGCCGCGTCGAACATGAGCGCGCCGCGGACGAACCTCCCGTCGGCGGGCATCGCCATGATGAGATCGTGTCTCGTCGCACTCTTTCGTGACTCACGTGATGCATACTTCCCACAGGTTTTCCACACCTTGCGTCGGAGCTTTCCACAGAAGACATCCCGCGGGACATTTCTAGCGGACTAGGGACCGGTCGGGCGGACCGAGGCCTTCGAGGCCTTGGAACCATTTGAGTAGGACATTGGACCTGCGCCCGTTTCGAGGTCTCTTTGGTATCCGCCGACTTGAGTATCAGCAGCCGCTTCACCTTCAGTTTTGCTGTCCGATCATTAATCGGATATATTATCGGACAAAGAGAGTACCGACTCCAGATGGCCAAAACTAAAATCTCGGTAACCGTCGACTCAAAGCTTATCGAAGAGATCGACAAGCTTGATGTTGACGCTTCCCGAAGTGAGATCGTAGAGACAGCGCTAGTCCGCTGGTTAAGCAACCGTCGGCGCCAAACACTCGAGAGCGAGATCGAGCGGTACTATCGAGAACTTACCCGAGGGGAGCAGGGCGAGGATGCCGAATGGGCGGCCACTTCGACCGGGTCTCTCAAAGAGACTTGGGAGTGAGTGGCTTTCCACAGCGTGGATGCTTGTACTGGGTTCGGATTCCAGGGGAGCGCGGTCGAAAGCGGCGTCCCGCTCTCGTCATATCCATTAATGTCCGTAACCAACTCGCAAGTAACGTCCTTGTGATTCCGTGCTCGACGACAGATCGACCGGCTCCAACGCACGTGAGACTTCGGAAGGGCGAAGGCGGGCTCAACAAGCCTTCTATGCTGAAGTGCGAGCAAATTACGACGCTACCCAAGGACTATTTAGAGGCCAACGCGCTAGGCGATCCGCTGGCCGGGAAGCTCCTCGCACAAGTGGAGATCGCCGTCCTCCGCGCCATTGGCGTTCCGATCGGGATGTGACCCCGCCCAAGTTAAGTTGGAATCGGCTAACCAACTATCCGCGAAATATCCTGTCGCACCCTACTCCATCGCGTCGAGCTGTTCTTTGAGCTCCGCGAGGAGCTGAAGCGCTTCGAGCGGTGTCATCGTCTCGGGCTCTACCCGCCGCAGCTCGGAGACGACGCGGTCTTCGGCGTCCGCGAAGAGCGACATCTGTCGCGCCCCGCTTCCAAGCGAGCTTTCTCCGGTCACCCGCGGCCGGCCTTCGAGATCGAATTCCGTCTTTTCGAGATTCAGGAGAATCTCCTGTGCGCGCCGGATGAGTGAAGGCGGTAGACCCGCGAGCCGGGCGACTTGAATCCCGTAGCTTCTGTCGGTGCCTCCCTCGAGGACTTTGCGCAGGAACACGATATCGTCCTGCCACTCGCGGGCCGATACGTGGAAGTTCACGACCCCGGGAAGCTCCGCGGCGAGGTCGGTGAGCTCGTGATAATGAGTCGCGAAGATGGTCTTCGATTTCAGCTTCGCCTCGGTCGCGATGTGCTCGACGACCGACCATGCAAGCGACAAGCCGTCATAGGTCGCTGTGCCGCGCCCAATCTCGTCGAGCAGGATCAAGCTCTTTGGGGTCGCGTGGTGCAGGATGTGCGCCGTTTCTTGCATCTCGACCATGAAGGTCGAGCGTCCGCGGAACAAATTGTCCGAAGCGCCGACGCGGGTGAAGATGCGGTCGACGATAGGGAGCTTCGCTTCCGCGGCCGGTACGAAAGAGCCCATCTGCGCCATGAGCACGATGAGTGCTGTTTGCCGAAGATAGGTCGACTTGCCGCCCATGTTTGGGCCGGTAAGGATGACAACGTAGCGGTTCTCGTCGAGGGCTATGTCGTTGGGAACGAAAGGCTCTTGGCTCGTGGCTTCGATGACCGGGTGGCGTCCGTCTTTGACCTCGATATCGAAGCCGTCGTGAAGGCGCGGCTTGGTGAGATTCGCTGTGGTCGCGACCTCGGCGAGTCCCGCTAAAACGTCGAGCACCGCCACAGCTCGAGCCGTCGTGCAGATCCGGGGCGCGTGAGATCGCACCCGCTGATTCAGCGCCTCGAAGAGCTCTCGCTCGATTACTTGGATCCGGTCTTCGGCGCCGAGAATCTTTTCTTCATATTCCTTGATCTCGGGCGTGATATAGCGTTCCGCGCCGACGAGCGTCTGTTTGCGGATGTAGTCGTCAGGTACCGCGTCAAGCTTCGACTTGGTGACTTCGAGGTAATAGCCGAAGACTTTGTTGAAGCGGATCTTGAGGGACGTGATGCCCGTGCGAGCACGCTCGCGCTTCTCGATCTCGGTGAGGGTCGACTTGCCTCCGCTACGCAGTCGGCGAAGCTCGTCGAGCTCTTCGGAGACGTGCTCGCGGATGGCGCCGCCGTCTTTGAGTGCTATGGGCGGCTCGGAGACGAGCGTTCGCTCGATATCGTCTCGTACCTCTTCGACCGGGTCGAGTGCTTCGTTGAGCTCGCGCAAGAGGACGGCATTCGCCTCGGCGGTTAGGCCGCGGAGCGCCGGCATCTTCGAGAGCGAGGTTTGAAGCCCCACGAAATCACGAGGCCCCGCCGAGCCGAGTGTGACGCGCGCGAGAAGCCGCTCGAGATCGAGCACATGTTTGAGCGTGTCTCGGATCTTGGCTCTTTGTATGACGCCGAAAGCGAGCTCTTCGACCGCGTCGAGCCGCCTTCCGATGGCTTCGATGTCGACGAGCGGCCGAGTTAGCCAGCTCTTGAGCGTGCGCGCGCCCATGGACGTTGTCGTACGGTCGAGTACGTCGATGAGGCTCCCGCGTCGCCCGCCCTCGCTAAGCGAGTGGGTGAGCTCGAGATTTCTTTGCGTCACCGGGTCGAGGATCAGGTAGTCCGCTTCTTCCAGGCAGCGGATCCCAGAGATATGCGTGAGCTCGCCGCGCTGCGTTTCTTGCAAATATTGCAGCGCCGCGCCGGCCGCCCCGACCGCGAGTGGCTTCGACTCGAGGCCGAAGCCTTCGAGCGACTGCGGCGCGAATTGCCGCAGCAAGAGGCTCCGGCTGGCTTCGTGCTCGAAGCGCCAGTTGTCGCGCTCCGTCGTGATGGGGGCGTCGCCTTCGGGCCCCCATTGGGCGAAGATGTCGTCGGGAAGGGATTTGCCTTCGGGATAGAGGATCTCGCGAGGGCGGTAGGTCGAGAGCGTCTCCGCAATTTTTTGCCACCGGTCCTCGCCTTCGAACTCGAAGGCGACGAAGTCTCCAGTGGAAAGATCGACGAGGGCGGCGCCCGCGGCGCTCCTGGTCGAGGAGACCGCCATGAGATAGCTCGGCTCTTTGGCTTCGAGATAGCCTTGGTGCAGATAGGTCGAGGGGGTGACGACGCGGACGATCTCGCGGCGAACGACACCGTTGGCTTCCTTCGCATCCCCGACCTGGTCGCAAATGGCGACTTTGAAGCCGCGGCGGATGAGCCGGCCCACATAGGTATCGGCGGCGTGGTAGGGGATACCGCACATCGGGATCGCGGCGCCGGCGGGGTCCTTTTGCCGGGAAGTGAGCGTGAGCTCGAGGGCGCGGGAGGCTTTGAGGGCGTCGTCGTAGAACATCTCGTAGAAATCGCCCATGCGGAAAAAGAGGATGGCGTCCTCGGCTTGCGCTTTGATCTCGTGGAACTGCCGCATAGCGGGCGTGGCCGTTTTTGCGGTTTTCTGCGGGGCTCCGCCCGTCGAGGTCGCCATGGTCGGCGCATTGTACCGCAGGCTGTAAAGGGAGGTAAGATTCGTCACCATTGATGTTGACGCGCGTATTGGCGGTGGACACGACCGGTGCCCATGGAAGCTTGGCTCTTTTGGAGGACGAAGAGCTGATAGGGATCCTCGGCTTCCGGACGGCACGCCCGAGACATGCCGAAAATCTCTTGCCGTCCATCGAAGCGCTGCTCGCGGGCGTCGATAAGACACTCCAGGATGTCGACGCGTTCGCCGTCGCGATTGGCCCGGGCTCCTTCAGCGGGCTCAGGGTCGGGATCGCGGCGGTCGAGGGTCTCGCTTATGCGCTCGATCGGCCAGCCGTCGGGGTGTCGACGCTCGATGCAACGGCGCATCGTTTCCGCTGCCGCCCTGGCCTCATCGTTGCGTTGGCCGGGGCTTATCGCGGCGACGTCTATGGCTGCTATTACACGTCGGACGGCGAGCGTGCAATTCCGGGGGCGGAGCCGCGATGCATGGCTCCCGAGCGCTTCCTCGACGAGCTTCCAGAAAGTCCCGAGCTCATCGCGGGGAGCGCGATCCTGAAACACCGCGCGTTACTCGAGGCCCGATACCCCTCGGGTGTCACGCTTCAAGAGCCGTCGCTTTTCATCGCGGAAGAGGTAGCCCGGCTCGGGGCGAAGATGCTCAGACGCGGGGAGCGTGCGCCTCTCGGCGGCCTCGACGCGCTCTATATCCGTCCGTCCGATGCCCAGTTGAATCAGAAGGACGCCACGTCGTGAGCGCTATCGACCTCTTGTCGTGCTACGCCCTGATGCCGATGAACAGCGATCATCTCCACGAGATCGAGCTGATTGAACGATTGAGTTACTCGAACCCGTGGCCGCGCTATTCCTTTTTCTGAGCTCACGCTCGGCGCCGAGGGAGTTGCTGAAGTCATGGTGCCGGCCGCGCGGATATTGCAAGGTGTGAATCGCCTTACGTTCGAGATGAAACCCCGTGAAAGGCTGACGCTATCGCGAATTTGGTGGCGTCGGCCCGGATGAAGATCTTGCAGGCATCGAAGAGGCTGTGATATTTTTAAGTAACCTCGGCCCGGCCATATGCAAGGAGGGAAGCCCTTGACCGATAACGTAGCTCAAGTTGCCCAAGATGTTCTCATGCGAGAGAGCGAAGAGTTCCAACAGTTGTCCCAGCGTCATCGCGAGCTCGATGACCGTTTGAGCACTCTCGGGGAGCGGCGATACTTGAGCGCCGACGAAAAGGTAGAGGAAGTCACGATCAAGAAAAAGAAGCTCGTCATCAAAGACCGGATGGCGTTCATGGTGCGAAGCCACTAACGGCTTCCGTCCTCCGAGTCCGTCTTCCCGAGCTTCTGTCGAGAGTCATCGCAATCGGTCCCAGACATGAGAATTGCACGACAGGGGTTCCGCTACATTGGTATCCTCGTGGCCCTTGGCGGCCTCGTTGTCGCCTTCGCCCCGAGCGCTCTTTATTCTATCCCGTTTTTCGTCCTCGCTGCCTTCGTTACGTATTTTTTCCGCGACCCGGAACGGGTGCCTCCGCCCGATGAAAAGCTGCTCGTCTCGCCAGGCGACGGCCAAGTGGTCTATGTCGGTGATGCCGAACGCGACCCCGAGCGTCAGCAAATCAGCGTTTTTCTCTCGATTTTCGACGTGCACATCAACCGCTCGCCTTTGCATGCGGTGGTGCGGCGCATCCGTTATTCGCCGGGGAAGTTCCTCGCTGCCTATAACAGCGACGCGGGTATGGAGAACGAGCAGAACGAGCTCGAGCTCGTGGACCGAGACCTCACGGTCATCGTCCGGCAGATCGCGGGCGTCGTTGCGCGGCGGATCGTCTGCGTGAGAAAGGAGAACGATGAGCTCGAGCGCGGCGAGCGTTTTGGCCTCATCCAGTTTGGCTCACGCATGGAGGTTATCCTTCCGAAGGAGATCAAGCTTCGAGTCAAGGTAGGAGACCGAGTCAAGGGTGGGGAAACCGTCATCGCGGAGAGACCGTGACAAGTCGAAACGGCAAGCTTACGCGCCGAGGAGTTTACCTTCTGCCGGCCGCGTTCACCGTTGCGAATGTTTTTTGCGGCTTTTACTCCATCATCAGCAGCATCCGCGGGGAGCTCGCGCTCGCGGGGATCTTGATAGGCCTCGGCATCCTTTTGGATACGCTCGACGGTCGGGTGGCCCGATTCGCAAACGCGAGCAGTGATTTCGGCAAAGAGTTCGACTCGCTTGCTGACCAGACGTCTTTCGGCATTGCTCCGATGGTGCTCGCCCACGAATGGGGGATGCATTTGTGGCCCCGCATGGGGTGGCTCATCGGGTTTCTGTTCGTGATCTGCGGCGCGATGCGTCTCGCGCGGTTCAACATCCAACAATCGTCGACGGATAAGCGCTTTTTCATCGGCCTTCCGATCCCGGCTGCCGCGGCCGTCGTCGCGTCGATCGTTTACCGCTTTCCGGAGCCGATGACGTCGCGCTCGCAAGCGCTGCCGTTGCTCGTGCTCGTGCTCGTCCTGTCACTTCTGATGGTGAGCAAGCTGCGCTATTACAGCTTCAAGGATTTCGACATTCGCCGCCGGCAGCCGCATCTGACGGTCTTGTTCTTGGCACTGCTCATTGTCACCGTCTTCACGCTTCCTCAAGCAATGCTCTTGATTCTCGCCTCAACCTATCTTGTGAGCGGGCTCGTGTTGAAGCTCTCGTCTCTTGTTAGGGTTCCGAAAGTTCCGGCAGCGGAGCAAGCGGACCAGAAAGAGACATGAGAGGGCTTCGCGTCGGCGTCGTCAACCCGCACAGCCCGTTCGGGAGCCGCGTCCGCGCGCTTCTCTCAGATGGCGCTCTCCCCGTCATCGAGCTAAAGCTCTTTGAGAGCGACGTCAAAGGCGAGGCGACGCTCACGCAGTTTCAAGATGACGTCGTGATCACACAACCCCTAGATCCGGATCTCTTCACGAATCTCGATGTGATCTTTTTCGGTGGGCAGGATAGCGACCTTTACAACCGGCTGGCCGTCGACGCGAGTGGCGACGGCATTCTCTCGCTCGTCGAAGGAGCCATTGGTCTCGAAGCGCCGGTCGTCGTCCAAGGCGCGGAGGGTCCGTCGGCTTCCGGCGATTCCGTGGATCGGCTCTTCGTCGTGCCGAGAATGGCGTCCTATTTGGTAGGGACTACGCTTCGTCGCGCCAGGGAATCTCTCTCGGCGTCTCGAGCAAGCGCGACGCTCTTGCTGCCTGCAGGCGTTGAAGGTGATGCCGGCGCGAAGGAGCTGCACCAGCAGGTCATGAGCGTTCTCAGCTTCAAGTCACCTCCTATGGAGGTTTTCAAAGAGCAAGTCGCTTTCAACGTGAAGCTCGCGGGCTCGGGCGTGCGGTCGGTGGCCCTCGCCGAGAGCGTGGCCCTCGAGACCGCGAGGCTCGCGAACATGGAAGACGCCCTTTCGCTGAGCCTCGTTCAGGTACCGGTGTTCCACGGATATTCGGCTTCGATTTGGGTCGAGCTCGAAGCTCCCGTCGAGCAGCGCGCCCTCCTCGCGTGCTTCAAGGAGGCGCCGTTTGCACTCGACACGGGCCGCGGCGCCAAATCGCCGACGCCGGTCGGCGCCGCCGATTCAAACAAAATCCACATCGGGGACCTTCGTCGCCCAACCGAGCTTTCGCGCCCGGGCTTCTGGCTCTGGGCGGTCGCAGATACCACGGCCTACGATTCGGGTTCTACCGCAGTCGAGTTCGTAAAGACCCGCGTTTAGGCTCTTACCCGTCAGAACCGCGGATTTTGTTCATGTTCTGAACAAATGTTTTCTTCTCCCTCCTATCCCCACGTCTCCTTGCTTTTAGCGGTGTTTTTAAAGGCAAGGGGATGTGGGGATAGGAGGGGATGTGGGGATTAGAGTCAGCTGTGTGGTTTGGATTTAGAACGCTTTCAGGTTTACCTGGCTAACTTTAGCTTTAGCGCTGAACCCATGCTGAACGCTGAATGATGAATGCTGATCACTGAACCACACTTGGAAGAAGCATCCGGACGCTGGTGCCTTGGCCGCGCTGGCTTTCCAGGGTGATCGTTCCGCCGTGGTCTTCGACTACCTTTTTGGCGATGGCGAGGCCGAGTCCGGTGCCCGCGGCGCGCGTGGAGAAATAGGGCTCGAAGATCCGCTCGCGGAGCTCCGACTCGACACCGACACCGGTATCCGTGACGATGATCTCGACGAAGCCGTTTCCGTTCATCCTTCTCGACGTCACGTGAATCGCTACATCGCCCTCGCCATTCAACGCGTGGAGCGCGTTCTCCACGAGATTGAGGATGGTGCGTTTCAGGAGGCGCGCATCGACCTCGAGTTGCGGGAGTGTGGATGCGATCTCGAGCTCCACCGTGACGCCGTCGGGCGGCGTCGTGACGTAAGGTGTGATCGCTTCGCGGACGAGCGCTTCGATATCAGTGGGCTCGCGCTTCAAGGGCTCGGGTGACGCAAAAGTAGAAAACTCCATCGAGATCTGCCGTAGTGACCGCACCTGTTGAAGAATCGTCTCGGTGCATTCATCGAGAACTTTTTCGAAATCGACACCCGGGTCCTTGTGGACGCGAAGCAAGTGTTCGGTCGCGAGCTGTATCGGCGTCAGAGGGTTCTTGATCTCGTGGGCGACCTGACGCGCCATCTCGGCCCAAGCTTCGAGCTTCTTTGTTTTCTCCAGGTCAGAGCGCTGCTGCTTCAAGTCCGCGGTCATCTGGATGAAGCTCGAAAAGAGCGCTCCGATCTCGTCTTGCGAGATGGTTGCGAGAGAGACATCAAGATCGCCGCCCGCGATGTGACGAGTGGCTTCGGTGAGACTGTTGATGGGACCGGCGATGCGCCGCGCGAGCGTATAGGCGAGCAGAGCCGCTGCGATGGAGAAGCAGAGCGCGGCGAGAAGAAGGGTATGGTTCAAAAACGTGACGCGCCGCTCGATCTCGGCGTCGCGACTCGCGAGCGGCACGGATAGAATTCCCGGCTCTGGCCTCGTTGGGAGCTCGAGCGGCACCGAGACCACGACATAGCCGAACGAGCCGACGAACTCACGGTGGATCGAACGTCTTTGTCGCTCGAGCACCAGGCCACGATAGGCCGACGGCGCGGCGCGCGCACGCAGGAGGCCGCTTCCGAAAAGCTCGGGCTTGCTCGTGGCAACGAGCTCGCCGCGCAAATAGAGATCGACGTCGACGCCCGCGAGCCCTCCGATGCGCTCGAGAACCGCGTTTGAAAGCTCCATGCCATCATCGGACGCGGTGCGCACAAACTCGGCGACGAAACGTTGGATGACCAGCGCGCGGGCGACGCCTTCCTGCTCGACATCGCGTTCGAGCTGGCCAACGAGTAGTCCCCGGACCAAAAAGGCGAGCGACGCGATAGGCACGAGTGCTATCAGGACGAAGGCCACGTAGAGCTTGCCGTAGAAGCTAGTGCCGATCCCGGCCCAGAGCTCGGAAGGTGAAACCCCTTTCGCGCTCCCGAGAATGGCTAGCACGACGGCGGCTGCGAGCGCCGCGGCCAAGACGCCTACGACGAGGAGCGCCCACCCCGCAAGCTGGGCGGCGTAGGTTACCCGGCTCGTTTTTGGATAGGAGAGCGCGAAGATGCGCAGACCGTTGCTCACGAAATAGCTCTGATGCTGTTGACCTTCGCTTTCGTACTCCCACCAGAGCGGCGCGCGTCGGACATCTTCGAGGACGGACTCGGGCGGCTCCAGCACACCCGCAGTCGATTGAAAAACGACCGTCCCGTCGGTCTCGAAGACAAACAAAGCGAGCTCTCGATAAGGGAAACGGAAGCGGGCATCCACCCCACTTGTGCGAAAGAGAAACAGATAGGGGTTGGAGGTCGAGATGAACGGCAAGTTACGCCAATCCGCGGCGAGCCGAACACGGACCTCCCAGCGCCTTCCGTCTGGGCCGTTGGTCGCGCGCCGAGCGAGAAGCGTTCTCGGATGTTTCGGGCCGTTCGGGTGGTCTTCCCGGACTAGGGCCCACTGTTCGCTCGCCGGTCCATAACGCGTTGTTTCGTGCTGAACGGGGAAGCTCAAGGCGAAGTCCGAGGCTAGCTCGCCGTCGCTATCGACGATCTCGATCGATGAGCTCGCCGATGACATCACGAGGCCCGTCCTGACCCAGATTCGGTAAGCAATGTCCTCACGGTCGAGATCTTCGAGACGGCCCTCGGCCTGCATCCGGTCTATGGCGCGCGTGGCTTCCACGACCGCGTAATCCGCGCTGGGTCCGTGCTGCAACAATACCGGTGTTACGGTGCTCTCGATGAAGGTTTTGATAGTGAGCTGTTCGAAGCGCGCGATGGAAGGGAAGAAGGCGAGCACCGCAAGGAGTACCCAGAGTCCTATCGTTGCCAGCCGGAAATAGAGGCTACCCTCCGGCCACTGCTCCGAAAGTTGGTCCCACCTCAGGGCGAGCAAGCGCACGACGACGAGTGGAAAGATCGCTAGCAGAACGTGAGCCGCGAGCCCGCGAGGGGCTAAGAGTACCAACGCGAAGGCGAGCACGACGAGGTCGGGTCCGATCGCACGAGCGTCTCCGGTGCTCACGGCCGAAGTAAGCACGAAGGATGTGAGCACGGCCGCAAGAAACATGAGCATGAGGCCGAGTTGCACGACGAATCGGGGCGCGTCCTGGGTGAGGTCGACCGTAGAGAGCGCGAAGTTCGAGTTCATCCACGCGTCGAGAATAACCTCGTTGGCGCCGATGAAGATGACGACAGACGCAACCGCCGCCGCAAGCGCATAGGCGAGTCGAAACTCTTCGTGCTTCTCGGGAGAGCTAAGATATCTGGCTAGCAACACGACGGATGCGAGAAGTGCTGCCGTCGTGAGCAAGAAGTCGATGGGCGAGCCAGTCAGGTTGAAGAAAAGTGAAGACGCGTAATGGGCGGGGTTTTTGAGATCGAGGCCGAAGCTCAGCGGAACGCCGCTCCACAAGATCACGAGACGCACGGCCCAGATTGTGAGCACGACGAGTACGGGCGCGACGCGGGCCCGCGCGATGGTCGCGAGTACGAGAAGAGCGGCAAGGACGAGGGCTATCGACGCCGCGGACTCGAAGTGGCGGCTCGCGTCGAGTCGGGCCAGTGTCGGCGCCTCGGCGGCGACCGAAGAGACCCCGAGAAGCTTTCCATCACTCTTGCTCTCGAGTCCAAAATATAGCCGGGGTGCGTCTTCTGGACCTCCCCAGTAAGGGTCGCCTCGCGTCCGCAGAAGCTCGGCGAGCTCTCGTCCGCGGCCGCCGAAATAGACGAACCTAGTTTCGACGCTACGGCCGAGCCAGGTGGAGAGGGCATCGTAGTCTTCGAGATAGCGGTTCTGAAGGCCGCGATCCGCAATGAGCGGGATCTCCACGGATACGAAGCCGAGGCGGCTTTGAAGAGGCTCGACCGCCACGATGAACGTGTAAACACCTTGCTCGAGGATGAAGATATCCGCGTCGAGAACGCCGTAAGGCTGCTCGAGAACCGGTCCGAGCGAGATGTTCTCTCCGCTCCAAGCAATCGGTCGGTGCCACACGTCGTAAAGAGTGGCGCCGGGAGCTCCGAGAGGATGCGCGCGCGGAAGAGAAAACTTCTCGAGTGCTTCGGAAGCGCGTGACAGGTAGTCCTCGGCATCCGAGCCTTCGACGGCCAAGGCGAGCTCGGACGAATGTGCGAGCTCACGCGCGGCTCTTTGTGCGGTGGCGCAGATGGCTTCGAACTTGGACGAGACTTTGCTGGCGATCCGCTCGCCCTCGCTTTCTCGACCACTTTCCCACACCGCGACAGAGCGCGTCGCAGCGCGTTCGTAGCCGAGCATTCGCACGAGGAGAGCCGATAGAGCTCCCAGAAATAGAAGCACGGCCACGGTGCGTGCCGTTTCTCGATTCGGCCACGCGCGTTTGGCGCCGACGAGGCCGACCACGGCAAGAGCGAGCAAGCTCCAAGCGGTCGTCGTGGCGAGATATTGGAATAGAGCGCGCAGGTCGGCGACGACGAGCACAAAGAGAAGGACAGCGAGAACGAGCAGTGAATAGCGGAAGAGTGCTTTCATCCAGGTCTTAGCGAAAGCCTAGCCCGCGCGGGAGCTCGAGTCTAGCGGGACACAGAGCGAATCTTGAAAACCTGCCAGGCCGACTCGTCCTTCTCGAGCGTGAACTGCAAAGATTCGGTGACCTCTTCGTCTTTGTCCAAGATGACATAGGTCCACTCCGCGGTCAACATCGCGATATCTTTGAAGTGCTCGACATCGCGCGCGTCGTACCGAAAGGACTGTGTCTTCACTTGCCGGAAAATTTGGTCGAGGATGAACTTCAGCTGGCTCGTTCCGTAGTTATCGGCTTTCTTGCCGCCGGCTTCGATTGAAAGATAGACTCTCGGTTTCTTCGTGAGACAGTCGGAAAGCTCCCTCGCCTCGCCTCGGGCGAAAGCACGGCTTACGCAGTCGATAGCCCGCTCGACCAACAAATCGTCGGCTTCGAAATCCTTGGCCTCCTCATCGGGGTTCTCTCCGGGGGAGTGGGCCTTGTTGATGAGCCGCTCGAGGTTCTCGAGGTATTTCGGGTTCTGGCCATAGGCGGCGGCGCTGGCAAAGACCAGCCCAAAGATGACGAGAACTACCTGCCTTCCCATGATTGGTTCCATGTTAGCCTTCATGCGACAGAAGTGTCAAAGCCACTGCGTGCCGCGAGCTTCCCGGCTCGACGAAATCTGGTGCACATTTCGTACCAGCGCGAAAGCCGGCCGCGACCCTCTTGGCCTCCACAGAAAGGGACAATCTCTCGGTCAAAAAGGGACACCAGAGTCTTCAGTTTTCCAAAGGTGGAGAGCGCCGATTTACGGGCGAACGCGGGAGACGAGGCGTTTGTGTGGGTGCGGGAGTCTCCTCATCGAGCGCGGGAAGCGACGGTGGTATGACTCCTGGCGCTTGATGCTGGAGAAGGAGTACCTCACCGGCTCGCAGGGCGAGGGCGATTCGGGAGCGTTCGAACCACATGAGCTCACGCGGCGGCAGTTCCTGAGCTTCGTCCAAAAGAGCGTCCTCTGGACTCTCGCCGTCTTCGGCATCTTCATCGAAGACTATCTCTGTCTCGTCGGGCGTCATCCCCAGCCGGTCGAAGAAGCTCTCCTCTGGTGGGGACAGCGGATCGTTGGCGTCTCGTGCGAGCGCATCTTCTTCGTTGTCTTCTTCGTCTTGCTTGTCGCCGTCCCCCGCGCCGAGCTCGGCTTCGAGTTCTTCAGGCGAGGGCCTCGCGAGATAAAACGACGGCGCGTGCACCACTTCACCGGGCGCTGTGTAGCTTTGGCCTATGCTGCCGCGCGAGGGTTCCAGCTCGACGAGGATGCCATCGAGCGTGGCGACCATCAATCGCTGGTTGACCCGAAAAGGCGGCGTCGCGGGCCGTCCCGGAAGATTCGAACGCCACTGCTCGTGGCCGTTGCTTGCGTGATAGGCGTAGACGGCGTTTGCGAAAGTCGCGACATAAACGCGCTTCTCCTCGACGAGCGCGCGAGAGCGGATGGCCGCTCCCGTGGACCACCGAAACTTGATCTTGCCGCTCGACGCTTCGAGTGCTAGGAACTCGCCCAAGTTATCGCCGATATAGATGCGCTCGCCGTCGATCGCGAATGCAGCGGGCGCATGAAAGGCGGCCCGGCCGAGAAAGCTCCATCGTAGCTTGCCGGACGGAAGCTCTATGGCCGTCAGCGTTCGCGAACCGCCGGAAACGATCAGCAGCGTTTCAGAGCTCGCGAGCGCAAGCGGGGTCTCGCCTGTTGCCGTTTGAAACACGACCTCGTGCCGATCGAGATCGTAGGCGAGGACATCGCCGGACGGCGTGGCAAAGAACAGAATCTGTTCTGGGCCGCGCACCGGAGGTAACGCGAGCTCGAAGGGAAGAGGTGTCTCCCGTTGGATGTTGCCGGTGCGCCCGTCGATGACGAGTAAGTGACCTGACGGCTCGGAGATCAAAATCGTGAAGGGAGCCTCCGGACCCTCCTCTTCACTGGCGGGCTCGAAAATGACGAGATCGAAGAGCTCTTCTCCGGGGAGGCCGAGTTTCCACATGAAGGCCCCGGTCGCAGCGTCGTGCGCCTCTACAAAGCCGGATGCGCTGACAACGAGCAGTACCTGTCCGTGGAGCAGAGGCTTCGGGCGGTCCGTCGGCTCATATTTGAGCCGAGCGATCTCCATCACGGGCAATAGACCGTCCGGAGGATTCGGTGGTGGAGGTGCCTCGACTGGGAGCTCGTCGGTAGCTGGGAGAGCCCCCTCCGCCTCGGCCGTCTCCGAATCGGATGTTGCGGCGGTCTCCTTCGTAGTCTCCGCCGTCTCCGTCGTTTGAGGCGGCTGCGCACCGCCAAAACGTGGTGCCAGGAGCGTGAGGAGGAGCAAGATACGGCCGTTCACGAGTGCTGACATTTTATAGTGAAAGCACAATATGTTGAGAGGACAAATTCGTGACCCTCTAGGTCTTGTGATTCCGAGAGGGGATGACTATAATTTCCATCCTCGGGCGACAACCTATGGCTCACGATACTATCCTTATTCTAGATTTCGGCTCCCAATATACCCAGCTCATCGCACGCCGTCTGAGAGAGCTCGCCGTTTATTGCGAGATCTTGCCGTTCTCGACCCCGACGTCCAAGCTCGAAGGCGAGCACGTCCGCGGAGTCATCTTGTCCGGGGGCCCGGAAAGCGTCTATGCCGAAGGGGCCCCATACTGCGAAGACGAGGTCTTCCGCCTCGGTATCCCGACACTCGGTGTGTGCTACGGGATGCAGCTGATGGCGAAAGTCTTGGGGAGTGACGTTCGCCCCGCACAACACCGTGAGTACGGGCACGCCGTGATCGCTTGTCGCAACGGAAGCGTGCTCTTCAAAGGTGTCGGGTCCGAGCTTAAAGTCTGGGCGTCCCACGGCGACCGTATCGAAACCCTTCCCAAAGGCTTTCACTTGACCGCGAGCTCCGATGCGGCGCCCGTTGCTGCTTTCGAGAATACGGATGTCGGACATTACGGTGTCCAGTTTCACCCCGAAGTGGCGCATACGGAGCACGGAACGGAAATTCTTCGTAACTTCGCGTTCGAGATTTGCGGGCTTCGCGGTGACTGGAGCATGAGCTCGTACAGTGAAGAGGCTATCCAGCGAATTCGCGAGCGCGTCGGGAGCGATAACGTCGTTTGTGGACTGTCGGGAGGTGTCGACTCGTCCGTCGCGGCGACGCTCGCGCACCGGGCAGTCGGCGACCAATTGACCTGCATCTTCGTCGATAATGGCGTGCTTCGAAAAAACGAAGCTACCCAGGTGATGGAGCGTTTCTCGAAGAAGCTGTCGCTCAAAGTCATCGCCGTCGACGCCACTGACCGTTTCCTCAGAAAGCTGGACGGGGTCGTCGACCCGGAGCGAAAACGCAAGATCATCGGAGCCGAGTTCATAGATGTCTTCACGGAAGAAGCGGCTTCGATGGCCAATGTTCGTTTCCTCGTGCAAGGGACGCTTTACCCCGACGTCATCGAAAGCGTCTCGGTCAAAGGACCGTCCCACGTCATCAAGAGCCATCACAATGTGGGCGGACTTCCCGACCATTTGAAGTTCGAGCTCGTGGAGCCGTTGCGCGAGCTCTTCAAGGACGAAGTGCGTGAGCTCGGCCGTGAGCTCGGCCTCGACGACGAGCTCTTGTTTCGCCAACCTTTTCCCGGCCCGGGCCTTGCCATCCGCGTTCTCGGAGAGGTAACACGAGAGCGCCTCGATATCTTGCGAGAAGCGGACGACATCCTCGTGAGCGAGATCAAGAGAGCTGGGCTCTACCGCGACGTGTGGCAGTCTTTCGGCGTGCTCTTGCCGATCCGTACCGTGGGGGTCATGGGGGACGCGCGCACCTACGAGCACGTGCTCGCGATCCGCGCGGTCGAAAGCCGCGACGGCATGACCGCGGACTGGGCGCGACTGCCGCCGGATCTTCTTGAGCGCATCTCGAGCCGCATTACGGGTGAGGTCCACGGTGTCAACCGGGTGGTTTACGATATTTCTTCGAAACCGCCTGCCACCATTGAATGGGAGTGAGCGTGCGGGTCGCCACCGTCGATGTAATTGGATACTGATTGCTGATAGCTGACAACTGATCATGCGGCCGTTCGTGCATCTTCACAATCACAGCGATTTTTCGCTGCTCGATGGGGCTAGCCGTGTGGGAAAGATCGTCGAGCTTGCGGCGCGCTACGAAATGCCGGCGGTGGCGCTCACGGATCACGGGAACATGTTCGGCGCCGTCAATTTCTATAACGCGGCCAAAAAAGCCGGCGTGAAACCCATTCTTGGATGCGAGATCTATGTCGCGCCCGGGAGTCGCTTCGACAAATCCCCCAATGGAAGTGTTGCGGATACCAATAACCACCTCGTGTTGCTTGCGGAGACCGACGAGGGCTACGGCAACCTGGTGAAGCTCGTCTCGGCGGGTTTTCTCGAAGGCTTCTACTACAAACCTAGGATTGACAAAGAGCTTCTCGCCGAGCACTCGAAAGGGCTCATTGGTCTCTCGGCCTGTTTGAAGGGCGAGGTTCCTCAAGCAGCGCTTCGTGGAGATATGCCGAAAGCCATGAAGGCGGCGGGTGTTTATCGCGACATTCTCGGCGAGAAGAATTTCTTTCTCGAGATCCAGGATCACGATCTGGGCCTTTCGGATGAAGCGACGGTGAATACGAGCTTGATGGAGCTCGCCCGCAAGGAAGGCCTCGCTACCGTCGCCACCAACGACTGCCACTACATCACCCGTGAAGACGCTGAAGCGCACGACATTCTGCTCTGTATCGGCACCGGCAAGAAAGTCGCCGACGAGCACCGCATGCGCTACCCTGGCGATCAGTTCTATTTCAAATCGTCGGCGGAGATGTCGTCGCTTTTCGAGGGTTACGGCGAAGCCTATAACAATACGCTCGCCATTGCGGAGCGGGTGAACCTCAACCTCAAGCGCAGGGGTTTCCAGCTGCCTCGCTTCGAAGTGCCCGAAGGGGAAAGCGTCGACGGCTATTTTGAGCGCGTCGTGCATGAAGGACTGGCCGATCGCTGGCGATTGTACGGCTCGGCTATCGAAGAGCTCGGGCGGCACTCCCGCTCCGATTATGACCGGCGACTCGAGCGCGAGCTCGGCGTCATCCGTGAGATGGGCTTTCCGAGCTACTTTCTCATCACTTGGGATTTCATTCGCTTTGCCCGGGAGCAGGGAATACCGGTCGGCCCGGGGCGCGGCTCGGCCGCGGGCAGCCTCGTCGCCTATAGTTTGCGCATCACCGATATCGACCCGCTCGAGCACGACCTTCTCTTCGAGCGCTTCTTGAACCCCGGGCGCAAATCGATGCCGGATATCGACATCGATTTCTGCGAGGCGCGCCGCGGCGAAGTCATCGACTACGTGACGGAGAAATACGGCCGCGACAACGTCGCCCAAATCATCACGTTCGGGACGATGAAAGCGCGCGCCGTGATCCGCGACGTTGGCCGTGTGCTCGACATCCCTTATGCCGATGTCGACCGCATCGCGAAAATGATCCCGGCTACGCTCGACGCCACGCTCGAATCGGCGCTCGAAGAAGTTCCACAGCTCAGGGATGCGATCGAGAGCGAGCCTCAGATCCGAAAGCTCGTCGAGTCCGCCAAGCGGCTCGAAGGCGTGAGCCGTCACGCTTCGACGCACGCGGCCGGGGTCGTTATCGCTCCCAAGCCGCTCACGGAATATTTACCCCTTCACCGGGGGAGCAAGGGCGAAATCACGACGCAGTACGACATGCGGAACTGCGAGGAAATTGGTCTTCTGAAGATGGATTTCCTCGGTCTTCGGACCCTCACGCTCATCGATAACTGCATCAAGATGATCGCGCGTCAGCTCGGAGTCCAAATCGATCTCGACACGCTCCCGGTCGATGACAATAAGACCTACGACCTTTTTACCCGCGGCGACACCTTCGGCGTCTTCCAGTTCGAGAGCGAGGGGATGCGTGACATCCTGCGCCGGTTCAAACCGGAAAAGCTCGGCGATTTGACCGCACTCAACGCACTCTACCGTCCCGGTCCGATCCGGAGCGGGATGATCGACGACTTCATCAAGCGCAAGTTGGGGAAGGTTGCAGTCCGCTACGAGCTACCGGCGCTCGAGGAGATTCTCGAGGATACACTCGGCGTGATCGTTTATCAGGAACAGGTGATGCAACTCGCCTCGAAGCTCTCGGGCTTCACCCTCGGCGAAGCCGATATGCTCCGCCGCGCGATGGGGAAGAAAAAAGCCGAAGTCATGCAGGCCCAGCGCGAGAAGTTCATGGCCGGCGCGCTGAAGAACGACGTCCCGGAGAAAAAGGCCACGAAAGTGTTCGATTTGATGGAGCACTTTGCGGGCTACGGGTTCAACAAGTCGCACTCGGCAGCCTATGCGCTTCTCGCTTATCAGACGGGATATTTGAAAGCAAACTATCCGGTCTTCTTCATGGCAGCGCTACTTACGTCGGAGAAGCAGAACACGGACAAAGTCGTGCAATATCTGAGCTCTTGCAAAGGGATGGGGCTCGAAGTGCTGCCCCCAGACATCAACGAGAGTGAGCTCGACTTCGCCGTGGTCGGCGAGAAGATCCGCTTCGGTCTCGCTGCCGTCAAGAACGTGGGCGTGTCCGCCATCGAATCGATCCTCGCCGCGCGCCAAAAGTGCGGGCGCTTTGGCTCGCCAGCGGATCTCTGCGAGGAAGTCGACCTACGGCTCGTGAACAAGCGCGTCCTCGAAAGCCTCGTCAAATCGGGAAGCTTCGACGCGTTTGGCGCCAGGCGTGCACAGCTCGCGGCGGTCGTGGACCGTGCGCTCGACTACGGCCAACAAGTGCAGCGCGAGCGGGAGAGCGGGCAGGGGAACCTTTTCGGTGATATGGGCGGGGTTCGGCGGAGCCCCGAGCTCGACCGCCTTCCAGACGTTCCGGAGTGGAGCGAGTCGGAGCTTCTCGCCAACGAGAAAGCGACGCTCGGTTTCTTCTTGAGCGGGCACCCGCTCGACGCTTATCAAACCGAGATCGGGATGTACACGACCTGCGATACGAAGAGCCTTCTCGACAAGGGTGAGGAGGGAGAGGTTGCCATCGCGGGCCTCATCGTGAACATCCGTACCCTTCGCACGCGTAAAGGCGACGCGATGGCGGTCTTGCGTCTAGAAGACCAGAAAGGAAGTGCCGAAGTCGTAGTTTTTCCCAATCTCTATCGGGAAAGCTTCGGCCTTCTTTCGAACGACGTCGCGATGCTCGTGAAAGGAAGACCGGAGATCGGCGAGGACGTTGGGAAAGTACTCGCGAGCAAGATCGTACCCCTCGACGAAGTCCGCCAGCGCGAAGCGGGCTCTATGAAAGTGAGCATCGCGCTCGACGGCTTTTTCGAGGACACGCTGCCGCATTTGCGCGAGCTACTCGAGTATCACCGTGGGGACTGCGAGATCGAGTTCGAGCTTGCCCGCGAAGATTTCAGAGTTGTCTTTCGACCCCATCGGTTCTTGCGGGTCGAGCCCTCACCCGATTTGGTTACGAGCCTTGAAGCGATGTGCGGCGAAGGCTCCGTCGAGCTTTCGAGAGACCGCCTCTCGAGCTTGGACTAGATCGCCATTACGGCCTCGACATCCGGGTCTAGCGATGACTCGGGCGACTGCCAAGTCCAGACATTGTGCCTTGAAAGAGAAGCTGAAAAGCCACAACGCCCCTTCGCTCTCGGAAAGAAAACTCACGAGAATCAAGGGCGCGGCAAGTGCGAGAAAGACGAGGGCGATGTTCTTGGCCACTGCTCACGAACGTAAGCGGCTCGCCGGAGGAAGTCAACCGGTGGGATTTTGATAGAGTCACGGCCTATGAAGATTGCCGTTTTCGGGGCTGGCGGTATCGGGAGCTATTTCGGGTCGCGTCTTGCGGCGGGCGGTGGTGACGTGCATCTCATTGCCCGTGGCGCGCATCTTGCGGCGCTCCGAAGCGGGGGGGTGCGCATCGTCAGCGCGAAGGGGGATCTACACCTTGAGCTCCCCGCCACGGATCGTCCAGAAGATATCGGTGGCTCCGACGTCGTTCTATTTTGCGTCAAGTCTACCGACACGTTGGACGCCGCAAGGCGCCTCGAGCCGCTATTGAGAGAGGGTACCGCCGTCATTACGCTACAAAACGGTGTCGACAACGAGGAGATCATAGCTTCGGTCATCCCGTCGACCCATGTCGTCGGGGGCGTCGCCTACATTCTCGCAACGGTAACTGGGCCGGGCGTCGTGACCCATCAAGGTAAGCTCGCGCGTATCGTTTTGGGCGAGCTCGACGGGAGCAAGAGCGCACGTCTCGAAGCGTTCGTCGATCTTTGCCACGCGAGCGACATCGATGTCGACCTCACGGTGAACATTCGAAAAGAGCTCTGGAAAAAATTCGCCGTAATCTGTGCGACCGCCGGTATGACGGCCGCCGTACGGCTTCCGCTCGGGGACATTCGCGCCTCGGAAGCTTCCTTTGCGATGTATCGCGAGTTGGTATCAGAAGTCGTGTCCGTTGCGAACGCATCCGGCGTGGAGATGGCGGGCGACACCGTCGCAAGGATCATGGAAGTGCTCGAGACGCTCCCGGCTGAGTGGTACTCCTCGCTCCATTACGACATGACCCATGGCAAGCCGATGGAGCTCGAAGCGCTTCACGGAACGGTCAAGCGGCGTGCCCGAGAGCTGGGCGTTTCTGTGCCGATGAGCGAGGCTGTCTACGGGGTGCTCGCGCCTTGGGCCACTCGCAACCTCGAGAGAAAATGAGGTTCCAATTCTCGAATCGGTACGAGATGCGCTCGACCTCAGACAGGTCTTCGCGCCCAAGAAAGGCGAGACGCGATAGGTCGTAGGAGTCGAAGCCGTCGGGCTGAAAAACGATCGTGAGGAACTGGCCCAGCTCGACGGCGTTTCGCATATCCGCGACGCTCGGCTCGATACCTTCTTGGAAGCCGGCGCCGGTTGTCCGTGGCGGGTGGAGGTGCCAAAAGCCGACATAGCGCCCGCCACAATCCGTTTGCTCGATCATCGGGACCTGGATCGCAGGCTCGGTGGTCCATGTCTTGAAATATATCGCGACGGTATTGGCTATGATCGTCTCGAGGAGCTCGAGATCCTTCGCACCCAGTGTGCACTCCGAGGCGAGGCGATACAAAAGGGCGTGGAGGCCGCCCGTATTCTCGAGCATGCGCCGGCCTTCGGACGTGCCCTCGAGATAAGAAAGCATTTCTCTCGGACGGTTCCCGAGCGCCACGAGCTCACGGATGGTGGTATGAACCGCATCGGGGCGAGAGCACCGCGGTGCGGAGCTCTGCCGTCGAGACGGGATTTCGAAGCGTCGCCTGAGCGAGCTCGAGATACTGCGTCTCACGATCACTTTGACCTGCGAGCGTGAGGGACATCAGGACCAGGGTGAGAAACGACATGTCTTTTGTGCTGTTGTTCCGACTTTATTCCGACTTTATTCGACGATACCACAATCCAACTGACACTTTTGCTACACTGAGCCCGTCATGAGTATCGATATCTTGGATTTCGAGACGCCTTTGTCCGCAGTCCAAAAGGAGATCGAGTCGCTCACGGGATACCCGGCCGATGCGGGCAAAGAACTCGAGATCGCGCGGCTTTCGACAAAACTCGACGAGATGCGGCGTGAGATCTATTCGAAGCTCACGCCGTGGCAGACCGTGCAGGTCGCGCGCCATTCGCAGCGACCCTATGTGCTGGATTTCATCGAGCATTTGTTTACGGGTTTCGTCGAGATTCAAGGTGATCGACGCTTCGGGGAAGACGCGGCCATCGTTACCGGTATGGCGTGGTTTCACGACAAACCCGTCGCGGTGATCGGCCATCAAAAAGGGCGCGACACCAAGCAGAAGATTCGGCGTAATTTCGGGATGCCGCGGCCAGAAGGCTATCGGAAAGCGCTTCGTATGATGCGCATGGCGGACAAGTTTGAGCGACCTATCTTTTGTTTCGTCGATACACCCGGCGCCTATCCTGGGATCGACGCCGAAGAGCGGGGACAGGCCGAAGCTATCGCCGTCAACATTCGCGAGATGTCGCGGATCCGAGTCCCTATCATCGTGGCCGTCACTGGAGAAGGCGGAAGCGGCGGAGCGCTCGCGGTTGCGGTTGGCGACGAGATACTCATCATGGAGCACTCCATCTATTCCGTCATTTCTCCTGAGGGATGCGCGGCGATCCTTTGGAAGGATGCCGGGCGCGCCGAAGAGGCCGCGAATGGTTTGAAGCTCACCGCGACGGACTTACTCGCGCTCGGGCTCGTCGATCGCATCGTGCCCGAGCCGGTCGGAGGGGCCCACACGGCTCATCGCCAGACTGCGCAGATGTTGAACAAATACCTCGTCGAAGCGCTCGAGCGTTCAGAACGGCTCAGCCCGGAAGAGCGGGTCGAAGCCCGTTACCAAAAGTTTCGGCGAATGGGGGAGGTCGGGCTCGAGGTCCAAAACGGTTCATGACGTTCACGCAGATTCGCATCATCAAGTGGACGCTCCTCGTGCTCTTTCTCGTCTGTACTGGCTATGTCGTTCAGCACCTCCGCGAAGGGATGCGCTCGACTACGGTCGCCGCATTGGACATCCCGGACGAGCCGGAGAACGTTACGTCGCGCCAGGTGCAGCTCGAGCAGCTCGACTCGGAAGGAAACACGGCGTGGACCTTGACCGCGGCGGAGAGCGTCGGTCAGACGGAGTCCGGGCAGCAGTTTCGCAACGCCGAAATCCGCTTCAATTCAGGGGCGGACGGCACGCCGGTCGTAGTGACCGCGGATCTGTGCCATGTCCGCCGGGACAGCTCGGTCCACCTTCAGGGCAACGTCGTTGTGCGCGACAACACCTCGCTCCGTCTCGAGGCTGAGTCCCTCGAGTTTCGCCGGTTCCCGGATCGGGTGTGGAGCAGCGAGCCGGTGCGCTATTTCAAAGACGACATCGTTGGCGATGCGGGCAGCATGAGCTACATCATCAAACGGGGTGAGCTCGAACTCGATGACGGTGTGGATATGATCCTCAACCCGAGCTCCGAAGCTCCCTTGCACATCACGAGCAAGTCGGCCTTCATGAACAAAACCCGACACTGGGTGCAATATATCGACCAGGTTGAAGTTCGGCAGAGAAGCGGGTTCTTGACTTGCAACGACCTTCATATTTTTTTGAACGATGACCATACAGGCATCGAGAAGATCCAAGCGTTCGAGAACGCGGTCCTGGAACTGAAGGTTTCGAACGAGGACGATAGCCAGATGTCGGGCGCTTTGACGGCAGAGGCAGGGTCGAAGCGCCTTTCGGCCGAGCGCCTCGAGATGAACTTTCGCCCCTCGGGGGAGAACCTCGAGCGGGTGCGCGCTCTCAATGGCGGCCGGCTCGAGCTGCGGCTGCCCAAAAACGCAACCAAGGGCTATAACAAAGATTTGACTGGCCACACGCTCGCCTTTGATTTCGACGAACAAGGCGAGCTCACGAAGCTTCGGGGTCGCGGCGGCGTGACGCTCGTTCTGATTCCATTGAACGGCGACGAAGATGCACGCAAGACCATAAGAGCGCGGCAGATCGAAAGCGACTTCGATCCCCTGACCGGTGACCTCTTGGACGCGCGATGCACGCGCGCCGTTGTGTTCGAGCAAGGCGACGTTCGCGCAACGGCAGAGGAAGGCCACTTCCGCGCGGCCGACTCGAAGCTCATTCTGACAAAGTCGCCTCGACTCTGGGACCCTCGCGCAAGCCTCGAAGCTCGAAGGATCGTCGTGGATATCGAGACGGGCAACGTCAGAGGTATCCGGGACGTTCGCTCTTCGTCCGCGGGCGGGTCGGGAGTTGCGGGATTGTTTTCGTCGACCGAAAAGGAACCCGTGTATTTTGTCGCGGATCATCTGTCCTACGACCGGAGTCGCGAGCTCGCGGTCTATACCGGCGGCGCGCGAGGCTTCCAGGGACGGAGCCGAGTCGAAGCCGATACCATCCAGATCTTCGAGAAGACGGGTGATCTCATCGCCGAAGGCCACGTGCGGACGGTTCTTTTGCAGGAGCTCGTCAAGAGCGAAGATGGGGACGAGGATGGTCCTGTCGAGCCAACGGTGACGAACGCCGCGAGCCTTCACTATCGGGCGGTAGACGAAATGCTGGAATATCAAGACGAGGTCGAAATGCACTCGAAAGAGATGACGCTTCGTGGCGACCGTGTGGAGGTCCGGCTCAGCAAGGGCGGCATCGGGGTCGAGGAAGTCTATGCCGAGGGTGAAGTGGCGATTTCCTTGACCGGAGGAAAGGCGGCTGGCGCGCATGCAAGATACTTGCCGAATGAGCAAAAGATGACCCTTCAAGGAGAGCAAGCGTGGCTCCAAAATGACGGTAAACTCACGGAAGGCAAGCAGTTGACTTTCTTTTTATCGAATGATAAAATTTCGGTCGACAGTCAAGAACAAAATCGAACCAAGACCACATACTCATCCAAACCTCGCACTTTCTGATGCAGGTTCTGCGGGGCGAGGCGCTCGCCAAATCCTTTCGCAAGAAAAAGGTCGTTGACGA
>CAUZCL010000045.1:0-39541 GCA_963578475.1 Acidobacteria bacterium bin61 | reverse complement strand
GATTGAATCCCGTCCAATTGATTGAATCGAATAATCAGTTACAAATCAGTCACTTAGTAGGTGTCATGTTTACTACACTGAAAACGAGCGAATTCGCTTGACACGCGAACTTACTTTCTCGTAGATTCACCCCGTGTTCATGAGGACACCGGCATCACAGGGCCATGACGAAGATCCCGAGATGGGTTCTCTTCCCCGTTTCTGAGGGGTGACGTGGCTCTGTTTCTTTTCGGTAGGGGTGCTCGCTTGGGCTTTGTGTGAAGGACCGTTCAACAACGGAGGACCAAAATGAAAGATAGGGTTAGTTCAACAAGGTTTATCTCGGTGGTCGTGCTAGGCTCGTTACTGGCCCTAGCAGGAGCCCCCGCCATCTCCCAGGAGATGGTCGGATCTATCACGGGGAAGATCACGGACGATCAGGGGCTGGTGTTGCCTGGCGTTGTCATCACCGTCTCATCGCCGAACTTGATCGGCGCCAGTCAAACGGTGATCTCCGGCAATGATGGCAGCTATCGGGTGCGGAACCTGCCGCCTGGCCAGTACGCCTTGTTGGCAGAGCTAGCCGGCTTCGGGTCCGTCAACCGTGAGGGGATCAGCCTCGCGGCGGCCAGAACACTCGGAGTGGATTTCCAACTGTCGATCAGCACTGTCGAGGAGACCGTCACCGTCACCGGCGAATCGCCTCTGGTCGAGGTCCGGAGCGTCCGTGTCGGCTCCACGATGGATGCGGACCTGCTCGAGAACATTCCCACCGGACGCGAATTCGAGGACATTTTGAATTTTCAGCCTGGCATCGTGGAGAGTCCCTATTCCTTTGCGCCAGTCAACTCGGTTCACGGCGGTCATGTGCGGGCCAACTACTACAGTATGGACGGCTTTCAGATGATCGATACGACCGTGGGATACTTTATTGGGGATATCTCGTACGATTCGTTGCAGGAAGTTCAGATCACGACCGGCGGGATTTCTGCCGAGTTCGGCCAGGCGAGTGGGGGAGTCTTCAACTTCATCACCAAGTCGGGCGGGAACGAAATGGGCGGAGGCGTTCGGTATTACTTGAACGACGAATCCCTGAACAGGAATAACGTTTCGGACGAACTCAAGGCCAAAGGGTTCACGGAGGGCACGTCCATTATCAGCCAGCACAACATGGGCGTCGAAATAGGCGGGCCTATCGCAAAAGACAAGGTGTGGTTCTACGCCGACTATGCCCGGACGAACAAAACGGAGCGGGCTCCAGCGCTGGTTGGAATCATCGATCCGTCGTTCCACATCAATAAATATATGGGCAAGGTTACCTGGCAGGTTAACGCGAGCAGCACCTTCGTCGGAACCATGCAGGGTCGCCACGACGACTGGGTTCCGGCCAACGCGAATTCGCAAGTCACCGAGGACCCGGGCTCCTATATCTTCAACACCCGCAACCAGGATAACTATCTCTTCAAGTGGACGTCGACACTGGGCCCGAATTCGATCTTGGACATCCGCTACAGTGAGAACCTCGGCGGTGGCTCCGATAGGGAAAGTTTCGACAATGCCGATGCGATCCCCGGCTTTCAAGATAAAGGAACTGGCAAGAACTACGGTTGGTTCCGGCAAGACCGGTGGAACAAAAACCGTGATGCCAAGGTGTTTAAAGTTGATTTGACTTATTTCAATGATGACCTTGCGGGGGGGAAGCACGATTTCAAGATCGGCTTTGAAAACGGGCGGGACCCTTTTCAATCCATTTTGCACACTCCGGGCTCGCTCGAACAGCATCTGCTCAACGGCGTGCCGGATGCAGTCAGACTCCTCATTGAACCGAGGAGAGGGGCCAGGAGAAAAACGCGCAACAGTTTTTACATCAACGATCAATGGACGTTGGATAACGTAACGCTCAATCTGGGCATCCGGTACGATAGCACTGAAGCTTGGACACCGGCGTACTCGGAAGGGGGAGGCCTCAAGCCTTCAGACGAAGCCATCCGAAGTGACAGCTTCAGCATCGAGTGGTTCCCGGAGGTTCAGTTTCCGGAGACGCGGAACATCTGGAATATGAATACCTTGGCGCCACGGGCCGGCATCGTGTGGGACGTCGGTGGCGACCACACGTTCGTCGTGAAAGCGAGCTATGGTCGTTGGTATGACCGGGTCACCAGTGTGCCCGCCGGGGGTGCAGGGAATGCTACGTACGATTGGAATGACTTGAACGGAGACGGCCTGTTTTTGACCTCAGACAGAACTGCACAGCCCGGCGAGCTAGGGGACCTTCGCTCGAGCAGCGTAATTACTTCTGGCGGCTTTGATGTGACGAAGTTCGCAGACCCCGATATGAGCAACCCCTGGACCGATACGTATAACATTGGGTTCGAATGGGAGCCGAGTGAAGGCTACGCGCTGCAAGTGACCGGGATCATCAAGCGAGAGACGAACCTCCTTGGCCGAATTAGACAAGCCAAGCCTGCATCGGCCTTTAACCCCGTCGAGGTGGTCAACCCTCTCGACGGCTCGCCGTTGACGATCTACGCCCTGGACCCCGCCTTCCGAGCGGCGAGCTCTATCAGGCAATCAACTAATATTGAACGAACACTCGGTCACAAATTGGAGCGAAAATACAACGGCGTCGAAGTCGTCGCGAAGAAGCGGTTCGATGGACGTTCCCAGTTGCAAGCCTCGGTCAACGTGGGAAGCGCAACAGGCAATCAGGGAACCAGTTTTGGGCAGAGCTTCGGCGGCGTCGTTTATAGCAATCCGAATAACCTCATCAACTTTTTCGGGGGAACAAACCTGGACGCGGACCTGATAGTAAAGTTAGCCGGCACCTATGTGGCAGGGTGGGACATCAGCATAAGCTCCTTCTACCAGTACATTTCCGGGTTTCCGATGGACACGTTCGAGACGAGCCAGGGCTTCCAGCCGGGTTCGCGGACCGGTCGCTTTCTTAGGGCGGATTATCCGGGAATCGTGGTCGAGAGCAGAATCGACGTTCCCCTGGAAGCACGGGGCACCCTTCACCAGGACGCTCAGCACAATTTGTCATTTCGGGTGGAAAAATCATTCATTTTCGAATCCGGAAAGCTCGGGCTCATCTTCGACGTCCTTAACGCGACCAATTCAGGCACGATAACGCACGTGCAGAGTTTGCGCATGGACTCTCCCAGTTTCATGCTGCCTGAGGTGACCGTGTTGCCTTTTACAGCGCGGCTCGGGATTCGCTACTCCTTCTAAGTCGGTCATAAGAGTAGCGCGCTGATGCAGGCACCACGCCTGCGTCGGCGCGCTCTCGTCTTTCTCTGGATGGTCTATCCCGCTAACGAACAGTCCCCATGACGCATGTGGGTGTGGGTGTCGAGGAGGGGTCGTGAAAACTTCAAGAATGAGGAAAAGATTCGCCATTAGTTTCACCTTTCTGTCCGGTCTCGTTGTTCTCGGCTGCATCGGCGTCCAGGCGCTGCAGGCGCCCGCTCCCTCGGTTCTCGATCAGGTGTCGGTCGAGCAGCTCATCCAGGGGCCGCAGGGGCCTCCCTACGTGCCGCAGGGACCGATCGCGATTGTAGGGGGTTTGCTCATCGATGCCACGGACGCCCCGCCGCGGCACGATCAAACGGTGTTGATCGACGGCGAGCGGATTGTCGAGGTCGGACCGATGGAAGACGTGCGCATTCCGGGGGGAGCGCGTGTCATCGACGCTCGTGGGATGACGATCATGCCGGGGCTCATCGATTCGAACCAGCATTTTGTTTTGAATCCGCTGTTCTCGACGCCGGATGTGAGCTTTTCCTACGAGGATTTCAAGTCGCGCTGGGAGCACAACTGGGCGCAGATGGAGTATGTCGCCTTTGCGTACTTGATGCAGGGCATCACCGGGTTCCGGCAAACTCCCGGTCCAGCAGATCTGCAGTTAGAGGTCAAGCGGAGGATTGATAAAGGGGAGATTCCAGGTCCCCGGATATATCTGGGTGGCTCGCTGTGGATGAGCAAGGCGCACTGGGATCGTCACTTGAAGCAGAACACACAAGTGGATCCGAAGGCGATTGACTTCATCAAGCATCAATTTGAATACAACGTGATAGAGGATGTGAACAATCTGGATCCGAACGGTTGGGGGCAGGAAGGCCCGGATTTCAACTTCTGGAAGCTCTACATGTGGGAAGAGCCCTTTGACGGGGAGAATGATTTTACCGACGAGGAGTTGAGGCACATCATCAAACGCGCGCACGAGCTCGGGAAGATCATCGACGTTCACGCCGGCGGCCATAACAACGGCCTGAGAAGGATGCTTGCATTCGACGTGGATACCCTGGAGCACCCCTTTTACGGAAATGAGCTGATCGAGTGGGACGTCATCGAGGGCTATGTGAAGAAAGGGGTCATTATCGACACCTTGCTGGAAGTGATGGTCCAGAAGATCGAGCTGGCAGCCGACCCTCACAGGTTTGACGAGACGCTGTACTCCATGTCGCTCTACGGGCGCGGCACGCGTCCCGCACCGTTCGAGCATCGCCTCCTGATGCAGTATCGCGACAAGCTGCTTTACAACAAGCGGCATCCCGACAAGCCGGGACTGAGGGTCTACCCGCCAGATTCGACCGAGACGGGGCGTTCGTACAATGACCAGATGAAAGCCATGGAAATCTCCAAAGAAAACATGCGCCGTTTTATCAAAGCCGGTGCGAAGTTCTGGATGGGAACCGATACCGGCGCGTTCATGACCATGCGGCAAGAAGATCCGTACGCCCGGGAGATGGCTTATATGGTGGAGATGGGGATGACGCCAGTGCAAGCGATCCAGGCGGCGACCCGCAACGGGGCGGAAGGCCTTGGCCTGCTGGACGAGCTAGGCACGATCGAGGAGGGCAAACTGGCCGACGTGATCGTGGTGGCTGGAAATCCGTTGCAGGATATGAAGGGTGCCATGAAGCGCGTCTACGCGGTCATCAAGGGCGGCGTCCGCTACAAATAGGCTCAATCATCATCGTCGGTGTGGCTGTGACGAACATGGGGGAGGCGTTCCAGGCGCCCGCGCCGTCGGTTCTCGATCAGATATCTGTCGAGCAGCTGACTCAGGGGCCGGAGGGTCCTCCCTACGTGCCGCAGGGACCGATTGCGATTGTAGGCGGTCTGCTCAGCGCGACGCCACCGGCGCTCTCCGCCGCGGCACGACCAGACCGTTCTGATCGACGGTGAGCGGATCGTCGAGGTAGGGCCGATGGAAGACGTGCGCATCCCGGAGGGAGCGCGCGTCACGACGCCCGGGGGATGACCATCATGCCGGGGCTCAGCGATTCGAACCAACATGTGGTGCTGAATCCGTTGTTGTCGACGCCGGACAGGAAGGTCCTATGAAGCGGGTCTATGCCGTCATCATGGGGGGCGTCGGCTACAAATAGGGTCTTGATTCGAGCTAAGGCAGGCCTCATTATTGATTTCCGCCTCGAGCCAACTCGACGAGCTCTCCCTCTTCCAAAAAACGACCCCGACCCCACCCAACTGGTGAGTCCGGTCGTATTCCACTAAAATGGGGCGCTGCCACGAAGTCATGGCTCGCAGAAATGCGTAACGCATGAGGAAAAAGGCACCACGAGTCGATCAATCGGGCAAAGCCTCACCGCCTCTCTCCCCACCCAGGAAGACCGTTTTTTCCCTCATCGCCGCGGTTCTGATTCTTGCTTTTCTCGAGAGCGTGGCTCGCCTGCTGCTTCCAGCGATGGGACCGCCGGAGCGAAACACCGCTCGATTCGTCTCCGGGGCGGTCTGGGCACACGAACAGGATCCAATTCATATGGTGGACGGAGAGCTTTTTTGGAAACTGGTCCCAGGCCACGCCAGTGGACAGGTCGTTATTAATGAAGATGGCTTCCGATCTAAAGAGCCTACCCGCCCAAAGCCCGACGGTACGCTCCGAGTCGTTGTTCTGGGGGACTCTGTTACTTTCGGGTTCAACGTTGCGGAAAAGGAAACGTACGTTTACAAGTTGGCCCAATACCTCAGTGACAGATCGTTTCAAGGTCCCACGTGGAGTTATCAGAACACGGAAGTGATAAATGTTGGAGTGCCCGGCTATAGTTCCTGGCAGGGCAGGAAGCTCTACGAGATTGTCGTCCGGGGCTATGAGCCCGACCTGGTTATTGTAATGTTCGGCTACAATGACCACCATTCAGCCTTGGAGAGCGATGGAGAAAAGTACCAGAGACGAGACGTTGAGTCGTTTGTCAATACGTTTCGCAGCACCGGAATCTACCGGATGCTAAACAGGTTTCGCGGGGAGCCCGTTGATCCGCTGCTTCGCGAAGAGCCTGTCCCCCGGGTGGGTCTGGACGAGTTCAAAGAGAATGTTCTCGATCTACAGAGTATGGTCCAAGCTGACTCTGCGGATTGCGTCTTTATGACCGTGCCCATCAGGCCGGATATTCCACTCGTCGAGAATTTTGTGGGAGTCGAATACGAGCTTAACGGACCAACAAGAAAAGCGTGGCTTCGACAAATTGACCTTGCTTTACGGGTTTTGGGAGCTCCATGGTCTGAGCGCCTCACACAGCACTTCTTTCATTCCGTCGATCTGGACGGCCTCACTTTCGAAAGCGAGCCCGATATGTGTCCGAAGGTTCTCGAGGCCTCACGGAGGTTTCCCGATCTTTCTATCTTTCAATACCTGCTGGCAAGCTGTTATCGGGCGGGCGGTGACGAGGATGAAGCTCGGAAGGCACTAGAGGAGTGCCGCCGCCTGGATAGAGAAAGACTGGAAATGGAAGCCTATAACGCTCTGTTGCGACGGATGGCCGGGGAGTCTCGGATCGATCTCGTTGACACAGCCGCACTCTTCGAAGCTCAGGAAGAGAGAGGGGGCCTCTTTCTTGACGTGGTCCACCCCTCGGCAAAAGGCCACGCCCTTATCGCAGAGTCCATGGCCGAGCACCTCTTTAGGAGCCCACGCTGATAGCGCGATCACGTAGTTCGGTTTGGGGGCCGCCCACCCGATGAAGAAATCATCGAACCACAGAAAAAAGAAGGCCGAGATCAATGGTCTTTCGAATGATACGGAGATTGGAAAGAAAAAGTCTGATCACGAAGTGCAACCTCTGAGAGGCATCTTCCGATCTCTTCGAGCGCATCCGGGGACTCTGCTCGTGTTTCCCCTGGTGGTCTTGCTACTTGGTACTCAGTGGTCGTGGCAAAGGCCCGCCATGTCTGCGCGCGCCTTCATGTACCAAGGAGGTTTGGAGCTCGGTGATGCGGCTTTTCTCGAGCTTCGTCCCGACGAACCGATCCGTGAATTCACACTCGAGGCCCAGATTGACAACGATCTTGTCCTCGCGATGTCTGCATCGCCCGATGGACAAAGCTTCCAGCACCTTTGGACCGTTCCTGCTGGCCCGGAAGGGCAGTGGGGGCCGAGGGCGTGGAAGAGCCCGGTTTTGACGGTTGATCCCCCGGTCCGGTTCATTCGGCTAACCCAACTCGAAGGGGACCGTCGCTACCGTGTATCCAACCTGGTGCTGAGGCCGCCCCCACGCGTCATCGTCCACTGGCTCCTCATACCGATCTTGTGGGCCCTTTGGGGCGGCCTGGTGCTCGCCGCACGCTCGAGCGGCATGGCCAAAAGGGCCAGCGTAACACTCACGTGGTGGGCACAAGCCGATCTATGGCTCGCTGGCTTGCTCATCTACGTGGTGCTCTTCCAGGTGTCGGTTGTGATGCTGCCGGCCCTCGTATTCTTGGCGTTGATCGTGGGGATACGTCTTGCCTTGAAGCACGCACAACCGGTTCTCGCGATCCTTCTCGTATCGGTCGGCCTCTTGACGCTCTTGGTCTTGCCCAAAGTGATTCACAAGATCGTGGAGGCACAGGTTGCGGAGATCCAGTACGCCGAAGCGGATCATCGTCTGCTTCCCGATCCTGAAAAGCAGATCAATGAAGACGGAATCCGCTTTAGTGGAACGGCCGATGATCTAAAGGAGGAGGACTTCGTCATCCTGTTCCTGGGAGACGCCTACACTTATGGTCATGCTATGCGCTATGACCAGGCGTATCCGTATGTCTTCGAAAGAATGGTCAACAATGACGCGGGAAGCCGAGTCGTTCGCGCGGTCAATTTTGGCTGGAGCAGCTCCTCACCGTTGCTGAGCCTGCGACTCTTGCAGGATATCGGAAAGAAATACAAACCCGATCTGGTGATCTACAACCTGGACATGAACGACTTCCACGACGACCTCGCCTATGACCAGAAGCTCAGTGAGATCGACATGGCGGACGTGGCGGAGCGGGTTGAGCGCTTCTACGGAAATTATCTGCCGTGGCTGCGGCTTGGCAACGACCAGGTGGAGAGGATGCGGAGGCTGCTCGGATTCGAACACGAAACGCAAGCGCCTGCGAGGCCAGACCGAGACGCCTCGGTACCTGAGGATCGGTTCTTCGTCACCAACCAGCCACTGGAAGCGTCCCGTTCCAACATGGAACGCGGCGCGATGAAGAACCTGCTGGCGATGCACAAGTACTGCGCGGACGTCCTCCAAGCGCCCATGGTGCTGGTGGCCTATCCTCGCCACTACCAGTACTCCATTCGGGAGTCCCCCGACAATTGGGAGAAAGATGCTTACACGGCGCAGGGTCCCTACGTCAAAGAGCCCTTTCGATATCTCGAACAGGTTCGAGACGAGCTCCCCTATCGCGTGATCAACTTGCTACCGGTTTTCGAGTCCAGCGATCACTTCCCACTCTATCTACAGAACGATCCCCACTGGAGCGCAGCAGGACACCGCATCGCTGCGCAGGCGGTTGCGAGAGCTCTTTCCGCATATGATCTGCTCCGTCTGAGCGAAAGACTCCAGGCTCCGGCCGAAGGCGTCACGGACGCTCCACCGACAACTGACCTGGTCTCTCTGCACCGTGAGGAACATGTAGCAGCGGGTGATGCGCGATCGCCTGAGGAGACGGCTCGGGGCATGCGGGTACCCGAGGGCTTCAGCGTCACGGTTTTTGCCGGGGAACCGGACGTCGTGCAGCCCATTGCAATGACGATCGACGGCCGCGGTCGACTGTGGCTCGCGGAAAACTACTCCTATCCCGACTGGAGCGAGACCGGAAGCGATCGCATCCTGATTTTCGAGGACCGGGACGGAGACGGCAGGTTCGATGAGCGGAAGGTATTTTGGGACAAAGGCGGCTTTGTTTCGGCCATCCAGATCGGCTTTGGCGGTGTTTTCGTCGGCAGTGCGCCCTACCTTCTCTTCATCCCCGACGCGAACCGCGACGATGTGCCCGACGGACCTCCCCGAATACTCCTGGATGGCTTCGGCTACCAGGACACCCACGAGATGATGAACAGTATGGTCTGGGGGCCGGATGGGTGGCTCTACGGGCTCCAGGGCGTGTTCGTCCAATCGCTTGTCGGCTCGCCGGGAACACCTGCACCCGAGCGAGTACGCATGAATGCGGGTGTATGGCGCTATCACCCGACCCGTCGCGAATTCGAGCTCTTCGCCGAGGGCGGCGGCAACTTGTGGGGGGTGGACTTCGACGACCGCGGCCAGTGCCTCGTCACCGCCAACGTCGTACCGCATCTCTACCACATGAGCCTCGGCGGACGTTACGAGCGACAGGCGGGCGCGCACTTCAACGCCCACACCTACAAGGACATCAACGCGATGGCGGATCACCTCCATTCCAAGGCGGCCTACGCCGGGGCCATGGTCTATCTCGCCGACCATTTCCCGGAGCGGTATCGCAACAAGCTCTTCCTGAACAATATCCACTCGAACCGGATCCACACCGACGAGCTCGTGCGCCGTGGCTCGACCTTCGTCGGAAAGCTGGGCCCGCACGGTCGCGAGGACGGTGACCCTTCTCGGGGAGAAGACGTGCCTGCCGGAGTCAGACCCGAGTTCTGGAGGGGGGAATTCGGGAACGGCGGCTTCATGGTCAGCGAAGACTTATGGATGCGCGGGCTCAGCCTGCAGCAAGGACCCGAGGGCGCGGTCTTCTTGAGCGATTGGTACGACAAATATGCGTGCCATGGACAGCCGGCCTACGACCGCCGCAACGGCCGGGTCTATCGGCTCAGTTACCGCGGTGTGAAGCCGGTGCGAGTGGACATGGAGAAGCTGAGTGATATGGATCTGGTCAACCACCAGCTCAACGGGAACGACTGGTACGTGCGACAGGCGCGCCGGATCCTTCAAGAGCGTTCGCACGCCAATGAGCTGGGTCCAGAAGTTCACACCGCGCTACGCGAAATCCTCTACAAAAATCCCGACGAGGCTCGCAAGCTGCGCGCGCTTTGGGCGCTCCATGTCACGAACGGCCTGACCGAAGCGATTGTTCTCGATCAGCTACAAAGCTCCATGGAATTCGTCCGCGCGTGGACCGTCCAGCTCGTAGCCGAGGACAAGAAGGTGTCGGCGGCCGTGGCGGAGAGGTTTTCTACCATGGCGCGTGAGGACAAGTCCGCGATTGTGCGGCTCTACCTTGCCTCGGCGGCCGGAAGACTGCAGCTTGACGACCGATGGCCCATCGTGGCGGGCCTCGTTGGGCACGCCGAGGATGCATCGGATCAGGCCATTCCCATGATGCTTTGGTACGCCATCGAACCGCTGGTCCCCAGAGATCCGGGCGGAGCCCTGGAGGTAGCTCTGCGCTCACGAATACCCATGATCCGGCAATTCATCGCCAGGCGCGCAGCTCGCGTGAGCATCGATCTCCTCGTGGAAACGTTACGTGAGGCCGGTAGTGCAGCCCTCAGACGTGATCTACTCGAGGGCATGAAGGAAGGGCTAGCCGGAATTCGCAACCCGGGTGCGCCGGTCGAGGTTGAAGCGTGGTCAGACGTCTATCCCATGCTGATGCGAGAAGGAGATGAACGCACGCGAGAACTGGCGCTGGAGCTGGCGCTGCGATTCGGAGACGACGAAGCAGTGGCTACCATGACCACGCTCGCCAAGAACCGTGAAGCCGATGCGAAACTGCGGCGAGAAGCGATCCGCAAGCTCGTTCAAGCAGGGGTGATGGACCTCCCGCTGCTGCACGAGTTGGTTGGAGATAAGGCAGTCCGCGCAGAAGCCATCCAGGGACTGGGTGTGCGCGGTGGGGCGCAAACCCCGGAGATTCTCTTGAGCGCCTATGCATCCCTCATGCCAGAGGAGAGGCGCAGCGCCCTCGGCGTGCTCGTGACGAGGGCCGAGCATGCGCTCGCCCTTCTGGAAGCCGTGCGCGCAGGGCGAGTCCCGAAGGACGATCTCACTGCGGAGACCATCCAACAACTCCGACTCCTCGACGACCGCCGGATTCCTTCGTTGATGGAGGCGTTTCCAAGCACGTCCGGCAGCAGCAAGGCGGCCGAAATCGCTCGGTACAAGCAGATGATCGAGTCTGCGCCCGAGGGTGCAGCAGGCAGGTCCCAGGGTCGGCTGGTTTTCTCGAGGGTTTGTCAGCAGTGCCACACACTTTTTGGCGCGGGTGGCGACCAGGGCCCCGACCTCACAGGGATTGACAGGGGCAACCTGGATTACGTGCTGTTCCACGTGGTCGATCCGAGCTCGACAGTGGGAGAACCCTACCGGACTATCGTGGTGAAGACGACGGACCAACGGACGATTTCTGGCGTCGTGGTCGCTGAGGACGAAAAGTCACTGCATATCAAGACGGGGACCGAGACTCACGTCCTATCGCTCGAGGAAATAGCGGAGCGGAGGCTGTTGAGAAGCTCGGCGATGCCCGAAGGGCTGCTCACCTATCTCGAAGAGGAGCAGGTACGAGACCTCCTGGCCTACCTTCAAGGTACCGAACAGGTGCCCTTACCGGAGCCGGATGACTAAAACGAGCATGCGCACCATGGTGTTCCCAATCATCAGCGCTGCGATAACAATGCTCTTCGCCCTCGCTGTCGCGGTGCAGGTCAACGATCCCGATCCCGGCCGATGGATGATGATCTACGGCGTGGCCGGTGTCCTGTCGGCATGGGTCGTCGCCCGCGGATCCGCGCCGCTGCTGCCGGCGGTTTTCGTGGGCCTGGTCGCGCTGGTCATGGCTCTCGCCGTCGGGCGCGGCGTGGTCGGTAGGGTGGCCTTCTCGGAGATGTTCCAATCGTGGGAGATGGAGTCGTCGACGATCGAGGCGGCGCGCGAGGCGACCGGCCTCCTCATTGTCGCCGCTTGGATGACCGTGCTCTCTGTTCAAGCGTGGCTGGTACGGCGACCCCAACCGTAGCAGTACAATTGGATGGCATGGGAAAGCCCACGCTGGTCCTGTTCTGCCTGAGTGCCCTCGCCGTTCCCGTCACGGCGTCAGTTCAGGAACCGGAACGAACGGGAGACGATCCCGATGCGCGCTCCAGCCAAGAAGAGCGCGAGCCCGAGCTGCCGACACTCGACGTTACGATAACCGTGTCGGCGCGCTCGCCCTCCTCGACCCCCCAGTTGGTCACCGTCATCGATCGCGAAACGATCGATGACTCCGGCGCACGGACCGTAGGTGAGCTGCTCCCCTATGCGCCCGCCCTGTTCGTTCTCCCGAGCGGCTCTCGCGGTGGCTTAACGACCGCACAGATAAGGGGGGGAGACCCGAATTTTACGCTCGTGCTCCTGGACGGGGTGCCGCTCAACGACAGCACCGACCCGCTCGGTGGAGCCGTCAACCTCGAGAGCCTACCCCTAATCGGCATCGAGCGAATCGAGATTGCCCGTGGTCCGATGTCCTTCTACCACGGCTCCGCAGCTCTGGCCGGCGTGATCAATCTCGTAACGGAACGGAGTGAGCGTGACGAAGCCGAGGTTCGCGCTGAGATAGAAGCGGGAAACGCGTCTGCCTTTCGGACCGCGGGATCGTTTTCAGACGGCTTCACCGGCGGCGACTATTTTGCCGCGGTGCAATGGGAAGAAGAGGCGGGCCGGGTGGCTGAGGATCGGTTCCAGCAACTGCACGTTCTGGGGAACCTAGGTCTGAAGCTGGGCGAACACGCCCGGCTGCGCCTGGGCACGCGATTGGCGCGCTGGGAGAGCGACGATTACCCGGAAGCCTCGGGCGGGCCGCTCTTCGGCTCCGGCGAGGTGCGGCGATCGGAGCACAACGAGCTGAGTGTCCGTGCCGAGCTCCAGCTCGGTGAGCCCGCCCGCCGGCGCCACAGGCTGACCGCCAACGTATACCAACACGACCTCGACCGCGCCAGCCCCGGCGTCGGATTTCTCGTGCCTCCCTCGGTGGAAAAGACGCGGTACACGCGAACCCGTGTGGAATGGGCAACGGAACTGCTAACAAGCCAGCGCCTGCACCTTAACGCCGGCGCCGACCTGGATCACGAGAACGCACGTAACGAGAGCGTGCTCCAGCTACCTCTATTTTTTGGCGGCGACGTTTCCGGCGACTACGTCTCGAGCCGCACGACACCGGGTGCGTTCGCCGAGCTGATCGCGGAGCCCGGCAAACTGGTCGTAGATGCAGGCGTGCGATTTGATTTTTCCGAAACCACCGGTGCTCAGGGGAGCCCCCGCTTGGGAATGGCTTACCGCTTTAACGAGGGCGCCACCGTGCTCCGTGGCTCGGCAGCCCGAGCCTTCAAGCTGCCGAGCTTCTTCGCCCTCGCCAGTCCCGCTGCCCTGGGAGGAAATCCGGACTTGAAGCCGGAGACCACCTGGGGCCAAGATGTTGGTATCGAGCAAGCGCTCGCTCGCGGTCTCCGAGTCGGAGCCAACTTCTTCTATAACCGTTATCGAGACTTGGTCGACTTCGACTTCGAGAGCTTCCAGCACATCAATCGATCGAGCGTAAGGTCTCGCGGCGTAGAGCTGGCTCTCACGTGGAAGGGCACCTCGAGCGTCGATTTCCAGGCGCAGGTAACCTGGAACGAGGTCGAGGACTTGACGACATCGATGCCGCTCCTTCACCGGCCTCGGTGGCTGGCTAGCGGTCGCATGCGGTGGCAGCCGAGGAGCGACCTCACTTTATGGTTCGATGCCCGCGCGGTTTCCGAGACGCTCGACCGACAACTCACGGTCCCGGAGCGCGAGCGCGTCGCCGGATACGGTGTCGTCGGCCTTGCCGGATCCTGGCGCTTTTCCGACCGGTGGGAAGTTCGCGGGCGCATCGACAACTTGAGCGACCGTCAGTACGAGTCACTGATCGGCTTTCCCGGTCCGGGACGGTCGGCCAGAGTCGGCTTGCGCTACACGTTTCATCGAACAGCCTCGACGCCGCGCGGGAGGGTTGGCAAGACGCATGACCTCAGAAAGGACGACCACAACCGCTTGCGACGTGGAATCGCAAGGGGAGGTGCGCGCTAGCAAAACGAAGAGCGAACTTCCGGCGCGGCTGCTCGTTCACGCCCGTAGGGTCAAGAAACTCATGCGGCTTCCCGATAGTAGTGTCGGAGGAGTCCGCCGAGGACGAATGGCATCCTGTTAGCCATGTCTGGCAAACTAGGCCGATGAAAAGCAACCCGCCGAGCTACTCGAAGATCCGTTTGATGCTCGCTCGGAAGCTCCTCGGGATCGCGTCGCGGCTCCCCGGGGGGCGTCCGGGGCCAGGGCCAGGCGGAAGGTATGACATCTCAGGGCGACGATGTTACGACAACGGTGGGTAGCGGGCAACCAGGGGACACTCTCAAATGTGTAGGCGCGTCAGTTGTCGGCGCCGCCGATCGCCTTTTCGATAGCTTGGACCGTAGCCTCCGTTCGCAGCTCGACAATCTTGCGGCCCATCTCGAGAGTCTTCTCTAGCGGCAGCAAGCTCACCCCGTTGATCGTCGCGCGGTCCGCCTTGATCCGCTGCTCGAGCCGTACGGTTTCTGGGTCGTAGAGCATCATGATGGCGTCGATGCTGTACTCCTCGTGGATGCCGTCGGAGCCCGAGCTTGCGTCATACTCCATCTGTTCGGCAACGCCGTTCTCCTGAACGAAGCGGCGGACCGAGGGGTAGTCGTAATATTCGGCAACGTAGTGGAACCGCGCCGGCTCTCCCTCGAGTTTCTCGTTGAGCGACTCGGCCACTTCCTTCATCGGTCTTTGATTTCCACCGCTATCTCCCAGGAAAACGACGTTTTTGAATCCCATCGTCTTGAGGCTGAGTGCCATGTCGTTTAGCACCGCCTTGTAGGTCTCACGCGAAAGGACCACGCTTCCCGGTGCCACGAAATCGCCCTCGGGACGCCCGGGCTCGAGGCTGACGATCGGTGCGATCAGAGCGTTTCCGAGTCGGCGCGCAATGGGCTCGCCGACGATCTTCAGCGCGTAGTTGTGCTTGCCCGTCGCGAGGTGGGGCCCGTTCGACTCGACGCCGCCCGTAAGAATGAGTGCCGTGGTCTTTCCGTCACGGATCTCGTCCCGGATCTCCATCCACGTGAGCTCTTCCATCCAGACGCTGTCGAGAGCATCGATGGGTCGAGGCGCCTTCATCTCTTCTGCGCGCCGGGCAGCGAACGCGGCCCGTTGCTCGGGCGTGAATTGTCGACGACCTGTCTGTGCCCATACGGAGACGACCGTCAGAATCACGAGTCCTGCCAGAAATATCTTCTTGCTCATACCTCTCCTGCTGCGCTCGTGCGCGAAGCGCCCCTCCGCGTACCGCGTAGTATTCCTCATTGGCACGTGCGGCCGCTAACGCGAGCTCGGGAGTTGGCACTGCCCTTGTCATCGTTTCGATGTTAATGTGACACAACGCTGTGAGGATCGGAGGGACAAGGGCATGCCTATTGAGTTTCAGGTCAGTCTCGAAGACAAACCGGGCTCGCTTGCCTGGCTAGGTTCCGTGATCGGTGACGCCGACATCAACTTCGACGCGATCGAAGCCCGGAGCGGCCGCGGGGTAACCGTCGTGCATTTTGTAGCGAGCGATACCAAAGCGGCGGCTGCCGCTCTCGAGGAGTCCGGTATTCCCTACAGCAAGCGCGAAGTTGTTGTGGTGAACATTCTGGACCAGCCGGGCACGTTGGGCGACGTGGCGCTCGTGATGTCGGAGGCGGGGATCAATATCGATAGCGGTTACGTCACTGTCCGCGGCGATGTTGTTCTCGGCGTTGATGATGTCGAAGGCGCCACTCAAGTCGCGAGCGGGATGGCGGTCATGACAGAGGAATGAGGCCTTCCATTTCGGCCGCTCGCAGAAATAGGCGGCATGTCAGTGCGCTGTTTGTCAGGTCGCTGCTTCGGAGACGCAGACGGGACACTTGAGGTCTGAGCCCTCCGGCGCGGTCGGGTGCTCCGCGTTATCGAGCTTCAAGTGATCACCACCGAGGCGATGGAACAGCTCGCACTCTCGGGCGTAACGCTCTTCGAGATTCTCGATCGTCTCGCAGTAGAAGTAACCGTACTCGCCTTCGAACGAAGCGATGGTAGACCGCAAATCTTCGTCCGCCCTCCCGACGCGGGCTTCCTGGGTGCGGTCGTAGGAGAGCACGAAAATACCGGCTTGCTTTTCTGGCGTGCGTGCTTCCACGACATCGGCGCGTAGCCGATAGGGAGGGCCATCGGGCTCCGAGTGGAGGGCGGAAGCGGCCTCGGCTTCCGGAGCCGCCGGTGCGGGAGCCGGCGCTGGAGCATCGCTTGTGAGCAGCGTCCGGAAGACGGATTGCGTCTCCGCCGGCAAGTCCAGGAAGCGCAACCCGTAGCCCGGCGGTAGGTTGTCGCGCCGTTCCACGGTTCCACGATTCTCCCAGACGACGACGGCCTCGGCCTCGACCCAACGCTTCTCCTCGCGCAGCACGATCTGGAGTTTGATTTGAGCTTGGGGCAGTAGAAACATGGGTGTTGCGATGTAGGCGCCAGTCGAGGATAGGTTCAGCAGTGTGCCCTTGTCAGCGTTGAAGACCGAGCGAATGCGGACGGGAACCTTGTTTGTGAGGTCGACCCGACTCGGAGTGGAATTAGCCATGTTTCCCAGGAGCATTGTGTCAGACAGAGCCCCGAAATGGAAAGGCGTCGGATTCCCTTTTTTTCACGGTTTTCGTGAAAAAATGGCGACGCGGATCGCGCCCGGTTGGGTCCGCTGCGCCTCACCGAGTGGGGTGCCGGATGAAACGATGCTAGTCGTTCGTGGGAACTAAGCGTTCGAGCTCCTCATCCCAATTGAGGACGATGTGGATATTTCGTCTCGGGGCGGAGTCCAACCGCTTCATCATCAAGAACCGCTGGCCGTCCGGTGCGACGTCGTACGGTCGGCCGAAAGTATCCTGGAAGACGTAGTCCCCTTCGAACAGAACTCGTGGTGTGTCCCATGTAAAACTCGGTTCCTCGTCGATGCGCGCCACCATCATCGCACCTTCGTTCAAGAAGAAGAGCTCTTTGCCGTCGGGTGACCACGCGGGAAAGAGACCTCCGTCACGCGAGATTTGCCAGCGGTTCTCCGCCACATTCGGAAACGGGCTGACGTAAACCTCGCCGCGATCCGATTCTGTCGTGAGAACGCGATGAAACGCCCATTGGGGGACACCGCCAGACCATCCTCGGTGAACTCAGTAGCGAACAGTTCACGGAACGTATTGTCCCCGACGAACAGCACTCCGATGTCACGCCCAGTGTCGGAGTTTGTTTCGATGTAAGTCAACAACTTACCGTCGGGCGACCATGATTGAGGTGCACGCCACGCCTCGACGACGCGCCCCTCATCGGTGCCATCGACAGTGCGCCAGGATAGGATGCCGCCCTCGACGTCGGACACATAGAAGACGCGAGATCCATCGGCCTCCACGATGGGGACCAGTCGTGCCCCAAGAACGTGGTGAGCCTTCGGACGAGCGTCGCTCGCTCCAGGTCATACACGCACACGTCGATATTCTGGTCTTGGTCCGCGACCGAGGTCACCACCCGCGTACCGTCGGGCGAGATTCTGGGATGGACATAGAATCTGGGCTCCAAAGCGAGCGGTTGTTCACGGCCCAACCGATCCACCCATACCAACCGTCGAGAGCGTTCACCATCGGCAGACGATCCAATGTATGCCAGCGTGCCGTCTCGCGTTACGTGGAACTAAGCACCGACTTGATGTCTCACGCCATCCACGACGACGGTTGGCTCGCCAATGACTTCCAAACGCTCGAGATCGAACCCCACGGCCAACAAAGCTCCAGCGCGGGCGTATACGAGGTGGCCACTCGATAGGTATCTCGCCTGGGCGCCGCCCTCCAGAAGCACTTTTCGCTCCCCCGTCAAGAGTGACAGCGCGACCACTTGCGCGCCGTCGCATCCAACGACGTCAGGGTTGAGGATGCCAAACAAGAGATGCTCACCGTCAGGCAACACTTCGGTAGGGAAGTTGTGGTCGATCTCGTCGTCGATGAGAGTCGTAAGAGGCCGGTGGCTCCCGCCGGATGCCGGGACGGTCATGATTCCAGTTGGACCGGCTATGTCGATGCGAGGCGGGACACCAACACCAGCCGGAGCGTGCGCTCGAGTTGGCTCGGATCGTCCAGCGCGAAGGCGAGGGCCACTATCCCGAGTGGGGAGGTCTATTCTCTGAGGCCGAAGCTCAGGCCGATTTAGGCCGCATGGAAGCGGCGCTTCACACGGCGACGAAGTTGAGACATCGCACCGAGTTCATTCCGACCGAAAAAGAGACGAGGAGGCATCACCACCTCCTCGGCGAGCTGGCGCGGACACGCGGCGATGCGAAGACCGCGGTGGTCGAGCTCGAGCAGGCTCGAGCCATGCTCCTGCCGCGAGGGTTTTTCCGCGGCGGCACGAGCGCACCCCAGCACGTTCCGATCTGGTTCTCTCTCGCCTCGGCTTACCTCGAGGCTTCTGACGATGAGAACGCGGCCGTTTGGTTCGAGCGCGTCGCCACGAGCGAGAACGAGCACATCTGGTGGCCGATTCCCTATGTCCGCAGCTTCTACTTCCTGGGCCGGATTCACGAGGCACGCGGTGAGAAAAACACGGCGCGCGAGTACTACCGCCGCTTCCACGACTACTGGAAGGATGGCGACCTCGACCGGCAGCGTGTTGCGGAGGCGCGAAGTAAGCTCAGCGACGCAAACCAACTCTGAGAAGGTCTACACCCTCACATCGTCGTCCTCTCCAGTTTGGCACGATCTTCTCACGACGCGCACCTCCCGGTAATTAGGCGAGCGGCAGATCTTCTACGTCCACGACGTCAGCGTCTCGGCATCCGCGCCCGCGAAGACGGCGCGAACATCTTGCGCTAACCTCGTCGCGGAATGCGGCCTCAGAAACCCTGAATCCTGAAGTAAACTGCGGGCATGCCTCTAGACATTCTAGCTTTTGGGCCGCATCCCGATGATGTCGAGCTTTGTATGGGGGGGACCATGCTCAAGTTGGCGGCGCTTGGTTATCGGACGGGGATCATCGATCTGACGTCTGGAGAGATGGGTACGCGGGGGACTCCCGAGCTTCGGGCTGAGGAAGCGCGCCAGGCCGGGGAGATTCTCAACGTCTCGCTACGGCGACCGCTCGATCTTGGAGACGGCCGCCTCGCCGTGAACGACGAAACGAAGCGCGCCGTCGCAGAGGCGATTCGGGAACATCGACCCAAGCTCGTATTTACGAACTACCCCGAGAACAATCATCCGGATCATACGGCGTCCGGTCCTCTGGTCGCCGAGGGGGCCTACCTTGCGGGTCTTCAGAAGCTCGAGGCGGAGGGAGAGCCGCACCGCCCGAATTGTGTGATTTACTACCTCGTGCCTCACAAGATAGCGCCTTCTTTCATTGTGGACATCACGCCGTATCACGAGGACAAGATGCGCGCCGTACGGGCCTATGCCTCGCAGCTTTACAACGAGGACGAAGCGGGCCCGGCGACCTATATCAGCAACCCGAGCTTTCTCGATCGTATCGAAGCGCTCGATCGCTATCACGGCGCGCTCATCGACACCGATTTCGGCGAAGGTTTCTACTTACGTGAAGCCATGAAGGTCGCCGATCCGGTCGCGTTTTTCGATCGGCCTTTCACACGGATTACATGATGCGAATTGCTATTGTTTGCTATCCCTCACAAGGCGGAAGCGGCGTTGTCGCCTCGGAGCTCGCGCTCGGCCTCGCCGAGCAGGGCCACACCGTTCATATCGTCAGCTACTCCGTGCCCTTTCGGCTGCGGGCTTTCAACCCGAACGTGATTGTCCACGAGGTCGAGGTCGCGAGCTATCCACTTTTTAAATACCCTCCTTACACGCTCGGCCTCGCGACGAAGCTGGCCGAGGTCGCTTCGGACGAGCAGCTCGACATCATCCACGCGCATTACGCCGTACCGCACGCAGTGAGTGCTTTCCTCGCGAGAGAGATCATTGGTGAGGGGGCGCCCAAGATCGTGACGACCCTCCACGGGACGGACATCACCCTCGTCGGCGCGGACGAGTCGTTTCATCGTGTCACGCGTTTCGCGATGCAAGTCTCCGATGCGGTGACGGCCGTCTCGCAATATCTCAAGAAGCGGACGATCGAGGAGTTTTCTCTCGAACGATCCATCGACGTCATTTACAACTTCATCGATACAACTCGCGGGAATAATGGGCCGGATTGCGGTCGCGAACGTTGGGCGCCGAATAACGAGAAGATCTTGATGCACGCTTCGAACTTCCGTCCCGTGAAGCGCGTCAGCGACGTTGTTCGTGTCTTCGAGCTCGTCTGCCGCGAGCTCCCGGCCAAGCTCATGCTCGTGGGCGAAGGGCCGGAGCGGCTCTTCGTTCGGCAGCTCGTCAAAGAGCTCGGCCTCGCCGAGCACGTTCACTTTCTCGGCGAGCAACAATACTTGGAGACGCTTCTGACCGCGGCGGACCTCTTTCTTCTTCCGAGCGAGCAGGAGAGCTTTGGCCTCGTGGCGCTCGAGGCGATGAACTGCAATGTGCCCGTCGTGGGCGCTCGCGTGGGAGGGCTTCCCGAAGTGGTCCTTCACGGGGAAACGGGCTATCTGCTCCCGGTGGGCGAAGTCCGCGCGATGGCCGATGCCGCCATCGAGCTGCTCTCGGACGACGCCAAACACGCACGTTTCGCCGAGGCTTCTCGCGAGCGAGCCGCCTCCGAGTTCGATCGCCAGAAAATCATCCCGCAATACGAGGCTCTCTATCAGAGATTGCTTTAAACGATAGAGCTGTCTAGCTTTAACTTCGTTCGGCCTCGACCGTGCCGTCCTTCTCCAAAAAAAGCTCCTAGCTGTTCGGTTTCAGCTTCCTCAGCGTTGACTCCAGTAGAAGGCCATTTCTTGGGGTTGGGAGGCGTTGATATGGGGGGGAATACAGGCGTCGGCGGTCGTGCACTATTCGAAACACACTACTTGTGTGTCGGAGAAATTCTTGGCTATATCGCGCGGCGGCATCGCCTGACGTCCGAGGATCGGGAGGATTTTGCGTCGTTCGCGATGCTCAAGCTCGTGGAGAACGATTATGCCCGGATCAGGAAGTTCCGGGGCGAGAGCCAGTTCAACACTTATGTAACGGTCGTTCTGCAACGTCTCTTTCTCGACTACCGCACGCAAAAGTGGGGGAAATGGCGCCCCTCGAGGGTGGCGCAGAAGCTCGGGAGGGTCGCGATGAGGCTCGAGACCCTCTTGTCTCGGGACGGTTTCGAGTTCCACAAAGCGCGGCAAATTCTATTGACGAGCACTGCGTGCGATCGTACGGAAGAAGAGCTGTGGGATCTCGCGGGAAAGCTTCCCCGTCGCGAGCGATTCTTTTGCGTGGATGACGAAGTGCTGGCCCGTTTGGGAACCGCGCGCTACGTGGACGATTTCGATAGCCACGAGGCCGCGGGCCTCCTCGGTGAGCTTCAGTCGCAACTCAAAGACGCAACCAGCGATCTGTCGTCAGAGGACCGATTGCTCCTCAAGATGCGTTTCGATGAAGGGCTGAGCGTCCCGGAAATCGCGACCATGGTGAACCTCAAACCGAAGGCTATCTACGCCCGCATAACCAGGTTGCTGAAGCGGATCCGTTGCCGCCTGGAGGAGGCGGGGGTCCGTTGGGAGACACTCGAGTCCTTGATCGGTCGCGCTGAGCTGGCGATGGATTTGGAGGTCATTTTTCCAGACCTGTCGAATCGCGCGCGGTTGTCCGTCTAACCGAGACGATATCTATACTGCCTATAGTCCGGAAGGTCTCGATGAAGAAAATTACGGCACTGCACGTAAAGCCACGCGAGCCAGCGTGAAACGTCAGAGCGCAAATCTCCAACCGATGCGCTGCCCTGACGCGGAGGCGCTCGCCCGGCTCATTGATGGTTCCGATGGTTGGGATGATCTTGGTGATGCGAACGACCGTGAATCGCTGATGTCGCATCTCGACCAGTGCCAATACTGCTTTCGTGTGTTCGTGGACTGTCATCGGTCTCTCCGCCATGCACGAACGTCATCGCGCTCGAATCTTCTTAACTCCAAAAGCCCGGATGCGGTAGAGTGATGTCGTTGCCGGTCGAGAAAACCGTGCCTTGCCGTTGTGGTCGGAACAGGAGGCCTACAGGGATTCGACGTGTCAGAGAGCGAAGACAGGGGTTCGCGCAGCAAGCCAACCTATCAGACCCTCCTCGGCGAGTTGAGAGAGTTTCTGGATCGCGTTCACGTCCAGTCGGCGGGGAAGCCGAACGACCCCATCACGATCTCGCCCGAAACCCTGGGGGCGATCGAGACCGTGCTTACCTCCGTCGAAGACGAGCTCAAACAAACGCGAGATGGTGTTCTACATTCGCCCTTCGTTGATCTCGCGACGCGCAGCGCTACCCATTTTTTCGTCGAGCGCTCGGTTCGATCGTTTTGCGAGAAAGTGCTCGACGAGGTCATTGCAGAGGTGGGCGCGGGAACGGGCGCGCTCCTGTTGTTCCAAACATCCGAGACCGAAGCGCGCGTTATGGCGGCTAGAAACGATCGAGGAGACAGCATCGAGCACGACCCGCGCGTAAGCCGCACGATTCTCAGGGAGATCGCGTCGGGGAATGATTCTGTGCTCGTCTATGACGCGCGATTCGACGAGCTTCTCGCGAACGAAGAAAGCGCCCAAATGCTGGAGCTGCGCTCCGTTCTCGCGATCCCGCTTCGCTTCAAAGATTTTCTCGCGGGCGCTATCTATCTGGAGAACCAACGCGCGAGCGGGGCGTTTGGCGAGCAGGATTTGGAGCTTCTCCGCGCTCTCGGACGTCTCATTGCTGTTTTCTTGAACGCGTCGCTCAGGCTCGACGAGGAGATCGAGACGCGCAAGCGGCTCTACCGCGAGCTCAAAGGCAAAGACTATTTCTACGGGCTCATCGGCTCGTCGCCACGGATGCTCGAGGTTATCGAAAGGATCGAGCAAGTCGGGCCGACCCAGGCGGCAGTGCTCATCGAAGGCGAGAGCGGAACGGGTAAAGAGCTCGTCGCGCGAGCGGTGCACAAAGCGAGCGATCGCGCGGACAAACCGCTCGTGGTCGTGAACTGCGCGGCCCTTCCCGAGGAATTGCTCGAGGGTGAGCTGTTTGGAACCGAGCCGGGAGCCTTTACCGGTGCGGTGCGTCGCATGGGCCGCTGCGAAATGGCGCATGGAGGCACGCTGTTTCTCGACGAGATCGGAGAGCTCTCGAAGAAGCTCCAGGTCAAGTTTCTTCGCTTTCTTCAAGAGCATTCCTTCGAGCGTCTAGGAGGCAAGCGCACCATCGAGGTCGACGTGCGTGTCGTTGCGGCGACGAATCGCGATTTGCGAGAGTTGGTGCAACAAGGTGAGTTCCGAGAGGATCTCTATTACCGACTGTGGGTATTTCCGATCGAGCTTCCCGGATTGAGGGAGCGCAAAGAAGACATCCCTCAGCTCGCCGATCATTTCGCGCGTGGATTTTCGAGCGAGCTCGGATTGAAGGAGCCTCCGATCATCGAGCCCGAAGTCTATGACTGCCTCCGAGAATACGAGTGGCGGGGCAATATTCGGCAGCTCGAGAACGTGGTGCATCGGCTCGTGGTCGAGAATCGAGGCCGGTCCATCACTCTCGACAGCCTGCCGCCGGAGCTCAGTGGAGCGCGCAAGCAAGTCCTCAAGCTCGCGAAAGACCCACTGCGCCGCCTCATGGCCGAGATTCCAAGGGATTACTCGCAGCTCAAAAAACGACGGAACGAGCTCAATGAGCTATCCGCAATCTACGCTCAGGAGCTCGAAGACCGTTTCGTCGACTATGCGCTCGAGCAAACGGATGGCAATATCAGCCGTGCCGCGAAGGAGTTCGGCATGCACCGCACGATCATCCACAAGAATCTCCGTGCGAGAAAAGAGAGCGACGCCACGGATTCGTAGCCGGGTCCGCTACGCGCGCTTCGAAGTGTGCCGCGCGGGCTACACCACGGCCGATTCGCGTTGCCAAGGTAAATGCTTGTCATCAGAAGGGTTAATGCACTTTCCCGTGAGCGCGCACGCTGGCACCGCTGTTGCAACAGCTTGTGAACGTCGATGGAAGCGCAGCGTGATGGCGGCGCGGGAAGAGCGCGTTTGTGCCGTTCGGGAGATACGCGTTTTGGCCGCCGTCCGGTGCGCCGGAGGAAGGGCAGGGGTCGCGGGCTCGCGATTCCTTGCCTTTGCTTCGGCGGACCGTTAGAAGGTCGGTCTTCTACTCGCCATGAAAGACGTGGATCGTATCGGCTTCCAACCAGCCTTTGAAGAGGTGCTGGTAGCCGTCGAGGCGATAGAGCTTCCCCCGTGTGTACAACATCGGCGGCTGTCCCGCGCGGATACAACGTTCGGCACATCGAAGGTGCAAAGCGCCCTGTTTGCCTCCGGTGGCGCCGCAATCGGCGTCCGTAAGAAACCCCGACCATTCGCGGAGGTGAGGCCGGGCCGGCGGCACGTCGCTTTGATCGTCGCGCGTCAACCCCCCCGTCAGGTCTCGCGGCACCTGTTCGAATCTGAAGCGAACGTGATGCGTCGAGCCCGCGACGACGATGACGGGTTTTTCGCTCAGGCGGCCATCCCCCGCATCCACGGTGCCCCGCCGCGCTCCCGGCTCCGCGCGCTCGAACACGCCGGGTGCGGCGCCAATCGGTGCACCGTCTAGATAGACCTTGCCGGGCGCGTCAGACGCGATGTGAAGGATGCCGAGCGTCGCCGGCGGCGGGGCGTATCGGCAAGCACGACAGGACGGGTGTTTTGCGTCGTCGTCGTCCGGGCCGTTCCGACTTCGGACGTCGCGGGCCATAGCTGATACATCGCGCCGAGAAGAGCGGCGAGAAACACCGCCGCGGCGCCGAGACGCACAGGACGACGCCTGAGCTGACGCACCCAGGCGGGAAGTTTCAACGTCGGCACCGCGCGCCGGATCTCGGCAATGCGAACCGTTACGGTCGCAGGCTGGTCGGCCGACTGTCTCAGGGCGTCGCCGAGTTCGCCAGCGGATTCGAACCGATCCCTGGCGTCACGAGCCATCGACTTGCGCAGCACCGCGTTGACGATGGGCGGCAGGGCAACGCCGCGCGGCGAGATAGGAAGCGGCTCGGTGAGATGTTTCGTGAGGACGCCTATCGCCGTTTCTGCGGAGAACGGCACGCGGCCGGTGAGCATCTGGTAAGTCAGCACACCGAGAGAGTAGATATCCGAGCGATGATCGATTCTGTCACCCTTGCACTGCTCGGGCGACATGAACTCCGGCGTTCCTACGATGAGGACGGAATCCGTGGTGTGCTCCTCACCTCGAAACGGCTTGGCGATGCCGAAGTCGAAGATCAGGTCGGACGTCACGAGAATGTTGGAGGGCTTGATGTCACGATGAACGACGTTGCTACGATGTGCGGCGTCGAGCGCCTCGGCTACCTGGCAGATCACTTTCACCACACGATTCAGCGGCCACGGCTGTCCCGAAAGCTGGTCTCGCAAGGTTGCGCCATCGGACATGTACTTCATGACGAGATAGGGCCGACCCTCGTGCTCGCCAGCATCGTAAACGGGAAGAATGTGCGGATGGTCGAGACGACCGAGGAGCTCGGCCTCCTGCCTGAATCGCCGCACCCAGTCTTCGTCGCTTACGACCTCACGAAGGATCACCTTGACGGCGCCCTCACGCTTCAAAGCCGGATGGAAGGCTTTATAGACCTCGGCCGTGTCTCCTCGATCAAGGAGAGACAGTACTCGGTAAGCGCCTATCTGTTGTCCGACGAGCTCCAAAACACCCTCCTCACGATCTCAATCGAGCATGTCGTGAGCGATTTGCACCATCTAGGGGAGTATCTATCAGGCTAGTTTGTCCTGTCGTAAAACGCAAGGCAAGACCAGGCGCGGGCGAAAACCCAAGCGGCTCGCAGGCTGTTTCCGCAACCGCCGAACGATAGCCTCCGTCGATGCGTGACCCGCGTAGCTCTTTCTTTGTTATGCTTCGTCCCTCCAGCCATGCCCGACGCGCCAGAGAAGCTCACTCGCATCGAGCGCGATGTGGCTCAGTGTCGGAAGTGCCCCCGCCTTGTCGCGCACCGCGAACGGGTTGCCTCGGTAAAGATTAAACGCTTCGCCAATGAAGAGTACTGGGGAAGAGCGGTGCCGTCTTATGGCGATCGGAACGCGCGCCTTCTCATCGTGGGACTCGCACCCGCAGCCCATGGGGCGAATCGCACCGGGCGGATGTTCACCGGGGACCGCAGCGGTGATTGGTTGTTCGGCGCCCTCTATCGCTACGGATTCGCGAACCAGGCGGTATCGAGAGGGCGCGATGACGGGCTTCGCCTCGACACCGCCTACATCACCGCGATCGCCCGCTGCGCGCCGCCCGACAACAAGCCAATGCGCGAGGAGATCCTTCGTTGCCGCCCGTTTCTTTTGCGCGAGCTCGAAGTGATGACGGATTTGAGAGTTGTGCTCGCGCTCGGCCGAATAGGATTCGACGGCTTTCTCGCGGCGTGGCGTGATTCGGGGCGCGAGCTCCCGAAACCGAAGCCCAAGTTTACGCACGACTCGGATGCCGCGTTATCCGGCGGGTTGCGTCTTCTCGGAAGCTACCATCCGAGCCAGCAGAACACGTTCACCGGCAGGCTCACGCGCTCGATGTTCCACCGCGTGTTCAAGAAGGCCCGAGCTCTCGTGGACAGCTGAGCGCTTCCGACGCTAGACTTATCCAGGTGCTAGTTTGAAGTTGTCAGCACGCTCGCGCGACGCTATATCGGAGGCGCTGTCGGTTGGGATTTCCCGCCACCCCACTGAAAAACGCTCCGGTAGCCGGCGCCGGGTAGCGGAAAGTATCCCTGCCTCGGTCGTCAGGAAATGAGTGAGAGCTCCCCCCAGTGGGTCGAGCCGAGCGCAGAAGGTGAGTCGAGACTCGCGCTCGATTTCATACCGGCGGCGCGCAAGAACTCACGCTTGTGGGTCTTTCTGCACGGGTTGAGCTCGCACCGCCGCGGAGAGAAGGCGGTCTATTTCGCGCGACAGATCGCGCGTCGAGGAGAAGCTTTCGCGAGCCTCGACATGACGGGTCATGGGGACTCGGAGGGAGAAATGCTCGAGCTCTCCTTGTCGCGCAACCTCCGGGATCTCGAACGTGGACTGCACCATGTCGAAGAGCAACACGGTCCGTTCGCGGCGGTACATTTGATCGGCTCGTCGATGGGCGGCCTCACCGCGCTTTGGTTCTCTGCGCAGAAGCCGGGAATCGTCACCCGCAACCTCGTCATCGCCCCGGCTTTCGAGATGGCGGGCCGCCTCCTGCTGTCGATCGGGCGTGTGAGGGCCCAGAAGTGGCGACGCGAGGGAAAGAGTCACTTGGATATCGGCTATGCCGTTCTCGAATTAGGGTATGGTCTCGTGGAAGACGAGTCGCGCTATCCGATGATAAGCCTAGCCCGCAAGCTGAAGACGCCGAGCTTGATCCTTCACGGCTCGGACGACGCCGTCGTCCCGTGCCAGTTGTCGCGTTCTTTCGCCGAGCGGGTCGAGGGCGTGGAGCTCACCGAGATCGCTGGTGGGAACCACCGATTGACGGCCAACAAAAAAGCGCTCTTCGACGATATGTGGAGATTCGTCGGTCCAAACGCGCCCCTGTGATATGGCTACATCGTCCAAGAAAGTCATTTACGCCGCGCTCGTCGGCAACATGCTGATCGCGATCACGAAGTTCGTCGCGGTGACGGTAACGGGAAGCTCGGCGATGCTGTCCGAGGGTATCCACTCGCTCGTGGATACCGGCAATCAAGTGCTTCTGCTCCACGGAATGAAGCGGGCGCAGCGTCCCGCGGACCGGGAGTTCCCGTTCGGTCATGGCAAGGAGCTCTACTTCTGGAGCTTCATCGTAGCGATTCTGATCTTCGCCGTTGGCGCCGGCTTCTCCATCTATGAAGGTATCTTGCACCTCCGCCACCCACAGCCCATCGAAAGCCCCTACGTCAACTACATCGTCCTCGGTCTAGCGATGCTCATCGAAGGTGGCGCATGGTTCTACGCGTGGAAGGCATTCAAAGTGCACAAGGGCCGTCGAGGCTACATCCGCGCGGTCCACGAAGGGAAAGACCCCACGCTGTTCGTCGTGCTGTTCGAGGACACCGCGGCGATGGCGGGTCTCACCGTCGCTTTCTTGGGCGTGCTCTTGAACCAACTCACGGGCATCCTCTATTTCGACGGCGGGGCCTCGATCGTCATTGGGCTCATCCTTGCGGGGACCGCGGTTTGGCTTGCGGCCGAGACGAAGAGTCTCTTGATTGGCGAGAGCGCGAATCCCGAGGTCGTGGAGTGCATCCGACGGATCGCCGAGAGCGCGCCGCAAATCCAGCACGTGAACGAAGTGTTGACGATGCACATGGGGCCGGACTTCATCCTCGTCAACCTGAGCGTGGAGTTCGTGGATGCGGCTACCGCCGACGAGATCGAGAAGGTGATAGCGGAGCTGGACCGTCAGCTAAAACAAACGTTGCCCCGCGTAAAACGTGTCTTCGTCGAAGCCGAATCGCGTGCAACCGCAAAAAGCGAACAAGCTTAAAAAAGCGAGCAGTTCCCGCCGAAGAAATCTCCACCCATCCCAGCCCGCAACTCCCGAGTTAGGCAGGAAGCAGCCTGCGAGCCATCTCGTTCAGAACGAGACGGCGAAAAAGACGAACGCGCCGAGAGTCGCTCGGAGGTTAGGCTAGATTGCCTGGAGGGCGTAGGTGGCGAGGCCGACCGCTACGACACGATCGTTGCCTTCTACGATTTCGAGGCGGCAGGTGGCGAGGGTGCGGCCTTTGCGCACGACTTCGCCGATCGCGAGCAAATCGCCTTGCACTCCAGTTAGAAGGCTCAGCTTGAACTCGACTGTCTTTACCGTGGAGCCGGGTGAGACCGAGCCGAGGGCGAAGCTGCCAGCGGTGTCACCGAGCAGGCCGACGAGACCACCGTGGATGACCCTGTGGCCTTCTTCGAATTCCTTGCGGAAAGGGAGCCGGACGCGGGCCACGCCGTTCTCGCAATATCCCAGCGACATGCCCAGATAGCGGCTGATGGGCGCAGAATCGAAAAGCTGTTTGATCTTGTCCAGATGCGCGGAGCGCTCGTTGACTTCGTCGGTACGCCGAGGGCGGACGCCGCCAGGCAGCGGTACGGGCACGAGGGTCGGTGGCTCTGGCGCCCGGGCTGGTGCCGCGTGTTTGACCGAGCTCGGAGATGTTTTCCGCTTCGCGGTCGGTTTGCTCGCGGTTTTCCTCTTCGGTTTGGACGCGGCTGGTGCCTTCTTGGCGATTTTCTTCTTCTTCGGCTTCGAGGAGAACTTCCTCAGGGACGGGGACTTCTTCTTCTTCTTCTTCGTTTTGGTGCCAGCGGGTTTTTTCTTACTTCTTTTAGATTTGGCCATCCGAGCTCAACACACTGATTGGGTAGGGAAAATTGGGGCGCTCCGAAAAGTGCCCCACACATTTCGACTCATGCGGATCGACTCACTGTATCTTGAAACGTTTGAACACTGACCTTGGGGATGATCCGACGAGCGATCCGTATAAGCCTAGTAAAACTCAATAGATGCCACTGGGCGAGTCGTACATCGTCAGTTTATCACACGCGACCAACCGCGAGACTCTAATTAAATATATAAGCATACGGCCATATTTCAACGATTTATTTGCCTCGTCTCGTTCCACCGCGATACACTTTCCGGCCGGAACCGAAGGGCGCTGTTGTAAATAATTGTTTCTAAATACGTTATACTCGAAACGGTGTCTTTTCGTCGCGAAAGACGGGTGCGAATAAAAAACGAAACGCTCGAAGGACAAACATGGCAAACCCGATTAATTACGATGTGGCGATTCTGGGCAGTGGACCCGGCGGCTATGTTGCGGCCATTCGCGCGGGCCAGCTCGGGCTGAAAACGCTCGTTATCGAAAAGGACCCCCATTTCGGGGGCACCTGCCTCCATGTCGGCTGCATCCCGAGCAAAGTCTTTCTTCACACCGCCGAGCTTCTGGATCAAGTGCGCCAGGCGGGCGTGCACGGCGTGGTCGTCGAGGGGATCCGGCTGGATTGGGCGGCGCTTCTCAAGCGGAAGGCCCGCATTATCAAGAAGAACGCTGGCGGGGTAGCCTTCTTGCTCCGAAAGAACAACGTCGAGACCCTCACGGGCTTTGGCCGTATCGTCTCACCGGGCAAGCTGGAAGTAGAAACAGCCGAAGGCGCCCAGCCGGTATCGGCAAAAGCCATCATCGTTGCGACAGGCTCTGAGCCGCGCTCGATCCCTGGCGTCGTGATCGACGGGCAGAACATCGTGACGAATACGGAAATGCTCGATTTGCCCTCTCGGCCCCAAAGCCTGGGCGTCATCGGAGCCGGGGCGGTGGGCGTCGAGTTCGCCTCGATGTTCCAGAGCTTCGGAACGAAGGTGACTCTCATCGAGGCTCTTCCTCGGCTCGTGCCGGTGGAGGACGAGGAAGTTTCGGCCATCCTGCTCGAGTCTTTTCAGAAACGAGGGATCGAGACGATGGTTGGGACGCGCGTGGAAGGTGTCTCGGAGGCCGAGGAAGGTGTTACCGTCCGCTTCACCCAGGCGGACGGGACGACGGAGGAGCGAAACGTGACAAAGCTCCTCGTCGCGGTTGGGCGGAAGTCGAGGACGGACGGGATCGGGCTCGAGCTGACCGCCGTCGAGCTCGATCGGGGCAACGTGGTCGTCGACGAATACATGGAGACGGCTGCCAGGGGGATTTATGCGATCGGCGATGTCGTCGCCACGCAACAGCTTGCCCATGTCGCTTCCGCGGAAGCGATACTTGCTGTGGAGCGCATCGCCGGCCACGCGGCCGCGCGTCCTTTGAACTACACTCACATGCCGGGGGCCACCTATTGCCGTCCCGAGATCGGTAGCGTGGGCCTCACCGAGGCGGCCGCTAAAGAGCAGGGCTATGACGTGAAGGTTGGCCGCTTTCCCTTTGCCGCGAGCGCGAAAGCGACGATTCTCGGCGACAATGAAGGTTTTGTGAAAGTGGTTAGCGACGCCAAATATGACGAGCTCCTCGGCGTCCACATCATCGGCCCGCACGCGACCGGCCTCATTGCCGAGGCTGTTGTCGCGCTCGAGCACGAGGCGACCGCCGAATCATTGATGCGCACCGTACACGCGCACCCCACACTCTCGGAGGCCGTCGCCGAAGCCGCGCACGTCGCCGTCGAGATGTCCATCCATGTCTGACGCTTGCTGGCGCGTGGATCTCGGCCGCCGGGAATATAACGACGTGCTCAATATGCAGCGCGAGCTCGTGCTCGAGCGCCAAGCTGGACGGACTCCTGACCTGCTCCTGTTCGTCGAGCATCCTCCGGTCTATACGATCGGGCCGAGCGGGAACCCGGACCATCTTCTCGCGGACCCGGCGCTTCTCGCCCGTATCGGCGCCACCTTCGTGGAAACGGAGCGCGGCGGCGACATCACCTATCATGGCCCGGGGCAAATCGTCGTTTATCCCATCGTCGATTTGAGGCGCTGGAGGACGGATCTGCGCGCCTATTTGAGAGCTTTGGAGGAAACGATTCTTTTAGCTCTCGAGGCGAACGGCATTATCGGCCGTCGCGAGCCGGGGCTCACCGGCGTTTGGCACGATAGTGGGAAGCTCGCCGCCATTGGCGTACGCGTTTCCCGATGGGTGAGCTCGCACGGTCTCGCGCTGAACGTATCGACGAATCTCGAACATTTCAAACATATTGTTCCTTGTGGTATCTTCGATCGCGCGGTCACCTCGATGGAAAATGTTCTAGACACGCCAGTTGCGTGTGACCCCGTGCAAGACGCTCTGGCGCTGGCCTTTGCACGCACCTTCGATCGCGAGATGGTCCGAGCCCCAGAGGGTGCGCTTCAGATGAGCCTCCACTAATGCGCCTCGGCAAGCGGCAGTTGCAAGAGCTTCTGTATTACATGGTGCTCACGCGCCGTCTCGAGGAGGCTCTTGCTCGGCTTCACCGAGAACAGGAGCTCACGACGCCACTCGCTTTGCGGACCGGGCTCGAGGCCGTGAGCGTGGGTGCGTCTTTTACACCGACCCCGAAAGATGCGATCGCATCGTCGCTTCCCACCGTCGGGACGCTTTTGCTTCGAGGGGTCAAACCCGAAGAGATCGTGCTCCAGTTTCTCGGGAAGGGCACCTCGCCGAGTCAAGGGCGAGATGGCTTGGGACATTTTGGAGATTTGTCGCGAGGCATCGTCGCGACCACGGGCCATCCCGCCACGCATGTGAGCGTTATGGCAGGGATGGCTTTTGCGTATCGCGCTCAAAAACAAGAGCGCGTTGCGCTCGCGCTTATACCCGAAGAGGCCATCGCGACGGGTGACTTCCACGAAGGCGTCAACTTCGCCGCGGTGCAGAAGCTGCCGCTCATTATCGTCGTCGTGCGCTACCCGTCATACGGTGCGAGCTCGAGCGTTGCGCAACTCTACGAGCGAGCCAAAGCTTATGGCGTGGCCTCTCTCTCCGTCGATGGCAGCGATTTGCTCCAGGTCGTGCAGGTCGTCGAGACCGCCATGGAGAGGGCGCGCGCAGAGGATGGTCCGACGCTCATCGAGGCGGTGCTTCGAAGCTCGCGCCGCTATTTCGGCAACGAGAGTGCTTCTCCCGCGCCTTTCTCCGCCGGCGCACACGACATCGAAGACGACGAGGGCTCGAAAGATGTCGACAACGATCCGGCTTGGCGCTTCGAGAAATTTCTCTTGCAGCAGGACTGGCTTTCGGAAGCCGATCGATCGACCCTCGTCGCGCGCGCGGAGGAGGCCGTTTCCGACGCTCTGCGCACGGCCGACAGTGCCCCCGCAGCGCAGGTGCAAGACTCTGAGGGCGCCCTTTACGCTTCGAGCTGAGTCATGAGCGAAATCACCTATCTCGAAGCCATCCGTCAAGCGATGTGGGATGAAATGGAACGCGATGAGCGCGTCGTGCTATTGGGTGAGGATGTCGGGCTCTACGGAGGTGCTTTCAAGGTTACGGCTGGCTTTTTGGAGAAGTTTGGCTCGGAGAGAATCATCGATACGCCGATCAGCGAGGAGGGCTTTACGGGGGTGGCGATAGGTGCGGCCTTTAACGGCTTGCGGCCTATCGTCGAGTTTCAGTTCATCGACTTCATCGCAAACGCGTTCAACATGGTAACGAACTTTGCCGCGAAGAGCCGCTATCGTTGGGGCGCGGGTGTCCCGATCGTCATGCGCGGGCCCACGGGCGGCGGCGTGCGCGCGGGCCCGTTCCATTCGCAAAATCCCGAAATGCACTTCGTGCACACTCCGGGGATCAAAGTCGTCGTGCCGGCGACCGTGGCGGATGCGTTTGGCTTGATGAAGTCCGCCATACGCCGACGAGGCAAGCACATTGTGCTCATCACTTATGGTGCGATGCTCTATACGGCGCTCGAAGCGGCCGAAGTGCTCGCTGGTGAAAGCATCGAGCTCGAAGTGATCGACCTTCGCAGTCTCGTGCCATTGGACAAGGAGTGCATTCTCGAAGCCGTCGGGCGGATCAACAAGGTGATATTGCTTCACGAAGATACCCGAACGGGCGGCATGGCGGGCGAGATAGCCGCCATCATCGTCGAGGAGGCATTCGACGACCTGGACGGTCCGATCCGTCGCGTTACGGCCCCGGATACGCCCGTCCCCTCTGCGGCGTCTCTCGAAGACGCCTTCATACCGCAAGTCGAGGACGTCGTGAGCGCCGCCCGCGAGCTCTTTGGATACTGAAGAAAGGTGATTCACGAGCCGCCGCATCAAGAAGGGAACCAATGACCGACGTCATCATGCCGCAAATGGGCGAAAGCATCGCCGAAGGCACAGTCACGAAGTGGTACAAGAAGGTCGGGGAGCGCGTCGAACGCGACGAGCCGCTCCTCGAGATCTCGACCGATAAAGTCGACACGGAGATCCCGGCCCCGGTCGCGGGCATCTTGTCTGCGATCGAGGTCCAAGAAGGTGAGACCGTCGAAATCAATACCATCATCGGTGTGATCGGGGGGGAAGTCCAAGAGGAGGTGGCGCCAGTCGCTCCAACTGGCGAAGCCGAGAGCACGCCGGCAACCGGGGCGACCCAGCCCATCCCGCCCTCGCCCGCCGATCCAAAGCCCGCGAGCCCCGAGCCGGAGGCGTCCGAGCCTGGACTACGCAGCTCCCCGCTCGTCCGCAAGATGGCTCGCGAGCACGGTTTGGATTTGAGCCAGCTCACCGGAACGGGGCGAGGCGGCCGTGTGACGAAGCAGGACATCGAGAATTTTATGGCAAAACCCTCGCCGGCCAAAGCAACCCCGGTAGCGCCAGTAGCGCCGACGCCTGCTGCCAGCCCTCCTGCGGCCGCGGTCTCGCCTCCGCCTTCACCGCCCGCACCCGCGGCCTTGCCACCGCCGGCTAGCCAAGGCCGCGTCAATGTCGAGCCAATGAGCAAGATGCGGAAGTCCATTGCCGAGCACATGGTGATCTCACGGCAGACCTCGGCGCATGTGACGACGGTGTTCGAAGCCGATGTCAGCCGGATCGTGGCGCTCAGGAACGAGCACAAGCCCATCTTCGAGCGAGATGGCGTCCGGCTCACCTATACACCGTTTTTCGTTGCCGCTGTGCTCGGTGCTCTCAAGACGTTTCCCCTGCTCAACGCGTCGATCGATGGCGACACGATCGTTTACCACGGCGATTACAACATCGGTATCGCTGTCGCTCTCGAGGGCGGGCTCATCGTTCCCGTGATCCAACACGCCGACGAGAAGAGTTTTCTCGGGCTTGTACGAGCCGTGAACGACGTCGGCGAGCGCGCGCACACGAAAAAGCTGATGCCTGCGGACGTGCAGGGCGGGACGTTCACACTCACGAACCCGGGCCCTTTTGGCGGTCTCTTCGGAACACCAATCATCAACCAGCCTCAAGTCGCGATCCTTGGGGTCGGCGGCATCCACAAGCGTCCGGTCGTCGTCAACGACGGGATCGCGGTGCGCTCGATGGTCTATCTCGCCCTCTCTTTCGACCATCGCCTCATCGACGGCGCGCTCGGCGACCAGTTCATGGCCGACGTCAAGCGCCGGCTCGAAGGCTGGGACGAAAAGATACTATAGTGGGACGGGAATAATATGGTGGCACCGGTGGTTACGACAACGCGTTCTCCTAGACCCGATTGGCTGAAGGTCCGTCTGCCGAGTGGGGATGACTATTTCAGGCTGAAGAGCACGATGCGCAGCTTGAACCTCCACACCGTGTGCGAGGAAGCGCGCTGCCCCAACGTCGCCGAGTGTTGGGGGCAAGGCACGGCTACGTTCATGATCCTTGGTGACGTTTGCACCCGCAGCTGCGGGTTCTGCGCCGTGAAGACCGGGCTACCTCAGATTCTCGATAGAGACGAACCGGAGCGCGTGGCCAAGGCCGTCGAGGCGCTGGCTCTGAGCCACGCGGTCATCACGTCGGTCAATCGCGACGAGCTTCCCGATGGGGGCGCCGCTATTTTCGCCGAGACCATCGAGGCTGTCCGCCGCCGCAACTCCGAGACGAACATCGAGGTGTTGATTCCGGACTTCAAAGGCTTTCGAGCCTCGCTCGAAACCATACTCGCCGCGAAACCACAAATCCTGAACCACAATATCGAAACGGTACCGAGGCTCTATAAGCATGTGCGGCCGGGCGCGAACTTTGCGCAATCCGTGGAGCTTCTCGAGCGCGCGAAAACCATCGCGCCTGACATTATTAGTAAGACGGGGCTCATGGTCGGCTTCGGTGAAAGCCTCGACGAAGTGGAAGACGTCATGCGGGAGCTCGTCGTCAAAGCCCGCGTGGACGTGTTTACCATCGGGCAATACCTGCAGCCGACACGCGAGCACTTGCCGATCGATCGCTACGTGCACCCGGACGAGTTCGATGCTCTTGCGCGGATAGGCCGCGAGATTGGCTTCCGCCATGTAGAAGCGGGGCCGCTCGTGCGCAGCTCGTACCACGCGGCGAATCAGGTCCCCTGAACTTGTATCGCGAATACGTCCCGTCTCCTCGCGCTTCGCCCATACGTGGAGTGTTACTGGACACGGGGGGCGGTGGCGGGTTCAATGCTTGCGACGCGCGTGCTCCCCGACGGTTCCGTCGACATCTTGTTCCCGCAGGGAGAAACTACGACCAGGCTCACTTGAGCTCCGAGTTCCGGGCGCTCACCGGGTGGACGCCTCGCAAATATGCCCAGACCCTCGCCCGGTAGGTTCGCGACCCCGCCGGCTACTTCGTGACCTTCGCCGAGCACTAGGCTCAGCCGAGGTGAGGAGTGAGCACCTCGAAGAAAGTTTCGAGGTCGTCTTCGTTGTTGTAGTAGTGAACGGAGACCCGTAACCCTTCACCGCGTGCCGAGACGAAGACGTTCCGCTCGGCGAGCGCTGCGGCGGTTGCTGCCGGGTCGGGGACTCGGATCATCGTGATCGGCGAGCGCGCGTTGTGCGCGCGGGGCGAGTCGATGGGGATGCCGCGCACCTCTAGGCCCCGGTGGAGCTCGTCGAGAAGATGCGCGACCCGCGCCTCGATGGCAGCGAGGCCGATCGATTCGATGAGCTCCAAAGCTCCCGCAAGCGCGAAGACCCCGGCGAAAGGCGGATGTCCGAGCTCGAGCCCCCGTGCCTCCGTCGTCAGATCGAGCTTCGTACTCTCGAGATCATAAGGCTCTCGAGCGCTCCTCCACCCCACGCTGGGAAGCCCCCGCTCTTCGAGAAGCGAGCGCCGCACCACCAAGGGAGCAATCCCGTAGCCCGCGGTGGCCCACTTGTAGGCGCTGAAGACAAGCGCGTCGAACGGAATAGGTTCGAGATCGATCGAGATAACACCGAAGGCTTGAGTGGCGTCGAGAACGAGCGCTGTGCCGTGCTCTTGGCAAAGTGCGCTCACGCGATCGAGATCGAGCCGGAAGCCCGTCTTGTATTGCACGAGGCTCACTGCGAGAACAGCGGGGCTCTTTCTTAGAGCGTCATCGAGTTGATCCGGGCTGTCTAGGAACTCCACGTCGCGGCCGCGCCCGAGCCAAGGCATCGTGACCGAAGGAAAGTCGTCGCTCAATGCGACGACACGGCCGTCGCCCGGCAGCAAGTCGGCGACCAAGTTCAGCCCCTGGGATGCATTCGCGAGAAAAGCGATCGCGTCCGGGGCCACACCGAAAAAACCTGCGAGCTTTTGCCGCGTGTGCTCCACCCGCTCGAGCCACGCGTTCCAATGCGTATCGCCCTCACGGTAGAACTCGTCAAAATACTGACGCACACGCTCGACCGCCTCACGACACATCGGACCACCGCCAGCGGTATTCAAGTCGACACGACCTTGAAGCGCGGGAAAGTGCGTGCGGATCTCGTCCCAATCCGTCATGAGGGCTTTCTCGCGAGCGCGACGAGCGAAAGCCCGAAGGGCAGGGACGTGCGGCGAAGAAGCCATGCTTCAATCGCAAGCGGGATTACAAGCAGTCGGTTTAGGACCGGATGGTAGGCTTCGACTTCGGAGCCTTCGCGCTTTCCGCGCGTGAGCTTTTCAGCGCCCCGGCGCAAAAGGGCGAGAGGGAAGAGCAGACAGTTCGCGTAAGACACGAAGATCGGCTCGAGCCCGGCGCTCTGAAGTTTTTCGGTCAGCTCGACTCTTCCGTAACGTTGGCGAGTGTGGACGGCCTCGTCGTGCTGGCTGCGGAGCGCCTCGTGCGCCGGGACCCGGACCAGAAAAGTGCCGCCCGGCCGCAGCACACGTGTGATCTCGCGCAGTGCTTCGGTATCGTCGTGGACGTCGAGATGGTAGAGCACATCGAAGGATGTCACCAGGTGGAAGCTCTTCTCGGCGAGCGGCACGTGCTCGACGGAGGCTTGAAGGAGCGCTCCCGTTTTGCGCGTTTTCGCAAGCCGCAGCGCTTCGGGAGAACGATCGAAGGCGGTTACGGTTCCGAAACGGCTTAGCGGGCGGAGCATGCCCCCGGTGCCGCAACCGGCATCGAGGATCGTGAGTTCGGAAGCGTCAGGGACAAAGCGCTCGACGAGCGCTAGGGAAATACGCTCCATGCCTTGGAACCACCACATGTGGTCTTCGAGCTCGTGGAGTCTTCGATATTCGTCCAGCTCCATTTGAGCGAGTCTATCACCCGGGTTGCGACGTCTAGAGCAGAGAGCTCCGTCCGGACAGCGGTACTGGTCCATCTTCTCTTTGCCGTAGTCTTTCTCCGCTATGTAACGATTGTGCGCGCGACACGAGAGTTTGACATTCTTAGCGCTTCGGTCGCCGCCGAACCCGTAAGGATCGTCGTGATGGAACTCCAGACCACGACGCTCGGGACCTCGTCGCCCGTCAGCGCGCTCGAAGGTGCATTGAGCGCCGTCTCGCTCCCACACCAAACGCTTGACCGGGGCGGAGATGCCTCGCACACCGGGTGAGGTGTTGGCCTCTTCGACACTCTTTCTCGGATTCTTGACTTTGCCGAGGCGCTTGGCCTCGAGCCGTTCGAGCTTCTCCGTGACGGCCATTTCCATCATGGAAACGAGATCGGCACCCGGCATGAGTGCCGCGAGCCGCTCGATTTTGTCGTGGAACTCCTCACTTGCGGTGAACTGAATTTTGTAACGTGAAGGTGCCAGCGGCTCGACTACCGGCGGCTTGTCCTGCCTCTGCCCCTCGGGCTTTGGCGAGGTCTCACTAGAAGCACCTTGGGCGGTTGACGTAGCGTCTTCGTTGGTTTGCTCCGAACCTTCCCCTTTCGGTAGTTTTTGTCCATCCTGCTTTTGTCGTTCCGGAAGCTTCCGGATGGAAGACGCCACATCCGGCTTCGGCGCGATCTCTGCCACCAGCTTCTGGATCTCACCCTTGGTCTTGTGGTTGCTCGAGCCAAGAGCTCTACGCAATTGCTGTTGGTGAGATGCGGCGCCAACACCGCGAGGCCGCTCAAGTGAAGACGTCCATCATCGAGCATCTTCAAAAGCACCGGATATCGACGTGACGCGCGTGCGGCGGTAATCCGTAGAAACGCTTCCGCGCCAGATAAGTACAACACGTCGGTGCAATATTTGTGCATCGATGACGACGCTTGTCTCACAAAAAGTCCGCGTGCATCTACTTCGGCGATGTGCGCAAGGAGCACCGACTCGACACGCCGTGACTGTTTCAACACATCGGCGAGTTTGAGAAGCAGGTCGCTATCCGGAAGGTCTTGCAGTTCGTATTTTTTTATCCATGCGCTTTTGTAACATGGACTTTTTCGAGCCTCTGTGTTCGCGCGGGTTGCACGCAGAGGCATCGAAACACTTTCGTAGTTT
>CAUZCL010000044.1:0-39970 GCA_963578475.1 Acidobacteria bacterium bin61 | reverse complement strand
TGCGAAGCTCCGGCGACGTCGGATGGTAGTCTGGCCCAGATTTCTCTTCACGCTCTATGTACATGATCGTTTCAGATACCAGGCGTCCGATATCGAGCATCGCCGTATCCAGCGCTTTCTTGCCATGGCACGCCGATCGACTTCGATACGCTTCGCCCACAACGCTTGGCGGCACCCGTGACGATCCATGTCGAGGCATTCACGGCGCATCCTCTCGAGTCGGACATGGCCGAGCTATACGCACCGCCGGATGGCTACACCGATCCCGACACGGGCGATTTTCACAAAGAGCGCCAGGGGCCTCGCGACGTCGCCGTTTACGAAGTGACGCTCCATCCGGATGACGGTTTGTATCTGCTCCCCTACATGGCGCGCCAGGCAGACGGTAGCCCCTGGGAGGGTCACTGCGTATCGCCCGGAGCTCCTCCCGAGCAGTGCCGCGTGCCGTTCTACCCCGACGCATCACGGATCTTCGAGGAGATCGAACGGCTAGGACTCGGCGGCGGCAGGAACAATCTCCTTGGCTCCAAAGCCGCATTCGACTTTTACCGCCCTGCCCCATCGGGAGGCTACCGCAAGGGGCTCCGCGCGGAGAAGAGGACCGATACGGGCGATGGCGACATCCCCGAGGAAAGCTGGGGCCGGGACTTCTTTACCTATACGCCTCACTACGAAGCTCCCGCGATGCCAACCTTGGCGCGCCTGACCAACGTGGTGCAGAGGGCGCTTTCGAGCGGAACCTACGAAGGCGCGATCTGGCTCGAAGGGAGTCCCACGACTGAAGAAACGACCTACTGGCTCGGTTTGTTGATCGATACGACGGTGCCCATCATCAGCAACTCCTCGCAGCGGACGCACGGGATGCTCAGCAACGATGGAGATCGCAACATCGTCGACTCGGTGGACTACATCGTGTCGGGCACCTGGAAGGATGACGCCGGCAAAGACAAGGTCGGCGCTGTCATGATTCAGGAAGAACAGATCTTCACCGCCCGCGACGTCCAGAAGGGAGACGATCGACCTGGAGGCTACGTCGCGACCGGCGGCCACGGAGGCATCGTCGGCGGTATCAATCCCATCGTGCTCACATTCCTCCCGACGAAGAAACACTCCTACTTGTCCGAGGTGAACCTGACCAAGCTCCCGGCGCGCGTTTCAGGCGTGCGGCGAGACCGCGAGCGGATCGTGCACGTCGACGTTTCGGTCAAGGACTCACGAGGCGATCTTCTACCAGCCGCAATCCCGAAGGTGACGATCGTCAAACATGCGAGATATCTGCAGGGCGCTCTCTCGGACGATGGGGCGGCGGTCGTGGAAGTGACGTCCCTCATCGACAAGAACCTCGAAAACGCGGGCCTGTCGGGCTTCGTCCTCGAAGGCAACGCTCCTTACTCGGTGGCCGACGAGGCGACGATGGCGGCGCTCCGATACGCGGCCCTTCGAGGCATGCCCGTCGCGCGCGTCGGCCGCGGGCATCACGAGGGGATCACGCCGGGAAATCCAAACGACCTCTTCATCGAAGGAAGCAACTTGACCGCCACGAAGGCTCGTCTTCTGTTGATGGCGTGTCTCATGAAGTTCGGAAGCCTGCAATTGCCCTCGGGCCCCGAGCACCCGACGGACGCGGAGCTCGACGCGATACGGTCGCGAGTCGCATCGTATCAAGCGGTTTTCGATTGGCACTGAACGAGGCGAAACAGGTCTGCGGAACCTTATATAAGGATGGTGGACCGGGCACAGCGTTTCTCTGCCAAAGTCGACTTCTCCTCATACGACGCCGCCCGCGATGTCCTCGCGAGAGCTGAGTCTCCGTATCTCGGGTCTGCGGCGGGTCGTCTCTAGCCAGCGGAATCATCCACGGTGAAAGCAACTTCTTGGCCGTAAGACACCTCGAGCGTGTGCCCGTCGGGATCCTCGATGAGAGCCCAATAGCCCACGGGTGGCCCCGAGTCCTTCGGGCCGAGAAGCAGCCTGTCTTCCTCGTCGGCCAGCCGACAGAGCCGATCGACCTCGTCTCGACTCCCACAAGCCACACCGTGGTGAGCGTCTGTGCGATGGGCGTGTTCGACCTTCTCCCTTTCAAGTAGAACGAGCACGAACGGCCGCGTATGGTCCGTCAACCAAACGACTATGAATTCAGAGCCATACCGATAAGCGCGAGCAGCAGCCTAACCAACGTCAATGTCCCTCTCCTCGTGCTGAACGTGTCACCGGCCGCCCCGCGGCAAGTCGAAGAGCGGCGCCCGTTGACAAACGGCATCGCGTCCTGCTATCCAGGGCCGCCAAGAGACAAGGAGACAATAATGAGTTCCTCTCGGATAGCACTTATTCCCCTCTTCATGCTCATCGCCTGCGATCCCAGCGCGTCGAGCCGCACCGACAAAGGTGAACAATTGCACGCGCTTTTCGAGGACGCTTGGGCTTTCGAGCTTCGGGAAAACCCTCTTCGCGCGACGAGCGTCGGACATCACGAGAACAACCATCTCCTACCATCCGTTTCTACCGAGGACGAGACGCGACGCGCCGAGGCCCGCGGCAGGTTCTTGGAGCGCCTTCGGACCATCGACCGCTCCCAGCTTGCACCGGCGGACCGCATCAGCTACGAAATGTTCGAGCGTGAGCTCGCGGACGCTCTGTCGGAGTTCGTGTTCCAGTCGTTTCAGATCCCGGTAAACGCCGATTCCGGGTTTCACATCGCTTTCTCGCGGCTTCCGAGCCGGATGCCTTTCGAGACGACGACGGACTACGAAAACTACATCGCGCGGCTTCGAGCCTTCCCGCGATATGTGGACCAACATATCGAGCTCATGCGCGGAGGACTCGAGACCGGTATGAGCTTGCCGCAGGTCGTTCTCGAAGGCTATGACGTCACGATCGAAAGCCACGTCGTCGACCGACCCGAAGACAGCCTCTTCTATGCGCCGCTCACACGCTTTGCCGCGTCGATCCCGGAGGCCGAGCACGAGCGCCTTCGCGAGAGCGCGCAAGAGGCCATCATGGACGGCGTGGTCGCGGGCTATCGTGCCTTTTTGGAGTTCATGAGGGCGGAGTACCGGCCGGGGACACGCGAGTCGATCGGCGCATCCGAGCTTCCGAACGGCGACGCGTATTACGCCTATCTCGTCCGGCACTTCACGACGCTCGATCGGACACCCCAAGAAGTCCACAGAACGGGGCTCGCCGAGGTCGCGCGCATCCGAGCCGAGATGGTCGCCGTCATCGAAGAGGTGGGTTTCGAGGGCGATTTTCGCGCTTTTCTCGATTTCCTCCGCACCGATCCACGCTTCTACGCGAAGACCCCCGAGGAACTGCTGAAAGAGGCCTCTTTCATTGCGAAGAAGATGGACGCCAAGCTTCCATCTTTATTCCAAACACTCCCTCGCCTCCCCTACGGTATCCAACCGGTCCCGGACCACATTGCGCCGAAATATACGGGTGGTCGCTATGTCGGCCCCGCGGTCGGGAGTCATGAGCCAGGATATTATTGGGTCAACACTTACAAGCTCGAGACCCGCCCGCTCTATACACTGGAATCGCTGACCCTCCACGAGGCCGTGCCCGGGCACCATTTACAAAACGCGTTGCGGATGGAGTTGACGGATCTGCCCGCGTTTCGCCGATTCTCCGGCATTGGCGCTTTTGGCGAAGGCTGGGGTCTCTACTCGGAACGACTCGGTCTCGAGGCAGGCTTTTACGAAGATCCCTATAGCAACTTCGGACGTCTCACTTACGAGATGTGGCGCGCCTGCCGCCTGGTCGTCGATACCGGCATCCACGCGATGGGGTGGAGCCGGCAGCAGTCGATCGACTATCTCGCCTCGAGAACGGCACTTTCCATCCACGAAGTCACGACCGAGACGGACCGTTATATCGCCTGGCCCGGCCAAGCGCTCGCCTATAAGATGGGCGAGCTCAAGATTCGCGAGCTTCGCGCGCGCGCAACCGACCGGCTCGGCGAGAAGTTCGACCTGCGCGAGTTCCACGATGTCGTGCTCTTGAACGGTCCGGTACCGATGCCTGTATTGGAAGAGCAGGTCGAAAGCTTCATCCAAGCGAAGCTCGACGGGGCCCGATGATGATGAAGAGATCGAGTGCATGGCTCAACGCGATTTCGAGCGCGGCCCTTTGGGCGGTCGCGTGCGCGCCCGATTATCCGGCGCCGCCCGAAACGGCGCGCGGCGATGTCGTGGACTCGATCCACGGCGAAACCATCCCGGATCCTTATCGTTGGCTCGAGGCGCAAGACGATCCCGCAACCCGCGCTTGGATCGATCGCCAAAACGCTTACGCCGAAGAGATCATCGGAGAACCTGCTCTGCGCGACCAGTTGCGCGCGCGGCTTCGCGAGCTCATGGACGTGGACTGGATCGGCCCAACGCAGAAAGGTGGCGCCTTCGAGTACTTCACGATGCGGCGCGCCGGAGAGGAGCTCCCGGTCATCTACCGACGGACGGCCCCGGAGAAGGACGTGCTCGTTCGGATCGAGCCCGACGAAGACTACGAGATCGTTCTCGACCCGCATGACATGAGCCCGGACCGCACGACCCGAGCCGATATCCTGTCGGTACATCGAGACGGCGAGCTTCTTCTCTACTCTATCCGCGATGGTGGTCAAGACGAGATCGAGATCCGCGTGCGCGACGTCGAAAAGGGCGTCGATCTGCCCGAACGGCTGCCGCGGAACCTCTACGCGAGCGTCGCCTTCGCGAAAGACGGAAGTGGCTTCTACTACACGCGGCGATCCAGGACGCTCGGACCGAGAGTGCTCTTCCATCGTCTCGATACCGACATCGAGGACGACGTCGCGCTCTTTGGCGACGACTACGGCCCAACAAGCTTCATCATCATCAGCGAGCTCGACGAGGACGCCGCGCTCGTCTATACCGTGCGGCACGGCTGGAGCCGGAGCGAGCTCCATCTTGGGACGCGGTCTGGCGACGATGCCCCCAAGCCGATCGCGATGGACGTGGATGCGCGCTTCTATCCACGCATCGTTGAAGGCGCGTTGCTCGTCAGGACCAATCTCGACGCCCCCAACAACAAGATCGTCGCCATCGATCCGGAAACCCCGTCGCGGGACGCGTGGCGCGACGTCATACCAGAGAGCGACGACGTGTTACAGGACTTCACGGTCATCGGCGAGAAGCTCTACGTGACTTATCTCCAAAACGTGAGCGCGCGCATCCGAGCCTTCGCGCTCGACGGCACGGCCGCGGGAGAGGTAGCGGTTCCCGATCATCACCGCGCCACGATTCGCGGGGCCGGTCCGGGAAAGGCACTCCTGACGCTCGAGTCCTTTCTGCAGCCAGAGACGACCTATCTCGTCGATCTCGAGACCGGCGCGCAGGAGGTCTGGCGCGGCTCCGAGGTGCCCTTCGACGCGACAGGTCTGGTCGTCGAACAGCACCGCTACGCGGCGCAGGACGGCACCGAAATACCGATATATCTCGTGCACGCGGCGGACTGGTCGCCGGGGTCGCCGGCGCCCACTTTGCTGCAGGGCTATGGAGGTTTCAACTCCGCCCAAACGCCCCGTTTTGACGCCGTGGCGGCGGCCTGGATCGAGCGTGGCGGCACTTTCGCGCTCGTCAACTTGCGCGGGGGAAGCGAATTTGGCGAGCGCTGGCATCGCGATGGCATGCTCGAGAACAAACAGAACGTCTTCGATGATTTTCTCGCGGCTTCCGAGTGGCTCATCGCGAGCGGCTACACGCACTCCGACCTGCTCGCGATCCGTGGAGCCAGCAATGGCGGGCTCCTCGTCGCAAGCGCCCTCACCCAGCGCCCCGAACTGTTTCGCGCGGTCCTATGCGGCTTCCCCGATCTCGATATGGTCCGGTTCAACACATTCACAAAAACCAATAACCTGCCCGCGCTTCTCGAATATGGGGATGCCTCGATCCCGGAGCAGTTCGCGTTCCTCCGCAAGTACTCCCCTTATCAAGCGGTCTCGGGCGGGACCCGCTATCCCGCGGTCATGCTCACGTCGGGCGATCGCGACACGCGCGTCCCACCGCTCCAAGCACGCAAGATGACCGCGCGGCTTCAGAACGCGACCTCGTCAGGACTGCCCGTCATCTTGCGCTATCACGAAAAAGCAGGCCACGCCGCGAGCCGCGGGCTGCCGCTCTCGCAAGTCATCGAAGACCGCGCGGCCGAGCTCACGTTTTTCCTCACCCAGCTAGGCGTCACGGGCTCCGAGTAACCGACGAGAATGGAGCCGGGACGAAAACTTCGCGCAGTGCGCCAACCCGGTATACTTCGGAACCCAACACAGAAAGGTAAATCCATGCGACCTATCTTCGGCAATCGTCATCGGCTCATCATCATTTCAGTAATTGTCATCGGGCTCGGAGGGGCTGCTGGTGCTCAGGAGCAAAACGTGACCGCCATCGAGGTCGTCGCTCCCGCGCCTCCGCGCGCGGAAGGTGAGGGCCCGTTCGACCGTTTGATTCTGCGGGGAGCAACGCTCATCGATGGGACGGGCGCGCCGCCGGTAGGGCCCGTGGATGTCGTCGTGGAAGGGAACCGTATCGTTCAGATCAAGAGCGTCGGCTATCCGGGAATGGCTATCAAACCCGAGAATCGTCCGCCGGCAAACGGCGGCCGGGAAATCGACCTCGACGGAATGTACCTGCTCCCCGGTCTCATCGACATGCACGGGCACGTGGGTGGAACAGCGCAGGGGACGCCCTCGGAATACGTGTTCAAGCTCTGGATGGGTCACGGCATCACGACGGTGCGCGACCCCGGATCGATGAATGGCATTGACTGGATGAAAGAGCATCGCGCGAAGAGCGCGCGAAACGAGATCACGGCCCCACGGCTTTACATCTACTCGTTCTTCGGGCAAGGGCAAGAGGAATCGATCGAGACGGAAGAGGAAGCAAGGGCCTGGGTACGAGAGATCGCGAGCGCGGGCGCGGACGGTATCAAATTTCTGGGGGCGAGTCCCGAAGTCATGCAAGGAGCACTCGACGAAGCAAAACAATTGGGCCTTCGAACGGCGTGCCACCACTCCCAGCTCAACGTTGCGTGGAACAACGTTCTCGATTCCGCGCGCTGGGGTTTGGGCTCGATGGAGCATTGGTACGGTCTGCCCGAGGCGCTTTTCACCGACCGCGCCGTTCAGAACTATCCCCTCGACTACAACTACAACAACGAACAGCATCGCTTTGGCCAGGCGGGTCGATTGTGGAAGCAGGCAGCCGAGCCATTCAGTGACCACTGGAACGCGGTCATGAACGAGCTCATCGCGCTCGACTTCACGCTGGTGCCTACGTTCACGATTTACGAGGCGAGCCGGGATCTCATGCGCGCCCGCCGAGCAAAGTGGCACGACGACTACACCCTGCCGTCGCTCTGGAATTTCTACACGCCCAACCGGGAGGCTCACGGCTCCTACTGGTTCTACTGGACCACCGAGGACGAGGTCGCGTGGAAGGGGAACTTTCGCCTCTGGATGACGTTCGTGAACGAGTACAAGAACCGTGGTGGGCGCGTCGCCGCAGGCTCGGATTCCGGCTTCATTTACAAGCTCTACGGTTTCGGCTTCATTCGAGAGCTCGAGCTTCTACGGGAGGCGGGCTTTCATCCGCTTTCGGTCATTCAGGCGGCGACGCTCAAGGGAGCGGAAGCCCTCGGTCGCGCGGACGAGATCGGATCGGTGGAAGTCGGCAAGCTCGCCGATTTCGTGGTCGTTGAGGAGAATCCGTTGATGAACTTGAAGGTGCTCTACGGCACCGGTGCGTTGAAGCTCGACGAGAACAATCGCCCCGGCCGAGTAGGCGGGGTGAAATACACGATCAAGGACGGTATCGTCTATGACGCGTCTGCGCTTCTCGATGACGTGAAGGCGATCGTGGCCAAAGCCAAGGCCGCAGATGCGACGGAGGACCCCTGAGCTAGGATCTCGACTATTGAGGGTAAAGCGAGGCGAAACGCCGAAACGGCACGCTCCGCGAAAAAGATTGTCCCGGCCGTTACCGTTCGAGCTCCGCCGTCCAGTTCACCACCAGCGTGAGAGGGGCGGAATCTTCCTCCTCTACCGGCCTGACGAGGCGGAACCGCTGAGCGTTCGGCATCATCGCGAACTGGAAGGTGTTATCGTGATGCAGGAAGAATGGGGCTTCGAACAGTGGCGTATCGCTTGCGACAAGAAACGTGTCCTCCCGGGCTTCCACCGCCACGACCAACCCGCCCTCCTCCTGGTAGACGATCTCCCGGCCATCTCGGCGCCACCAGGGACGCAGCCCTCCATCCGTCGACACTTGCCACTTCCGCCCCGGACCAGGGAATGGCGTGACGTACACCTCCGCCTGACCTGATTCGTCCGACTCGTAGGCCATCCAGCGGCCATTCGGGGAAAAGACACCTCTGTGCTCGTGAGCGTCGGTCTGGATGAAGGCATAGGGCTCCTTCTCACCCTCGAGCGGTAACACCCAGATGTCGCCATCCGTGTGGAAGGCGAGTAAATTGCCGTCCGGCGACCAGCTCGTAGGACGCTTCTCAACGTCGGATTCGAGTAACAGCTCTCGCTCTTCCGATCCCCCGACCGCTTTCCGGTAGAGGTGGGAGCGGCCTCGGCTCCGCACGGAGAAGATCACCGCGCCCCCGTCCGGCGACCATACGGCACTCTGCTCCGATCCGGGATCGAAGGTGAAGCGGGAACGATTCTGGCTCGCGATGTCGTAGATCCATGAGGACAGCTCCCAGGATGACGGGCAATAGGCTACGCATATCATAATCACAGCTCGTCACAGGATCATGTCACCGGGAGTCTCCAGGTTCAAGCCCCTTGACAAGACCCGGGCGACGGTGCTATCACTGCGATCCGAAGTGATGATGCGGACAGGGAGCGAGCCATGACGACACGAAGAGAATTCTTGAAGCAGTCCGGAGCCGTGACCCTGGGAGCGGCTGTCGGAGCCTCGTGCACACCGGATGGGAAAGCCCAGACTGGCGGAACCGGCGGGTCTGCCGCGATGCTGGCAAGCCTTCCCGACCATCCGGAGCCGGCAGCCTTCGACCGGCTTTCTCTGGAATGGCACCAGGACACCGTCCGGCGGTTGCAGGACAAGCTCGGTGAACGGGGTCTGGACGGCATCTGGATCACTGACCGATGGAACATCATCTACTACACGGGGCTTTTCCACTCGACGACGGAACGGCCCTTCTCCTGTTTCATTCCCACGAACGAGCTCGCCGTGTATTGGTATCACCCGGGGCTCGACTTGGAGCTCGTACGAAGCTGGTGGTCGACCGATGCCGAGTACTACTACGATTACCCGCCATCCGAGGAGGGCTATCCCGATCAAGGGAAAGTGATCGCTGGACCACCCATCGACTTGATCGAGTGGGCTCTCAAAGGGATCGGAGGTCGCGGCTTCGCTGAAAAGAAAATTGGCCTCAGCGCCTCTCCCACTGTCGGGGACTTCAAACGCATGACGGAAGTGCTTCCGAAGGCGAGTTTCGAAGACGTCAGCGATATCTGCATCAAGATGCGGCGCGTAAAGACTCCAGACGAGCTTGCTCTATCTCAGCGCGCCTACAACTACTTCTCTCAGATCCACGCGTGGACCCGCGACTACATTCTCGAGCACGGAACGGACCTCACCGATTTCAAGATCCGCATGGCGGCCATGGAGTACGGCACGGATCTCATCATGAAAGACATCAAGCGTGACGGCCATCCGCACACTGCGGTCGGGATCAATATCGGTATCGGGTGCCGAACGGGCACGGGTAACGCCTATCCACATCCCAACCAATACCACCACAACCCCGTGAAGAGGGGGGACTCTCTTCAGGTCTCGGGCGTCGTGAAATTGGGCGGTTGCGGCGGCGAGCTCTACTGTCCCTATCAGATAGCACCCTGGAATCCCAAGTGGGAGAAGATGTGGGAGGTCATGGCGGAAGGATCTCGTATGCAGATCGAGCTCTCCCGCGCCGGGAGACCCGCGCAAGATATCGCCAAGGCGATCCACGAATATCAGCTCGAGGGCGGTATGCAGAAATACCTGTATCAAAGGGTGGCGCATGGTGAAGGCATGGAAGGCCACCAAGAGCCTTACATCTCTCTCGGTGAGACGACGCCGCTCGAAGAGAACATGACTTTTTCGATGGAGCCCGGTCTCTTCGATCCGGAGGGCGGCTACGGCTACAACCCCTCCGACAACGTCGTTGTAGGAAAGGAGCGGGGCTGGGTGCAAGGAAGTGTTCCAAACCTGACAAAAGAGTGGGCGCTTCTGGAAATCTGAACACGCGCTACGTCATCGTCATCATCGGAACAGGGCTCGTTGTGGTGGACGACCCCAACCTTGATGGTCCGTTGCACGCCACCACGCCGCACCATCTCGCCGTTCTCAATCGTGACCACCACGTGGTATCTCCTGGCTGAAAGGTAGGCTCTTGACACTGCAGAAGGCCCCCTCACGTTTGGTCGTTGCCACTCTTTGTCTCGGCGGAGGGGTCGTTTCGCCGCAAGAAAATCCTGCGCGCGCCCTGCTCGAGCAGAGCCTCGACGCGCATGGCGGGCGCGCGCGCTTCGAGGCGATTCGCAACTGACACATCGTCGCCGAACGGGAGCTCGGCAACGAGGCGGAGCCACGGCGAGAGATTTACGAAGAGTACATGCTCGAGGAGGGCGGCTTGATACGGACGCTTCTGATCAAACGTATCGAGGACTCCGTTTCGGTCTATGGCCACGATGGCCGCCGCGGTTTCGTCGTGTTGAATGGGAACCTCGAGAACGGTTCCGAGGCCGAGGCGGAAGGCTACTACCGCGCGCATGGCGAGTACTATCTACGCGCGCTCCCGTTCAAATGGATGGACCCCGGGGTCCGGGTCACGAAAAGCGCCCCGGACGAACACTACGAGCTCCTTCGTATAGAGGCCGAGCAAGGCGTGGGTCGAGCCTGAACGGATGTTTGGGTGGCCGCTGTCGACAAGACAACCCATCTTTTGCACGAGGCGCGCCTGACGCACCACAACGAAAGCTGGATGGGTCCGTAGCGCGGCGTGAGAGAGATAACTTATCGCTATAGTGACTATCGTGACGTCGAAGGGATCCTGTTTCCGTTCCGCCTCGAATATCTCGTGGGCGGGCGAAAAACGGGAGAGAACGTAATCCAGTCCATCGAGCTTGACACGGGGCTCGCGAAGGATCTATTTCTTGCACGCACGTATGGACGTAGAAAAGGCGAGCACGTGCTGGCCGATACCCGGCAGCGCGTCGAGCGGTTCTTCGACCAACATTTGAAATAAGGAAAAATCTCATGCGTTTCGATCGACGGAGTTTTCTACGCGCATCCACTGGGCTCGCAGCGGCGAGTGCGGCGGGGTTGCCGGCGGCAGCCGCTCAGACCGAGAGCGGGGAGCCCCTGCCGGAGCCCATTCGCGCACTCAAGCCGATGACGGACGGTATTGCGCCCATCACCGACAGGGAGCGTCTCGAGCGCATCGAGAAGGCGCGTAAGCTGATGACGGACAACGGCATCGACGCTATCTTCATCGAGCCCGGCTCGAGCCTTTTCTATTACACCGGCGTCCGCTGGAGTAATAGCGAGCGCATGTTCGGCTTCGTTCTACCGCGTCAAGGCGAGCCAGCTTACATTTGCCCTCAGTTCGAGGAGGCCCGGGCCCGTGAGCTCACGAAGTTCTCGAACGATATCCGAGCGTGGGAGGAGGACGAAAGCCCGTACAAGCTCGTGGCGCAGATCTTGAAGGACCGCGGCGCCGCCACGGGAACCATCGGTATGGAAGAGCGCGTGCGTTTTTTTCTCTTCGAAGGAATCCGAAAGGAGATGCCGGGCGCCACTTATGTGAGCGCCGATCCGGTGACTGTCGGATGCCGCGTCCACAAGTCCGAGAGCGAGATCGCGCTCATGCAACGGGCTTCGGACATCACCATCGCGGCTTTCCGCGCGACGTTCCAGACGCTTCACGAAGGCATGACACAGTTTCGGTTCCGGGACTATGTGCGTGCTGCGTTTCGCGCGTGTGGAGCGAGCGGAGGAGCGTTAGTCCAGTTTGGCGAGTACACCGCCTACCCGCACGGGAGCATCACGCCACAGAAAATCAAAGAAGGGGACGTCGTGCTTGTTGACGGCGGCTGCGGGGTCGACGGCTATCGCTCGGACATCACCCGAACCACAGTTTTCGGTAAACCGAGCAAGCGTCAGACGGAAGTCTGGAACCTGGAGAAGAAGGCGCAAACGGCAGCGTTCCATGCAGCGAAAGTGGGAGTGCCCTGCGAGGATGTAGATGCCGCCGCGCGAAAAGTCATCACCGACGCGGGCTTCGGGCCCGACTACAAGGTGCCTGGGCTACCGCACCGCACGGGTCACGGCATCGGCCTCGACGGGCACGAATGGGTCAATTTCGTACGCGGCAACAAGACGCCGCTCGCTCCAGGGATGTGCTTCAGCAACGAGCCGATGATCGCGATCTACGGCGAGTTCGGGATTCGCCTCGAGGACTGCTTGTACATGACCCAGGACGAGGCGAGGTTCTTCAGCCAGCAGAGCCCAGCGATTGACAAGCCGTTCGCGTAACGTTCGGGCGCTCGGAGACCGAAGCACTCCCAACCAAGCTGGTGTAATATCGCTCCGAGTGACTGTTTAAGTTTTTCCGGAGGTAGCCGATGTACCAATCATTGTTGTTTCTCGTCGCAACATCTTTACTTAGCACGCAACTCGTCGTGGCACAGCAGGAAGCGCCGGAGCCACCGAGTCCGACAGCCCCCGCTGAAGACGAGCTCTCGAGCTCGTCTCACAGCGTTCGTATCGGCGGAGCCGACGTGAGCTACACGGCGACGGCGGGCCGTCTCGTGCTTCGCCACGAGGACAATAAGCCGAAGGCCCATATGTTCTTCGTCGCCTATACGCGCGACGGACAGACGGACCTCGCGACCCGGCCGATCACCTTTGCCTATAACGGTGGGCCCGGATCGGCCACCATCTGGCTCCACATGGGCGTCCTCGGGCCGAAGCGCGTCGACATGGGATCTGAAGGGTTCCAGCCAGCACCGCCCTACCGCCTCGTCGACAACGAGCATTCGCTTCTCGACGTAACGGACATCGTGGCGATCGACGCGATCTCGACCGGCTTCAGCCGCGCCGCCGAAGGTGAGGACCCCAAACAGTTCCACGGAGTCCGTCAAGACATCGAAGCGTTCTCCGAGTTCATCCGCCTCTACATCACGAAGTTCGGACGCTGGTCATCGCCGAAATACCTCCTCGGCGAGAGCTACGGCACCGTCCGCTCGGCGGGTGTCGGCGCTCATCTCCAGTCACGCCACGGCATCGAGCTCAACGGGATCGTCCTCGTCTCTTCCGTGATCGACTTCAGCACGCTTCGGGGCGGCGCAGCGAACGATATGCAATTTCCTGGTTTTCTTCCGACCTATACGGTGACCGCCTGGTATCACAAAAAGCTCCCGGCGGACTTGCAAGCCGATTTCGACAAAGCGGTCCGCGAGGCTCGCGATTTTGCCTACGGTGAATATCTCGTGGCGCTCAACAAAGGGAATCGACTCACGACTCAGGAGTGGGACGACATGGCCCGGAAGGTGGCCCGCTATACCGGATTGTCACCGGAGTTCATCCAGCAAGCGAATCTGCGCATCAGCCCCGCCCGCTTCCGCAAAGAGCTCTTGCGGGAGCAACGCCTGGTGGTAGGACGCCTCGACAGCCGCTTCACCGCGACCGATCGCGACGCCGCGGGCGAGCGGCAGGAATTCGATCCGTCGAACACCGCGCTCCAGGGAGCCTACACCGCGGTTTTCAACAACTATGTGCGGAGCGAGCTCGGGTGGGAGAGCGCCGACCAGTACTTCACGAGCGGCGACGTGCGGCCGTGGGATTACGGCGAGTTCCAGAACCGCTATCTCAACCTGCTGGAAGAGCTGCGCCAAACGATGGCGCGCAATCCTTATCTGCGCGTGTTCATCACAAACGGCTATTACGACATGGCAACGCCTTTCGCCGCCACAGAGTGGACCTTCGACCACCTGGGCTACGAGCCAAGCTATCGCGAACGGGTGAGCATGGGCTACTACGAAGCGGGTCACATGATGTACATCCACCCCGACATGCTTAGGAAGTTCAAGGAGGATGTCGCCAGCTTCATCGAGAGCTCGCGTAGCTCGATGGAGGCACCAACAAGTGAGCCTTAGCCTTTCGAGACTTGCAAGAGGACGAATCTGATGAGAGCTACGACGACCACGTCGTTCGCCCTAACCGTACTCGTCGGGATTCACGTAACCCCGGGCGCGCGCACAGCTCTGGGACAAGCCCCCGCAGACACCGGGCTTCTGACACGGCCGGGTCAGACGGTGGTGATCGGGGCGGGTGGTTATTCGATGGGGTCGCGGATGCCCGCGTACAGAACGAAGGAATCCTCATCCGGGAAGGCAAGTTCATCGACGTTGACGGCGGCCTCGGTAGCTACGAGGTCCGGGGCGCACTCGTCATTGAGCTAGACGATGAGGAGACGATCATGCCCGGGATGTTCGACCTCCATGCCCATCACCGGGTCGGATTCGGCACGGGCGACATCGAGGAAACCAGATGGGTTCCCATGCTGCATCTCGCGAACGGCGTCACATCCACTTTTCCTGTCGGCGCGCTCGACCCTGATGGAATGATGGAGGCTCGCCGCCGTATCGAATCAGGGGAGCAGATCGGGGCCCGGATCTTCAACTCGGGACCGTATTTCGGCAACGCGCGCAATCAGTGTCCAGCGGTTCGAACGCACGAGGATAGTTGTGAGCACTGGCCCGCTGATATGTCGGACCAGGAGATCCGTGATCGTGTCGACTACTGGGCACTCCGTGGGATCAGGAGTATCAAAGCGAAGCAGGCGAGCCCGCGCGAGCTTCTGAGCATTATCGACCAGGCCCACCAGCATGGGATTACCGTGACCGCGCACCTCCACAACTACGCGGGTCGCGGGACCGACGTCAGTGTGCGTGACGCCATTCTCATGGGCATCGATCGCGTGGAACACTCATTCGTCGATCAGCATCTGATTCTGGCCGGGCAGGTGGAGCCCGGGACCTCGGAGTTAGAGGAGTGGATACGTCTCTTTGTCGATCACAACGTCTACTTTGACGGTACGAACTGGCTTTACGGCCGGGCGGTGATCGAAGCCGACCCCAACGTCGACACCAGCCAGCTGGCTGAGGTGGATACGGACCGATTCCTCACGCCTTATTTGAGGAGCCTACGGTCGGGGAGGAATCCAGGGGGTGGCGCCGACTCCCAACTCACCGAGCAAGAGAGGGAGTGGGACCGGGTAAACGGCACCGTCGGGTACACGGCGGTTTTCAAGAACAAGGCTCCGGGATTGCTGAGGCTCTACGAGTTGGGTGGGGGCCTCTCATTACCACGGGGACGGACAGCTGGAGCGGTTTCAGCATCCATAACGAGTTGTTCGCCCTGGCATATGTCGGTCTCCCGCTACATGCCGTGCTTAAGGCCGCCACGATCAACGGGGCCAGCGCCCTGGGTGCCAGTGATGGGCTTGGAACGATCGAGACAGGCAAGCTAGCGGACCTCTATGTTCTGCGAGGCAATCCCCTGGATGACATCCTGGCCACCCGGAACGGTCATCTGGTGATGAAGGCGGGACAAGTCTATGACGTAGAGACTCTCATCCGGGCGTCGGAGGGGAGAATAGGCCCGACGGGGCCGTGAGGATCACCACTTCAAATGAAACAAGGAGTCCCTTCTCTATGACTGACAATACAAGTATTTTCTATGGGTGTATTCCTGCTCTGATGACGCCCTGCCTTGCTGACGGTTCACCCGACTTTGAGGCACTGGTTTCCAAAGGGCGAGATCTGATCGAGGCTGGTATGCGAGCCGTGGTGTATTGCGGTTCCATGGGAGATTGGCCGCTATTGACTGACGAGCAGCGGCAGGAAGGGGTTCGGCAGTTAGTCGAGGCGCGGGTTCCGGTGGTGGTCGGCACCGGGGCCCAAAATCCGAGTCGTGCCGCCGCACATGCCGCGCATGCTAAGGAGGTCGGAGCAGCCGGACTCATGGCCATCCCTCGTGTTCTGTCGCGAGGTAGCTCAACCGCGGCGCAGCGTGCGCACTTCTCCGGCATACTGAAGGCCGCGGGGGATCTTCCGGCGGTTATTTACAACAGTCCCTATTACGGCTTCGAGACCAAAGCCGATTTATTCTTTGACCTGCGGCGTGATCACTCCAACTTGGTCGGTTTCAAAGAGTTTGGTGGTGCTGACTCGCTTAGCTACGCTGCCGAGCACATCACTGGGGCTGAGCCGGAGCTTGTCTTGATGGTCGGGGTGGATACGCAAGTCTTTCACGGATACGTTCGTTGCGGCGCCGGCGGTACCATCACTGGCGTTGGGAACGCTTTGCCCATCGAAGTGCTTCGATTGATCAGCCTTTGCGAACAAGCAGCATCCGGAAACGCCGAGGCGAGACGCCTGGCACTCGAGCTAGAAGAGGCTCTGCGAGTACTGTCCACCTTTGACGAAGGGCCCGATCTGGTTCTTTACTACAAGTACCTGATGGTTCTCGAAGGCAATCCAGAATATGAGCATCACTTCAACGACTCGGATTCGCTGAGTCCAAGCCAAAGTGAGTTGATTCGCTCACAGTGGGAACTGTTTCGGCAGTGGTGGAGCACTTGGCCGGGCGCGGCCGCGTGAACACTCGGAGCACCTATGCTCGAGAATCAGCAGACGAGATTCAGCACGGAACTTTCTGCGCGGGACCGCGCTGATCGGATGTTTCAGATAGCGTCTTCGCAATCCGAATCGATGTGGGAGTGGTCGAAAGTCCGCCCAAGGTGGTACAGCGAAGCTCTCTAGGAATTTGGCCGGCAACTTCACTCATCGAATGAATCACTTCGTCCAAAGGGATGAGGTGCTGAAAACCTGCCAGTGCCATATTCGCGCAAGCTAATGCGTTGTTGGCGGCCATCACGTTTTTTCCTAGGCACGGGGCTTCCACCCGGTTGGCGATCGGGTCGCAGATCATCCCAAAACTGTTTTGCAATGCCATCGAAGCCGCCGCTAGCTGTTGCTCCAATGTGCCCTGCATCAGATGCACGATCGCGGCCGCGGCCATCGCTGCTCCGGAGCCACATTCGGCCATGCAGCCGCCCTCTTCGGCAGCGAACGTGGAATCGCGAGTAATGAACACTCCGATCAGGCCGGCCACCAACATCGCCTCCGCCTTCCTTTCAGAGCCTTCTTGAAGCTGGTCGGCGACGGCGAGAACCGCTCCTGGCATCGCTCCGCAAGAACCGGCAGTCGGAGCGGCAACGATCACCCCCATCGACGACTTGACCTCCATGATCGCCGTTACGTAGCGGATTATGCGGTTGGTAAAATCGGCTGGCACGACCTTCCCGTCTCGTTCGGCTTGCAGAAAACCTGGCGACTGCGAGGGAAGAATGCGATCGTCGTAAGAAGTTCCCGAGAGGCCTGTCTGAATAGCGTTTTCCATGATTGCGATCAATGCAATCATCTGTTCCAACACCTCATCCTCGGAAATCCCTCCCCGAGCCATTTCGTACTTCGCGGCCAGTTGCCAAAGGTTGAGCGCGCCGTTGTCCCGGGCGGCGAGCATGGCGCCGCAAGTCTCGAAGGGAACCTGCAAATCGCGACGTGAAAGAACCGGTAATACAGGATGCAACTGCCGCAATTTATCGGCAGACAGCCTCGTTCTCGTGTCGTCGAGCAACGATTCTGTAAGCGGACTTCTCGAGGCCACATTCAACAACCCGCATTCAGACCCCGCATGCCAACTCACGAATTCGATCGTCCGGTTGGCTTCCAACTGCTTGAACACCTCGTCATCCGGATGGTCGTCCAACCAGAAGAATGTGTGACACAGGTCTCCTGGAAAACTAAGAACGCAGCCGTCGATAGATAACACTTCGATCATCCCGCCGCCCGTCGAGATGGCATCCAGCGTGTAGGTCGAACCGGATCGGCCAACGATTTTTAGCCTGTAAAAATTTGGGTGAGGGGCGTCGTAAGATTCGTAGACGACTGCGACTTCGATGCCAGCCTCTTCGAGTGCTTTCCGATAGGTTGGCAATCGAGGGTCATCGGGGGTCCAGCCCAGGATGCCCGAATACAGCCCCAAGTCCGAACCCTGATCCTTATGCGTGGTGACCAACGCTCCGTTGGGGTCGTACTTGACCGTTACGCTTTGGATCGGCTCTTCAACGAGATTGCGCGCAAGCCGACCAATACGATTCGCGGCAGCACTATGTGAACTGCTCGGCCCGCGCATCACGGGTCCCAGAACGTCGTTAAAGATACTGGGGGGTGTTTTCATGACTCGCTTTTCTCCAAAAGAATACTTCCTCAGGCGTCGAGCTCGGCCAGCACCCCGTCGCTCGTTCCGAACGCGTTGATTTCGAGGCCCATGCGCTGCAGAAGAGACAAATGCAAGTTGGCGAGATTGGTGGGCTCGGAATATTCGATAAATCGGCCGCTCCGGATCGAGCCGGCGCCGCGGCCCGCCAACAGCACGGGCAAGTCGTGCTCGTCGTGCTCGTTGCCGTCGCCGAGGCTCGCGCCGTAGACGATCATGCTGTTGTCCAGGAGCGTGCCGCCATCCGGCTCCCGGACCGCCTTCAACCGGCCGAGCAGATAAGCAACTTGTTGATGATGCCAGCGGATCACCTCGGCGAACATCGTTCGTTTCTGTTCGACCGAATCCCACGATGTCACGCCGTCGTCGTCTTGGGTCCTTCCGGATGCGTTCTTGTAATGGGATAGCGCGTGCCAGGTGCCGTGAACACCGGACACGAAGTTGAAGTAACGGTTCGACTGGCCGTGATCGAGCATAAAGGTACACACGCGCGTAGCGTCGGACTGGAACGCGGCCACCATCAAGTCCATCATCAGACGGACGTATTCCTGGTGGTCTGGTGGGATCCCCGGGGCGGGAGTGGCCAGCGTATCAGTCTTTACCTGGTCGTCTAAAAGCGCGCCCGACCGTGTCTCCGAGAACTCGATCCGTTTCTCCAGAGCGCGGATGGACTCGAAATATTCGTCGAGACGGTGTTGATCTGCCTTGCCGGCGTAGCTCGCAAGCGACCGGGCGTCCTTGAGCACCGCGTCCATCACCGATCGTCGGGTGGCTCCACCCGAGGGCGGGCGAAACATCCGGTCGAACAGGGCCCGCGGTTCGATTTCCCGCATAACGGGACGATTGGCAGCCGACCAAGAGAGCGCATTTCGCGGCAGCGAGTTGGAGAAAAAGCCTTCACCCCGCAGGGAAATCTCGAGCGACGGCAGAAGCGTGTCTACGCCCGTATGCCGAGCCGCGGTCTGGTCGGCGGAGATGCCTCCCGCGTTCACCGCCCGGCTGTCGTAGTCGAAACCCGTCAGCCATGTCGGGGGGCCGCCGATGTGGCCGTTTCCGAGGGGTGTCCACAGATTCGACGGGATAAGGATGTCGTCCTTGAACGGCTCGAGCGGGCGCATCCAATCGTTCAGTCGAACGAGTCGCCCGTCCGGCGCCACGGCTTCCGGATGCCATGTGCCCCGCGGGATGCCGTTTGGAAAGTACAGGTAGGCCAACCGGTTTAGCGGAGGTGCCGAAGCGCGGCCGAGCGGACTCATCAAGTCGAGAAGCGGCAGGGAGAGAAAGGCACCTAGACCTCGGAGCACCGTGCGTCGAGAGAGTCGGCGCAGTGTCATCATTCGGCTCCTTTAGTTCTCGGCGACGCGCGCCGATGCCTCGGAAGGATTCTTCTTGTACTGGAACGGGTAGCTGGTGACAACCGTCCGCAACAGCGTCTGGAACCGGTAGTCGTCATCCTCAAGAGCGGCGATGATTTTTCGCACGGCCGGCTCGTCGTAATACTCGAGCTGCCGGCCGAGAGCGTAGCTGAGCATCTTCGAGACGACCTCGCGCACGAGGTCGTCATGTCTCCGGTCGATGAGCGCTCGTTTGAGACCCGCCGGCCCCGTGAAGCGCGTGCCATCGGGCAAGGAGCCCGCGGCATCGATCGGCTTGTAGACATTCTTGTAGTAGCGGGTCTCCGCGAAGGCGTCTACGTCCTCGACGACGGCGACCTCGTCCGCTTCCGCAGGATCTTCGACCCGGGAGCGGAAATGGTAACTGTCGCGCCAGCGGCCGAAGAAGTCGAAGTTCTCGAGACTGAAGCCGAGCGGATCGATCCGACTGTGGCACACACGGCAGGTCTCGTCGAGGGAATGCCTCTCGAGCTTCTCGCGGAAGCTCATCTCCTTCAACTTCTGAACGTCTTCGTCGAGAACGCCCGCGTTGGGCGGCGGCGGGGGTGGCGGTGTGCCAAGGAGGGTTTCGAGAATGTAGTTGCCCCGTTTGACCGGGCTCGTATCCTTGTAGTTAGAGGTGACCGCCATAATGCTGCCGTGCCCGATGATGCCTCCGCGATTCGGATCGTCGAGCTTCACGCGGCGCATCTCAGGACCCTGGATGCCTTCCATCGCGTATAGTGACGTTGCCAGCTCTTCGTTGAGGAAGGTGTAGTCGGCGTCGATGAGACGCCGTATCGGCAGGTTGTCGCGCAGCAGTGACAGGAAGAACAGCGCCGACTCGTCCCGCATGGAGGTCATCAGCGTGGCGGTGCACCATGGGTTGTCGATCGGGTCGAGCCAGATGCGCGTGCCGACGTGGTTGAAGCCGAGCCACTGTGCCGCGAAGACGTAGCCCAGCGTGTCCGCTTTCGGATCCGCGAGCATCCTGTCGACCTGCTGCAACAGAACATCCGGCTCGTGCAGCTCGTTCCGCGCTGCCAAATCGAAGAGCTCGTAGTCGGGCATCGAAGCCCACAGGAAATAGGACAGGCGCGAGGCCAACTCGTAACCGCCGATGCGAAACGGCTGGTCGCCATCGCGGCCCGCTTCGACTCTCAGTAGAAATTTCGGCGAGATGAGCACCGAAGCCAGCACCTGTTTGATCGCTTCTTCGAAGTCCTGACCTTCCGAGCGGGCTCGGCTGTAGTGATCGAGCGCGCGGTCCAGCTCAGCTTCGTGCGGAGAGCGCCGATAGGCGCGCGAAAGGAATCGCGCAATAACCTGCTCCGCGGCACCGGGGTCGGAAGCAGCGGCGACAAAGATGCGGTCGTGGGCGCGCCGATGCGCGGGCGTGCTCGGTTGGGCCGGCAATGCCAAGTCGACGACGCGTTCGGCGGTCGCGATGTAGCGTTCCATCAACGCGGATTGCAGGAAGAGTGTATTCGCCGAGTTGTCGAACCCGCTCGCGCCGCTCAGTTCCTCGGGGAACCGTGTGGTGGGATCGAGATCGACCCCGAACAGGTCGCGAAGGGTGTGGTCATATTCGGTGTGGGTCAAGCGTCGCATGGGCTCGAACCCGGGATCGTCCACCTCCGAGTAGTCGAAGTCGTCGATCGCCTCACCGAGTGTTTCGAGCATCCGGTGCCGCTCGACCTCGGAGGGCTGCGGCATACCCTGGGGCGGCATCAAACCCACCTCGAGAGCGGCGATCACCCGGCCCCACGTCTCGCCATTGCGCACGAGCGGCTCCTCGGCGCTCAGCGTCTCCAGATTGATTCCCGCCTGCGCCGTTTTCTTGTCGGGACCGTGGCAGCCGAAGCAGTATTGCTCGAACAGGGGCCATTCCGGCAGAGCACGGGACGGACCTTGGGCGACCGAGGGCCCGGCCGACATCAGAGCAATGAAGAGGATGGCTGGGCGCAACATGGTCTAGGTCGTTTCGACGGCGTCTGGTGAGAAAGTAACACAGTTGAGCAATTCCGCTAAACGTTCACGCCGGCTCCTCGCTACCAACTGTGGAGGGTTCCGTCCGTCTTGCGATTGATGGGCAGATAGGCTCGCTCATAGGGGAATTTGGCGGCCAGCTCCTCGTCGAAATCGACACCGAGACCAGGCTCCTCACCCACATAAAGGTAGCCGTCTTCGAAATGATACGTGTGCGGAAAGACGCGATCGGTCTCGGCTGTGTAGCGCATGTACTCCTGAATTCCAAAGTTGTGGACCGCGATGTCGAAGTGGACGGCGGCCGCGAGCGAGACGGGTGACAGGTCGGTGGCACCGTGAAAGCCGGTGAGCACATGGTGTAGCTCGGCGAGCGCTGCGACCTTCCGCATATGCGAGATCCCGCCGCCATGCGAGATGCTCATACGAATGTAGTCGATGAGCTGCTCGCGGATCAGCACGTGCGCGTCCCATATCGTGTTAAAAACCTCGCCGACCGCGATAGGCGTGGTCGTGTGGCTCCGGATGACACGGAAGCCCTCCTGAAGCTCCGCCGGGACGGGATCCTCCAACCAGAACAAGCGAAACGGCTCCAACGCTTTTCCGAGCCTGGCGGCCTCGATGGGCGTCAGACGATGGTGCACATCGTGAAGCAGATGGACGACGTCGGGGCCGTAGCTCGAGCGAAGAGCCCCGAACAGCTTCGGAACGTGCTCGAGATAGTTCTCGGTCGACCACGTCGCCTCGGGCGGAAGTCCTTTCTCAGCCGGCTCGTAGAACAGATCGCCTCTGCCCACGCCGTAGGTGCCGGTCATCCCCGGGATGGCGCACTGCGCGCGCACCGCCCGATATCCTATCTCGATGTAGCGCCCCACTTCGGCGACCGTCGATTCGATGTCGCTACCACTTGCGTGGCCATAGACCATTGCGCCGGTCCGGCTTTTCCCGCCTAGCAAGTTGTAGACCGGCGTTGACAATGCCTTTCCTTTGATGTCCCAAAGCGCTACGTCCACGGCCCCGATCGCGGTCATCGTCACCGGACCGCCCCGCCAGTAGGCGCCTTTATAAAGGTAGTGCCACGTGTCCTCGATTTGGGTGGGATCTCTCCCGATGAGACAAGGCACGACGTGGTCCTCGAGATAGGAGCGCACGGCCAGCTCTCTGCCGTTCAGCGTTGCGTCGCCCAGCCCAAAGATTCCTTCGTCGGTGTGTACTTTGAGCGTGACAAAGTTTCGGCCCGGACTGCAGACGAAGACTTCAGCATGGGTGATTTTCATCGGCTCCTCGCGCGCGTCAAATCGTCATGGCGGTGAATCCACCGTCGACGGCAATCGTGGCGCCGGTAACGAAGGACGACGCTCGTGCCGATGCAAGCCAAATGGCCGCTCCACACAGCTCCTCCGGCTCCCCGTAGCGCACCATCGGCGTGTGGGCGAAAACGGCTTTCCGCCTTTCATCGGTAAGAATTTGCCGGTTCTGCCCCGCTGGAAAGAATCCCGGCACCAGCGCGTTTACCCGGATGGAATGAGGTGCCCATTCTCGCGCCAGGAACCGCGTGAGGTTGTCGATACCCGCTTTGGAGATCGAGTAGGTGAAAGCTTTCGAAACGGGGATGCGGGCGGCAGCCGACGAGACATTGATAATCGAGCCGCCTCCTCCACGCTCGATCATGACGCGGCCGAAGATTTGGCAGGCGAGAAAAACACTCTTGAGGTTCGTCGACAAGATGGTTTCCCATTCGTCCTCGCTGATATCGAAGATCGGCGTTGCGGAGTTGACCCCGGGCGCGTTCACCAAAATATCGACCGTGCCCCATTGCGCAACGACGGCGTCACGGACTTTCTCTATCTCCTCCCGGCGCTGCACGTCGGCGGCGACCGCCATCGCGTCGGTGCCCAGCGCGCGCATCGCATCGACCCGACTCTCGGCGGCGTTTCGATTGGTGTGATAGACGACGGCCACCTTCGCTCCCGCCCGGGCAAGTCCCTCGGCCATGCGTCCTCCAAGAACGCCGCTGCCTCCGATCACGACCGCCACTTTCTCTTCGAGCCCGAAGAGCTCCTGGATATAGGACGTGTTTTCAGTCGTCATGATTATGCTCGCTCACTCTTCATGTGCCTGCTGAATTTCCACCTGGATCTTGAACGCGGTCTTGTCTTCGAGGGCCACGTCGAACGCCCTGACGAGCTCGCCGAAACCGAAAGTATGCGAGATGACCGGGCGCACGTCCACTCGACTGGTGACGATGAGATTGAGCGCCTGCGAGAAAACATCTGCGAACCGGAACGAGCCCGTGACTTGGAGCTCCTTTTGCATGATGAGGTGAGCCGGGAGCTCGACCTCGGCGGGCAAGGTGCCCAGCTGGACGATCGTGCCGCCGCGATCCGAGAGCTCGAGGGCAAGGCGCAGCGCCTCCGGCGCTCCCGACGCTTCGATGGCCACGTCGAATCCGCTCGGGGAGAAGGCGATCAACTCCTCGCGCGCTCTCTCTGAGAACGAAACGTGATCAGCTCCTTGCGCCGTCGCGAGGTCGAGCGCTTCCTGCCTCACGTCGGTAACCGCAATGCTCGCGGCACCCATGGCCCGCGCCACCAGCAGCACGAGCTGGCCCACGGTTCCCGCGCCCAGGATCAACACCGACTTTCCTGCCAGCGAGCCCGCCCGCATCACCGCATGCGTCGCGACCGAGAGCGGCTCGAGCATGGTCGCCTCCTTGTAGTCCACGTTGTCGGGAAGCGGGTAGCAGTTTTCTGCCGGGATGGCTATGTAGGACGAAAACGCGCCGTCCACGTGCGGGTCGGTGCTCGCGCTTCCCAGATATCTCATGTCCCGGCAAAGGTTCGAGCGCCCAGCGTGGCAGGTTTTGCAATCCCTACACGGACGCGATGGATCGACGGCCACCCGCTGCCCGACGGCCATCCCGGAGACGCCCGAGCCCGTCTCGACGATCTGACCGGCGAGCTCGTGCCCGAGCACGAATGGACGGCGGGGCACGAACGCGCCGCAATGGCCCGTGGCAAAGTAATGCACGTCGGAGCCGCAGATTCCCATGCGACGAACCTGGATGAGCACCTCGCCGGGCCCCGCAACCGGATCGGGTCGCTCTTCCGCGCGTAGGTCTCTTTTTCCGTGCAGCACGTAAGCGATCATGTGGTCACCTTGGGAGATTGTCCCCGAGCAGGCGTTCAACTTCAAGTTCTTCGCCTCCCGCTTTACAGGGGACCGCCCTCTATGCGAAGCTAAGTTGCTTTGAAGCAGCGGTTTTGGGTGACTGGCATCTTCGCGGCTTTGTGTGCTTGCTCGGAGCCTCGAATGGTTTCCGAGACCCCGCGGGAGACGAAGGACCGGCCCAACATCGTGCTCATCCTCGCCGACGATATGGGATACGGTGACGTCGGAGCCTACAATTCGGAATCCAGAATTCCCACTCCGAACATGGACGCCCTGGCGCTGCAGGGGATGCGCTTCACCGATGCCCACTCGCCCTCCGCCGTCTGTTCGCCAACGAGGTACGGCATCCTGACCGGGCGTTACGCGTGGCGCACCTGGCTTTCGCGCGGCGTGGTCGGCGGCTACACCCCGCCGCTCATCGAGCCCGACCGCCCCACCGTCGCTTCCTTTTTGAAGGAGAACGGCTACACCACGGCAATGATCGGCAAGTGGCACCTAGGGCTCGGGTGGGTGCGAGAAAACGGCTTCGTCGGCACAGCGGATAACGCCTCTGGTCACTGGCGGGGCTCGTGGCAGGACGGCGATGCCGATGACGGGATGAACGTGGACTTCGCGCAGCCGAGCCAGGGCGGGCCGACCGCACTCGGTTTCGACTATGCCTACTTTACGGCCGCATGCTCGACGATAGACGGGCCGTTTTGCTACATCGAGCGCGACCGTCCCACCGAGACCCCGGATCGACCGATCTTCGTCGATCCGGACAAGGGCCCGGACCATCGGCCCCGGCCGGGATGGATCGCACCGGGATTCGTGCTCGAGACGGTCGATCCGGAGTTCACCGCACGCGCGATTGACTTCATGAAGAGCGCTGTGGCGGAGGACGCGGAGCGACCGTTCTTCGTTTATCTGGCGCTCTCATCGCCCCACGCCCCATGGCTGCCGCCCACCTTTGTGCAGGGAGCCAGCGAAGACGGCGCCCGCGGTGACCTCGGGGTGCTCTTTGATTGGGCCGTCGGCGAGGTCGTTCTGGCGCTCGAAGACATGGGGCTCTCCGACGACACGCTGGTGATCGTCACGAGCGACAACGGTCCGCGCATCGGCACGAATGGTCACGCTTCGTCGGGCGAGCTGCGAGGCTACAAATCGCATGCCTGGGAGGGCGGGCATCGGGTTCCTTTCATGGCCCGCTGGCCAGGACGGATCGAACCGGGAGCCGTCAGTGAAGAGCCCATCGAGCTCACCGACCTCTTCGCTACTGTTGCGTCCCTCGTCGAGGAAGAGCTTCCCAAAGGCGCCGCTCCCGACAGCTACGATGTCTCCGCCGCTCTGCTCGGCCGGCCGTACGACACGCCGATTCGAGAGGCGATCGTCTCCCACTCCGAGAATGGAACTTTCGCCATCCGTCAGGGGCCTTGGAAGGCGATTTACGGCACCGACGGATCGGGAGGCTGGGTCACGCCCGCGGACGAGCCGCCGAGCTCGGAGCGCGGAGGGCAGCTCTACAACCTCGAGGAGGATCCGAGGGAGCAAAGGAACCTTTACCGGGAGCGGCCGGAGATCGTGGAGCGACTGCGCACATTATTGGAGTCGTACCAGGAAGAGGGGCGCAGCGCGCCGAGCCCGATTCCCTGATACAGCAACCGCGTTGCGGCGCATGAACGGCTCTGCCACCATCTCCACGATGCTTGGCCGTCCTGCTCTCATCGCGTCACGCTTTGCTCTGCCCTCGCAGCTTGAAATCGACTATCCTCCAATGTCAAACCCCGAGCAAACTTTCCAGGCCAACTGTGACTCCGAGATCCAGCGAGCGGATTTCGCAAGGCTAATTAGGATGCCGGGAGCGAAGCATTCGTAATCTGTCGTATCGTGGCGCAGGGTAAGGTACTGGCCGACAGTGCCGAACAGGACTTCGTGGTGAGCGAGCGAGCCGTGCAGGCGCAGTGAGTGGACCGGGATACCTTCCACGTCAGCACCCAACGAGCCGGCCACAATCTCGGTACCGCGACCGTGGGTTCCGTGTTCGCGCGCGGCAGCCATGCGGGCGGCAGTATGAAGTGCCGTGCCGGAGGGGGCGTCAGGCTTGTCATGATGGTGCGTTTCGACGATCTCGGCTGACTCGAAGTGCGGCGCGGCCAGTTCGGCGAAACGCATCATCAGTACCGCACCGATCGCAAAGTTTGGTACCACCAGGCAGCAGGAAGCCAGGCCCGACCACGCGCTACGCAACGCGTCTAGGCGGGCTGCGGTATAACCGGAGGTGCCGACCAACACATCCGCGCCGCTATCTCGCCACCGGGGGACGTTCTCGTCTGAGGCCGTTGGGTTGGTCAGTTCAATCACGACATCGCACTCGGACAGAACGGCGGGGTCACCGCTCGCGCTGTATCCCAGAATATCCTGACCGTTATGCCCGGGCGCGTAGAGTCCACCGATGGTCAGATCATCGACAGCGTCAACGGCGCCGATCGTCAGCCGACCCATGGTGCCGTTGGCTCCGGAGATCCCGACGTTGATCATGAAAGGGCACCCGGATATTTATGCCAAGACCCGCAGTTTGATGGTAACGGGGGGGATGACAACGGGTAATACATTCATTATCTGACCCTTCACTCTGCTCAGTCGATCGCATTCAATATATCGAAGAAGTCCTTCTTTTGAAAATCCTTGCCACGTTTCTCAACCTGTTTGCTGTAATCCGCCAGCGTGCGCTCCAGCAGATATTTACCAGTAAGGTGACTGGTGCCGTAGCCGGGTTGCCAAGTGAATGTCTGAGTCAAGAGCCATTCGTGCACCAAAGCCGTCAGAGATACACAATACGTCTCCAAAACACCAAAGGCTTCTGAATCGTGTTGAGACCCTGCAATCTGCGATACACTCTTGCATCGCGGCGTTGTACCGCGTTGCTCTTACGAAAGCGTTGAAGGAGATAGTCGATTGAACGAAGTCCGGAGAGGTTTGTTCTTTATTTTGATCGCAGTGCTTCCGTTATTGCTTGGCGCGTGCAGCTCGGGTTCGGGTGACACAGACGCCGAAGCCGTTTCTACACCTTCGGACGCAGTGCCTTCGTTTTTGGTAGACCCGTCATGGCCCCGCGAGATGCCCGACAAATGGATCATAGGCTCAATCACGAGCGTCTTCGTGGACTCCAAAGATCACGTTTGGATTACACACCAGCCGGAAGTGTTGACACCTGAGGAAGCGGCTATGGTGCAGGACCCACCCATCGGCACATGTTGTACCCCGGCCCCAACGGTAATCGAATTCGACGCCGAAGGTGAGGTCGTGCAGGCATGGGGAGACACGTCACAGGATATTTCTGTATATCCGAGAAATCCGCACGGCCTTTTTGTCGATCACAACGACCACGTTTGGATCGGAACCTTTCGACATCACCGTGTCATGAAGTTCACGCGGACTGGGGAGCACCTTTTAACCATCGGAAAATTTGACGAAAACGGTGGGAGCGACCACGAGACGTTACTCGGTGGCCCGGCTGGTATCTGGGTAGACCCCGATAGCAATGAGGCATTCATCGCCGACGGCTATCGAAACCGGCGCGTCGTTGTGGTCGATGGCGAGACGGGAAAATACCTTCGCCACTGGGGCGCATACGGTGAGGCGCCCGATGACGACTACGAGTATGACTACGGTGCTAGAACACCCGATGGGCCTGAACCGCGTCAATTTGCCACCGTTCACGGGATTGCCGGATCTCGGGACGGACACATCTACGTGGCGGACCGTCGCGGAAACCGAATCCAGGTCTTCAAACAGGATGGAGAGTTTGTAACGGAGAAAACTGTCGCCGTCCGGACGTTGGCATCGGGCTCAGCATTCGTCATTGTGCTTTCTCCTGATCCTGCTCAAAAATGGCTTTACTTGGCCGATGGTACCAACCACAAGGTCTGGATATTGCAAAGGGAGGATCTGGAGATCGTGGGAGAATTCGGGCGTGGTGGCCGATTCGTGGGCCAATTCCTGCGACCACATGGGATGAGTGTGGACTCCAAGGGCAATCTCTATGTGGGGGAAGCCTCCACCGGACGGCGGATACAGAAGTTCGCAGTCACGAATACGAGCTCATAGCGTACTTTGATCTGAGTTTCGAGAAGAAAGTGAAGAAGGAATCATGATGAAAAAAGCGACCCTCGCATTATTTCTGTTCTCTGCGCTTGCATCCGCGCAAGATCAACTCGTTCCCGCGCCGCCACGAGGCAACCAAGGCGAGGGCCCTTTCGAGCGGCTCATCATTCGCGGGGCCACGCTGATCGATGGCACGGGCGGGATGCCGCGCGGTCCTGTCGATATCGTCATCGAAGGGAATCGAATCGTCGACATCCGTAACGTCGGCGTGCCGAACGTAGCGATCGACGAAGAGGGCCGGCCGCAAGACGCGAGTCGTGAGATCGACGCGAGCGGGGCGTGGGTGCTGCCCGGCTTCGTCAACATCCACACTCATGTTGGAGGCATTCCGAAGGCTCCCGAAGCCGAATATACGTACAAGCTCTGGATGGCCCATGGCATAACGACGATCCGTGGCGTCCCGGCAGGGCCGATGAACTGGACCTTGTCGGAGCGCGAGCGAAGCGCCAATAACGAAATTGTTGCGCCGCGCATCTTTGCCTACCATCGCCCGGGATCCGGCGAGGATTGGACGGGCGGCCGGATCGACTCCGCGGAAAAGGCGAGAGAGTGGGTGCGCTTCGCGGCTGAGAAGGGCATTGACGGTCTCAAGCTCGACTCGCATCGTCCGGAGATCATGGGTGCTCTGCTCGATGAAGCGAAAAAGCACGGCCTCGGCTCGACCGCACACCTCTCTCAGCGGGGCGTCGCGGAGATGAATGCGCTCGATGCGGCTCGATTGGGGCTCGGCTCGGTGACACATTTCTATGGCCTTTTCGAAGCACTCTACGATTCGAGCGACGTGCAAACGTGGCCCGCGGACGCGAACTACAATAACGAGCAAGACCGTTTCACCCAGGTCGCGATGCAGTGGGACCGGATCTACCCACGGGGGAGCGACGAGTGGAACGCGCTTCTCGACGAGTTTCTCGAGCTCGACCTCATACTCGACCCGACGATGACGGCTTATGTAGCGGTTCGAGACGTGATGCGGGAGAGGAGGGCGGAGTGGCACGACACCTATACTCTGCCGTCGCTCGAAGAATATTACCGGCCGAGTCGCACGAATCACGCTTCTTATTGGTATTACTGGACGACGTGGGAAGAAGTGGCGTGGAGGAACTTCTATCGCGTCTGGATGCAGTTACTCGACGATTACAAGGATCGTGGCGGGCGCGTCACCGTTAGCGGGGACGCTGCGTTTAGTTACAGTCTGTGGGGCTTCGCATCGATTGAGGAGATGGAACTGTTGCAAGAAGCGGGCTTTCACCCGATCGAGATTTTTCGCGGCGCTACGAAACATGGGGCCGAGGCGTTGTTCGAGCCCAAGGGCGAGCCCATCCAGTTCGGTGTCGTCCGGCCCGGGCTTCTCGCGGACCTCGTTATCGTGGAAGAAAACCCGATTGCAAATCTCAAGGTCCTCTACGGCACCGGAGCCGAACGGCTCAACGACACGACGCGAAAGGCCGAGCGTATAGGCGGAGTGAAATATACCATCAAGGACGGAATCGTTTACGACGCGAAGGAGCTACTCGCGGATGTGGCACGCATGGTGGAACAGGCAAAGGCCGCGCGCCGCTCGACGGATTCGGGAAGTTGACGCAGCGCGCCGAGCCCTATTCCCTGATATCGCAACCGCGTTGCGGCGCATAGGCCGCTCTGCTACCGTCTCACGATGCTGGGTCGTCCTGCGCTCGTCGCTTTCACGCTTTGCTCCGCCTTGGTGTCCCGCGCCGCGGCGCCCCAGACGCGGCCCAACGTCATCCTCGTCATCACGGACGATCAGGGTTACGGTGATCTCGGTGTCCACGGCAATGAGATCATCAAAACACCAAACATCGATCGCCTGGCAAGCGAGAGCGTTCGCCTCACGGACTTCCACGTCGATCCCACGTGCTCGCCGACGAGAGCCGCACTTTTGACGGGGCGCTACTCTACGCGTACGGGTGTGTGGCATACGGTTATGGGACGCTCGCTTCTCCGAGGCGACGAAGTGACCCTCGCCGAGATTCTTGCGGATGACGGTTACCGGACCGCAATGATTGGCAAGTGGCACCTCGGAGACAACGCCCCGTCACGGCCTCAGGATAACGGGTTTCAGGAAACGTTCTATCACCGCGGTGGCGTGGTCGGACAAGTAGGCGACTGGTTCGGCAACAACATGTACGACGATACGTATTTTCGCGATGGGAAGCCGGAGAAGACCGACGGCTACGCCACGGACGTTTGGTTCGACGAGGCGATCCGTTTCGTGGAAAGGCAACGCAGAGAACCGTTCTTCCTCTACCTGGCCACCAACGCGGCTCACTGGCCTTATCTGATCGACGAAGAATATTGGAAGCCCTATGTGGAGCAAGGGCTGCCGAGAACCATGGCGCGCTTCTACAGCATGATCGAGAACATCGATGACAACATAGGGCGCTTGTTGGGTCGCCTCGACGAACTCGGTCTAGCGGAGAACACCATCCTCGTATTCATGACCGACAACGGATCGGCCGAAGGATTCGAGAACTGGCGCGGCGAGCCCGGGAGCTTCAACGGCTTCAACGCGGGGATGCGCGCCGGGAAGGGTTCGGAATATGACGGTGGCCATCGCGTCCCGTTCTTCATTCGCTGGCCGGCTGGCTGGATCGAAGGAGGACGCGACGTCGAGGATCTCACCGCGCATATCGACGTACTGCCGACGCTCGCCGAGCTCACTGGAGCTGCGGTTCCCGAGGAGCTCGCTCTCGACGGCCAGAGCCTAGCGACCTTGTTGAAAGACGCGACGGCACGGCTCGACGACCGCACACTTTTCGTCCACTCGCAGCGGGTCGACGTGCCGATCAAATGGCGCCGCTCTGCAGTGATGACGGAGAGGTGGCGACTGATAAACGGCGAGGAGCTCTACGACATCGAGGCCGATCCGGACCAGAGCACCGACGCGGCGGTTCTGAATCCCGAAGTCGTGGAGCGCCTGCGATCGAGCTATGACGAATGGTGGACCAGTCTCTCACCGGTTTTCGATGACCTCGTGCGCATCGTCGTCGGCACAGAGGTCGAGAATCCGGTCGAGCTCACGTCGCACGATTGGCGCACCGACGACGAGGCCGATATCGCTTGGGCCGCACGCCACGTTTATGCGGGTCACGCGGGCAACGGCTACTGGGCGCTCGACGTGGCCCGGGGAGGCCGCTTTCGGGTCGAGCTGCGCCGGTGGCCACGCCATATGGGATTGTGGATGGAGGTCGTGAAGGCGAAGCTTCGCATCGGGAACGTCCAGAAGGAAGCAGCGCTTTCCCACTACGACACGGTAGCCGTTTTTGACGTCGAGCTTCCTCCGGGACCGACGGAGCTAAAAACCTGGCTCACGGCCCGCGATGGAACCCAGAAGGGCGCCTACTTCGTCGAGATCGAGCGCGTACCCTGAATCTCCGAGTCATCACCGAAACAGGTAGTACAACACGACCATCAGCGCAAAGAGCGAGCCACCGAGGACCCTCGGGTCCGAAGCACCTCCGAAACGGCCGCCCGTCACGACGTCCATAGGCTTGGCCCATCCCGTGTCTTTCACCGAAGCGCTCTCCGGCGGATCGGTAAGAAGGCTCGTGACGACATAGATAAAACTACACAGACAGAACCCCCACCAGGCCTGCATCATGAACGAAACGCCGAGCCCCTCGGTGATGAGCTGCGTTGAGCCGAAAACGGGCAAATCGATGAGGAAGACGATGATACCGAGCCCGAACCCGACGACGAGCGTAACGAACGCCGCCTTACGGGTTCCTCGCGCCCAGAAAATCCCCCACAGGAAAACGGTTGTGATCGGCGGGGCGAGAAACTGAGCCGGCATCTTGTTAATAGCTTCGAAGATACTTCCAAATCTCCCGGCCTGCGTGGACCAGGCCATCGCCAGGATCATTACCAAGACGGCACTCACGCGGCCGATGCGCACCTTCGAAGCGTCGCTCGTGGCCGGCCTCAGACGCCCGACGATGTCGACGGCCACCAGCGTACCGATGCTATTGAGCGCCGCCGCAATGGTGCTCATCAAGGCGGCGAGCAGCGCGGCCGCTATCAAACCTTTGAAGCCACTCGGGACGAGCTGATGGATCATTATCGGAAGCGTCCGGGCCGCATCGTCTCCAATGAGGTCCCGATAAAGTATGTATCCCACCACGCCGGGTAGCACCATGATGAGCACGGGTAGGATCTTGAGGAGTCCGGCGAAGAGCGCGCCCCTTTGAGCCTCGACCACGTCGCGCGCCCCGAGCACGCGCTGCACGATGGTCTGGTCCGTGCACCAATACCAGATACCCAGGATCGGAAAGCCGAGCAAAATGGCGTACCAGGCGAATCCCTCCGCATTCGAGCTGTGCAGCATGCTGAGCTGGTCAGGCTTGGCCGCTTGCCGGAGCGCGTCCAGGCTGTCGATGCCGGCGTCCGGGAGAGCCAATATTGCCAGAATGGTGATGGCGGCTGCGCCCCCGAGGAGGATGGTCGTCTGGACCGTCTCGGTAACGACCACGGCTTTGAGCCCGCCGACGACCGTGTAGACGGCGGTCACGGCAGAGATGATCGCAATCGAGAGAAAAACGTCGATACCGAAAAACTCGTCGAATACGGCCGCGCCAGCGTAAAGGCTGAAACCGATATGGATGAGCAACGCTGAGAGGATCGCCATAAAGGCGACGACAGTGCGGGATTCGGGTCCGTAGCGCTTCTCGAGAAACTCCGGAAGCGTCGAGATGCGCGCTTTGAAGTAATACGGCGTGAAGACGAGCGCGAGCACGATCAGCGTCAGCGTCGCCATCCACTCGAAGTTTCCGATCACGAGTCCGTAGAGGTATCCGCCTTCGGCCAGGCCAACGAGATGAATCGTCGAGATGTTCGACGCGAAGAGAGCCGCTCCGACAACCGGCCAGCGAAGGGAGCGTCCAGCAAGAAAGTAGACGTCGCCGGTGAATTTCACATGCCGGACGGAAAGTAAACCGACGGCAAGGATTCCGACGAGGTAGACCACGATCACGACGAGATCGATAAGCGGCAGGCTCAACGAGTGGATTCTAACAGAAAGGAAAGGATAGCCTATGCTCCGAAAAAAAGTAGATCGCGGGTCGATAAGACCGAGATGTGACCGAGCAAATCGCGTCAAATCAATCTCGACGCATCCCGATGTCGTGAACGCGCTCCAGTAGGGCGAAGGAACGCAAAGTCGCCACATCGGCCCGCCCAAATGCGGTGGTCAAGCGGCGCTTGCCACTTAGTAATCGTGACGGAGCCCTCCAAGAACGGCCGTCGAGACGACTCGCGTTCCGCTGCTACTGGTGACCACTCGATTCCTGCGACGAATGGCCGCACTCATTTCGTCTCTAACTGTTTGCTTTCGAGAAGGATTGTCTCTATTCTTCGAGCCGTGGAGGTTTCCCATGTCAAAACGATTTCACGTTTCTCTTCCTCGTAAGTTCCATGCTTACGTCTTACACACCTGGTAAAGCCGTTATCAGCGGTTCCTGATCCTGCGATGGCCGACAAAACCCGACGTGAGTTCCTGAAACAGAGCGCTCTCGGAAGCGGAGCCTTGCACGGCCTTTCTCGGTCGGCGCACGGTGCCCAGGCGTCCACGCCACCGCGTGGGGTCGTGGCCTGGTGGCGCTTCGGTGACAGCGCGCAAGATGAGCTCTCGGGAAACTACGAGCACGTCGAAGGGATCGACGGCAAGGCTCTCAAACTCGACGGTTTTACCACACGTCTGACCCGCAAAGCGGTTGACGCCCCCCGCCTCGACCGCTCACTCACAATCGAGGCCTGGATCGCTCTCGCCGCTTACCCATGGAACTGGTGCTCGCTGGTGAGCCATCGCGACGGCCGGCTCGCCGGCTATGACTTCGCGATTGGCCCCGAAGGCGAAATCGGGCTTTCCATGTCCATGGACGACGTCTTCTACCGCGCCGAGTGGCGCGTGTGCCGTTCCCATTCGGCGGTGCCACTTCGAGCGTGGTGCCACGTCGCGGCCGTCTACGACGCGAGCGGGCTTCGGCTATACGCCGACGGAGAGGAAGCGGGGCGCCTCGACACCGAGGGCCGATTGGTCTTCGCAGACAACGCCGATTTGCTCATCGGGATGAATCGCGCGAAGAAACCTGCGTCGCACCCGCACCGCGCGTACTCGAACCTCCCCACCTGGATCGCGATCGACGGTGCTCTCGACGAGGTGAAGATCCACGACGTCGCCCTTTCCGCGGACGAGATTCGCGACAGTTGGGAGGCCCGGCGAACGGTAGCCCCACCTGCCCTCTCGGAGAGGCAGCTTCCATCTCCTCGAGGCAAGCCTTCGCGCTTCGGTGCGGCTTATTGCAAGCTCGAGTACCACAAAGAGTGGGACGACCTCTGGCCAACGGGCGACCAACCGGACATCGTTGTGAGCTTCGACGACTCCCCCGTGCGCGCCGTGTTTTGGCGAGGAACGAGCTACTCGCCGGCTTGGGTCACGGAGAACGAGATCTGGATGACGGACCAGAGCGTGGAGGGATGGAACGAAAAAGGGACTTTCGAGCACATGAACGATCCTCGTTGTCTCTACTCGCACGTCCGTGTTCTGGAGAATCATGACGCCCGTGTCGTCGTACATTGGCGCTACGCGCCGGTCAACACACGAGGTGAGTTCTGGCGTTTCGACGATTCGGTCGGCTGGGGGTGTTGGATCGACGAGTACCACACCTTCTATCCTAATGGCACGGCCATACGGAACATCACGTGGAACACGGGGAGCCTGGCAACGCCGCGCCAGTTCCAGGAGACGCTTCCGCTGTGCCACCCCGGCCAGCGGGCCGAAGACGTCATCGAGCTCGACGCAGTCACACTCGGCAACTTGCGCGGTGAAAGCGCAACCTATCGATGGCCGGGCGATGCGGAGTCGCGGCAAAACCAGAAACCAAACGACGCGAACATCGAGATCGTGCACTTGAAGTCGAGCGCGCAACCTTTCTACGTCTTCGAGCCAGGCACGCGCATTCGAGTGCTGGGAGGTACACCGCGGCGTGGAATCTATTCGGTTTTCCCCCATGTGAACCACTGGCCGGTCGCGATGATTCCCTCGGACGGCAGGACGTGCCTCGTGCCCGATCGGACTTCTTCGTTCTCTCCGGCTATCGCCAGCCCGCAGGTGCACGAGGACGGGCGGCGCAGTCGAACGAATTGGCTTTGGGGGATCTGTGAAGGAACGGTGGAAAGCGTGCTCGCCATCGCGCGATGCTGGACAAACCCGCCCGCCATCGAAGGTGCCACGTTCGAGCGCTCCGAGCATGCGTATCAGCTCCGTTCCACAAGCGCGCGCATCGAGGCGAGCCCCGACTCCCCTCTCGTCGATCCAGCGTTCGTCGTCAAGCAATGGGATTCGAGTGCGCCCCGACTCGCTCTCGATGGAAAAGACCTCCGAGCCGGAGACGACTATCGATTCGGGTACCGACGCACGCTCGAAGGCGACGATCTCATCGTTTGGTTGAACGTAGAGCTTTCCCGGCCAGCCCTACTTCACCTCGGCTGACACTGCCATGAAGATACTCCTTTCTTGCATTGTTCTCACGAGTGGCTCGGTTCTCGCGGAAGCACAGGGAACTGCGGAAAGGCGCGCCTCGTGGGCCCGTCATACGGAGCTCGAAGCGAGCTCTATTCTCAAACAGCCGCGGTGGCGGCCGCTAGGGCCTTCCTTTATCGGGGGGCGCATCGAGAGCATCGCAGTTCCGCTGAGCTCGCGTTCCACGTTCTATGTCGGCGTCGGCTCCGGCAACATCTGGAAGACAGAGAATAACGGTCTGACATTTGTGCCGATATTCGAGGAGGAATCCACATTCGCCATTGGCGCCGTCGCGGTGGCGCCGTCCAATCCGAACATCCTGTGGGTCGGGACCGGCGAAGTGCTCATGGCGCGAAGCTCGTTTGCGGGAACAGGCGTGTTCCGCTCGACGGATGGTGGAGCGAGTTGGCAGCACATGGGGCTCGATGACACCTACCACATTGGCCGTGTGCTCATTCATCCGCGCGAGCCGGACATCGTATACGTGGCTGCCATCGGTCACAACTACAGCTTCAACGATGAGCGAGGCCTGTTCAAGACGACGGACGGAGGCAAAAGCTGGGACAAGATTCTCTACGTCGACAATCGCACCGGTGTCGTGGACGTCGTCATGGATCCGGAGAACCCAGCAACGCTCTACGCGATGAGTTGGCAACGCGATCGCAAAGCATGGAACAACGTCGTCAGCGGAGAAGGAAGCGGCCTCCACAAATCTACAGACGGTGGTCGAAACTGGACACGGCTTGGCGGAGGCCTTCCATCGGGCGAGCATCTCGGCCGCATCGGCCTTGCTATTGCGCCGTCCCGTCCCAACGTGCTTTACGCAATCGTCGATAACCGCACGCCGGCTCCGGCCGAGCCGATCGAGTACAAAGAGCTTACCGGGAGCGAGCTGGAGGCAATGTCGCGAGAGGATGTGCTCGCCGTCGACGAAGACGCGCTTTCGAAAGCACTACGTGAGCACAACGTCTCGAGAAAACATTCCGGAGCATCTGTTCTCGCCGCAATCGCGAAAGGGACTTTGGTTCCCGCGGCGCTCGTCCGTCATCTAAAGCGTCTCGAAGACCAGCGAGCTTCACGGATCCGAGTCGTAGGAGGCGAAATCTACCGTTCCCAAAACGCCGGCGAGAGCTGGGAGAAAATGAACGACGAGCGGCTTCCCACAGCGATCGGTTACGACTTTTGCATCGTTCGCGTGTCGCCGGACGACGAGAACCAGATCTACGTGCTCGGGAACTACCTCCTGCACTCGGCCGACGGAGGCCGCACCTACCGCCGGAACGAGGGCAAACTCGTGCATTTGTTGCCTCACGAGTCGACCGTCCTTCACCTCGATCACCACGAGCTCTGGATCGATCCGGACAACGCCGACCGTCTCATTCTGGGAAATGACGGCGGCGTCCATCTTTCGTACGACCGGGGAGATACTTGGCTGCATCTGAACAACCTTCCCATAGGTGAGTTCTACGCGATCGACTTGGATGGGGCGTCGCCCTACAACATCTACGGTGGGACGCAGGACGATGCGGCCGTCATTGGACCGGCTCCCTGGAAACACGTTTATCTCGATCGGTGGGGCGGCGGCGACAGCTATTTTACCTTTCCCGATCCCACGGATACGGACACGATCTACTACGAGCATCAATTCGGACGTCTCCGGCGCAAGAACATGAGGGACGGCGCCATCGTGGAGATCATGCCCGAGGCTCCGCTCGGGGAAGAGCCGCTTCGCTACAACTGGATGTCGCCCTTTTTTGTCTCACGCTACAACCCCTACACAATCTACTTCGGCGCCAATCAGCTCTTCAAATCCACCAACCGTGGCGACACGTGGATTCCGATAAGCCCTGATTTGTCAACGCAGCCCGGCCCCGACAAACAAGGAAACGTCCCCTACGGAGCGCTCACCGCGCTGTCGGAATCGCCGTTGAAACAGGGGCTCATCTACGCGGGCACCGACGACGGCAACGTGTGGGTTACCGAGAATGACGGTTTGGAATGGACGCTCATCCGCGAAGGATTGCCCTCGAAGTGGGTGAGCCGTATCGTCGCCTCGCAACACAAGCTGGGAGGCGTTTACGTCACGCTCACCGGGTACCGCGACGACGACTTCACAACCTACGTATTCGCTTCCTCGGACCGAGGCCGCAATTGGCGCTCCATCGCCGCGAGCCTCCCCGGCGAACCCGTCAACGTCATCCTCGAGGACCCAAAGAATTCCGACGTGCTCTACCTCGGAACGGACCTAGGGGCCTACGCTTCTCTGGATCGCGGCCGCAGTTGGCAAGCGCTCATGAGTGGGCTCCCGACGACTCCCGTCCACGACCTCCGCATACACCCTCGGGACTACGAGCTCATTGCAGGAACTCACGGCCGCAGCGTTTTCGTGCTCGACGTCGCTCCACTCCAACAACTGACGGCGGACGTCCGAACTAAGGCACTACATCTGTTCGACGTGGCGCCTACGCGAATCGCTCGGCATCAGCCCGACCGCCCCGTCTGGGAGCAAGAGCCAAGCGACAATCCGGAGATCTATTTCTACACGCGCGATGCAACGCCCGTGGAACTATCGATCCGAGACACATCTGGAGTGGAAGTAGAGAAAATATCGCAGGGATCGAACGTCGGATTGAACCTTTACGTTTGGCGTCTTTCGGCAGACACCGCGCCTGGGGACTACCGAATCGAGCTCTCGTCTCAGAACTCTCGTCTCGAATCCACCGTCGTGATCGAACCTCCGGAGCAGCCACGATGATCGTTGCACCGCCGCGAAAATCTACTCGAGCTCGACGAGCTTTTCAAGATCGATTTGGAGTACGACGTAGGTGATCCCGTCCTGTCCAAGAACCTGAACGGCTGTGGGTCCGCAACAACTCGATCCGGCCTTGATTCTTAGGTTTAGATGCCGATTCCTCGTGAGCGAGCACCCGTTCGAGGCGTCATCGGAAGGGGGGCTCGATCGGATTCGTCCAGTTCTTCTTCGACTCAGCGACCATCGTAACGACGTCCTCCATCAGGGCCTCGTTGTCGTAGACGACCCCACCCTTGATGGTCCATCGCACTCCACTGCGCCGTACCATCTTGCCGCCCTCCATCCCGAGCGCTCCGAATGCGTAGAGGAAGCGCAGGCTCTCGAGAGGGTTCGCATCGACGATGGCGAGGTCGGTCGCTGTTAAGAGATTTCTGTTTGCTTCTAAGGGCGTGAACGAGAGGACCCATATGGCGAGAGCCTTTGATTCGCCGGAACTTCTTCTCCGCCGTGACAACACCGAGAGCGGTCCAACGTCGAATCATGGAAGGACTCTTCCAACGCTTGACGTTTCTCGAGACTCTGCGGATGGTTCCGTTGAGATTCTCGATGGCGTTCGTCGTGGCAAGGGACTTGCGAAGTAACTCGG
>CAUZCL010000043.1:0-42069 GCA_963578475.1 Acidobacteria bacterium bin61 | reverse complement strand
CAAGGTGACGTGCCCCAGGACGACGATAGTTTCAAGGTAAGCGAATAGCGAATTGCGGAAGACCAAGCCGACTTTAGTCGGCGACCGAACCCATCGCCTTTAGGCGATGGAGCGCACGCGCTTAGTTTCACCGCCGTCATTACGCTCGGCGCCGCGTTGCTCGCCGGGGTCTTTCCGGCGCGAGAGGCGCTTCGACAAGACCCCATTAGAGCGATGCGCATGGGCGTCAATCTAGACACTCGGGCGGCGAGTCGCTTGCGCAGCGCGTTCGTCGTGGCCCAAATCGCGGGCGCGGTGGTGCTCTTGACGGGCGCGGGATTGTTCTTACGGTCCTTGTGGGAAGGCGTGCGTATCGATCCGGGCTTTGAAGCCGATCGCGTGGCGCCGCCACCATCAATCTGCCCGAGACCGAATACAGCGAGAAGCGCGGCCGTCTGCTTTTCACCTAGCTGCTCGACGACGTCACGCGACTCCCAGACGTTACCTCCGCGTCGATCGCCCTGCGGCGGCCGATCGGCGTGTCGCTCAACCCTCTCCGTATCGACGTTCCCGGGTTGAGCCTCCAGCCGCTCGACCAGAGCTCCTGGTCGACGCCAACGCGATCGACAAGGCGTACCTGGCCACGCTGGACATACCGATCCTGAGAGATCGAGACTTCTTGTCCTCTGACGATCGAGGTCCACCGGTGGTGATCGTCAACAAGACGATGGCCACTCGGTTCTAACGCGATCGTGATCCTGTCGGTCAGCAATTCTTTGTCGACGGGGACTCTGTACAAATCGTGGGCGTCGCCGCCAACAGCCGGCACTTGATACAAGACGACGCATCGATGGCCCACTTCTAGTTTCCTTTGGCGAAATTACTCGCCGCGGGTGCAACTGCTCGTTCGCTCCGATAACGATCCCTTGGCGTTGCGGTCACAGATCCAAGCGGCGATCCACGGTCTCGATCCAAGTTTGCCACCCATCGCTCTCGTTACGCCGCGGGAAACAGTCGACAATTCGCTCGTACCGCAGCCCGTCGCGGCATCGGTCACGGCAACGCTCGGCCTCATTGGATTGCTGCTCGCCGCGCTCGGGGTTTATGGCGTTGTCGTCCATGCCATGAGTCGCCGCACGAAGGAGATCGGCATTCGGTTGGCCCTCGGTAGCAGCGCCACCGCGGCGGTGGGCTTGGTGTTGAGTGCGGGAATGAAGCTTGTGTTCGGGGGTGTCGTGCTCGGTACGGCTCTGTCCCTCGCGGCCGGGCCGTTGCTCCGAAGTTTTCTCGTGAATATTCATCCCGCGGACCCACTGACGATCGGAACCGTCATCGCCGCGTTTCTCACCGTGGCGTCCATCGCCTGCTATCTACCCGCTCGCCGCGCGACGAAGATCGACCCGACGACGACGCTGCGGTGGGAGTAGCTCCTGCTACCTCTCTCTAGCGTCCTGGCACTCGAGACAAAACGGTGTTTCCGGGCGCGCTTTCAAACGCCGGTATTCGATCGGCTCTTCGCAGGAGCGACAAAAACCGTACTTGTCTTTGTCGAAAGCATCGAGCGCAGCTTGTATCTGTCGCAGCTTTGTCTCGAAAGAGCTACGGTTGGCTTTCGTCATTTGCTGCTGCTGGATGGCGTCCATTCGACTGAGCCGACCAATGGGCTCGTCGAGACCAACGGGCTTCGCGCCTTCTTTGGAGGTTCGCAGAAACTCATCGAGGCGCGTGCGCTCCTCGATGAGCGCGTGACGGAGCAGCTCGAGCTCCTCGGTTTTGAGCATCTCTATTTCCAAGGCGGCAGTTTGACGCCTCGACACCCTCCCTCTACACTGAATCTATCACCCAACGATCGAGATTCGAAGGAGAGCGCAATGAATTATTGCCCTCACTGTGGTGCTTCTATCGACGGAACAGCGGCCTTTTGCTCGGGCTGCGGCAAATCTCTAACCGCGGCAGCGAGACCGACGCAACTTGTGGTCGGTGCTGTGGTCGCCCTGAGCCTCATGGTCGGAATTCTATGAGTCACGATGGGCTCGAACTCGGCCGACCGCCGGCGTGGCGGACCCGTAGGTTCCGCCGACGAAGTCGAAACGACAGCGGATGTAGCCTCTCCCGCCGTCGTCGTGGAAGAGCCTGGTTTCGCCGGGGGAATCTTGGGACAAGAACCGCGCATCTTCCTGACGATCGCGGATGGCGAGCCTCTCACGCTCGCGCTCACGAGTGCGATCTCTACCGAGACGGCGATGAGCGGCGACACGTTCACGACGACCCTCGCGAAGGCGGTTCTCGTGGACGAGCGAGAAGCTCTCCCGCAAGGTACCGAGCTCTGGGGACACATCGCCCACGCGCAGCGATCAGACAAAGTCAAAGGCCGCGCCGAGCTCACACTGGAGCTCGACGCCTCGTCCTCGGAGATGGCGAAGAACTTCTCATCGAAGCGGAGCCGATGCGCTTCCAAGCCCAATCGACAACTAGGAAAGACGTCACCAAAATCGGCGGTGCGACGGGGGCTGGCGCGCTCATTGGCGCCATCATCGGAGGCAAGAAAGGCGCCGCAATCGGTGCGGGTGTCGGCGCTGGCGCCGGAACTGGCGTGGTGCTGTCGACAAGAGGCGAAGAACTAGTTCTCCCCGAAGGAACCCAACTAAAAACAAACCTGACGACAACCCTAACCGTCGAGCAAATAGAATGAGCCTAAGAATCCTGAATGCTGAATGCTGGGTTGTGCTATACTCTGTATGCGTCTTCTCGCATTCCAATCTGTGGGGGGACTTTCGTGGTAGCCTCCCTTTTTGGACCTCCCCGAACTAACTTAACTTTGATTTCAGCCTAGATTGGGCCTCGTACGGTAGGCCGATCTAGGAGCACTACTCGTATGTCTTTCCACCAATTGGGCTTGTCTGCCAAGCTACTTCGCGCGGTCGACGCGCAAGGCTACAAGCACCCGACACCCGTTCAAAGCGAAGCCATTCCCCCGATTCTTCTTGGCGATGACGTCATGGCCCGCGCACAAACCGGCACCGGCAAGACGGCAGGATTCGTGCTGCCGCTGCTGCAGAGGCTCAACGAGTCGCCGCGCAAAGCGCACCAAAAGCGGCAGGTTCGCGCTCTCATCCTCACCCCAACGCGGGAGCTCGCCGCTCAAGTTCACCAAAGCGTCCGCACCTATGGCCGCTACCTGCCTTTGTCTACTGCTGTCGTCTTCGGCGGCGTCGGCTTTCGTCCGCAGGCGCAGGCGCTCCGGCGCGGCATCGATGTGCTCGTCTCGACCCCAGGTCGACTTCTTGATCACGTCCAGCAGCGAACCGTGGACCTCTCAGGCGTCGAGGTTCTTGTCCTCGATGAAGCGGATCGGATGCTCGATATGGGCTTTCTGCCCGACATCAAAAGGATTCTCGCAACGCTGCCTAGTGCGCGACAGAACCTTCTGTTCTCGGCGACCTTGCCTCGCGAGATTCGCGAGCTTGCCGACCGTCTTCTGAACAAACCGAGCTGCATCGATATCGAGGCGGAACGCCCCACCGCGGACGGCGTGTCACAGATCGTTCACCCCGTCGATCGTCAGAAAAAGAGCAAGCTTCTGAGCTTTCTCATCGGCTCGCAGAACTGGGACAAGGCGCTCGTCTTCACGCGCACCAAGCGGGGAGCGGATCGGCTGACACGACATTTGCAACAGGACGGGATCCGCGCTGACGCGATTCACGGCGACAAGACCCAAGGCGCACGCACGCATGCGCTTGCCGACTTCAAGCGTGGGAGGATCCGCGTTCTCGTGGCGACCGACATCGCTGCGAGGGGACTCGACATCGAAGATCTGCCTCAGGTCGTGAACTACGAGCTGCCGCACGTCGCCGAGGACTATGTGCACCGCGTCGGGCGCACGGCACGCGCGGGGCGCAAAGGCGACGCCGTCTCTCTCGTCTGTGCCGATGAATCGAAACAGCTCGCCGCGATCGAGAAGCTGTTGGGTGAGAGGATAGAGAAGACCATAGTCGAGGGCTTTGCGCCTAGCGTTAGCGTGGCAAACTCAGAGGGAGGTCATCGGCGACCGCGTCCATCCACCAGAAGCGATCAGCCATGGCAGCGACCTCGTGGGTATCGCTCGACGAACGGTCGGCGGCGTGACGAGGGGCCCCGTGCGGGCCGATCGAATCGCAGCTCTCGTCCTCGGCGATAATTGTCAGACGAAAGCTGCAAGAAACCCAGATAGGTTCCTAGCGCAGTTCCCAGGCTTCCGATTAGGATGCCGGGCAGTATGAGGTCGTGCTGGCCTAGGCTTGCGGCTACCGCTGGTGCCGTCGTCGTTCCCATCACGTTGGCGTTCGAGCCCATTGCGATGATCTCGGGCTCGCCCCGCCGTCCGAGCCACTCCGCGGCGGCGACGCTTGCGATGAGGATTGCTAGACTAGAACCGCAATGGGTTCGGTCATGTTGGGCGCCGGATTCTATTGTGGACCGCTCAGGTCGAGCACCTCGACTTTCCGGAACTCGATGGGGTGGCTTTCGGCTTGTAGCGCAATATAGCCCTCCGAGAGCGGCGTGCCGTCCGGGACCGGATAGTCTTCCGCTTTGTTGTCGCCGTCGATTTGCGGCTCCGAATAGGCAACCACGGTCTCGCCGTCGATGACGTGGCCGATGAACTCGTCTCCCCGCACCTCCATCTCGACGGTGACCCATTCGTCTCCGTGGTAGGTCTTCGAGCTCGAGCTCACGCAATGCTGCGTGATGAGCTCGCCGTCCATGACGACGTTGGTTCCGGGCGTGCACAAGTTGGCCGTGGGCCGCTCACCCTCCCCGTGCCGCCGAGAAATTGGGCTTTGCTCGAGACAGGGAAGCTCTGGTCGAGTGTCATGCTCTCTCCGGATTGTGAGTGAAGCATCGCCCCGCTATTCCGCAAGGCCCAATCGGGGCCGCCGGGGACCTACTCGGAAACGAAGCGGTACTCCACCCGCAGAATGTAGTGAGTGAACTTTTCCTCGTAGAAGAGGTGGCCGAACTCTCCGTTGAATCGCTCGTATTCGTCGTAGGACACTTTCAGTAGGCCGTCTTCCACCCGAAAGGTGTTCTTGTAATTATCGTTGAACTCGGAGCCCGTGATCTTGATATCCCAACCCGAGAGATCGCGGCCGTTGAAAAGCGATATCCATTCCGGCTCCGCGGTCTGTTCGGGCTCTTCCGTCTCTTCTCGGGTGCACGCAAACGTGAGACACAGCAAAAGGACGGGCAGCGCTTCGTCATGGTCCAGAATGATCTCCTCGAGGGGCGTTCGCTCGAGCTGGTCGTCGTGCCGAATTGGATCACAGAGCTCTAGGTCCGGATGGCCGTCACCGATCTCGTTCGCTAAACGTAGAGTCTTCGAGCGGAGTGTAACTATTAGTTTAATAGGTGAGACGATGGCAGAAAGAGTTGCAGCGGCGCTCGTGGACGGACTTTGGCAAGGTGTTCTTCTCGGGCTTTACGACGCGCAAGATCCGGAGGTCATGAAGTTTGTTATCTGCTCTCTCGCTCGGAATGCAACGCCTCTCGCAGTGGAGAAGCCCAAAGACATCGCTATGTCGGAACCCGACCCCGAGCTGAGGCTCAACGCGGTTCGCTATCTCGGCGCCTTGGCGCGATCGCCCAAGGGCAAGCTAATGTTGATGCCGATTCCCGACTTGGCCCCGGTTCCGATGCTCGCCCCTCCGTCGCCGCGGAGTCCACGCAAACCGGACAAGAAGTAATCGCGTTGTTGCGCTTACGCCGATTCATGGCGTCAGACTCCGCGTCAGGTTTGTTTTCGCGCTCCGAGTCCCTTATAATGACGCCCGCAGTTGCGGAGCAGCATCATGAATCGAAAAACGTTACCCGTTTTTTCCATCTTCGTAGTACTCGCCTCGACGCTCGTCGCCCAGGAGCCAAACGGGAGCATCACCATCGATCGCGTCGCAAACATCAAGCATCCATCGGAGGCTCGTTGGTCGCCGAGTAGCGAAAGGATCGCTTTCCTTTGGGACGATGCGGGAGTTCAGAATCTGTTCGTCGTCACACCCGGGGAGAAGCCCCAAGCTCTCTCCGATTTCGCACCGAATCCGGATGACTTGACAGCGGATATTGGCGGGTTCGAATGGATAGCTGACAACGAGATTCTTCTCCAGCACAATGGGAAGCTCTTCAAGGTGGCGGAGGCGGGTGTCGCTCGGCAGGTTCCGGGGATCGACGGGGTCTCCGCTTTCGTCGTGTCTCGTGATCGGATTCGCCTAGCGATGGTGCGCGACGGTCAGCTCTTCATCGCGGGACTCGACGGGACGGCGCTCACGCAAGTGACGCATCTGGAGGGAAGTCGCCGGCTGGTCGGGCCGGTCTTCTCGGCGGATGGAAGGCACCTCGCATTCACCACTTCAAGGTTCGAGCGAGTCTTGGATCGGCTCGCCTATAACGGGAACAAACAAGGGCTCTACCGAAACGAGATCGGCGATTACTCAGTTGGTATCATGCCGGTGAGCGGCGGGGAGCCGACGCGGATTGCCGTCGATGGCCGGCCGAGAGCCGTACAGTGGGCTGGGGATCGCGTCCTGTACGAGCGCATCTCGACGGACATGAAGACCCGAGAGATTGTAACGGCGTCTTTGGACGGGACGAGTAAAGTCATCCGAACCGACCGCGACCCACGTTGGTGGTCGCCGCAACGTCGTGATGCCCGTACGGTGGTCTCACCGGATGGGCGGCTCGTGGCTTTCTTTGCGGACGAGACGGGCTGGTCGCATCTCTACGTCACGCCCACTGACGCGGATAGTTCATCCGAAGCTCGGCGTCTGACATCCGGCCAGTTCGAGGCCGGGTTTGGAAGCTGGTCTTCGGACAGCAAGCGTATCGCTTTTTACGACAACGAGAACAGCCCGATGGAACGCTTCGTCCGGGTCGTCGATGTCGAGACAGGCGAGATCGAGTCCATCGTTACGCAGAAGGGTGTCAATTACTGGCCTCGCTTCTCGCCGGATGGCAGCCGGCTCGTTCTCGAGCGCACCGATGTCGAGAACTCGGTCGATCTCTATGTTGTAAATGTGCGGCCTGACGCTCCGTTGACGCGCCTGTCGAGCTCGATGCCCGAGGCCATTCAAAAATCAGACTTGACCGCCCCCGAGCCCGTCCATTTCCCGAGTCGCGTGGATGGCAAGCAAGTGCCAGGGAGCGTGTTCTTACCGAAGGGCCTCGACCGATCCCGCCGTCATCCAGCCATTGTTTGGATTCACGGATCCGGTTCCGACCAAAACTTTCTTGGCTGGCATCCTTTCAGCTACCGGATGTACTACTCGGTAACCCAGTATCTAGTGCAACAGGGCTACGTCGTTCTCACGGTGGACTATCGAGGAAGCTCGGGCTACGGCCGCGACTGGGGAACGGGGCATCACCTCGACCTCGGGGGTCCGGACGCGCTCGACGTTGCTTCGGGAGCGGACTATCTCAAAACGCTTCCGTATATCGACCCGGACCGCATTGGCGTTTGGGGGTTGAGCTATGGCGGGTTCCTGACTTTGCAGGTGCTCACAAAAACTCCCACGTTGTTCCGCGCCGGCATCGACGTCGCCGGCGTCACCGACTGGGCTACTTGGGGTCTGGAATCGAACGGCGGTTGGATCACGGGCCGCATGGACACGCCGGAGAATAATGCCGAGGGCTATCTTCGCACCGCGTCCATCAAACATATGGAAACGCTTACGAGGCCCCTGCTCATCCTTCACGGCACAGCGGACGTCAATGTTGCCTTCCGCGAATCTCTGAACCTGGTCGACGTGCTCCTGAAACAAGGCAAAGCGTTCGACTTCGAAGTCTATCCGGGCGAGCTCCACTTCTTCCAGCGCAAACACATTCTGCGAGATGCGTGGACGCGCGCCGAGCAATTTTTCGATGCCCATTTGAAACAGGGCGCTCGTCTCACGAGCCACTGATCGGGAGCGCTCTCAAGGCAACGGCCAAGTTACGATGTAGATTACGCCGTCATCCGTTCCGACATAGATGCGACTCGCCGCGCCCCCGTGCAGGGTGGGAGCACCCACGACGGCGGTTCCGTCCCCGAGCGTGACGGACGTTGTCCACGGCGAAGTCGTATGCGTGTCGTTGGTTTGGATGAGCTCGCCATTGTTCGAGCCGACTAGCGCGGTGTTAGTGTCAAAAACGAACAAGGGGATCGAAGCGTTGGTCACAGGAACCTGCCAGTAGAGCGTCGGTGTGGTCCCCGGTCCGTTGTCTTGGATCGATGTCACGTTGCTGGGTCGAGATGATGTAGTTCGGCATCCCGAATCGCGGGAAGACGAATCCTTTCACCGCGCCGTCCCCGGCGTTGAACGGACTCAGCCATACCGACGTGCCGCCGGCATCGGGGTCGAGCAGATGCACGTCGCCCGTGGTGGTCGCTACGATGAGCTTTGCGGGCGCCCCCGGTAGGAAAATGGGGGGCTCGTCTCGATGTTGCCGAGATCTTGGGCCCACTCGAGCACGACGGGGTCGGACGAGAAGTCGATGGACCAGAGACTGTAATTGAGCGAAAGCGCTACTCGGGAGGGCACACAAGACCAGCGGCAGAACCGCCGGCAGAAAACGACGTTTCATCGCTTCAACCGCCTAGACCTGTGTTGGAGGGGAGATTTTTTTGGGATCTATCTATCAGACCAAACGAACGGGCGCGCGTCAAGCGGCTCATAGGGTGTTCCGGGAGAATATTTGTGGCTATAATGCGTGCCGCACATGAATGAAGTCAGCACGCTTTTTGACGCGGAGTTCCTGCGGAAGCTCGAATACCTCAAGCTCGTCGCCAACCGCATGGTTCCAGGGCATTTGCGCGGCGAGCACCGGGCCCGAAAGAGGGGCACCGGCGTCGAGTTTGCCGACTACCGGCCTTACGTCAGCGGCGACGACACCAAAGATGTCGACTGGAAAGCTTACCTTCGTCTCGACAAGCTCATTCTGCGGATCTTCGACGAAGAGGCGGACTTGCCGATCTACTTCTTCGTCGATGCCAGTAACTCCATGGCCTTCGGCGACCCGCCCAAGTTCGACTATGCCCGCAAAGTCGCGGCGGCGCTCGGCTATATCGGGCTTTTGAATCTCGACCGCGTCAGCGTCGTTGGTTTTTCGAACGGCGTCTCCGACCAGATCGCCGCAAAGCGCGGTCGCAACCAAATCTGGCGCATCTTCCGATTTCTCGATCGAATGGAGATGACGGGGGAGACGTCTCTCGAGCGCGCTTTTAAGACGTTTTTCGGCACGAAGCGGCGGCGCGGCCTGGTCGTGATCGCTTCCGACTTCATGGATCCGGAAGGCTATGAGCCCGCCTTCGACTTCCTCCGCATGTTCCGCCACGATGTATTCAACGTGCAAATCCTCACGCCCGAGGAGCTCAAGCCGCAATTGCCGGACGAAGCGATGCTCGTTGACTCCGAGAACGGAACGTCGCAGCGACTCAGAATGTCGCCGACGCTCATCGCAGCCTACAAAACGGAGATGGAAAAGCTCAAGACCGGCATCGAGTCTTATTGCTCCCGCTACGGTTGGGGCTACGTGCAGACACAAACACCGATACCCTTCGAAAACTTGATCATCCGGATATTCAAACAGGACCGTTTCATACGCTGACGCCCTCATGAGCTTTCTCGCGCTGACGTTTTTTCAAATGTTTCTCTTGGCCGCGGCCACGTTCGGTGTCGTGTCCTTTCTCTATTGGCTGAAGCCGCCACCGCAGCGCGTGACCGTGCCGTCCACTTTTATTTGGGTGCGCGTGATGCAAGAGCGCAAGAGGCGATCCGATTTCTGGCGCTGGCTCGTGTCGCTCCTCGTGGCTCTCGCCATCGGCCTCGCCATCGCGGCCGCGATCGGCAAGCCCGTCATTGAAGCGCTCTCGGGGCGCGCCCGACATATCGCGGTCATCCTCGACAACTCGCCAACGATGTTGGCGACGACGTCTTCCGGTGACACGCGGTGGGAGCTTGCGCTCGCGCATGCCCATGACCTTCTGAACGAAGGCAGCCCTTCGAGCGAGTTCATGGTGACCGATACCTGCGGGCAACTGCCAGCGACGGGTTTCGTCAGTCGCCGTCGCGCCCTCGAGCTTCTCGATGGGATCGAGCCGTGTCTCGAAGACCGGGGCAAGTTTCTCGAGGGCTATGCTTTCTCGACGCAACACGAGGATACGGAGGTTTACTTCATCGGTGATGGGGTTCTGGTTCGAGATATTCCCGACTCGGTCCAGACCATTTCGGTGTTCGAGCCTTCCGACAACGTGGCCATTACCGCCTTCGCTCTCCGGCCGGTTCCGGCCGAGCCAACGCGCTACGAAGGTTTTCTCGAGCTTTCGAATTACAGCACGGAGCTGAAACGCGTTGCGATGCAAATCGACGGGGCGGGAGGCGCTTCGGGACAGCGCGCCGTTACCCTCGCGCCTGGGCAAGTGCTCGGCGAGCCTGTCGATATAGACAACTTTCTCTCGGGCCCGATTCGCGTGCTTATCGACTCACCGGATGATGCTTTCGCTTTGGATAATGTTGCCTACACCTATCTCGCCGCGCCGCGTCGCGTCGAGACGGTGCTCGTGACGCGCGGCAATGCCTACCTCGAGACGCTCTTGGACCTCGACCCGCGGGTGGCTCTCGAGATCGTGGCTCCGGAAGATTACTCTGTTCCTGAAGGTGACGGCGATATACCCGGGCTGTATGTTTTCGATCGCTTCGCGCCCGAGCAGCGCCCCGTGGCGCCCGTCCTCTTGTTTCGCCCAACGGGGCGCGTCTGGCTACCAGCTCCCGCTGGCGTAGACCTGAGGGATTTCTCGCTGGCGGGTGTCACGAGCGATCATCCCATTTTGAGCCACGTGTCTTTGACCGACGTCGTCGTAGAGCGCGCGGCCCGCGTCGACCCGGGAAAGCACGAAGTCATCGCGGGAACCGCTGCGGAACCGGTACTCATCGTCGGCGAGAATCCTTTGCGTTGGGCCGAGCTCACCTTCGATATCGCCGATTCGAGCTTCCCGCTCCAAGCGGGCTTTCCCATTTTTCTCGCCAACGCCGTGACTTGGCTGACGAGCACCGATGTCGTGTCCGCGGCGCTCGGGCGTTTCACCGTGCAGGCGCGCGTGGCGTCGGTTACCGACGGACGCGGCAACGAAGTTCCGACCCGCTCGCTTGGTGACATCACCGCATTCAATCCCGAAGCGCCGGGGCTGTACTCGGTGCGCACGGCGGATGGCGAACTCGTGGTCTCGGCGAACCTCTTGAGCCCCAAAGTCTCGGCCGTGAACGCATCCGCTTTCGCGGGCGAGAGCCTTGACGCCGGTCGCGTCGACTACCTCACGGGCTCTGTTGGCGGCGGGGAGCCGTGGCTCGCCTTGATCCTCGTCGCGCTCGTGCTCCTACTCATCGAGTGGTGGACCTACCACCGGCGAATGACGGTCTAGTGGACCGTAACAGTCCACTAGTTCGGGGAAGCGCGCGAGGCTAGCTACGTCCGATTCGAAACGGCCCGCCAATTTCAACGCCGCGGTGAGATTATCCAGGGCGACATAAGCGACGATCTCGTCGAGGTCGTCTTCGGCAATGGACAGGAGTCGAACGACGAACTCGGCTTTATCTGGCACGCAGTTTCTTCCGAACCCGGCTCATCACCTGACGAAGCGTATGGCCTTTTTGTCCTGAGGCGAGCTGCGACTGCGCGGCTCTGAGTGTCGTCAATAAATCGATCGTCATTTGCATCTGGGCGTAGTGAGCCATCGACATCACTACCATATTGCCCTCGCCGTTCTTGGTGATGAAGATCGGCTCCTGCGACGTGTGCACTAACATCGAGATCTCGTTCGCCTTGTTCCTCAAGTCCGAAATAGGCTTTATGATTGGCATTGTGCTCCTCACTATCATAATTTCATCGCGGTGCTGATAGCGGTCTAGTCAGAGAGGAGAAGCCTCAACCCACCCGTCTCGTAGGCTCGAAGCCCACGACAACTGCGTGTCTTGCTGAAGCGTCGGTGCGGCGGAACGGGGCCACAGACGGGCTTTATCGCCGCTGTTACTTAAGCGTCACCCAGATGAGATCGATGGTAGTGTCGCCGGTGTTGCCCGACTCGTGGCCTACGCTCAGGTCGACAGCGTCCTTCCACCCCACCGAGCCGGTCTCCGAGAACGGTGACGGATCGAACTGCTCGCCGCCGCGGCGTTCCGACCAGACGCCTCCCTCGATGTGGATGTAGATTTGGTTGCCGGGGTGCGAGTGGATCCCCTCCCACTCCCCCGGATCGACCTGGACACGCTGCACGATCATGCGGTCGTTCTCGAGCAATAACTCAAGCGGGATGTCCGGGTAGATCTGCCCTGGGTGATCGACATCGGGGGACGCCGGTGCACCTTCCTTCAGCGTCACCCAGATCAAATCGATCGGGGTATCGCCGGTGTTGCCGGATTCGTGCCCCTTGCTCAGCGGGATCGGGTCCATCCAGCCCATGGAACCGTCCTCGGCGGCGGAACGGGAAAGCGTAGGCTCGCCCCCGCCGATAATGCCGGACCATTGTCCGCCCTTGACGTGCACGTAGAGCTGGTTGCCGGGATGAGAGTGGATGCCTTCCCATTCGCCTGGGCCCACGAGGAACCGTTGCACGACCACTCGCTCGTTCTCGAACAGCACCTCACCACCAGGATTCGCCAGGTTCGGGTAGGTCAACAGAAACTGCTTGTCGGCGCCGGAAGTTGGCGCCTCCTCCGGCGTCGTCGCAGCTTGCTCGCCGGCGGCACAGGCGGCAATGAGGAGGATCAAAACAGCGTTCATGATCAGGCCACGTTGCACGGTTTTCTCCTGCGCACTCTGATCGCGCGCTGCTGTTTGCATTCGAAAACTCGCTGGCCGGATGTTAGCAGATATTGGAGCCCTGACAACACTCCCGTCCGGCCCCGCCAGCGAGAACGGCGAGCTGGCCCTCTACTCGCAGAAAATCGCCGTGAGTCATTGAGTAGGAACCAATCGTTTCAGTTCTTCAGTCCAGTTCAGCACCACATGGATCTCGTTGCTTTCCGTCGCGTCCGTTTCGATCATGATGAACCCTGTGCCATCCAGCAAGACGTCGTAATTGGGATAGCCGCCCGGATTGGACGCGAAGGGCGCTTCCAAAAGCATCCGCGGAGCTTCCGGACGAAAAGCTGGCTCGAGCTGAAGCGGGACGACCATCATACGATCGCCGTCGCGATAGAAATCTCTCGACCATCGCGTGACCAGACGGGCTCCGTCCCGCCCCCGGTCGAAAGCGTATATTTTTCGCTGGGGCTGGGGTAAGCCTGTGCGTAGATTTCTTCTCGTCCCGACTCGTCGGATATGTAGACCAGTCAACGACCGTTAGGGGAGAACTGTGGACATAACTCGCTGAACTGTCCCGCCGTGAACGGCGCTACGGTCTCGTCTCGGAACAGCTCGATATTGACTCCCGTGGTAGCGCGTTGGTCTGTGAAAAAAAACAGAGTTTGGCCATCCGGAGACCATCGCGGTCCTAACACGCGGCTCTGGACGTCAAGGCGCTCGACCTCGCCGCTCCCATCGGCTCCCTTGATGAAGACTGTGCCCTCACCTGTAGAGAATGTGACGCGCTCGCCATCCGGGTACCATGTGGGAAAAAGACTTTCTCCGTCACTCGTGAGGCGTGAACGCGTGCCGCGTTCGAGCGCATAAACCCAAACGTCCAAGCCGAGATTGCCCCGGATGGTGAGCGCCAGACGCTGACCATCCGGTGAGAGGTTCGGGTAACGATAGTCGCCGGTCTGGTCGAATAGTGGAGTGGAATGGCCATAGCGGTCGACTCTCACGACGCGGGCCTCCTCCGCTCCCGTGAGGTAGGCCAGGTTAGCGGCGGCCGATGCGAAGTGAGCGAAGTCGGAAGTGAGCGACTGGCGCACGTCCGGCGTCACGGGAACGGGACTCCCGTTCCCTTCGAGCTTATCCTTGTCGAACGGAACGGCGTATAGAACTCCCGATCGGCTATAAACAAGATGACCAGACCCGACATATCGAGTGTCCGGCCCGGTGGGGCCCACGTCGCGGTAATGCCGAATCCCGCGGACGGGTCCGTATGGGGCTCCAATTCATTCGCTTTTCCCGGCTCCATCACGCGGTACGACCCGGAGACGGGGCTGGCTGAGACCTACAACCCTCCGTTGCCTGGTTTCGGCGTACGCGGTGCTGATATTGATACGAACGGCGTCGTCTGGACGTCTCTCGGTAGTGGCCACCTGGGAGAGTTCGATCGCAGCAAGTGCAAGGGACCGCGTTCACTTCCAAGTGCGCCCCGATCCGCTGGCGAAGTAACAGACATAAAAGGTTGACACAATTCGACCGCGCGTCATACCCTTTCGACTCTGATGGACGTTTTCTCCCACGATGTGCTCATCGTCGGCGGTGGCGGCGCTGGTTTGCGCGCGGCGATCGCCGTCGCGGAAACCGACCCCAAGCTCAGTCTCGCCGTGGTCTCCAAGGTCTACCCGATGCGAAGTCACACCGTTTCAGCGGAAGGTGGAGCGGCCGCGGTCATCAAAGACGACGACAGTCTCGACGATCACGCCTATGACACGATTTCGGGAGCGGACTGGCTTTGCGACCAAGATGCAGTCGAGCTTTTCGTCAACGAGGCTCCCGGTGAAATGTTGCAGCTAGAGCACTGGGGTTGTCCGTGGAGTCGGCTATCCGATGGCTCGGTTGCCGTCCGCCCATTCGGGGGGATGAAGAAACAGCGCACGTGGTTCGCCGCCGACAAGACCGGCTTCCACATGCTCCATGCACTTTTTCAAACGACGCTCAAATACGATCCGATACAACGCTACGACGAGTATTTCGTCACCAAGCTATTGGTGGACGACGGGCGCTGTCGCGGCGTCGTCGCCATCGAGCTCGCCACCGGTAGGATCGTCACGATCTTGGCGAAGTCGGTGATGCTTTGCACGGGCGGCTGTGGGAAAGTCTTCCCGTTCACCACTAACGCCAACATCAAGAACGGCGACGGCATGTCGCTTGCCTACCGCGCGGGCGCGCCGCTCAAAGATATGGAGTTCGTGCAGTACCACCCGACCGGACTCCCGTTCACCGGTATCCTGATTACCGAAGCTTCGCGCGCGGAAGGCGGCTGGCTTTTGAACAAAGACGGCTACCGCTATCTTCAGGATTATGATCTAGGCAAACCCGAGCCTCACCCCGTATTGCGCTCGATGGAGCTGGGCCCGAGAGATCGGCTCTCCCAAGCGTTCGTGCAAGAGCAAGAGAAAGGCCGCACTTTCGAAGGCCCGTACGGCAATTACGTTCATCTAGACATCCGTCATCTCGGCAAAGCGAAGATCGACAAGAGCATTCCTTTCGTGCGGGAGCTTTGTCGCAAATACGTGAACATCGATCCCGTTCACGAAATGATCCCGGTCCGCCCTGTGGTCCACTACATCATGGGAGGTGTTCATACGGACCTGGACGGCGCCACGCCACTTGCCGGACTCTACTCGGCGGGAGAGGCCGCGTGCGTCAGCATCAACGGCGCGAATCGCCTCGGCTCGAACTCGCTTACCGAGCTCCTCGTGTTCGGGGCACGCGCGGGTAATGCCGCCGCCAAGTTCGCCCTCGAGGTAGAAGGCAATGGGATCTCTGCCATTTCCGCTCAGGTCGGAGACGAGCAGAGGCGCCTCGAGAAAGACTTTCTCGAAAAGCAAGGCGGCACGGAGCGCATCGCTACCGTTCGCGAAGAAATGCAGAAGATTATGGAAGAGTGCGTCGGCATCTACCGCAACGGGAAGGACCTCGAGCGAGGTGCCGAGGAGTTAGCGAAGCTTCGCGAGAGGGCCGATAACATCGCACTCGATGACCACAGCCACACGTTCAATACCGAGCTCACCGCTGCGCTCGAGCTCGGCTACATGATGGACTCCGCCGAGGCTATCATCCATTCCGCCAAGGCTCGCCATGAGTCGCGGGGCTCGCACCAGAGAACGGATTTTCCCGAGCGGGACGACGACAAGTTCCTACAACACTCGCTCGCGTACCGAACAGAATCGGACGCGCCCAGAATCGAATACACGCCGGTCAGCATTACTCGCTGGCCACCTGGTAAACGGGTTTATGGAAAGTAGGTGAGCATGGCCGATACCATCACCGTAAGCGTAAGCCGCTATCGACCGGAGCAGGAATCGGAGCCCACTTTCCAGGACTACGACGTACCGTTCCGCGACGATTGGGCCGTCCTCGATGCGATCAACCACATCAAGGACAACATCGACGGCTCTCTCTCCCACCGATGGTCGTGCCGGATGGGTGTATGCGGCAGTTGCGGGATGATGGTGAACGGCGAGCCGACGCTCACCTGCGCGGCGTTTCTGAGCCAGTACGCGCCCGGCCCGATCCGAATCGAGCCGCTGCGCTACTTCCCCGTAATCCGAGACCTCGTGGTGGACATCACGTCGTTCATGACGAAGCTCAAGAAAGTGAAGCCGTGGATCATCCGCAAAGAAGAAAAAGCTCTCTCTGAAGGAGAGTACCGGCAGAGCCCGGACGAGCTCGACGCGTACAAGAAATACAGCATGTGTATCAACTGTCTTTTGTGCTATTCCGCTTGTCCGGTGATCGGGCTCGAGCCGAACTTCATCGGCCCGGCGTCTATCGCCCTCGCGCAGCGCTACAACTTGGACTCGCGCGACGAAGGTGCTTTGGAACGCCTTTCGATTCTCTCGCAGGATGATGGCATGTGGCAGTGTACGTTCGTAGGCGAATGCTCGGAAGTCTGCCCTAAGGATGTTGACCCCGCCGGTGCGATCCAGCGCTACAAGCTGACGGGTGCGGCGAACTGGTTCGAGACCATTCTCCCCTGGTCCTCGAAATGACGACCGAGTCGGGCTACACCCTCTACCATCCGAAATGGTATCGGCACCCCGTGTCTGTCTGGTGGTGGCTTTCGAGCTGGGGTTACATGAAGTTTGTGCTGCGCGAGCTGACCAGCGTACCCGTCGCGATTTTCTCTCTCTTGACCTTGTGGCAGGTACGCTCGCTCGCCAACGGGTCCGAAGCTTACGCGCGTTTCGAGACGTGGATGTCGTCTCCTCTCGCCGTAGTACTCAACGTTCTGATCTTCGTTGCCGTCTTGTTTCACACGCAGACGTGGTTTCTCGCGGCTCCGAAGGCCATGGAAGTCCGGCTGTCTGGAAAACGCGTGCCGGACATATTGATCATCGTGTCGAACTATATCGGTTGGGGCGTCGTTTCCGCCGTCGTGGCGTGGTTCTGGCTCGGAAGGTAGTCATGCTGAAGAAAATGACACCTCTGCTTTGGTTTCTCTTCAGTGCCGGAGGCACGGTCGCCGCGCTCCTTTTCCCTCTACACGTGCTCGTGACCGGGCTCCTGATCCCATTGGGATGGATCGACGTTCCGGGATACGATTCAATGGTGAGCTTGGTTAGCCATCCTTTAGCCCGGGCTTATCTTTTCGTGCTGATCTCGCTCCCCTTGTTCCACGGGGCGCATCGATTCCGTTACACTCTATATGACGGTTTGAAGTTGAAGCACTTGCACGTTCCCATCGTCCTCATCTGTTACGGTAGCGCTCTCACGGGAACCGCCGCGGCAGCTTTTTTTCTCTGGAATTTCTCGTAAAACAATTCGAGCTCAAGTCGATTTCCGAAAACGCCATCGACTCGGCACTAGAAAAGGCGGGTTGGTATCGCGCTTTGAACGAGCCGTTGGAAGCGGAGAGCATTTGCCGCGACGTGCTCGTAGTGGACCTGGGCGATCAGCTGGCCATCTCGACGCTTCTTCTCGTGCTCACTGACCAATATGCACGCGGGTTCAGTCAGAGAGTTCGTGAATCGCGCGAGCTCGCCAAGTCGCTGCAGAGCGATTACGAGAAGGAATATTTCACGGGTCTCATTGCGGAACGCCGCGCGAAGTCCCAGTATGACAAAGGGATTCCAGGCTGCGGGCCCCTCGCCTATGAGGGGCTCGAAGAGGCGATGGCTCACTACGAGAAAGCGCAGAAACTCAGTCCCGAGGGAAAAGACGATGCGGTGCTGCGTTGGAACACGTGCGCCCGCATCATCAACGGCCATCCCGATATCGAGCCCGCTCCCGCCTTCCAAAGCGAGCCTCTCGAGCTCGAGTGACAACTCGGCTCAAGGGCAAGCTCGCTCTCGTCACGGCGGCAGCCCAGGGTATCGGCAAAGCGACCGCGCTGGTTTTCGCACATCAAGGCGCACATGTTCTCGCGACGGACGTGAACGAGGCCAGGTTGGCCGAGCTCAGCGGGACGGATAGGATCGATGTGCGTGCTCTGGATGTAACGGACGGCGACGCCATCACGACGCTCGCCTCCGAGCTCGAAGGGCCCGACATTCTCTTCAACTGTGCCGGCTTCGTCCATCACGGCACGATCCTCGAGTGCAGTGACGACGACTGGGGCTTCACGATGGAGCTCAACGTCCGCAGCATGTATCGCATGATCCGTGCTTTCATGCCGAAGATGATCGCGCGCGGCAGCGGGTCCATCATTAATATGTCCTCGGTCGCGTCCTCGCTCCGCGGGTTTCCGACGCGCTTCGTCTACGGGACGAGCAAAGCCGCCATCATTGGGCTCACGAAATCCGTGGCGTCCGACTTCATAGACGCTGGCATTCGTTGCAACTGTATTTGCCCAGGGACCGTACAAACGCCGTCATTGGACGAGCGTATTGCCGCCTTCGACAACCCGGAAACGGCACGAAAGGATTTCATTGCGCGGCAACCCCTCGGGCGGCTCGGAACAGCGGAGGAGATCGCGGCGATGGCGGTTTACCTCGCCTCGGACGAGTCCTCTTACACGACGGGAACGACGATGGTGCTCGACGGCGGCATCACGACATAGTACGGCGTCACCCCCAGACGATTCCTGAGGTTTCCACGACTCGGCGCAGTTTGGCCTCTTGGTCGGCGCCGGAGATACGATTTCCCACGATGGAAGTCGAGAAACCGCATTGCGTCGAAAGGGCGAGCCGCTCTTTGGGTAACACCTGGCAGGCTTCTCGGATCCGCCTTTCGAGCTCTTTGCTGGACGGTGTTTCGGACGTTTTGGTCCCCACCAATCCAAGAACGACGACGGCTTTTTCGTTGACGTGGCGGAGAGGTGCGAACGAGCCTGAGCGCTCGTCGTCATATTCGAGAAGAAGCCGGTCGGCCTGGATCTTCGAGAACAACGCGCGAGCGATCGGCTCGTAGTCACCTTCGGACAGCCACCGGCTGTTCTGGTTGCCTCGTCAGAGGTGAAACCCAAAGGTCAGCTCGGGATGGCCTTCCATCACCGCGTTCTCGAGCTCGATCCCGCGATCGAGCCAGCCTTCGATGGTCCATCCTTGGCGTTCGTAGAACTCACGGTTCGTGGCGTGTAGCAGTGAAGTGTAGTGCGGAGCGTCCAATTGAATATAGGTAGCGCCGAGGTATGAGAGCTCCGCTACTTCTTCGCGCAAGAGCGCGACGACATCGGACAAATAGACGTCGAGGGTCGGGTAGACGCCGCGCGACGTTTCAGGCGACCAGAAGTTGATGAAAAGCGTTGGGCTGGGCAGCGTGATCTTCGGCGTCGCTTTGGCACGGGCGCTGAGATAGACGAGCTCGTTTCCCGACAGGGAGCGTCGACGCTCGAGCTTGGAGATGACCGCAAGCTCCGGCCTCTCCACGTTCCAATCTTCGAGCTCGTTGCTCCGCCACTTGCCCCAGAGAAAGGCGTCCAGTCCATGCTCGGCGAAACCCGACACGGCGTCAGTCATCTGGCTCTGGAAGGAGCTTCGGCGCATCTCGCCGTCCGTCACGACTTCGAGGCCGACTCCCTCTTGAAGCGCCACGGCCTCATCCACAGCGCGATCTTCGACCCCTTTGAGCTCGTTCTGAGACAATCGACCGGCGGCCCGGGCTTCCCGCGCGTGGAGAAGCTCCTGAGGTCGAAGCAAACTGCCTATGACATCGGCGCGCGCAGTTATCATGGACCGAAGTGTAGCCGAGCTCGAGCACTAGCGCTCGTACCGTTTGGCTCTCATGCGCGTCACAGTTCGCCAGGTCTTGCCGTCGGCCAGCAAGTATTCGCTCGACCAGTTGAACGAGGCGTCGGTGATCTCGGAGAATACAACGCGCTGAAGACCGTACCCGTCGCCCGGCGAGCTCATCACGATCGCGCCGTCTTTCGTTGCCGCCGAAAACGTTCCGAAATCGGCGCCCTGCACCGTGCCGGCACCGTTGGCCATCCAAGCGACCCGCCATTCTTGGCTCGTGACGTCATAGATGCGGTTCGAGGTCAGCAAGTAGTCGCGGCCCAGATTCGCCATGTAGACAGGTAGCCCGTCGGCCGGCTGGTACCACAAGTCGCTCACCGCGAAGCCGTCGATGGCGTATCAAACAGATCCGCACCGCTCTCGGTGACGAGGCTTCCGAGCCTCGTTTTATCCGCACAGTACCGCGCTACGGCTATCGATTCATGGCTGAAGTAGAGTGCGTTTCGAACGCAGCAAAGGACGCGCCGGAGCGAAAGGGGAGCTCGAGGCTCCTGCGGGCAGCGGTGGCATCTCTGCTGGCGGCGTTTCTGCTCGGCGCGGTGTGGCAGTTCAGATCGGAGAGCTCCGTGCCACAGGGGACGGATTCTCGCGCCAGCAGGAATATCTGCGAGGGCGTTTTCTGGCCGAGAGTGGATCGCCCGACGATGCGACAGAAAGTCTCCGTCATTTTGAACGGGCCGTTGCCATCGACCCGGACTTCGCACGAGCCCACCTGGCGATGGCTCAGTCGTTGGTCCGCATGCCCGGCGACCCGATGGCCTCCGCGGCGCGCTCTTGTAGGGCGGTCCTGCGGGCTCTGGCTCTGCACGACAGTTTGGCGAGGCGCACGCCCACCTGGCAGCCATAAAGCTCTACGGCGACTGGGAGCGCACGGATAAGAGCTATCGGCGCGCGCTCCAGCTTCGGCCGGCGTCAGCCGAACTACGGCACGGCTACGCGACTTTTCTCTCGCTAATGGGGCGACACGATGAAGCTGTCGCGGAGGTGGAGCGCGCGATGGCCATCGACCCCGTGTCGACGGTGATCAAGGCCGATGCAGGATGGTTCTACTTTCAGGCGCGGCGTTTCGACGAGGCGGTCGGTATCTGCGAGCTCACGTTGGAGCTCGATCCCGATAATCTGAATGCTCTTTGGTGCCTGCTGCAAGCTCACTGGCACGCCGAGCGCGAAGTGGATGCCGTCGGAGCTGCGCAGCAGCTTGCCGATCGAATGGCCGATCCTATGGATGAAGAGCCGCTGAAGTTCGAGCGTCTCGAATCGTTCTGGCATTGGTACCTGGGCTGGCTCGAGCAAAACCCTCATGCCATCAGCTCACCCACAGCGGTCGGCCTCGCACACCTCGCCTTGGGCGATCGGAAGCGCGCACTCGAGATGTTCGAGACAGCTTACGAGAGTCATGCCAGCTGTGTGCTCGCGATTGGTGCCGACCCGCAGCTCCAGCCACTTCACGGTGACCCGCAGTTCGAGAATCTTTTGGCGCGGCTGGGCGTGCGTCGATAAAACCCAGTGCGACGTGAGATGCATGTGTCTAGCTATATGACATCCGGCGTGGGAGTCGAGCGCCGCGGTTTTCTGCGCGCGTGCGGCGCGCTCGCCGCAGTAACGGCGCTTCCGACAACGGGCTGGGCGGACCGGCTCGAGCGCGTGGCCAAGATCGGGTTTCACGAGGTCGAGGTCTTCGACTTCTATAGAAATAAACCGAACGTCGTGTCCGGCTGGCTAGAAACGGCAGGGCTGGTGTCGTCTTTCAGTCACGTGTTTCTAGGTACCCTTCGCGACCCGGAGCGCCGGAAAGAGGCCATCGAGGCAGCCAAGACGATAGGCAACGATTATCTGGTTTGTGTGTGGATCGAGCTAGAGGACAGACAGAGCCTCGATGACTATCGCCCCATCGCGGACGTCTTGAACGAAGCGGGGGAGTCGTGCAGCGCCGGCGGGTTGACGCTCGCCTACCACAACCATGACTTCGAGTTTGTACCGATGGAGGGGGCGTTACCTTTCGATCTTCTCTTGCAAAGGACCGATGAGGAGCGCGTCGTTGTGGAAATCGATCTCTACTGGATCACCAAAGCTGGCGCCGACCCGTTCCAATACTTTGCGCAGTACCCGGGGCGCTTTCCTCTCGTCCATGTGAAGGATATGGATGATACGGAAGCCAGGCACTTCACCGAAGTGGGGACGGGCGTGATCGATTTCAAAACGATATTTGGGCGAATGGATGGCACGGGTGCCCGGCACTTCTACATCGAACAGGACGAGTCCCGCCTCGATCCTTTCGAAGCTGCCCGTATTGGCTACGAATATTTGAAGTCACTGGAGTTCTGACCGGTCGTCAGGTGGCCGGAGATTTTTCGGGCGTACACGCCCGTGCATTTAGAGCCGTTGGCGAGGAGCTCGGTGGTGTCGAAGGGCTTGGTCAGATAGTTGTCGGTGCCCGCTTCGAGGCTTTCGATCCTAGCTTCAGTGCGTGCACGAGCTGTCAAGAAAATCACGGGGATGGATCTCAGCTCGGGTGGTTTCCGCAGCTTGGTGAGGAGCTCGACGCCGCTCTTGCGCGGCATCATTTGGTCGTTGATGAGCAGGTCCGGCATGTGGCGTCGTACTTTGGGTCGCTTCTTCAAACTCCCTGTTGGTTTTGGCGATGGCTTCCTTGCTCATGTTTGCCTCCTGGATAATGAAATAACAAGCGACTACTTCCCTATATAGCGAGTCTCGAACCAGCCTCGCCGGACGTGGGCCCACGACTCCAAATCGTTCAGAATAGCAGATTAACGGAGTTTGCCCGTGCGTGTCGTGAGCAAGCCATACCCGTGCGCGCAACTTCTTGGGCAGGGGAATCCGCGTTGATGACTGCTGAGTCGAGTCTGGTCAGCTACTTGTAACGCGCAACTATTTGCGCGAGCTACGTGCGCAGGCTCGCTGCTTTATAGCCGAGCCGACCGTTCTGGCGAAGGCGGAGTTATACTGCCGACAATGTATCACCGTCTGGGATGCTCGTTTTCCGCAAGCTTGCTCGTACTTTTCATTCTCGCGCCGATCGTCGGCGGGCAAGAAGCCGATCAAGACCGAATACCACGTTTTCGTGGCGGGGTTCGGCTCCTGCTGGTGGATGTCATCGTGACGGACCAAGATGGCCGTTTCGTCTCCGACCTCAACGTTGAGGACTTCGAGCTTTATGAGAGCGGAAAGCCGCGAGACATCACAGCGTTCAGCCTCATCGAGCTTCCTGAGCCAGCACGCCGTTCGAAATCGGGGGCGGATGTCGCGCCGCTTTCCGAAGACTACGCGGTGGCGACGAATGACGCCACGGCATCCGGCCGCCTGTTCGTCCTCGTTCTGGACGACCTTCACGTCGATGCCCGTAGGAGCGGCCGAGTGCGCGAGTTGGCGCGTGGGTTCCTCGAGCGCTCGCTCGGCCCCCACGACCTCGTGTCGGTCTCGTTTACCAGCGGGCTCTATCGCCCGTTCACGATGAACCGAGCGGCACTTGTGGCGACGGTCAATCGATTTATGGGTCGCATGCTTCGCTCGTCGACGCTCGAGCGGTTGGACGCTCAGTCTCAGAGCGGTCTGCCCGGCGGCTCTATAGAAAATTACGTGACGCCGCCGGCGGAGCGCGAGCGTGGGCGAAGAAATCTCGACACGTTGAAGTTTCTGGGGGCGCAATGCGCGTTTCTCGAGACGGTGCGGGGTCGGCGCAAGGCGCTGGTCTGGATCAGCGAAGGCCTCGACTACGACGCCGAGAATTTCAACGGGCGGCCTTACTCCGAGAGTATCCGTAGGGAGCTTGCGAGTGTGTTGGACCGGGCTGCGCGTGCCAATGTGGCGATTTACGCGCTCAATCCGGGCGGTTTGAGCTCCGTTGCCGACGATCTCATTCAAATTGCTAGCGGACCCGCCGGCGTGCCCACGGTCGGGGTCAATGACTCGGTCTATGCGCCGGGGGCGGCGTTTGCCGCGGAGGACGCAATGCTCGGTACGGCGTCGTTGCTTTCCGACCGTGCGACGGCTCTTCGCAACCTTCGACGACTCTCCGAGCTCACCGGAGGTATGACGCTCACAAATAACGATCTCGAGGCGGGCCTCGATCGAATCGTTTCCGATACGAGCCGCTACTATCTCCTTGGGTTCAGCCCCGAAACGGAACGGGAGCCAGGAGAGTTTCAAAGAATCGAAGTGCGCGTCAAACGCGATGGAGTAGATGTCCGCACGCGCCACGGTTACTCGACTGCCCCGGACGCGTCGCCCAAAACGGTGTCGGTCTGGGGCTCCACTGCGAGCGCGCCGGAGCTTCAGGAGGCTTTGGCGCAGCCCGTTCCTGTCACAGGCCTTGCGCTACGTGTCGCTGCCGCGCCAATGGGCCAGGACGGCGAGACGGCTCTCGTGCCGGTGGTGGTCTCGAGTGACGTTACGGCCTTCCATTTCGACGAGCGCGACGGGAAGATTTACGACGACGTCGAAGTTTGGATAGGGGCGTTCCGCTATGACGGTGAGCTCGCCGATAGCGTTACTAGCCGCGTCGCCCTTGCGTTGCCGGCGGGTGCGCGAAATCAACTCACGCGGGACGGCTTCCGAGCGATGGGTAAGCTTCGCCTGGAGCCTGGCTCGTACCAGCTTCGCGTCGCGCTGTACGAGTCGGGCGCTGACCGTACAGGCTCGGTTCTCGTAGACCTGGAGGTGCCCGCGCTGAAGGCAGGGTTGCTTCGCGGGATGGCTCTATCGAGCGTGATGGAGTCGCGCATCCCGGTGGCGGGATATAACCGCGTCGATGCCGTTTTGCCGATGCCACCGGTCACGACCCGCACGTTCGACAGAGCGGACGAGCTCATTCTCTATGTCGAGCTGATCAATCCAGACGAGAAGGACTTCAACCTCGTCATGGACATGCGGACCGTCGACGGCCGACCCGTAATGTATGTGGAGGACAAGGCCCCGAGCTCTGATGGGGAGCCCGTTCTGCTCGTGTCGCGCCGAGTCGCCCTCTCCGATCTCGAATCCGGGGAGTACCAAGTCACTTTTCGCGCGATCGATCTCGACGGCGACGAGCTGGCTGTTCGGCAGACACGGTTCCGCGTTCGTTGATCGAGTTGGCCGATCCGTTGCGCGCTACGGTTCCCCGCCAACTCGATGGTAAACACCCCGTGCCCCGACGACATCGTCACGAGGTGCTGCCGTTCGACAGATAGCTGATAGGAGCCGTCGACATGGTGGCGCCGGCGCCGACGCCCCCGAGATAAATGTGCCACAGCTCTTTGCCGCTCTCGGCATCGAGCGCGTAGAAGTAGCCTTCGTAGCTGCCGGCAAATACGACGTTCCCGGCCGTCGACATCACCTCCTCGGTGCGATCGATTTCGGCCCTTCGAATCGGCCGTCCGAGCTCTGTCAGTCCCTCGGCCCAGGTTTGCTTCGCGAACGGAGTCCCGAAAAGAAACCGGCCCGTCGGTCAGTCGAGCACATGATAGAACCTGCCGCGCTGCGCCAGTAAACGAGCTTCCTCGGCGCCCTTCCCATTCGTCGTCGACGAGGATGGGGACCTGAACCGCGTCCCAGTCGTGGACGTGGACGTCGTAGGGCGGCTGAGTGCGCGCTGCCTAACGATGAATTCGAGCGGACGAATGCAGACGACAAGGCTAGTAGATGTCGCTTGATGCGATCCTCATAACGGGCAAATAGGTCGGAGAAAACACGTAGTTCCGAATCGCCCTTGCTGTCTATGCCCATGCTAGGTTGAAGCTATGAGCGTGACGGTAGACGAGCTTCTTTACGTCGCTCCGCCCGGACCGCGTCAAGAGTTTCGGGGGGTGCGAGAGCTCTCCGTCGCCATGCCGGGAGACGTGCGCAACCGCCCGTAAACGGCGAGCCCTAGGCTCGAAGCGACGAGCACGACGGTGGGGAGCAGGAACGGACGCGGCTCGGGCTCGGGCATCGTCGCGAGTCTTGCTGCGGGACGATGGACATCGAGCCTCGGGATGCCTTCAACGCCTTCGGGGTTGTGGCAATGCACGCAGTGCTCGCTCAATATTTCCTGCGCCTCGGGCCACGTCGTCTCGCGTGCGCCCGCGTCGATCCAAGCGAGCAGCGCTCTCTGCGCTTTCGGGCTCTCTAGATATTCGCCCATCGTTCCGCCGGTGATTTTTTCGCGCAGGACGGGCTCGACCTTGGCCGCGCGCGCGGCCGGCCGGTAGGCGTCGAGGGGTAGGATCTCGAAGGCCGCTTCGTCGGTGTAGTGGCAAGAAACGCAGCGCCGCTCGAGAACGGCGCTCACTTCTGGCCAGCCTTTTTCTGGCGCGCCATCCGCGACCCAGCGAAGGACGACTTCCTTCTCCCCGACAGTCTGGAGGAACTCTTCCATTTTGCCGCCGTCGACGACAGCCGCGAGCCTTGGAGCGCGGCCGTAATCGGGTGGCATCAGGAGCGCTCGCGTCAACAGCCCGGCGGCTGACAGGGCTATGAAAGTCAAGAGCGCTCTCACGCCAAGCCCATTTGACTCCAGAGCTCGGTGTGGCCTTCCATCACCCGGTGCATCTCGGTTCGGCTCGGCTCGAGCGACCACTCGCCGCGCTCGTGGGTCGTTCCGAGCGCAACCCCGTCTCGCCGCGGGATCATGTAGAGGCCGCCTCCGACCATGATGTAGTCGAGCTCGGGTTGGGGCAGCAATACGGTGAGCTGGCCTTTGATAGGTGTCAGGGTCTCGTCGCCGAAGAGATCTCGGGCGCCGAGGCCGCTGCAATTCATGACGACGGGCTCGTCGAGGGCGAGGACCTCGTCGAGATTCTCGAACGTGCGGAGCACGATGTTGCCGCCGGCAATGCGGTAGTCCCGCAAGAGCGCACGCATGTAGGTTGGCGGTTCGATGACCATCGTCCAGCTGCGGTGTACGTAAGGCCACGGAAAAGGATGTTCTCCGGGCTCGAGGTTTTCGCCTTCGGGAAAGAGGTCGGCGATGAGGTCGCGCCGGCCAGACTCGGGCGGGTCTTTGGAAACGTTGTAGCGCGGGCGCCACCGGACGCCGTATTCCAGACCGACATAGTTTTGATAGTAGCGATTGGCGAAGCGGGCAGCTCTGACGAATTGATGGTCGTAGGCCTCGGTCCGCTCGCTCGGGTCGACGGTCAAGCCGGGGCTCCACCATGCCGCGGACATGTTGGATGTTGTGTTGGGTGGGATGTCCTTCGAATAGATGGTCACGTCCATCCCGTGTTTCTGCAGAAGCCGCGCGGTCGAAAGCCCCATGACGCCGCAGCCGATGATCGCGAAGCGCGTCGCGCCCGTCGGTAGCGCTTGCTCCACCGCCAAGTATGAGGAGCCCCACGAAAGCGACATCCCGCCGCCGCCATGGCCGTAGTTATGAACGATGGTCTTGCCTTCGATGGTCTCTTTCTCGACCCGGAACCCCGATGGGCGGAAAGGCCTGAGGCCGACGGTGGTCCGAATGACCCGCTCGGGTGAGACGTTGACCTTCGCGAGCTTAGCGTCGCTAGCGCTCCGGCAGCTCGCGCCGAGCGCTGCGAGGCTCGTCATCTTCAGCCATTCTCTTCGTTCCATGGCTCACTCCTTCATGAGACCGTCGAGCTCTTGGTAGCTCAACGTCAGCTCGGTGGGGCCCAAGGCGTATGGGGCGATTTCACGAGCGTTGTAATAGAACGTGAGGCCGTTTTCCGTTACCGCGAAATTGTCGGGCAGGGTGAAGCTTCCGGTCTCGGAAAAGCTGAAGCCTGCATCGGCGAGGGTCATGCCCTTTTCGATCGCGCGCACTTCGCGGAATCGGGCCTCTGTTAGCGGGAGGAGCTTTCCTTCGTAGCCGCTCACGAACAAGTCGGCAAGCTCGATGGGCTCGCCCGTCCGCGGGTTGAAGTTCTCGAACTTGATCGTGGCGTTGCCGTGGGCCCCGCCCATGAATGAGCTCGACGCGAAGCTGAGACACAATATATTGGGCGCGTTGTTCACGACGAAGGCTTTGCGCTCGAGAAACCAAGGGAGCCCGTAGCTCGGCACCTGTCGCTGCAGCTGCGCGTAGCTTGCGAAGAACTCGTCGATGAGCTCTTTGGCCGAGTCGCCCGCGCCGTCGGGCTCGAGCGGCTCGGTGATGAAACCGTGGACGGCTTGCATGATCGTTCGACGGCAACGCCGTCGGCGGTATCGGTGATCATGGGGAAGTCTAGCCGCAAATAAGTGCAGTCTTCTGCGCCTGCGGTGCCTGCGTCGAGTGTTTGCTCGATTATTTGCATTTAGAAAACATAGCTCGCCGGCGGTGACATCGGAGGATCCTCTTCGGATGGGGCGAGGCGGCACTGTCCCAGGAGCAGCAAGACCACCAACGATCGTTTGGTCACGGGTGGCTAGTATACTCTTCCTCTAGGGGCACTTGATATGACGGGCCAAGTCACCTCGTGATACGCTACGTGTGTGAAATCGTGAACGTTTGCCCCTCGTGACTCCATGGCCAGCGCAGAAGTGGACGAGACAGACGAAGCTCAGAACGACGAATACCGCGCCTTCGAGCCGCGCCGCTCGTCGTGCGATGGGTCGCGAGACTTCTGAGGAGACGCGCTTATCGATTTTATAGAACGTCATAGATGACCTCGTCGTAGCGTCGCGCGGGATGGCGGCCGTCTGCGGGATGCTCGCGTCGAGCACGGCTTCGTTCACCTTGTCCGTGCCCGAGACCCAAACGCGGAGATGTCCGACGGCCGAATCTTCCGGGATCGCTTGGAACGACTCGGGAAGCGACGAAGGTCCAGGGACCGTCGAATCCGGGCGCCGCGAACCAGCGCCCAGACAGTAGAACGAAGTGACGCTGGGTCGCGATCTCGACGAGCACGTCGCTTTCACTGTTGTCGACATAGAGAAGATCAGTGCCGATGGGTTGTACTCGGGAGCGCCCTCGGTCACGATGAGCTCCGTCGGCTCGGCGGCCATGATAATGGTGGGTGGTGTTGCCAACATGGCTGTCCCGAGCTCGGGCTCCTCGCCGGGGTCTTCTGCGGCGGGCGCAGCGGCTTCGGCGCGCTCGCGTGCCTCCTTTTCCTCTTCGCTAGGGGCGAGCCTCTGGACCGCAGTCGGGACGTGCTCGGAGATTTCCCAAGTCCCAGGACTTGGGCCGAGACGTACCATTTGTCTTGCCTCGCATATAAATAGTTCCTTCCGGCGAGGATGATCATGAATGCGGAGTTCACGACCCGCTTCATGCTCGCTTGGCTTTCGACATCGACGAGCTGTGGCTCGCCGTCGATCGTCACGAGGATCGCAGGGTAGTCCACGAACTTTATCTTCGGAGGCGTCGTGTCGAAGCCGTCCACAGCTTGCCTCTGGTGCTCCGCGAGATCGAGCATCGTGAGCACACGGTCGAGCGAGAACGTGATCTCCTGGTTCGAGATGTTCTCGACCAGGATTGCGGCGAGCGCTTCCTGCTGCTCGTCCGTCGCGTCTGGAAACCGCACCCGCGGCACTTTGGTCTCGAGTATCGTCACCGTTCGATTGTCGCGATCCGTCGATACCCGAGACTTCATCCAAATCGCCCCAAAAACGGGCTGCTCCGCGTCCGGAGTCGTGACCGAAATCGCTGCCCGCGACTTCAAATGGTTCTGAAGAAAAGAATCTACTTGAGGCTGATAAATGAGAATCCGAGCCCGAGGATCATCGATCTCCCTAGGCCACCCCAACTCCCGAGACCGTCCCAACGAGCACCACCCCAAGAAAAACGCCAATCCCTGAAAACAAGCCCCTGAATGCTGAATCCTGAATCCTGAATCCTGACAAATCACATCCTCTTATACTTCGTCCCGGCTCCACCCTCGCGCGGGCGCCACCGGGGTCCGAGCACGTCGGTCGTCTTGCAATCGACGCAATTGGAAAAATTGACAACGAGCTCACCGCCGTGGTGCTCGTAGACGGCGGCGGGGCACATGTGCTCGTAAAAGCGTGCGACTTCGGGCGGTATATCGCTCCCCACCGTGAGATGTGACGGCATATCGTCTCTCGTGTTGTTGCCGGAGCGGAACACCCCGTCGAGCTTGCTGAAGGTCAGCGAGCCGTCGGGCTCGAGCTCTTTCGACTCCGTGACCGTTTTACGATCGGCGGCGTCCTCCTCGACGTCGATCTTCGAGCCGAACGCGGCGCCGCCGGTCACCGTCATGAGGCCGGCTTTGAACCCGCCGACGTAAAAACCTGATTTGAAGCCGAGCCGCATGTTGCGCGTGCGGTGGAGATCCGTGCGGATGAAGCTCGCGTGAACGGCCTGGTCGTAGCTCGCGAGCGCCGTGGCTTTTGTGTCACCTTTCTTGAGCGCGTCGTAGATCGTGCGCGCCGCGAGCATGCCTGACTTCATCGCATAGTGGATGCCCTTGAGAGAAGGGACGTCGACAAGACCAACCGCGTCGCCGATCATGACGAGCCCGTCTCCGTGAAGTCGTTCGGGGAGCGAGTGGTAGCCCCCCTCCGGGATCGTCTTCGCGCCCCACTCGATCATTTCACCGCCTTCGAGGTAGGGACGAAAGAGCGGATGCTGTTTCATGTCCTGCAAGAGGCCGTGTACATCGAGGGAGGATTCTTGGTAGTCGAGCCCCACGACGAGGCCGATGGCGGCAAGGTTGTCCGCGAGCGGGTAGAAGAAGCTTCCACCGAACGCGTCGCGTGGGAGCGGCCAACCGAGCGTGTGGATGACGGCGTTGAGGGAGCGCTTCGTTTCCCAGAGCTCTTTCACGCCGAGCGCGTAGATCTGCGGGTTCGGCGACGAGATCTTCTGCCAGCTCAGATAGGCTTGGGTGAGTGGTCCGCGCGTACCTTCGGAGAGCACGGTGATTTGGGCGGTGACATCGGTGGGCGGCATGTAGCTGCTGCCGGGCTTGCCGTCTTTCGTCAAACCGCCGGGCGTCGTCCGTACACCCGTGACGCGCGAGCCTTCCACGAGGAGAGCGTCCGCGGGAAAGCCCGTAAATAAATTGACGCCGAGCCCCTCGGCCTTTTCGCCGAGCCAGCGCACGAGCTCCGAGATCGATGCGACGAAGTTGCCTTCGTTTTGCATCGTCGGCGGGGTGGGAAGACGTATCGAGCCGCCTTTGGTCACGAAGTAGACGCGCTCGCTGTCCACTTTCGTGCGGAACGGGAAGTCGCTATCGGCAAGATCGGGAAAGAGCTCTCGGAAGGCGATCGGGTTCACGACGGCTCCGGAGAGGCAATGCTGTCCTAGCTCTTCGGATTTCTCGAGAACGCCGATCTCGATCTCCCCGAACGTTTCATCTTTCTTGACGAGTCTCGCGAGCTCGATGGCGCCGGCGAGGCCCGCCGGGCCTCCGCCGACGAAGACCACGTCCATTGGGACGGCTTCCGCGCCAGGCTTTTCTTCACGGATCAGCTCGTCCGCTGGGAGCGAGGGTTGGTAGTCACGAGGAACGAAAAATCTCGACATCACAAACCGAACTCTTCGGGGCTCCAAGTGAGGCCGAGCTCGCTCGGTGGGCCCATATAGCCGAGGAGTGCTGAGGCCGCGACGATGGCCGGGCTCGCGAGATAGCCGAGCCCGCCGAGGCCCATGCGGTTTTGCCAGTTGCGATTGAATGTCGTGATCGCCGTTTCGCCTTCCTTCAAAGCATCCGGGCCTTGGCCGAAGCACGGGCCGCACCACGAGTCTCGGATCTGACCTCCAGCCGCGCGCAAGACGTGGGCGACCGACTCTCCACCGAGGCGCGACTCGGGCTGCTCGATCTGCTCCTTTACACCACCCGAGCCCGGAAAGATGATGAAATCGCACGCGGCGAGCTCACGTCCCTTCTGCCTCGCCACATGGAGCACGAGTGCTGCCTGCAAGAGGTCCTGATAGCTCCCGTTCGTGCATGAGCCGATATAGGCTTTGTCGAACGCGAGCCGCTCGCCCGCGACGTTTGCGGCGGCAAAGGCGTTACCAGGCGAAAAAGGTTTCGCGATCATCGGCATAATCTCGGAGAGGTCGAGCGTCTCGTCGATCGCGTAATGGGCGTCGGCACCGGGGCGGATCGGCGGATGGGGAAGATCGTTGCTCCCGCCGCGGTCGCGATACCACGCATAGGTGATCTCATCGGGCGCGAAAATACCGTTTTGCGCCTCGGCTTCTGCCATCATGTTGCAGATCGTGTTGCGATAGGCGATGGGAAGCTCCAACTTTGCGTCCACGAACTCCACCGACATGCCCTGAGACTGCTCTCTACCCCAGCGCGCGAGGAGCGCGAGCACGATATCCTTCCCGCTGACCCACGGCTGAAGCTTGCCTTTGAACGCGATGCGACGCGCGCGCGCGAGCGTGAAATAGATGTAGCCCGTCGACCAACCGAAGCCAAGCGTCGTCGAGCCGACTCCGATCCCAATCGCGCCATAGGCGCCATAGGCACGGCTGTGCGAATCGGCGCCGGGAACGAACTGACCGGGAAGAATAAGGCCTTGCTCGGGAAAGTAGAAGTGAAAGATACCGTCGCCTGGCGTCGCGTAATAGGGCTTCTCCATTCCCTGGAGCTTTGCGAAAGCGCGGCCGATCGAGGTCTGCTTGTCGTCCGACTCGAGACCGGTGAAGACGAAATGATCGTTAGCCACAGCCGCTTGGCGTGGGTAGATAGCGTCGCCACCCGTGATTTGGTTGAAGGTATGGATCGCGAAGGGCGCCGTGCCGTCCGATGCAGGGAGAAGATCGGCATAGACACGCAACGTCGCGCCCGGCTCGACCTTGGCGTCTTTGTCGACGCGGTGTGCCCAAACGATTTGCTCCGTCGTCGTGAGCCCGCGCGCGATCTCTTCTTCGGGCCATTCGATTACGGGCTGCCGCTCTACCGATTCCGGGAACTCTCGGCGGCCGACGGCAAAGATTCCCCCGGAGCGGCGGATCTCGTCTTCCTTGGCCGTCAGCGGGAGCGGCGTGTAGGTCTTTGCTTGGGTGATGTTCCCGAGCTCGCGGGTCTCGCGGTCGTAAGAAAGCTCGTCCCCGTCACGCGCGTCCTCGACGGCTTCGGGGGACTGCACAACTTCGAGCCCGAGATTGAACGCGTTGCGCCGGAAGATGTCGCCCATGTTGTCGCCGCACACGATGACCATCTCTAGGCCGACTTCTTCAGCCACGGCTTTGAGGCCGGCGGGACTCATCTCGCGGGAGGAGCCGATGGCGAAACGGGCGCCGGCGACTACGAACGTCTCGCCCGCGTGCACCCGTTTGCGGTAACCCGGCATCAAGTAACGGAAGGCGCCCACTTTCCACTTCTCGTCGAGCGAGTCGAGGCTTTCCGAAACGCAGTCCTTTGCGGGCGTGATCTGGTCGGTATCGATGGCGTCGAGCTTCTGTCCGGGCCGCTTGGGATCCCAGAAGATGAGGGCTTTACCTCTCAGGTGCCTTTTCGGCTCCGCCGAGACCGTCTCGGGCTGGGCTCCAGACTGGCGCTGGCTCGAGGAGATGGCGCGCTTGGTTTTCGCTGGCTGGATGACGTGCATGCGTCTGAGGGAACATTATAAGTCGCGGAGAGAGTTGCGTGAGGAGGAAGTTCAACTCGGCCCGGTGGGGGAATCACCCGGCCTTATCGAATGGAACGGCCGTGACGCCGTCTACTATACCCAAAGGATGCCGTTCGTATTCATGAGTTCCGCACCTCCGTCGAACGCAAAGTCTGGGGTTTCTCGTCTGAGGCCAAAATATTGCCACCGCCTCAATGACCAGTCAACTGCTTTTTGTGGTTTTTTTTATCCACAACCCCCATATATTGTGGCGTTTCGTTGTCAACAACGAATTCACAGGATCGGCACAACTTATCCGCAGCACGTGTGGATGGATGGAAGGCCGGTCCGAGAATCGATGCTGATCAATACTAAGAAAAGCGTAACGCAAAGGCGCAAAGGCGCAAAGGCGCAAAGTCGCAAAGTCGCAAAGGAAAAAAAGCGAGAACTGAAAGTTAATGGAAAAGAAAAAGGGGCCTCCACGGAATCTGGCGGAGCGCGGCTCTCTCATCTTTCTACTTTGCTTTTTCTTTGCGACTTTGCGGCTCTGCGTTACGCTTTTTGTAATATTGATCAAGCTCGATCTACGGAGCGACTGTGGCGGCGGCTTGGTTGAGTTTGTCGAATCCGGGGCGGCTTTCGTTGTTGGCGAGGTCCCAGCTCATTTGGTGGACGAGGCGGGCGATGCGCTCGAGCTTTGCGTATTCGATGCGCTCGGGGACGTCGAACTCGGTGTGGTAGTCGGGGTGCAGTCCCGTGTGGAAAAAAAGCGACGGGACAGCTTTTTGGAGGAACGGCCACTGGTCGCTGCGGCGAAGCAGGTTGGAGGGGTTGTTGTCGTAGCGCATCTTGAGCTCTAGCTCCGAGCCGCGATTCGCTTCCTCGACCGCGCGTTTCAAGTCGGCGCTGTAGCTGTAGCCCATTATGTTGATCGCGTTCTTGTTCGATTCGGCCGTTTGTGGCTCGAGGCCGCGGAAACGTCGTCCACCGCCTAGGCGCACCTCTTCGTTGCGGCCGATCATGTCCATGTTGAGGGTGGCGACGGTCTGCTCGAGCGGGACGAGCGGGTTCTCCGTATAGGCCCAAGCACCGAGAAGGCCGCGCTCTTCCGAGTTCCACGCGGCGAAGAGCACGCTTCGCTTCGGTCGCTCGCCGTGTCGCGCGGCGAGCGCGTAGGCTTCGGCGATTTGGAGGAGGGCTACCGTGCCCGAGCCGTCGTCATCCGCTCCGTTGAACACACGCGCTCCGTCGGCGCCCTCGTGGTCGTAATGGGCGCACACGATGACCCATTCGTTCTTCAGCTCTGGGTCGGAGCCAATGATTCCGGCGACGACGTTGCGGTCGTCGACGCTCTGGCGTTCGACGCTCGTTGTGAGCCGAAGGAGGAGTGATGGCACGAGGACGGGCTCGATACCCCCCACGGTCTCGGCGTCGAGCGCGAGCTCGTCGAGCGTGCGCCCAGTAGTGCTCACGAGCGTTTCCGCGAGCGCCGTCGAAATCTGAAGCGCCGGGATGCGCACGGCTTCCGCCCAGCTTGCGAGCGTGTATCGAGGAATCCGCCGACGCGGGTCAGGCCAGCTTCTCGAAGCGAGGCGCGAGAAATTGGACGAGCCGGGGTGGTTGTGAATATCTGTGACGAAGAGAATCCCCGTCGCGCCCGCGCGTTGGGCGTAGTGAGCTTTGCGCAAGTTGCGCGAATATTCCGACGTCACGACGCCGTCAAAGATGGCTTCGGGATCGCGCTCGCCGGGCTCGTGATCCAAAACGAGGACGATCCGACCTCGAAGCGCTGACGAATTGTAGTCGTCGTGAGACAGTTTGGGCGCGCTGATCCCGTAGCCCGCGTAGACGAGCCCGGCTTCGACGCTCCCGCTCGCACTAAAGGTATTCGGAAAAAAACTCTCGCCAAGCTGGCCCCTGAGGATCGTTTTGTCCTCGCGTATCAGCTCGAGCGCGTTCGCGCCTCCGAGGCGCGCGCGCATCAAACGATAGGGCTGGTAATAGGAGCCTTCGGGCCCCATCGGCTCGAGCCCGAGCCGCTCGAAGCGCGAGCGGATGAACGCCGCCGCGGTCCGGTTCTCCGGTGTTTCGCTGAGGCGGCCCTGTAGCTCGTCCGAGGCGAGAAAGAAAAGATCGGCCCGGAGCTCTTGCTCGAGAATCGTTTCGTTTCCAGGAGCGAGGGATTGCGCGGCGGCCGGAAGACTTAGCGCTCCCATCACGGCGAGGACGGAGAAGCATCGTTTGATCATAGTGCTTATTAGAATCGAGACGCTCGACGATTTCAAGAGGGCCCTTTCGGATAGAATGAACGCTCTTCGAGAGAGAGGACCTTCATGTTCATGAGATTATTGCTACTCGTTTTTGTTTCCATGCTGCTCGGTTGCCAATCGGCAGAGCCACCCGCAGAGGCGGCCTCAGGGGCGACCAGTGAAGATGCGTCAGCGGACACGGATGTTGTGGCGCCGAAGACACTCATTCGCCTTTCGCCGGACGGGCCCGAAGGCTTCGGTCTCAAAAGCGCGGGGGCCGAAGGGGAGCGCGAGCACATGTACTACTCGACGCCCACGAGCGAATGGGTGTCTGCCGGGGTTTGGGAAGCCGAGCCCTACGAGTCGGGCCCCGACGTCCCCGGCTATTCCGAGTTCATGTACATCATTGAGGGCTCGGTGACGCTTGTCGACGAGCACGGACGGGAAGAAACGTTCGCGGCGGGAGACGCGATGTTAATACCGCGCGGCGTGACGCATTACTGGAAGCAGTCGGAGGTCATTCGCAAGTACTGGGTAATCTTCGACGAGGGCGAGCCCGACGATTGGGCCGACCGCAGCGCCCGAGACTCGTTCATCCGATTCGAGCCGCACGGGCTTGAAGGCAAGCTCACCGGCGAAGGGCGAACGCGGGAGCACATGTATTACGCGGCGCGGGGGGAGAAGCTATCCGCGGGGGTTTGGGAAGCGGACCCTTCGTCGAGCGACGAATTCCACGAGCCCGAATACACCGAGCTGATGTGCATCCTCGAAGGCTCGGTGACGATCATCGACGGTGCTGGGAACGAAGAGCTCGTACAAGCTGGCGACGTCGTCCTCGTTCCGAAAGGCATGCGCTACCAGTGGAAGCAGGACGAGTACATCAGGAAATACTGGGTCATCTTCGACGCGGACTAGGGATGAATTATAAAAAAGCGTGACGCAAAGGCGCAAAGAAAAGCAAGAAAAGGAAGATGAGAGGAACGCCCTTGTCGCATGCTTTAACTTGGTTACTCCTGACCACGGATAAAATGAGATGACGTTAGAATTAGGCACCCGTCTCGGGGCCTATGATGCCGGTGGCGACTCGATGCCTATCATTCGTGGGGATGAGGTTGCCGTCGACCCGTCAACGGGCGATCTGGTCGTTCTGCGTCGGGGGAATGTCGGACAACTCTTTCGCGTTCCTGCGGCGGGCGGCGCCGAAACACCGATTGACGTGGTGGGCGATTGGCGCGTCTTGGGTTCGGGTGGTGTAACGCTGATGGGACATGCCGTTGCTTCCGACGGGCGTGTTGTGATTCGAACGCTGCCACCCGCTTCTTGGATGTTTCCGTCCGGAACTCTCGACAGTCGCAGAGGGGGCAGGGTCGTCCCGTTTCTCGACCTCGCGATACTGATATTCTTTCGGCCGGGTGGGACGGTGCGGGCGTGTCGTGGCCCTGGCTCACCCCTTCCGGTCAGAGCTCTGGAGATTCCGTCCGACGCTGGCGCGATGACCGAAACCTGTGCCTCTAAGACGGCTCGCCCTTTCGGCGCCACCGCGGAATCTGCTCGATGTCGGGCACCGTCGGCGAGGACCTAAAGTTCGATCGGCCGCGCTTGGTCAACGAGCAGGAGCACGCGCCGGCTGAGTCCTTGGTTGTCGACGAGGTCGATGAAGAAGTTTCAAGCAAAGTCGTGACCGCGCGCGATGACGACGACAACAATAGGCGCCGCCGACGAATCTTGGCGCGATGAAGTGATCGTCGATATCTTCCTTCGACAGGTCGCCGTCTCGACAGCCGCTCAAACTGAGAGCGGCCTCGCTGACTGGGTTTCCAGTCTGTGCGACCGAGAGCAAGCACTCAAGCTCGTCTAGGGCCGCTCGTGACACTCGTCGATCCACCTGATACGGACATGTCTTTAGGTTGGGTGGGACCCAGGGCGCGTCGTGGCCCTGCCCAGCCCCCTTAATCAGAACTCTGGAGATCCGGCCGGCACCGGCGCGATGACCGCACCTGCGCCCCGCCGGGTATCCTCAATTTTTCTTCCACAACCGTTCCCACCAACTTCCGGGCGCCGGTGCGTTTTCACCGAAATCCATCTTGCGGCGGATGTCCTGGATATCCCAGCCGGTGATGGCGGCAAGGCTTTGCGCTTCGCGTTCGTGGCGGGTGGCGAGCTCTTGCTGATAAGTCCGACCGTACTCGCAGCGCACCTCGCCTTCATAGGCGTGTCGCAAGACATAGCGTCCTTGAAAGTTGGTGCGGTCGGCCGTCTCCTGGAAAACGAGATCCTCAGGAAAATGCTCGCCGTCATAGCGCACGTGGAGGCGCGTCACGAACGTATTTTGCGCACCACGCTTGACGGCGCGCGCGCGACCGCCATCGAGCCAGAAAACACCGAGCTCGCGCAGCTCAGTCGTGGATAGAGGATCGGCTGCGCACGGATCACACCAGGACATGTCCCACGCATATTCGAGAAACACACTGCGCATGTTCTCCTTGCGGACTTGCTCCGTGAACATGGCTTTGTAGAAATCGCCGAACTCCTGCTTGACGAAGACGGGCAAGTCCATCCCGCTCGGAAGCTTGACCGTTCGATAATTGGTCGTCTCCACGCGTCCGTTCTGCGTGAGCGCGTATACGAGAAGATCCTGAGGCCCGTTAGCGTTGAGCGTACCGAGGCGGATGGGCAGCATGAACTTCGGAGACTCGAAAGCGACTTGTATCGGGCGTAGATAGCTAAACCCGAGGCGTGATTGCTCTTCGAGATTGACTTTGGCGACGAAGAAACGCACGTTTTGCCGAATGTAGCTGGCGAGCACACGTGACGCGCCAGGCGGTATGCGGTATCCGTTGTCTGTGAGCCATGTCGTGAGTCCGTCGGATTGCTCCGCAGAGAGAATGACGATGTCGTACTCGCCGACGGTGTAGGAAGCTTCGATGCTCACGCCGAGCGCTTTCGCGCGGCTGCGGCGTCCTGCTACACCTGGCGCCTGAGCAGCTGAGGGCATCGCACGCTCCATTAGGATGTGGCGCATACACGGATCTTGGTCGAAATATTCGACGAGCCGCGGCGCGGTAAAAGTGTCGAGGTGATCGATGAGCGCTTTGTTGGTGACGTGGACCTGTCTACGCTCGATGAAGGTCGGCACAGGGATGACGACCGCGAACTCCGTGGGGTCGCCCTGGAAGTCGTTCGCCATCGTGATGACGGTTTTGTCGTCGTGGCGCACAAGGACGACTTGTGACGCCTGGTTGAAAAGCTTGGCGTCGGCTTTGGCGACGTAGAAGCCGCAAAAAGCGCGCACCGTCGGGCTCGACCAGCACGTTGCGAGAACGAGAGAGATACCGAGAAGAGTCATCGAGCGTTTCATGCATAGCTCCTTTGGGAAAGAGGCATTGCAGAGCGGTGGCACCATTGGTAGCGCTCACCCGGAAGGAGGCGGTTGATTAGTGGCGTTATCGGGGCGAAGAAAACGAGAGACCAGAGAAAACCGTTGGACTCGAAGAGCACGAAGTGCACGAACCCGGCGCCGAGGGCGACCATGAGCGCGAAGAGGATCCGGCCGGCTCGGGAGTCGGGTGTGGTCTTTGGATCGGAGATCATGAAGAAGGCGAAGAGAAGAAAGGCGCCGTTTTGGAGGTGGTATAGAGGAATGGCGAGCGGGTCTCCGAGCCAGAGCGTGCGGCCGACAACGAGCGCGGCGTAGAAGCCGATAAAGGCGTAGGTCACGTCGCTCCTCGAAGCGCGATGTATCACGAGCCCGCCGATACCAGCGAGCAGGAAGGCGAAAAAGGCGCCTGTGCCCCATTGGCCGGGCGACACCCAAATCCCGCCTACCGAAGCCATCACGGCGACGAGGCCGAAATTGGTCGGGTTGAACACGTGACGGCCGTCGATTCGCAGGAAGAACTTGCTCGCGATCGCTATCGCGGTCGTTCCAACGACGAGGCTCATCGAGCCTGTGCGGAGCAGCAGGCAGAGTGACAACGACGAGATCAGTGCGCTGCGAGGATCGAAACGAGGAAGTGAGAACAGCTTTGTACAGAGAAACTGTGTGGCGAGAGCGGTCGCGATGGTGACCGTGGCGGCGGCTAGTTGAATCTCGAGGTCGAGGCGGGACGCACCATAGGCGACCAGCGCCGCCAAGGTCGCGATTTGATATATGCGTGGATCTCGTTGCCGTTGCATAACAGGTATACCCAAGGTGTAGGAATTAATTCCATCAAGAAAAGCACTCTATATTGGGGTAAGTTTAAACTCGGATACTATATTTAGTGGTTGATACTATACCCTACTTTCACCTATCCTGTGTTCACCATGGATTTGACACCTAAACAACGAGTGGTTTTGCAGTTTCTCAAAGACTATCGGCGGGAGCATGGCATGCCCCCGTCCTACGAGGAGATCCGGCAGGAGTTCGGATTTGCCTCCTTGAACTCGGCCCGGAAACACCTCTTGCAGCTACATCGCAAAGGGTTCATCCGATCGCCGTGGAAGAACCAGAAGCGCGCGCTAGAGATCATCGAGCAGGAAGACGCCCCGAAGGCGGCGACGCTGCCGCTTCTCGGGACGGTCGTCGCTGGCGTGCCTGTGGAAGCGGAAGAGGTTCCGGATAGCATTGATGTTCCGGAGTCGCTGCTCAAGCGCGGAGAACATTTCGCCCTGCGTGTGACCGGGGACAGCATGATCGATGACGGCATTTTCGAAGGCGACGTGCTCGTCGTTCAGCGAGCTTCGACCGCGGATTCGGGGGTGACCGTCGTGGCCGTCGTGGATGGAGAAGCGACCGTCAAGCGCTTCTTTCCTATGGGGCCTCAAGGATCGTCGCCGAATGGGGAGAAAATCGAGCTCCGTCCAGCGAACGAACGCTATGAGTCCATCATCGCGGATGCGGACTCCGTAGAGCTGCGTGGCGTCGTCGTCGGGCTCATGCGAACCTTTTGCTGATCGTTTGGATTGGACAGGATCATGCGGGAAGCGACGAAGAACATCACGGTACCCTTGGAGCTTTATCGCGAGCTGAAGCGGCTGTCTCTTTTGAATGAGCGCTCGGTGTCCGAGCTCATCGGCCACGCCGTCGAGATTCACTATGGTGACGCCGCTGTCTCGGCGCGCCATCGGCTCGTCGATCGATTGGCGCGACTCGAGGCCGAGCTCGGCGACCAAGAACGCCTTCAAGAACAAATTGTAGCGGACAGCCGGGCGATGCGCGCCCGATAGAACGACGCGGGAAGACCGGGCTCCCGGTCTCTTTCTATTTTTTTAAAACATCCAGACGTCGATAGAGTGGCGGAAGTGTGTCTCAACGAAGTGTGTCTCAACGATGATTCGAGTCGGGACGAGCGGATACGGCTACCACGCGTGGAGCCCGAAGTTCTACCCCTCGGGACTCTGTTACGCGGGTTTCTTGAAGCATTACGCCTCGAGGTTTTCCTGTTGCGAGCTCACGCATACGTTCGAGTCAAGCCCATTCTTAGTTGAAACTCTCCACGGCTCATAAATTAGGCGGCCCTCTTCTTCGACACCGTTGATGTCTTCGTCTCGATCTTCAGTTCCCGCTTGAGAGCTTCGCGAAGCTTCGGAAGATGGCGGTAGCCGATCACCCTCCTCAAGCGGGGTTCGATGTCCACGAGGGCTGTCGCCAGCCACCGCTGGCGTTGGCTGGAGTTCTTCCAGTGGTCGACCTTCGCGCAGCGTTCCTCGACGAGAGCATTGACGGATTCAAGGCAGTTCGTCGTCTTGAGATTCAGGATATCCTCTCCTATCGGGCGCGCCGCTCCGCCAATATGAACCAATAGTTCCAACCCGCGCAGCGACAACTCGCAACACTCATTGTGGCCCAGTCCTCGCCGACGAAATGGACCGGCGCTTAACCGGCGTCGACAACTCCGGTAGGCTCACAGAGGGGTGCTTGCGCAATTACTACATACAAGGAAATTCAGTTCTTCTCCGATACGGAGGGGAGCGGACATGAAGCAACTTCCATTCTTTGTTCTTCCTTGATAAGTATCGGCTATTAGCGAAAAGTGTCGGTATCGTTTACAGTCGTGAAGCATAATCAGATTCAGGCTTAGTCGTTATTATTACTAGAGTTTATGGTGCGGACTCTCCACATCGCTCATTAGGGGTGTCAGTTAGCTATACGGTCTCTATCTATTAGTGACCAATAATTTGTTCTATTTAATAAAAGGGGATGTCCCGGCCGCTGTTGAATTTGGTCGGGTAGCGGCGGCACCAGTGAATACTCTTAGGCAGCAAACGCATCGCTGTCAAGAGATTTCTGTTTGCTTCTAAGGGCGTGAACGAGAGCACCCATATGGCGATAGCCTTTGATTCGCCGGAACTTCTTCTCCGCTGTGACAACACCGAGAACG
>CAUZCL010000042.1:0-42352 GCA_963578475.1 Acidobacteria bacterium bin61 | reverse complement strand
CGCCCGACCAACCCTGGGCCGCCGGCGCTTCGTGGTCGAGACCGAGGAGCTCCTCTACGGACAGTGTCGCCGAGGTGTCAATGTTCATCAGTCGTACCAAGGGCCGGCGTATCATGAGAAATCCTGATATGTATCGTAGCACAGCCTTTCGGCCTGGCCCTGATACTCTCTTGGATACAGGCGTTCCCCTTTCTGTTCCCTGTTCGTTGACCCTTCCACCCAAGATTTGCTAACCTTCTGCAGGGAATATATTTACAGTGACGATTCTGCACCGAGATAGCCGTCATGCGTAGATGGTTCCTGGTCCTTCTTGCGGTGAGCGTCCTCGTGGGAGCCGTTTCTGTCGGCTACCGCGTGCTCGGCCGCGACTATCGTTATTTCCAACTCGTAAAGCTTGGCGACGAGCTTCTCGTAGAAAACCTCCCTTTCCAGGCGAGCCGAACCTATGGCTCCGCTATTGCGCTCAAACCGGAGGCGGCGATCGCCTACATCAAGCGGGCCGAGGCGGAGCAGCGCCAAGGCAACTGGTCGCCTGCCATCGGCGATCTGGAGCGCGCGGCACAGCTATCCTCGGACGTCCTTCTTGTCTCGTTGCGACTCGCGGAGCTCTACTACGAGGACGAAAGTTTCGATGAGGCAGCTGCGCAATACGAGAGAGCTCTCGAGCTAGACCCGTCCGACGCGAACGTGCTTTACAAGCTTGCGCTCGTGCGGTTTAGGGGCGGACGCGAAGCGGAATCACTCGACGCTTTGAACCGCGCCGCGGCTCTCCGTGACGGCTTTTGGGAAGCGTACTTTCTGAGAGGGGCCGTCTTCCGCGCGCTCGGCGGCCTCGACGAGGCCGAAGCCGACTTTCTACGAGCACTAACGCTCCGGCCCGAGGCCAAACGGGCACGCACAGCCCTGATCGACCTCTACATCGAGACCCGTCACGCCGACAAGGCCATGGCGTTGGTAAGAGACGAGATCGACGCCAATCCGGAAGCTCCCGAGCTATATCTGCGCCTCGCCGACGTCCACGCGATCGCGGGCCGCAACGCGGAGGCCATCGAAGCCGTCGGGCTCGCTTTGGAGCAAAATCCGAACCTTCCTGTCGCTTACTTACGGCTCGGCGAGCTCTGGCTCGAGCAGGCAACGATCGGCGCGGATCCCGTCGCGACGGACAAGGCGGTGGCAGCACTCGAGTCGGTGGTCAAAATGGACCCGTCAAATGGCCATGCCGCGCTGGCACTCGGCAAGGCTTATCTGGCAATGAACGACGAAGCCCGCGGCTTTGCCGAGCTACAGCGCGCCACGCAGGCAACTCCAATTTCAGCGGAAGCCCATCGTCTGCTCGGCGACTTGTACCGGACACGCAAGAAACATGCGGAGGCGGTGACCGCGTATCACGTATATCTGAAGTTGCGCGGCGATACGCCGGCGGTGCTCGAGCGGCTCGGAGATACTTATGTCGAGCTCGACAACCCGAGTATGGCCGCCGAAACCTATTTGAAGCTCGCCTCCATCGAGCCCCGTCGTGTCACACCGCTCGTGAAAGCCGCGCGTTCGCAATTGGAGTCCGGGGATCCCGCCGCCGCGGCCAGAACCTGTCGCCGCGGGCTCGCAACCAATCCCGAAAACCAAGCGCTCCTGCGATTGCTATCTGAAGCCACTCGGCGGGTATCTTCATGAGCGAGCTTCTCGCGGTCTTCGCGCGCGCACCGGAGCTTGGCCGGGTCAAGACTCGGCTCTGCCCCCCGCTCACCAACGAGCAAGCTCTCGAGCTCCATACGGCGCTCGTCGCCGACAGCCTCGATCATTTTGGGCGCGTCGAACGTCCTGAGCTCGAGCACGGGTTGTTTTTGAGCCAGCCGCTACTCGACCCGCAGGATTTGACGGTTCCGGAAGCTTGGACCGTATCCATCCAGGTCGATGGTGACCTCGGCCGGCGGCTGGCCAGTCTTTTCTACTCCGCGTTTCAGCGTGATGTCGCGCGACTCGTTGTTCTTGGAAGCGACAGCCCCACGCTCCCGCTCGAAGTCATCCACAAAGCTTTCGACGAGTTGGGACGCCGGAAGGTCGTCGTGGGTCCCGCGGAGGATGGTGGGTTTTACCTTCTCGGCGCAAGTGCTTGGATCCCCGAACTGTTCCAGAATATACAATGGGGTACAGCCGAAGTGCTCTCCCAAACGACCGCGGTTCTTGCAAGGCATAAGCTCGACTTCACGACGCTGATCCCTTGGTATGACGTCGATCGAGGCAAGGACCTGGATAAGCTCCGTCAGGAGATCGACTATTTGAAGCGAGCGGCACCGGACCTAGTGCCCGTGCGTGTGGCGGCAGTACTACCGAGCTCAGAAGCCCCCGAGTACACGTTCGACCGAGACTTCTAATCCCTCACAAAACACTCTAGACCGGGTGAGAGAGTAGAGGCGGAGATAAAGCCAGCCATCTTCTATCCCCTTATCCCCTCCTATCCCCACATCCCCTTGCTTTTAAACCACCTCACACAACGCGTGGCGTTATTTCTCGAGGCGCAAAGGTCCTCGAGCCGCGAGCTGTTCGTTGATGGATGGAAGCGCTTCGTCGACGATTGCGTTCAACGCTGCGATGGCTTTATCCGCTTCGGTGGTCAGCTCGGCGAGGCGATGGCGCTGGATGGCTGTGGGAGCGTGTAGCGTCCCTTGCCGCACGGCGTCCCCGCTCAGCTCGCCGAATAGGCGTGAGACGCGCCCCAGAAGATTCGGGTTGCGAAAGCTCGCTCCCTCGCCGCCAATGGGTTTTCGCGCCTCGGCGAGGTCGGACTCGACATGATTCAGCGCCTCTCGCACGGCCACGTATTCCGGCTCCTCAAAAAGTGCCTCTAGTTTTGTGATCGTGTCTGACAGTTTCTGCGCGCGTACCACCTCACCGCCGAGACGCTCCCGGAGCGCGTTGCCCTCATTTTGAAACTCGAATCTCTCGACGAGCTCGCCCACGTCAATATCGCCATCGAGTCGCGGATCGAGTACGACCGTAAAGCTCGCTCGTTGCCCGCCCGTCGCGGTGGCGAGCTCCGCGGTATAACGTCCCGTCGGCACGAGCACCCCCTGGCCGCGAGGCACGTCTTTCGGCGCGTCGGTTCGCAAATCCCACGCGACACGGTGGAATCCCTCGGCCCCTGCGCCCTCGAGCACCCGCATGGTCACGCCGTCGTTATCCTTAACGACGATTTCGACGGGACCGTCGACCGCGGCCGGCAAGTAATAACTCAAGAGCGCACCAAATTCGGGGTTCTGTCCGATGAACTGCCCTTGGGCTCCATAGCTTTCGTGCTTCCAAGGAAGGAAGAGCGTCACGCCACGAGGCGCGAACATTTCGGGCGAGGTGGTTTGAACGTCGTGCTGCTCGAGGGGCGTGAGGTCATCCAGGATGTAGATGGAGCGGCCATGGGTGCCGACGACTAGGTCATTGTCACGGGGATGAATCACGAGATCGTCGACCGGCACCGTCGGAAAGCCGCCTTCCATTCGCGCCCAGCTAGCACCCGCATCCATCGTCACGAACAACCCGGTCTCCGTTCCGGCAAACATGAGGTCAGGGTTCTGGGGGTGCTCGACGACGACGTTCACCCAGCCGGCTTGCTGTGGGAAGGCGGTATCCAGGCGACGCCAACCCCGGCCGAAATCGTCCGTCACGAAGATATGTGGCTCGAAATCTCCGAGGTGATGGCGGTCGAAGCTCACATAGGCGCGGCCTGGCGAGCTCGCGGAAGCCACGACGCGGCTCACCTTGGCGCGCATAGGGTCGAAGTCTCTGATGTTGCCTTCCAGGCTTTCCCAGCTGTCACCTCCATCGCGCGTGAGTTGGATTCTGCCGTCATCCGTTCCGACGTAGAGGGTGCCCGCGGATATGGGTGACTCCGATATGGTCGTGATCGTGCCCCACGCTCCGACACCATCGTGGCGCGAGAGCATTCCCTCGTCGGGAAGCACGCCCATGATGGCAAGCTCGCCACGGTCCTCGTTGCGCGTAAGGTCTTTGGTCGCGCGCCAGCTATCGCCTCGATCGTCCGAGATGAACAACCGGTTGCCGCCCAGGTAAATCGTTTCGGCGGCATGCGGCGAGATCAAAATCGGCGATGTCCAATGGAAGCGATAGTAAGAGCCGGCTTCTTCGGGATAGGGCTTGATGGTCTTCCTGTCCCCGCTCCTGCGATCGAGCCGCACGATGTTGCCGCCTTGCGACTCCGTGTAAACGATTGAGGAGTCCGTCGGATCCGCCTGCTGGTACATCCCGTCGCCGAAATTGGTTTGCCGCCAGTCGCCGTTCAGGATGCCGATCTGGTTCCGCGTGGCGCTCGGCCCCATCCACGAATGAGTGTCCTGCGCCCCCGCGTAGATATTGTAGGGCTCGTCCATGTCCACCCCGATCCCATAGAACTGACCGAGCGGCATGTTGTTCACTTTTCGCCAGTGAACGGCGCGGTCCCAAGACAGATAGAGCCCGCCGTCGCCACCGAGGACGAGATGTTTCGGGTTCTCCGGATCAATCCAGAGCGTATGGTGATCGCCATGGACGCCGACGTCATAGCTCGGGGTCATATCTCGGTTGGTCGTAAAGCTCGCGCCGCCGTCACCGGACATGTGGAATGACGAGCCGAGCACGTAGACGCGGTCCGGGTCGGTCGGGTCGATAAAGATCTTGCTGTAATACATCGGCCGCGGATTGAGCTCGTTGACTTTCTCCCAATGCGCTCCGCGATTCGTCGTGCGGTAGAGGCCCGCCTCCGTCGCGTGCTCGATGAGAGCGTACAAAATTCTAGAATCGCCGCGATAAATGGCGACGCCGATGCGCCCGAGATCGCCTTCGGGCAGACCATCCTCGAGACGCCTCCAGTGATCCCCACCGTCGGTCGTCTTGTACAGCCCGCTTCCCGGGCCGCCACCATTGAACCCCCACGGCTTCCGGCGCCGTTGATATGCCGCCGCGTAGAGCACGGCGGGGTTTTGCGGGTCCATCGCGAGCGTCGTCACTCCCGTATCGTTGTCGATGAAGAGAACCTTTTCCCACCTATGACCGCCGTCGAGCGTGCGGAAAACACCGCGCTCTTCGCTGCTGTGCCACAGAGCTCCGCTAGCAGCGACGTAGACACGCTCGGGCTGGCCCGGGTGGACCACGATCTTGCCGATGTGCTCGGTGCCTTCGAGGCCGACATGCTCGAAGCTCTCGCCTCCGTCGACCGATTTGTAGACACCATTGCCGAAGCTCGAGCTTTGACGGTTGTTCGGCTCGCCCGTGCCGACCCAGACCGCATCTGGGTCGGAGCGCGAGAGCGCGACATCACCAATCGAGGAGGTATTGTGGCCGTCGAAGAGCGACTTCCACGTCGTCCCCATGTTGGTGCTCTTCCACACACCGCCGGAAGCTGTCCCGATATAAATGATGGAGGGCTCATCTTCGACGACCGCCACAGTGTCGATGCGACCACCCATCACTGCCGGTCCGATCGAGCGAAACTTCAACGTGGTCGTGCTGTCATTCGTGTACGCCGTCGTACCGCACAGGCTCAACAAGATCGCGAGCACGTATCGATGAGTCATGTGGCCGTTCCTTCCGTCAAAGGGTGAGATGTTCGCTTTGCGACGAAACGATGTCAAGTCAAATCGGCGCTCCGTCGCCCCAGACAAATCCGGCGAAAAGCCTTTTGACCACGTAGATGTTTTGACGTATTTTCCGCTCGCAGCCAACAGGTGGTCTCGTTTTGGCCACGGCTGTGTTTTGGTGCCGCCGTTGAGTGGCGGGGGCGGCGAGCGGGGGGCGGAGCCGTGCGCTAGGATCCTTCTTTGTGTTGGGAATCGCTGTTCCGGCCGCTCCAATTGTTTTGCCATGGCCGAGCTCAGGCCTCGCGTCGTACACCCAAGCGTTTGAGTTTTCGGTAGAGCCCTTGGCGCGACAAGTTTAGCGCCCGCGCGCTGCGTGTGCGGTTTCCCCCATGCGCGGCCAACGAGTCCGCCAGAAATCGTCGCTCGAATGCCAGCGCTGCCGCACCGAGAGCGCGGTCCCCGGCGTTCGCCTCAGAGTTCGGAAGCGACAGATGCTCCACGCTAATCGCCTCTGCCTCCTGAGCCCGCACGAGGGCTTGCACAACCTCGTTCTCGAGCTCGCGCACGTTGCCAGGCCAACCATATTGGCCCAGGAGTTGCTCTGCCTCGCGAGTGAACGCGCGCGGCCTGACTCCGAGCAAACGGCTTTGTGTCCGAATGCAATGCGCGGCGAGCGGAAGAATGTCCGCGGGCCGATCGCGCAACGCAGGGAGCTCGACATGAACGACTTTCAAACGAAAGAAGAGGTCTCGTCGAAATCGCCCAGCGCCCACCTCTTCGGAGAGATTCTTGTGGCTCGCTGAGATTAAGCGAAAATTCGAGCGACGCAGGGAAGCCTCGCAGCCACCGATATTCCTTCTCTTGAAGCGCCCGCAAGAGCGCGGTCTGCGCTCGCGGCGGAAGGTCCGCCACTTCGTCGAGAATTAACGTTCCACCATCCGCATGTGCGACGAGGCCGTCTCTGGACTGTTCGGCGCCCGTAAACGCGCCACGCGCGTGCCCGAACAGCTCCGCTTCTACGAGTCTATCTGGAAGGGACGCGCAGTTCATGGCGACGAAATACCGCCGGGCCCGCGAGCTCCTCTCGTGCACCCAACGCGCGACGACCTCTTTGCCCGTACCGCTCTCTCCTCCGATGTGTATCGGCAAGCCGTCAAAAGCAGCAAACGATTCCAGCTCGCGCAGCGCTGCAGGCATGAGCCCACTCACGACAATCAACTTCGTCATCTGGAACGCTTCCCCTTTGAAGCACTAGACCCCTACCCATTGTTATAGGACGACCTCTACGGGAAGAACCTCCCTAGAGGTCGAGAATTTTCTTCGGCGACTCTAGCAGGAAGTCCGGAGATGCTTTTAGAAGCTCGTCCCTCTCGAAGGGACCCCATAAAACGCCGGCCGTCTTGACCCCAGCTCCCCGGCCCGACGCGATGTCGTGCGGCGAATCACCGATGAAGATCGACCGTGAAGCGCTCGCGCTGAGGCGCTCGAGGGCGGTTTCGACGGGCTCTGAATGCGGTTTGGGGTGCTCCACCTCGTCGGCCGTCACGACCACGTCGAAGAATTCGAAAAGCCCTAGAAGCTTCAACCCGCGCTCGGCTCCCGCGCGGAGCTTGCTGGTAACCACCCCGAGCTTCGCCCGGCGACGAAGGCCGCGCAAGACCTCTTCGACATCCGGATAGACTCTGACACTCGAGTCGTGATGTTCGTTGTGAAATTCCCGGTAGGTCACCACCATCGTTTCGATGAGATCGGCATCCGACGTTACCGCGCGAAACTGCTCCCGGAGCGGAGTGCCGAGCCCGTCGCGCCACACGGAGGTAGGAGGTTGCTCGCTAAGATGCGTCGCGGCCGCGTGTCGATAACAGCGCAAAATAAGCTCGATCGAATCGATGAGCGTCCCGTCGAGATCGAAAAGGAACGTATCGAGGCATTCTGGATCGGAGTTGCCGCTCAAGAACGGAGCTCCGCCGCACAATTGGCGCGCAGCCGAGCTACGATTTTGTCGCGAGCTTTCGCGACGTCTTTATCCGTCAGCGTTCGATCGGGGGCTTGATAGGACACGGAGATCGCAAGCGATTTCCGTCCTTCAGGAACTTGCGAGCCGGCATATTCGTCAAAGACCTGAGCGCTTGCGACGAGCGGGTGACCTTCGATTTCGGCCAGCACCGATGCCGCGGGCTCGGCGCGGTCGACTACGATCGCGAGGTCTTCCACAACCGCTGGATATTTGGAGATCGCCTTCATCGTCGCTACCGGCGGCACATGGTCGAGGAGGTCCGCGATCCTGATTTCGAACAGATAGACGTCTTTTTCGATGCCGAACTCCTTGACGGTCCGCGGATGGACCTGGCCGATCACGCCAACGCATTTATCGGAAACGTCGATCCGGGCGGTGCGCCCGGACAGCAGCCCATATTCCTCGTGCGCGACAAAGCTCGCCTCAACACTCAGCCGCTCGAGAAGCCGCGCAGCGTACGCTTTCGCGTCGTAGAAGTCGATATTCTCGTCCGTGGGATTGCCGAATCGGTCGAGGCGGCTTCCGGTCACGACGCCAACAATATGTTCCTCCTCGTTGGGAAGCGCGCCCGATGTCGGCATGTAAACACGGGCGGTTTCAAAGAGCGCGATGCACTCTTTCGTTAGGCGCAAATTACGTGCGAGCGTTTCGAGCAGCGAGGCGCGGAGGGACGTGCGCATCCTTTCTTGACCGACATTCAACGGGTTGACGACCGTGAGCGGAGCCGCCTTCTCGAGCACTTCCGCCTCGACCACGCGCCCGAGGACCTCGAGACTCGTGAGCGGATAGGTGATGACTTCCTGCATCCCGGCGCCTACTAGAATGTCGCGCGCGCGCTCACGGAGCTCGCGTATAGGTTGCGGGACCCCAGGCGGGACCCGGCCCGCGAGCGGCGCCGCCGGGATCGTCTCGTATCCGACCATGCGGGCCACTTCCTCGACGATATCGTCCGGCCCCAAGACGTCTCTTCGCCAGTAAGGCACGCCGATCTCGAATCGGTCCGTTTTGGATTCCACCGTAAAGCCCAGCGCCTCGAGTGATTTGACGACCTTCTCCTCCGAAGGGTCGACCCCGAGTACCTGAGCTATGCGCTTGCGCGCGAGCGAGACATGCACAGGCGCGGAGATAACGGGATAGGCATCTACGAGACCTTCGCCTGCCTTGCCGCCCGCGAGCTCGACGAGAAACTTTGTCACCCGCCGCGACGCCATGGGTGCGAGCTCCGGTGCTATGCCCCACGCAAAGCGACGAGAAGCTTCACTCGGAAGCTTCAAAGCCATTGCCGTGCGCCGAATGTTCACGGGGTTGAAGTTCGCCACCTCGAGAAGGATCGTTTTGGTCTTGTCTGTGACTTCGGTAGCCAGGCCGCCCATGACGCCGGCTACCGCGATAGGGCCGGTCGGATCCGTGATCAGGAGCTGCTCCGAGGTGAAGACACGCTCCTTGCCGTCGAGCGTCGTGAGCTTCTCGCCATCTTCCGCGCGGCGCACGATGATGTGATGCTCGGCCACGGTGTTATAGTCGAAGGCGTGAATGGGCTGGCCGAGCTCGAGCATCACGTAGTTGGTAATGTCGACCACGTTATTGATGGGGCGCATCCCGGCACCGAGAAGCACCTCCTGCATCCACGCCGGTGACGGTCCTATCCTGATATCTTCGATGATCGCCAGCGTGAAGCGGCTGCACAAATCGGGGTCGTTGATCTCGACGCGTGCGCGCCCTACGACCGGCTCCCCCGCCGCCTCGAGCTCGAAATCCGGCTCGCGTAGGGTTTCTCCAGTGAGCGCGGCCACGTCCCGCGCCACGCCCACGACGGAGAGCCCGTCGGCACGGTTCGGCTTCATATCGATATCGAGCACGGTGTCGCCGAGCACTTCCGCGAGGGGTTTACCGCGCTCCGCGATCGCGCTGGTGATGACGAGGATGCCTTCATGCTCGTCGGAAAGGCCGAGCTCGCGCTCCGAACAGACCATCCCCCGCGACACGACGCCTCGAATCTTGGCTTTCTTAAGCTTTTTCTTCTCGCCCGTGCGGGCGTCGATGAGTCGCGCGCCGAGCTTCGCATAAGCGATGTTCTGCCCTTTCGCGACGTTTCCCGCGCCGCAGACGACTTCGAAGTTCTCGTCACCGCCTATATCCACGGTCACGAGGGTGAGACGGTCGGCGTCGGGGTGTTTTTGAACTTCGACGACGTGTCCGATGACCACATCTTCCCAATCGTCTCCGGTACGCTCGATGCTCGTTACTTCGAGGCCTGCCATCGTCAGACGTTGGGCCATTTCTTTCACGGGAAGCACCACCGTGACGTATTCACTCAACCATTTGATGGGTACGCGCATGAGCTCAGAATTGCCTCAGGAAACGAAGGTCATTCTCGTAGAAGTGGCGAATGTCATCGACACCGTAGCGCAGCATGGCGATGCGCTCAACGCCAAGCCCAGCCGCAAAGCCGGTAAAGATGTCGGGGTCGTAGCCCATGTTCGCGAGAATCTCTCGATGGACCATGCCCGCGCCGAGAATCTCGATCCAACCCTCTTTCTTGCAGGTGCGACAACCTTGGCCGTCGCAAAGAAAGCAGTCGATCGCCATGTCTACGCCAGGCTCGACGAAGCGAAAGAAGTCGCAGCGGAAACGGACCTTGCGATCGCGGCCGAAGAGGTGCTTGGCGAGCTCGAAGAGCGTGCCCTTGAGATGCGCGAGCGTCAGGCCCTTGTCCACGGCAAGCACTTCGGTTTGGGTGATCATCCACTCGTGGCTCGGATCCGTCGCTTCGTTCCGGTAGGTTCGCCCCGGACAAATGATTCGGATCGGGGGGTCGTTATTCTCCATGAAGCGGATCTGGTTCGGAGACGTGTGCGTGCGCAGAAGAAGCTTCGAATCCGTGTCACCGCTCCCGTCGATGTAGAACGTATCCATCAGCTCCCGCGCCGGGTGATCCGCCGGAATACGGAGGGCTTCAAAGTTGTAGTAGTCGAGCTCAACCTCGGGCCCTTCGATGACCGAAAAGCCTTGCGCGACAAAAGCGTCCACGATGTCGCGCTGGGTCTGCGTCACGGGATGAAGCCGCCCTTCGGGAAGCGGCCGGGCCGGAAGTGTCACGTCGATGCGCCCGGCGGTCTCGGTCTCCTCGATGCGCGCGCGTCCGAGCGTCTCCCGCTTCTCCGTGAGCGCTTGGTCGAGCTCCGTCTTTAGCAGGTTGGCCGCACCTCCGGCTTCTTTTCGTTCTTCCGGCCCAAGCTCTCCGAGCGAGCGCAGCACCGACATCAGCGGGCTCTTTCTTCCCATGACGGCCACACGCCACGTCTCGAGCTCGGCATCGTTTCTCACCTCGGTGAGGCCGGCCCGAGCCTTGGCTCGAATCTCTTCAATTGTTAAAACGCTCATCGTCTCCCTGTTCCTGACGCAGCAAACCTGTTAGTGTAACGCGAAATTCGGCCCACTTGCATTTGCAGACTTCAACCGCATACGAGCTCGGTTGGAGAACGAGGAATCAGAATGAAAAGGGCGCTGATTTGCACCAACATACTGGTCTTTTTGTGTTTTTTTGCGACCTTGGCCCGAGCGCAAACCAAAGTTTACATCTCGGTCGATATGGAAGGGGTGACCGGCGCGGTCAGCGGGGCGCAGCTCGGCCCCTCGGGGTTCGAATATCAGAGGTTTCGCGAGTTCATGACCGAAGAAGTGCTCGCCGCAATCCGAGGTGCTCGGGCCGCTGGCGCCACCGAGTTTCTCGTGAGCGACTCGCACGGGAACGGTCAGAACTTGCTCATCGAGCGCTTTGAGAAGGACGTGCAAATCGTGAGGTCCTGGCCGCGGCGTCTAGGCATGATGGGGGGTCTCGACGAGACCTTCGACGCGGCGATCTTCATTGGCTATCACACTTCGACCGCCAACTCGAAAGGCGTGCGCGCCCACACGTTCTCGAGCGCGACGTTGACCGACGTCCGCTTGAATGGGACATCCGTCTCGGAAGCGGGCTTCAATGCGGCGATCGCCGGTCATTTCGGTGTTCCGATTGCGATGGTCTCGGGCGACGACGCGATCGTCGAAGAGACCCAGGCTTATGTCGGTGATGTCGAAGGTGCGGTCGTCAAGTGGGCGACGAGCTTTCACTCGGCCCGTACCCTCACGCCAGCGGCGGGCTACGAGGTTATCGAGGCGGCCGCGCGCCGTGCGATCGAGCGCGTCGGCGAGCTCGAGCCCTTTCGCCTGGCCGGAGACATCGAGCTCGAGATGAGCTTCAAGAACTACCGGCAGGCCGAGATTCTTTCCTATCTCTCAACTGTAAAGCGTATCGATTCTCACAGCATCCGCTATGTCGCGAAGGATATGGTTGAAGCTTCGATGTTCGTCCAGTTCGTCAACAACTATCAGCCCGGGCTCTCGCCGTAGCAATGGTTTTCGGCTATTCGGGACAGCCCTGCCCAAGAAACTCGGGATCCGGGAAGGCTCTCGGTTCGGCCACCGCGGGGCGCCTAAGGGTTTCGCGGCGACGCTCGGGCCCCTCCCGCCCGGAGGAAGGCTTGCACCATCGAGACCGGGAGGATGCGACAACATCCTGCTTCTGTTTGCGGCGGACCAGTGAAGTCTCGACGAAGCTTTGCCTGATATGCTTTCTCGGATGGCGCCCGAAACAACTTTGTGGATTTGCTGGCCAAAGAAGACTTCCGCCCTCGCGTCCGATATCACGGGTAATACCGTTCGAAGCGCGGGCCTCGCGGCCGGGGTCGTAGACATCAAGGTCTGCGCCATCGACGAGGTTTGGTCCGGGCAAAAATTCGTTGTGCGGCTCGAAGATCGGCCGGCGGCGCGAAAAAAGCGACCCGCTCTGGGTCAAAAGTGCATCAGAGCTTTCAACAACATAGCATTCACGAAGTGGGCCTCCCAGGGCTGAGCGAGAGTGGCCACGAGCTCGCCTTGGGCTCATGAGAGTCGTTTTTTTCAGGAATTCTGGTTTTCGTTCTAGCAGATTCACCGGGGGAACCTCACCGCCAACCCCGCTCCAAAGAGCCAGTCGGGCACGTCTGCGACCGCGCCGATGCCAGCGCGCACGTCGAGCTGGAGGTTGCGTCTCGCAAGGAACGTGAGCCCGGCGTGAACGAAATGGCTGCCCGTGCGCGTTTCGCTGAGGGCGAAAGCACCGAAGAGCTCCGCGAACCAGCCGGTCCGCTCGGTCACGGACCCACTCAACATCGCCGTGTACGAAAGATCGACGACGGTCTTTTTGTCGCCGGCCACTTGCAGCGTAATGAATTTCGGCCCAACGTTCCCGGTGAGACTGAGCCGTTCGGTCAGCGTGTTCGTGAACAGGAGAAGAAGCTTCGGGTTGACGTAGTCGTCGGTAAAGTCTGTATCGCCGACAGGAAGGCTAACATCGGCGAGCAGTGAGAGCGCGGGACGACCGGCTTCCTGTTCTGTCAAGGCCCACTTTACGCCCACACTCACATCGTTGAACCCGCCTGCTCATCTCGCCTTCCGTCAGAGTCTTGGTTCCTGAAGCCGTAGCCGGTGGCCGTCAGACGCGCTTCGAGCCCCCGGAGAACGCCGACGCGAAGCAGCAGGTCCGGCAACTCGTGCGTATTGGTCCGCCGATCGTCTGTCACCAAGCGCGAGAACTTGTAGCCCATCTCGACCTGTAGTGCACGTCGCGGCACCACTGTCGAACCGGCGCTCTCGCTGGGACGATCGGTCACGATGGGCGCAAGCTCTCGGGATGCCGGAGATTCGGATGATTGAGCGAGAAGGGGTACCGGAACCGTCAGCGACATCGCCAAAATCATAAGTCCGTCTCGATGGCGGGTCGTTCGCTCCCCTCGTCGAGATCGCCGTGAACTCCCGGTCGCCCGGCCCGGATCTTCACGTAGCGTCTCCATGCTAGAGAAAACATACTCGCGTTCAGCGTTAAGGGTGAGGAAGCCCCGGGCTTCGGCCTGGACACTTGGTACTCGCGCTGGGGCGGCTTCATCGAAGTCGACTATCGAGACCTTCCGGGAGGTCCGCGATCGGGTGGTTACTATTCGACGACCATTCGCCAATGTGCCGACCAGCGACTCCCCACCTTCGACTTCACGCAATTGGTATTCGAGCTCCATCAACACATTCCGTACTTCAACAAGAATCGAGTGATCGCATTCCGCCTCCGCGCGGAGATCACGTCCGAGGACGAAGGGAGCGCTATCCCCTTCTATCTGCAACCGAGGCTCGGCGGAAATGACGACCTGCGAGGCTTTCAGCGCTATCGCTTCTACGACAACCAGGCGATCATCGTTCCGGTCGAGCATCGTCGGTACGCGTCTTCCGTGCTCGACATGGCGATTGTCGCCGACGCCGGGAAAGTTGCCCCTCATATGAGGGACGTGGATTTCAGCGAGCTCGAATGGAGCGCCGGCATCGGCTTTCGCTTCAAAGTGCAGGACGCCTACATCACGCGCATCGACATTGCCGCCGGCCGCGAGGGCTTCCGCTGGATGTGGACCTTCAGCGACATTTTCAAGACCAAGTGGGGAATTTACTAATGCGGTCGCCGCCGAAGCTCGCCTCGCTGATTCTCGCGCTCTCCGTTTTCGCCGGACCGGCCGCTGCCCAAAAGTTCTACCTCGATGACCCGCTCGAGAAAGAACCGCCGCTCTGGCCCACGATCGAGCCGCAAACACGCGCGCTCAGTGACATCCTCGAGGTGTTCAACCACACTTTCGGAGAGCCCGGTGAGCGTCATCCTGAGGGAAGGGTCATCCCCGCGGGCGGCGTCAACACCATGGGCGGAAGTCATGGACGGCGCATGTTTGAGAACCGCCATGCGCGCCAACGCTTCAGCCCCGAGGGTTTGAAGCGCGGTCCAGGAGACGACCGGCCGACGACGACGGACGCAAAGTGGCGCGTCCTCACGGTCAAGCAATTCGGCTTACGGCCAGGCATCCTCATCGCCGACTCGACCGATCAGCTCTACCTTCTTCGATTCGACCCGACGAACTGGCTCGAGATGGCCTCGGGCGCCGAGATGGTCTCCTCGAAGATCCTTTGCGTTCTCGGCTATTTCGTACTAGAGAACTAGATCGTCTATGTCGAGCGAGAGCAGCTTGCGCTCGCGGATGGCGTCGAGAGCGTGACGAGCAGCGGCGGCACGCGACATCATCGAGGAGGACATCGACACCTTCCTTCTCGACGCGGCGCCGGACCCGGAGCGCGGCTACCGCGCTGTGGCCACCCGGATTCCCGGCTCGTGGGCAGGCCAATATAGCGATCCAGCGGCGGAAGCCTGGATCGTCGAAAGCCTCATCGAGAGGCGAAACCGAATTGGCGCCACAGATTTCGCCAAGGTGCTTCCTCTCGACCATTTCGAGATTAATAACAGCGAGGTTCATTTCGAAGATTTGGCCGTCAAGTATGGGTTCAGCAGCCCTCGCCCATACAACTTTCAGTGGAGCCGTTTCGACAATCAAGCTGAGACCCATCAACGCGTGGGCGTCCCCGCAATGGATGCCCAGATTCCGCCCACCTCGAACGCCGCCGAGAACAGAACCTATATCTCTGTTCGAATCACCGCCTGCGAGCAAGGTAAGTCTGTCCGCGTTTACTTTCGCAAAGAGAGTGAGAGCCCCACGATCGTCGGCGTCGATCGCGACTGGCCCGGGAAACTTCTAGCTGATACACGTTTCAACGTGGATACAGGGCTCACGCGCTCCCAGGAGCTCACCCCAATCCAGAAGGAGCTCTTCGACGGCTACGCAAGAACCTACAACGAAAGCACAAGGTTCGACTTGACCGCTGAAGACTATTTCGACGCTCTGATGATCTCGGAAAGAACAACCTACGACGCGGTCACGCACGTGCTCATGAGCTCGGCGCTTACCGACGAGGAGGGGAACTCTTTGGGGCACGCCATCGATCTCGTCGAGGGCGTCGAGCGCATCGCCGGAAAATATTACGGCCGCTCGGGGGACAGCAGTTCCGCCTCTACGTATTCCTGAAAAACGGCGCGCGAGAGACTCTAGAGAAATCGCAGGAGTTCTCGCTCAGGCACTTGAACACGGTGTACCACGTCGGCGATCCCTACAGCTTTCGTCAAGCGGAAAATGCCGAGCATTCAATTCTCTATTTCCGAAGACCACGAAAAGGCCGATATCGACGTCGATTACCGCTCGAGCAAGATGCCAGCGGCCATGTTCAACGGCCATCTCACCTCCGCGAACTCCGACGTGCGTACCGGCGACAATCACGAGCGTCACAACGGCCGTTGGGGCGGCTTCGTCGCTTGGTGGCGGGGTGTTTTTGGCAGCTTGGCCCATATCAAGGGAACACGGCCGGGCCCGGCATGTAATCCCGCGAGCTTCCCGAAATGCCGACCCGGCTCCCTCCCGATCGTCCGCGCGGAGCGGAAACTAACAAACTCGCGGACGCGGAGCAAGAATTTCTCACGGATTGGCTAGTACGCCGCAACGTCGACGAGGCCCTCCATTTCATGTCCGAGCACGCCCTCGCCTGCGTGGATACCGACGACGACGTCAACGACGAGATCCTGCGCGACGAACGCGCGGTCGCAGCCTTGAAGGATGCGATGGAACTGAGCGTGGACGAGACGGGCGAGCGGGATAACTTGACGGAAGCCATCGATGTCGTGCTTCCATGGCGTGAATCGGTCCGGGTCGTCGAGCACGCCTACGAAAACGATTTAGCCCAGTTGGAGCTGACGAACGAAGACGCCGCCGTTTATCTATGCGGCGAGGTACCCGACGCCGGAGCGCCCGATGACTACGGGACCTATTACGCATCGCTTTTCCGGTTCAAACGAGAAGGGAGAGCGTCTCTCGGCATTCTCTGGACGCGTGAGAACAGCCATTGGCGCATCGTAGCCTGGGAAGCCTTCGAACAGTAGGCTTCTTCTAAAACTAGCCAGGTAAACCTGAAAGCGTTCTAAATCCAAACCACATAGCTGACTCTCATCCCACAACCCCTCCTATCCCCACATCCCCTTGCCTTTAAACACACCGCTAAAAGCAAGGAGAGGTGGGGATAGGAGGGGTTGTGGGGATAAGAAAGAATTTGCTTCAGAACATGGTACAAAATCCTCGGTTCTGACGGGTTAGAGCCTAATCGAGCTCTTTCAAGCGGTCTTCGAACTCTTGGGCCATCCCTTCGTGGTGATGGGTCAAGGCCGCTTCAGCTCCTTGGCGAAGGGCCCAGCGGGCTTCCTTTTTCTTGTCGAGCCCGAGATAGGCGTCCGCGAGAGTGCGATAGGCGGCGCCCTCGTCTTCCGCCGCGCTCAGATAAGCGTTCAGCTCATCCACGGCTTCGGCGAGCTGACCGTCCTTGTAGAGCTCATTCGCGAGCATGTAGCGGGTCATGGCGTCGTCGGGAACTTTCGCCAACAGGTTTCTTAGAGAATCGATACGAGACATTAAACCTCCGAGATAAAATTCAACACGGTCGCGGCCACGTCTACTTCCACTTCCTTTGGGGTGCGACCGTACTTCTTGGCCACTCTGAAGCCGAGGTATCGTCCATCTTCGTCAAGGAGCCGCAGGCTGACATGCCACAATACGTGAGCACCAAGTTTGCCATCGAGGCTAATCGACGATGAACTGAACGGGAGGACGAAATGAAGCTGATACTGTCAATGGTAGTAGGGCTAGGCATCGGATATACACTGGACGACCTGCGTGACCAGGCCCTAGGAGATACACATCTTCTCCTCGAGCACATAACCGACGCACAAGCAGCCACAAGCAACCAGCTATTCGACATGCAGGAACAGCTCATCAACCAGCTATTCGACATGCAGGAACAGCTCATCAACCGCTATTCAACATACAGGAACAGCTCCTCAACCTAGAATACAAGATTGCAGTGAGGTGTAGCCAATAACTCCATGTTGTCTTTCATGTCTGCCTCCTAGGCGGTCATAGTATCTCTCGCCATTTGGCCCTCACAGGATTCGTAAATTATGTCCGCAACCGACGTTCTCGTCGTGTGGAGGGTTTAGGGGCGGCGTAGCACAGGTGCCCTCGGATCGGATTTTTTCGCTTTGCCGCTCACTTTGAGCGGCGCTTCCGGCCATACACCTTGAGGATCGCATCGTTGACGAGCGAGCTGAGGTCGCTGCCCTCCCGCCTGCCTGTCATGCTGCGTGCGTGCCGCTCCTGCTCTAGCGCGCTCCGTGCCGCCTCGGTGACGTAGTACGTCGCCTTAAATGGCTTCGCCGCCTTGCCGCTTTGGCGCCTTACCGCTGTACTGGCTTTCTTCTTTGCCGTCTTGCCTGCGGCTTCGCTCTGCCGGTATATCTCATCTATCGCGGTTCGCTTCGCCATTGGTCTACCTCCTGGCCTCCTGGCCGACTGCCCCTGTCACGATACGCGCACCGGTAATGGCGTAGCGATCCGGACCTTTGGGCGTCTCGCAGGCGGCGGACATCACCGCGATCAGCGCACTCGCGATACAAAGTCGAAGAACACTTCTCTTCATTTTTGGCTCCTATAACTGCGGAACGGACATTAAAGGTGCGCCTGTCGCTGTCAACTTGGAACGGTCTGCTAGAATGCAATCAAATGGAGACGTTTTACCTCACAACCGCCATCGACTACGTCAATAGCCGTCCTCATCTCGGAACGGCTTATGAAAAAGTGACCGCCGATATCATCGCGCGCTTCAAGCGTCTCGCGGGCTACGACACCCACTTCGTCATGGGCAATGACGAGCATTCGCTGAACGTCTTCAAAAAAGCGGCGGAGCTAGGCATCGAGCCTCTCGCTTATTGCGACCAGATGGAAAAGGAGTTCAAGGAGGTCTGGAAGCAGCTCGACGTCTCTTTCGACGATTTCATTCGCACCACCGAGCCGCGGCACAAGACCACCGTTCAGGCGCTCTTGCGACGCATCAAAGAAACGGGCGACGTGTTCGAGGGAAGCTACGAGGGCTGGTATTGCAATTCTTGCGAAGAGTTCAAGTTGGAAAAAGACCTCGTCAATGGCAATTGTCCGCTGCACCATTCGAAAGCGGACTGGCTCGAAGAGCTCAACCATTTTTTTAGACTCTCGAAATACCAGGAGCCGCTGCTCGAGCACTATCGAGACAACCCGGATTTTCTCGTTCCCGAAACTCGGCGCAATGAGGTCTTGAGAATGATCGAATCCGGACTCAGGGACCTCTCGATCAGCCGGGAAAGCCAGAAGTGGGGCATCCCCGTCCCGTTCGACGAGGAGAGCGTGGTCTATGTGTGGGTAGACGCGCTCATCAATTACATTTCCGCCGTGGGCTACGGTCAAGGCGATGAGCAGGCGGGCTTGTTCTCTAAATGGTGGCCTGCCAATCTTCACATCATCGGCAAGGACATCACCAAATTCCATTGCATCTATTGGCCCGCCATGCTCATGAGCGCTGGCGTAGCACTTCCCCGTCAGATCATCGGTCATGGTTTCGTCAATTTCAAAGGGGAAAAGATGAGCAAGACAGAAGGGACCGTCGTCGATCCTCTCGACGCAGCGAAGCGTTTCGGTCCCGACCCGCTCAGGCTCTACCTCGTCCGCGAGATCATCTACGGGCAAGACGGTGATTTTTCGTGGGAGCGCTTCGAGAATAGATACAACGCGGACCTCGCCAACAATCTGGGAAACCTTGTGAGTCGCATAACGAGCATGTCTGAAAAATTCCTTGACGGTCTCTTGAAGCCGACCGCAAAGTCCGGAAAGCTTCGGCAAACCGTTGAGGACGCAGTGAAGAAATACCACGACGCGATGGAGTCTCTCGCCCTCTCGGATGGCGCGGCGCAGGCCTTCGGGATCGTCGATGCCGTCAACAATTTCATTACAAAATCGGAACCCTGGTCGCTCGCCAAGAATCCTGACGCGAGAGAGACCCTCGGCCAGGTCCTCTACGACGCCGCGGAAGCGACCCGTATTGCCGCGATTCTTCTTCTACCCGTCATGCCGGGTTCCGCGGCCGAGATTCTGCGCCGCTTGGGTGCGGGCCCGGGAAGCTTTGCCGAGGCCACCCCCTGGGGCGCTAGCGATGCGCTCAAAACGGAGAAGGCTCCGCCGCTCTGGCCCCGTCTAGAAGCTAAGCCCTAGCCAGGTAAACCTGAAAGCGTTCTAAATCCAAACCACACAGCTGACTCTAATCCCCACATCCCCTTGCCTTTAAAAACGCCGCTAAAAGCAAGGAGAGGTGGGGAGAGGAGGGGATGTGGGGATAAGAAAGAATTTGCTTCAGAACGTGGTACAAAATACTCGATTTTGACGGGTTAGAGCCTAAGAACCTTGCCGTTCGAGTTTTGTCGTGGTGAGAGCAGAGTTGGGGGGGGGTGCGGATTTCTCCACTACCCCTGGTTGGGGCCGGGGGTGAAGCGATCTCCGCACACCTTGGTTTTCGGGTTGGGGACTCTACCCCCACCACGTGAGCGATGTTTACACCTAAGTTCTTACGAAAAGCGTGATCCAGATCACGCTTTCCCTTTCCTGGACGCAAAAACCGTTTTTCATCTACGATTATTCTCGATTCACTCTGAAGAATCGACCTCGAAGAGCTTCAAAAAATCCTCCATCGGAGCAGGCGGGACCCGTGCGACGGCGAGATTCTCGCGAACATGGTCGATGGATTTCATTCCGACGAGTCCCGTAACGACGCCGGGGGTGGAGCGAACGAACTGGATGCAGCGCTGCGCGTCCGTGGCCAACCCCTTGAACAGCGTGCCGAGCCAATCCGGAAGACCTTGCGTTAGCCGACCTTGATCGATGCAGGCGGACGCGACCATGTACACGCCGAGAGACTCCGTGGCTTGGCAAAGCGAGAGAGTCTCCCCCTCAAAAGATTGGGTTTGCGCTGACAGCGCCTCCGTCTTTGCCAAATTGTACGGCGCCTGCAAGAACCGGAAGTGATGCCCCTCTGCGGCCACCTCCCTGGCAATGCCAACAACTTCCTCGAGCGACATGTAGTCCTTCGCGCCCGTCGCCACCCGAAAGGCATTCCAGGTCGCGGTGCCATAGAACATGATTTTTCCCTCCACGACCGCCCCCTCTAGAAACTCGAAGGCGCTCCGGAGTTGGCTACGAAACGCATCTCGGTCGCGTACGGCCAGCTGGACTTCTGGGTTGTGAAGGTAGTAGATATCGATCGTCGATACGCCGAGATTGGTGAGGCTCTGGTCGAGTTGATCGGCGAGAAAGGCCGGCGTGATCGCGTGGTTGCCGCGCGCCAGGTCGTCCGGCCCAAAGAGCGAGCGCGCGATGTAGCGCTCTTCGACCCAGTGCTTCAGGTTCTCGGGCGGCGCCCGATCGAACGCCACGTAGCCGCCTTTCGTTGCGAGCACGAGCTGCTCGCGGCCGACTCCCGCTTTTGCGAGTTTCTCGAGCGCCCGGCCGACGGCGCGCTCGCTGCGCTGACAACGATAAGTACTAGCCGTGTCGAGCACGTTACATCCCATCCCGACAGCTTCGAGGATGGCTTCCGTGTACGCGTCGTCCGTGGCGTCGTCCGTCGCTCCAAGATAGGTGCCCAAACCGATGCTCGACAGTTTGAGACCGCACCCCTCGCGAAAATGCGCTGGCGCGACGTCGTTCTTGACGGCACGAGCTGCGAAGTTTTCCGTCCCTGATGTGGTGGCTCCCGACAAACTCCCTCCTATTGCACGATACTACCGTTCGAAGTCTCGACCCCAACGCCGTGTCGGTACACGAGCTCGCCGCCGCGACCAGCCGTTTGCAGAAGCACAAACACCGCGATGAAAGCGATGGCGAGTGCCGCGTAGCGCCGCCCATTCGGACGCGGAAAAGACTCGGCACGGTCGCGCCATGAGAGATCGAACCGCAAGAACGCCGTGAGTAACAAGCCCAGGACCGACCCAAAGGCCCATTCGCCGTGCGCCGCGACCAGCTCGCTTACAGCGGGGTCGAGCCGCCCCATCATGCTGTTCTCGGCAAGCTTGCCGCTCGCGACCGTCATGCCCGAGCCAAGCGCGGCCAACCCATAGATGAGGACCACGGCCCGGTCGAGCCACATCGTACGCCACCGCACGAGAAGAGCCGTGTCACACAGAACCGCTGTAAGGAAAAGTGCTACGGGAAAGTGGACGAACAGTGGATGCAGGTTTGGGAGCGACGAAAGCAGACATAGCCTCCTAGGCTTCGAAAGAATACCCCGCCGCCGGCTGCTGCGACAAGCTCCTACCCATTATCGCGAGGCTAGCATGTCGATGGTGGCCGCGGTCTCGAGCCCGGTCTCCATGAAAACGAATCGCCAAGCCTTTCTTTGTTTCGCCGGAAGCTCGGAAAGGCGCACTTCCCCGTAGCTGCGATCGAGCAAACGCAGGGCACCGCGGGCATCGTCCTCGTGCGCCTCCGTGTCTCTACGTTCCGAGGCGAGCGCTTTCGCCGTCCAGAGCAGCATCGGATACAGGACGAGAAGCCTCGGTACGGCCTCGACGAACGAGAGCTTGCCCTCCCCCTCTCTCAGGAAACGTTGCCCGAGGATCTTCGCTTTTAGATATTGCTCAAAGAGACGGTCTCCAGAATAGGAAAGAAGATAGCCTGGGCGAACAGCGTCAACGTTTGCGTAGCTCTCGGTGAGCTCTCGGTTTTCGAGCCACGGGCGTGCCTTGTCGAACTTGTAACCGTTCGCCGCTTGGACGCGGCCGGCCACTTCTTTTTGTCGCGCCTTCCCCGAAGCTCGATAGAGCTCGGGAGGTGTCGGGTTGAGCAAAAGAAACATCAAATGAAAGAAAATGGCCCGCTGTGTCTTGTCCATGCCGCCCGCAGCAGGCCGCTCCCGAATCTGTTTGGGGATGCCCTTGGCCATCACTTGCCGCAACGTGCGCGCGGCATCCGTCCTGGGATCGCTGGTCGTTCCGAGACGCATGAACTCGGCGACAGCCCGTACGCGCTCGAACATCGACATAGAGACGTCGGAAAAGAGTCCCAAGATCTCGTGCTCGAGCTCCCAGAGAAGCCCTCCTTCGACGTCGTACTTCTTCGAAAATCGATAAAGACGCTGACGTTGCTCGACATCGACGTCGAAAGCGAGCTTGGACCACTCGGGCACACGGTCTCCGACCGGCGCGCCAACCCCTGCGCTTATCGACCGACAGGCAAAGGAAACGTCGACAGCGATCCGATCTCCCACAGGCAAAAAGCTGAAGGGAAAGAGCCGGCAGACGAGCGGCTTCGTCTCGTCGCCAAAATGCTCGTGGATCTGACACTGGTTATCGGCGCCAAGAAAGACGCATGAGCCATCGGCACGCCGCGCCAGAACGTTGTGCCGCCCCCTGTGTGGAGACACGCCCGCGACGATTTTCGTCTCGACGAGCCTATCCACCCGCCCCCTCCAATCCAAACCTGACAACCGCTCGAGCTCACCAGGGCCGAGCAGAATCTGCCACCCCCGGCAGCAATCTCCGCACTGGGTACACTCGAAGCGCAAATTCTCCGGAAACGAGAAAGCAGGCGGGCTCACGGTTTCCGCGAGTGGACCCATAGGGTCCACTCCGCCTCGGGCGGCATCACGAACTCGCGTGCGTGGTCGGGCTCATCGCTTCCGTGACAGCGGCGACATGTCGCCTCCGTCGGGCGGATGAGCCCCGCCATCAACGCCTTGTCAGGATCGATCATGATTTCCGCGGGCCAGTAATCTTCACCGCCGCCATGGCACGCTTCGCACTGGACCCCGCGTACCGCAGCACCGTTACTCGCATGACACGAAAGACAACGCTCCTCCGCGTCAACACCCACGGTGCCTGTGCTGGAATGGGATGTTCGCTGCCACGACTCGAACACGGCGCGATGGCAGAGCTTGCACCGCTCGGCTCCGATAAAGCCGGCCAGAAGGCTGGCGCCCAACCACGTCAAGGAGAGACGCATGCGAACTCTTCGAAAATGGGCTCGGCCTCCCTCACCCCTCCGAGATGGTCACTTTGATCATCTTGTCACCTTGCCGGATAGCGTCCACGACATCCTGCCCTTCGACAACGCGCCCAAAGACCGAATGTTTGTTGTCGAGCCATGGAGTAGCGACGTGGGTGATGAAAAATTGAGACCCGTTCGTATTAGGGCCTGAATTAGCCATTGACAGAATACCCGGGCCGGCATGGGTTAGCTCGACGTGAAACTCGTCGTCGAATTTGTAGCCGGCATCGCCGGTGCCGGTGCCTTGCGGGCAGCCTGTCTGAATCATGAAGCGGTCGAGAACCCGATGGAACTTCAAACCGTTGTAAAACTCTTCCGTCGAGAGCTTGACGAAATTCTCGCACGTCTTGGGCACCTTGTCGTCAAAAAGCTCCAGGCTGATGGTGCCCTTATCCGTTTCGATCGTCGCCGTCTTCATCGATACTCCTTTTTGGGGGTGCAGAGATTGAATTGAAATTCTATCAGGGTCGTTCCGCGGAGGCGATGGCTTTTTTGATGTCCGTGACGGTTGTCCAGGTGCGGTCATCCACAAGCTTCTTGCCGTTCGTGCTGGTGTCGCTCACAACGCGAGCTTCACGCCAATCGCATCGTGATCCGACAACGGCACCGTCCGGCCCTCGCGGAACTCATGGAAAACCACCGGATGCTCCGTCACGAGGCCCCGCGCCGCGAACCAATCGACTTTGAGAGGGCAGCGGCCCTCGTGATTTCGAAGGGCCCAGCGGATAAACGCGAAACACCAGCCCGGGACCCACTCTCCGAGGTTCTTTCTCGTTTTCATGTCGTCGACTTGATAGGACAAGGTGCGTTCGCCCAGCCTGTTACAATTCCGATAGTCGAAACCGCGCTCCTCCAAAAGATGGAACAACCCTTTCTCGAACCATCGATAAGGGTGAAGGTAGTGCTCGATGGACCGGTCGATACCGAGAAACACGCGCAACCAATATCCCATAATCGCGTAAAACGCCCGCGACGAGTTGTGTGTCGTCGTGTTCCAGTCGCCCCCAATGAGCGCGCGATCGACGTCCCCGAGCGCATCCAGAATGTCTAGCATCTGCTTTTGCCGATGGCTCTGCCGGGATTGCGCGTCGAGGTGGACCGCGACGGCGGTGAGCGGGAGCCCGGGGAGCGCCACGTCCACCGCGAGCGCTGTCTGGTTGCCGAGACGTTTTTCACGCCCGCTCATCTTGTCCTTTCCGTTCTCTAGCGGGATAGCGCGGGCCGAAGAAAGCGGATAGCGGCTCAAGACAGCATTTCCGTGGAGGCCGAGCTGGTTCTCGCCCGCGACGTCGAACTCGACGCCCGAGCCCTTCGCCAAATTGAGATAGCAAGGCGCGAACGCGTAGTAGAGACCCAGCTCTCGAGCCATCGTCTGCGCGACCGCAAGATTCCCGGAACGTGCCATGCCGACATCCGTCTCCGTCAAGAGAAACAAATCGACGTCCTTCAGATAGGGATGCGTGCGACACGCCTCGATCTGTCCCTCGAGCTCGACCCCGCGCTCGAGATTCCAGGATAGCACGCGATAGCGTGCCTTCGGTGGCGCCTCGACCGTTGCATAAGAACCGACATCGGTAGTCGCGAGTACGGTCAAGACGGTGGACTCGATCGAGCGATAAACTGGATGGGCGCGAAGCTCTGACGTGGAGGCGCACTCGACAAGCGCGTCGAAGTGAGGCTTCAATTCGCTTTCGATGAGCGCATAAACCTCGGAAGGTGTGTAGCGGGGTAGCATAGCCAACAGAACATCGTAACTCTCTGACGAGCAGGTGACAACACTAACGACGCGCTCGTCCGAGCCGTGGTAACCTGCAGGGTAAGGATGCGTCGACACCCCTCCAGTCTTACCGTTCTTGCCGCCGGCTGTGCCGCCTGGCTTGCTCATGCCTGCGGCGATGGGAACGCCGCACCCGATCTCGTCATCTATTCGGGGCGCGCTAAAGCCCTCGTGCAACCGTTGATCGATCAATTCGAGGCTAGGAGGGGCTTCGAGGTCGAGGTGCGTTACGGCGGCTCGACGCAGATGGCCGCCGCTATTCTCGACGAGGGTGAAGAAAGCCTCGCCGACGTCTATTACGGCCAGGACGCGGGCGCACTCGGATCTCTCGCCAAAGCGGGCCGCTTCTCGGAGCTCCCGGGATCTCTCCTAGAAAAAGTCGAGCCCCGTTTCCGTGCGCGCGATGGCCGCTGGATCGGTTCGTCGGGACGCGCTCGCGTCCTCGTCTATAACACCAGCGTACTATCCGAAGTCGAACTCCCCGACAGCGTGCTCGAGCTCGCCGAGCCGCGCTTCAAGGGCCGTATCGGCTGGGCGCCCACGAACGGTTCGTTCCAAACTTTCGTGACCGCCATGCGCCTGATCGAGGGCGAGCAAGCGACGCGCGATTGGCTCGCCGCCATGGTCAACAACGAGTCCAAGGCCTATCGCGACAACCCGCCTCTTTTCGAAGCCGTGCTCAACGGAGAAATCGATATCGGACTTTCGAACCACTACTACCTCTTCCGATTCCTCGAGGACGGTCCCGACGTTGAGCTCCCCGCGCGCAACTACAGCCCCCGCGGCGGCGGCGCGGGGGCGCTCATCAATATCGCGGGGGCAGGCGTTCTTGCGAGCGCGCCACATCCAGAGGCAGCGCTCGACTTCGCCGAGTACCTGCTTTCGAACGAGGCTCAGATCTATTTTGCGGAAGAGATGTTCGAGTACCCGCTCATCGAGCCGCTCTCGGACGTCAACCCGCCCGACATCGATCTTAGCCAGCTCGACGATCTCGCGGGAACGCTCGCTCTGCTCCACGAAGTCGGCGCGCTCTGACATGACGACGCGACGATGTTAAGGTCCGGCCCGAGTGTCCCTAACCGATAGCAAGTTCAAAGAGCACCTCGTCCAGTTCCGCCGCGAGCTCCACCGCTATCCCGAGCTCGCGTTTCAAGAGACACTAACCGCCGAGCGCATTTGCCGAGAGCTCGACCGGCTCGGTATCTCCTACAAGAGCGGCGTCGCCGAGACGGGGGTCCTCGCCGAGATTCCGGGGGGCGATGGCGGGCCGGCAGTGGCCTTGCGCGCCGACATCGATGCACTGCCGATTCTGGAAGAGACAGGCCTCCCGTTCGCCTCGGAGCACGAGGGCGTCATGCATGCATGCGGCCATGACGGGCACACGACAATGGTTTTGGGCGCCGCGGAGCTTCTCGCTCGAGACGGCGCTCTGCCCGCGCCCGTGCGCATCTTGTTCCAGCCCGCCGAAGAGAAGGGCGCCGGCGCGCAGGCGATGATAGCCGCGGGCGCGCTCGAAGGGGTGGCGATGATATTCGGCGGCCACGTCGACCGAAACTATGACACGGGCGTCATCGTTACCCACGCCGGTGCGGTCAGTGCGTCGACCGACACGTTTAGCATCGAGATCGAGGGAAAAGGCGGTCACGCGGCACGGCCGCACGAAAGTGTCGACTCCGTCGTGGTGGGCTCCATGCTCGTCATGGCGACCCAGACGATCGTCTCGCGTGAGGTCAACCCCGCCCACCCTGCGGTCGTCACCGTGGGGCGTTTCGAGGCGGGGACCGCATCGAACGTGATTGCCGGCCGCGCGCTTCTCGAAGGCACGATCCGCACCCAAGAAGCGCCGGTTCGCGAAGCCATCATCCAATCCCTCACCCGCATTTGCGACTCCGTCGCGAAACTCCACAACGCCACGATCAAGATGAGCGTGCGCCAAGGCGTGCCGCCCGTTATCAACCCACCCGAAATGGCTGAGCTCGCCCGCCGCGCCGCGGTCATCGTTGTGGGCGAAGACAACGCCGTGCCTCTCCACACCGCCAATATGGGTGGCGAAGACTTTTCTTACTATCTGCAGACGATCCCGGGATGCTACGTCCGTCTCGGCGTAGGCGAGCTCGGGCGCGAGAGCTTCCCCGCCCACTCGAGCAAATTCGACTTCGACGACGCCGTTCTCCCAATCGGCGCCCACTTCTTCTACGAGGTGGCGAAGCTCGCGGGGAAAACGCTCCAAGAGAAAAAATAGCCTTTCGCGCGATGCTCGGCCGCACACCCTCCCACTACAAAGTCCTCGAAGAGATCAGCCGTGGTGGAATGGGGGTCGTCTACAAAGCGATTGACCTGAAGCTCAACCGCGAGGTAGCGCTCAAAGTGCTTCCGCCGGAGCTAGTGTCTGACGCCGAGCGCAAGCGCCGCTTCGTCCAGGAAGCGCAAACGGCAGCTGCCCTCAAGCACCCGAACATCGGCGTGGTTTATGAAATAGACGACGAAGATGGCGTGGACTTCATCGCGATGGAGCTCATTGAGGGCGAATCACTCGCAGACATCGCGAAGCACGGGCCTTTGCCTGTGGAGCGCGTGCTCCGTATCGGGGTTCAAGTCATCGAAGGTCTTGCCCACGCCCACGAAGGTGGGATCGTTCACCGAGACGTGAAGCCGGGCAATATCCTGGTGGATAAGGACGGCCACATAAAAATCATCGACTTCGGACTCGCCAAGCTCTTGGAGCGCGCGAAGAGTGCAGACAGTGATATCGAGGCCGCCATCCGTGCACATACACAATCCTGCCAAGTGATGGGCACGGTCGCGTACATGTCGCCCGAGCAAGCGCGGGGTCAGCACGTGGATCACCGGAGCGACCTCTTCAGCTTCGGAATCGTGCTCTTCGAGCTTCTCACAGGAAAGCTCCCTTTTCAGGGCGAAAGCGGTGTCGAAACGCTCAACTTGATCCTGAAAGCTCCGGCGCCGCCAGTGCCCGGCGACCCCGAGCTTCAGCGAATCGTCCACAGATGCCTAGACAAGGAAGCAGACGATCGCTACCAAACCGCGAAGGACCTCCTGTCGGAGCTTCGCCGTTTCTCGCGACATTCCGATAGCCAGCTAACGGCCGCAGCGCCAGCTGAACCCGTCAACCGTGGCCCCGATGGAGCGCGCGTTGTAATTGGAATGGGCGTGCTCGCTGCGCTCTTTGCCGGAGGGCTTTTTCTGCTTCCCAGGGTGGACACGACGTTCAAAGCCCCGAGGCTCCTCAATCCGCGCCAAATCACTTTCGATAGCGGCGCCGAGTACAACCCGAGCGCTTCCGAGGATGGCGGCCTAGTCGCCTACACGTCATCGCGAAGTGGAAGTCCGGACATTTGGGTAACGCAGCTCGGGGGCGGCGAGTCGGTCAATCGGACGTCGGACCATCAGCCGGACGATTTCTCTCCGACGGTGTCCCCAGACGGAAGCCAAATCGCGTTTTTGTCGCTTCGGGATGGGGGAACGGGAACATTTGTGATGCCCACTTTGGCAGGTCGCCTGCGCAAAGTTGCGGATAGCGGGCCTACTTTCTATTACAGCCGAGCCCAGTGGTTGCGCGACGGCGCCCGTCTCTCCTACGTTGTCAGCGATGCAGATACGTTCTACGTCGAGACGCGAACGTTGCCGAACGGCCTGCCGTCGCGGGTCGTGCTTGCTGGACGGAGACAAGGGCGCTTCGATTTGAGCTGGTCACCAGACGAACGCTTCGTCGCCTACGTGGACGCTCCTGGCTACGACGCACAGGTGACCCAACTCTGGCTACTCCGTCTCGAAGATAGCGAGGTCATTCCCTTGACCGACGGTCGAGCGAACGACTGGACCCCGAGCTGGTCGCCCGACGGGCGCGCTATCTACTTCGTTTCCAACCGCGCTGGCAGCTCGGATCTGTGGGTCCAGCGAATCGACCGTGACGGAAAGCTGGTGGGTGAAGCCGAGGCGCTCACGTCGGGCGTCGGAATGCGGTCGGCGAGCTTGTCCACGGACGGCACCAAACTCGTATATGCGCAAGGCCGCGAGATCACGAACCTTTGGCGCGTTCCTTTCCGATCCGATCGACCAACGAACTGGTCAGATGCCGAGCAGCTGACATTCGATCAATCCGCTATCGAGTGCGTGGATTTGTCTCCGGACAGGACGCGATTGGCTTTCAGCTCAGACCGAGGAGGACACCACAACATTTGGACCATGCCGGCGGAGGGCGGCCCGATGGAGCAGCTCACTTTTGACGTCATGCCTAACTGGTGCCCGATGTACTCGCCAGACGGGACGGAGTTGCTTGTCTCTTCCTTTCGAGGCGAAAGCCGCGACATCTGGATCATCCCTGCAACTGAAGGATTACCAAAACAAATATCCCACCAGCCAGGAGATTCGATGTCGCCGACGTGGTCTCCCGATGGAACACGAATCGCATTTTACTCCAACGAGGGCGGCCACGCCGATATTTGGACTTTATCCGTCGAAGGGAACGACGTACGGCAGATCACGAACGATGCCTCGCCAGACGAGTTTCCCATCTGGTCGCCCGATGGCGAGTGGCTCCTTTTCGGCTCGAGACGGGACGCGAATGGGCAGAATCGTATCTGGCGGGTTCCATCGAATGGCGGCACGCCCGCGCCGGTCACGGACGTAAACGGTAGTGGACCGAGATACTCGGTGGATGGCTCGCGCATCTACTTCCGTGATGGTGAACGCCTCCGTTTCGTCGAGCACGTCTTCGCAGATGGGTCCGAAAGAACAATCGCTGATTTCTCAGGAAAACGCGGGGCACTTTCGACAAAAGCGCTAGCGACAGACGACCAGTATCTCTACTTCGGATGGATCGAGGACCTCGGCGATATCTGGGTAATGGACGTAGTGACCGACGAAAGCGAGTGACATCACGCATGAGCGATGAGATCACCGCGGACTATTGCATCGCGGGGGCCGGCATCGCGGAACTTCTCCTGGCTAGCAAGTTGGCAACGACTGGGAAGAGCGTTGTGGTGTTGGACCAAGGACCCCGCTACTCCGAACAAGACCGCATCGACCTACTGAATCGAGTCGAGAGACTCTGAATGACCGTGCCAGTTATAACGATAACCTCGACGCGGCGGCCAAGACTCCGCACACCACCGCCGGTCGCGGCGAGGCTGCTGTGGAGTGGAGCGTCCAACGGTCTTTCGGCTTAGGCGGGACCGCGCTTGAATTCAACGGCCTCTCGCTACGCCCGCGAGCCGAGGACTTGCAGGTAAAGAGCCGGTATGGCTATGGGCGCAATCGGCCTATCACTTATGGCGAACTCGAGCCCTGGCTGCTGCGTGCGTAGCAAGAGCTCGGCGTGGCGGGCAACGACGACAACCCCTACGCTTCACCCCGTTCTGGTCCGTTCCCGATGCCGGATCATCCGTTTTCCTATTTAGATCGGGAGATCTTCGAGCCTGGGCTGAAGCGTCTAGGCATCCGCGCGTACGGGCTTCCCCACGCCGTCAACTCCATCGAGTACCGAAATCGCTCCGCCTGCACGACCTGCCGCCGGTGCATCTTCTGTCCGACAGGAGCCCGATACTCTCCCGATAGAGTCCTCGTTCCTATCCTTGACGCGAGCTCGAACGTGACGATCGTAGACAACGTAAGCCTCCGGAGGCTAGAGACTAGCTCAGGAGGCGACCGTATCGTCGCCAGCCATGTCATGAGGGTTCGCGAGAGAACGCCGCTCATCGTGCGCGCGACGCATTTCGTACTGGCACTGGGGGGAGTCGGAACGCCTCGGTTGCTCTTGCTCTTTGCCGACGAGCGAACGCATCTTCGCGGCTTGGGCAACATTGGCGGACAGCTCGGTCGAGGAGTTTCCGGTCATGCCGCCCAATGTGTTTTTTTGGAGCTCGAAGGGCCGGTCGGCGGCGCGCTCGGCTTCTTGACGATGGGCACCGACCACTTCCGCGAACACATCAACCGACATGAGCGTCCGCGGTTCATGGTCTTCGCGGGGCCAGCGCTCGCGCCCGGATATTTCGCCGCAGAGTGGGCGTAAAGGCCAATACCTTCTCCATCGACGCGGTTCGCGCCGGCGTCTCTCGCATCGCGATGATTGCGGCGGTGGGTGAGGTCGAGGGCGCAGGCACGCTCGCGCTCGATGAGAGCCTGCTCGACACCTTTGGGTCACCGGTAGCCAAAATCACGATGAAGTGGACCGAAAGGGATCGCGAAGGCTTCGCCGCCCAGGCTCGGTCACTCCAAGATGTCGCGGAAGCGATGGGGGCTACCCGCCAATCCGATATTCCGCCTGTACCGTCACGAAAGGAGGATCATCATCCGTACGGGCCACCGCCATGGCGAACGAGCCCAGATGATGGCGTCTGCGACCCGAACCTGAAGGTGTTTGGGCTCGACAACCTCCATCTCGCCAGTAGCTCGGTGTTTCCCCATATGAGTGCCTACACACCCACGCTGACCATTGCAGCGCTGGCACTGCGTTTGGCCGCACACTTGAGCGGAGAGGGGTCATGAGCACCTACGTATCGGACCGCCGCCGCCGCTTGCTGCGAATCTTGTTCTCGCTGCCAGTCGGTTTCGCTGCTGGCTGTACCAACGCGACCGACGACTCCCCGAGTAACGCGGAAACACCCAGCCCCGAAAAACCCCTAATAATGCTCGTCCTGCTTCTCGGCCCTTGGCCCGATCCGCCGGGCCCTGTCGGCGAGCGCTTCGCGGAGCGTTTCCTGGCCGCCCCCCACCTCGCAGGACAATTCCTGCCAGACTCAGCCGACGTCGTGCAGCGCGTCGCGAGACGCTTCGATGCAATCAAGGCCCCGCTGAGCGAAGTTGATCTCCTACCCCTCGAGCCAGAGGAGCGCGCGCTCCTGATGAAACTGGTGCCCAGCTCTACAGCCTAACCGAAATTCACCGCCTCGCCACGAACCAACCGCCCTATGGCAAGTGCCAGAACGACGGAACGTGGCACACATAGCCTCCCGTAAAAAGTTAATTTCCACCTGAAACTCTTAGCCCCACCCACCAGAATCGTAATACCGCCCCTACGGTCCGTTTCCTCCAAACCGATACGTTTTGCCCCTCCGTCGCCGCGCTAAACACCTCGCTTCCGATAGTTAGATAGATTGCGACCAAAATAGCGACAAGAACATTTACTCTCCTTCTTTTCTTGTTTTTTCTTTGCGCCTTTGTGTTACACCTTCCTCTTCATCGCTTCGCTCTCGTAGAAATCGTTTACTTGGGACGCGCCCCGAGCTTCACGTCGAACTCCATTATCTGGCTCTCCCGCCACACCGATACACGGACGACGTCCCCAACGCGGTGTTTCGTCTCGAGGACCACCGTGAGCTCTTGCCGCGTACGAACGGGCTCCCCACCGATCGCGAGAATGTAGTCCGCCCCTAGAGGAATCCTCAAATTACCGAGTCGTCCCATTTGATTGGGTCCGCGAATGCCCGCTTGTCCGGCGGGGCCGCGGCGGAGCGCTTCGGCGACAAGAATGCCGCCACCGCCCGGCGTGCGTACGCCATTGCGGTTCAAACGGGCGGCAAGGTTTTTGCTCACATCCATGAGTGAAACGCCAAGGTAAGGGTGCGCGTAACGTCCGTGCTGGATGAGCTCGGGGACGACGCGCTCGAGCGTCGTGGCGGGGATGGCAAAGCCGATCCCCGCCGAGGCTCGGCTTGGGCTGATGATGGCCGAGTTCAAGCCGATAACGCGACCGTCGAGGTCGAGAAGAGGCCCGCCCGAGTTGCCGGGATTAATGGCAGCATCGGTTTGAATGATCTCACCGATGAACCGGCCGTCCGGGCTCTGGATCACGCGCCCGAGCGAGCTCACCACGCCGGTGGTGAGCGTTCGCTCGAGGCCGAATGGGTTGCCGATCGCAACCACAAAGCGTCCGACCTTCAAATCGCTCGAGTTTCCGATGGGGATGGCTTTGAGGAGATCCTCCGAGACGTCGACTTTGATGACAGCGAGATCGTTCGACGGATCGTAACCGACGACGCTCGCCGGCACGCGGCTCTCGTCGTAAAACGTAACATGCAGCTCCCGCGCGCCTTCGATGACGTGATAATTCGTAACGATGTGGCCGAGCCTGTCATAGACGAAGCCGGAGCCCGAGCCTTCCTGAGGGATGGGGCGCAAGAAAAAGTCGTAAGAAATGCTCCGGCTGGTGATGTTCACCACGCCCGGCCCAGAGTTCTCGAACACCAGCATCACCCGCTGCTCGAGCTCTTGACTCGATGCCGTCACCGCGAAAAAGCTCAAAATCACCCAGATTGCGTTCATTTCACCTCCGCGGCTATTCTATGCCTACCTTGATTCGGATTTTGAATCGCGCTGAGATAATATCTTCCCGGGAAACATGCTGCACGCCCTTATAGAAAAACTGTCGGACTACCCACGTTTCTTTCTTTTCTGCCGTGGCCTCCTCGAGTCCAATTTCCGTGTCATCCGGGGGACGATCGAAGAGCATCTGGAACCTCATAGTGGCCGGAAGGTTCTCGACGTCGCCTGCGGACCGGGCGCTTTTTCGGATCTCTTTTCCGAGGGGTCCTATACCGGTATCGACCTCAACCCGAAATATATCCGCTATGCGTCCAAGAACTATAGGGGGCACTTCTCCGTGCAGGACGCCCGCGCGCTCGATTTCCCAGAGGGCGCGTTCGACGATGTGTTGGTTTACGGATTACTGCATCATTTGAACGACGAGGACGTGACTTCCGTTCTGCGCGGCATGCAGCGCGTACTGCGTCCTGGCGGCCGCGCCCTCGTGATCGAGGATATCCCGACCGAGTCACGGCTCAACCTCGTCGGACATCTGCTGCACTGGGCGGAGAACGGGCATCACATTCGCCCGGCGGATGACTATCGGAAGTTGTTGACGCCGCATTTTCGATTCGAGGACGAGCAGCTCTTTCGAAGCGGTGTTTGCGACTACTACATGGCGCGCGTCGTCCCACACGAGAACGTAAGCACGAACGAATCCTCGGGATCATGAAGACGGAGGCCAGGAATATCGGCCTTCTATTACTGCTCGCCGCATCGGGCATCCTGCTCGCCTATCAAGCACCCGGGGATCTTTTCTTCGACTTCGGACCCAATGACGGCCGCTACGTCCAAGGGTTTCGTGAGGATTTCGAAGTAGATGAGCCCACCCTCATCCACTGGGCTTCCGAGAGTGCCACCCTCCGACTCCCGTTCCACGTTCGAGGCCCCTACGACGTCACGATACGTTACAAGCGCCACATTGAAACGCCGGCTGAGATTCGGGTCTTTTTCGGCGGCGTCCTCGCGCGGACCCGCACGGTCGCGCAGCAAGACTTCGCGTTGTGGCATTTTCACATCGAAAACACCAGTGGCGGACCGCTCGAGATGGGCATCCTCTCGAGCTCTGATGATCCGCGACCGCTCAGTCTCGCTCTGGACTGGATGCAGATTCGCCCCACGCGGCAATTTGGCGCCGTCCTGCCGAGCGTCCTCGCGCTCGTCGCAATGCTCTCATGGGTTGCCGCCTTTTACGCGGTGCCCCGGATGCTCGGCTGCGGCCCGCGCGTCTCATGGCGGTGCGGGGCTTTCGCGGCACTCGCGCTCATGGCGCTTGCCCTTGCTCACAAGATGTGGCCCATCCACGCCGCTTCGACGCTCGGCCTACGCACCCACGCCATCGCCCTTCTATTCGTGGGCTTCTATTGGATTCGGAGCAGGAGACAGGACTCCGCATTCGCCGCACCCGAGGCGCGTTGGGCTATACTCATCGTGTATCTCGGATTCGCCGTTCGCCTGTTTGGCCTCTTCCATCCCGACTTCTACTACCCGGATGTGCGCACGCACTCTAAGTTCGTGTCACTCATTTGGACCGAAGGCCTCGACGGTTTTTTTCTGGACTTCATCCGCCACCAACATACGTACCTGCTCGGGCTGCAATATGTTTCTGACCGGTGGCTGGCTTTCCCTTATCCGCCGCTTCTCTATTTGGCGATCTACCCGCTCAGCGTTCTCGAGCTCCCTGTCGAAGATTGGATGAAGCTCGTTCCGACCGCACTCGTCGCTGTGGAAGCGCTCGTTGTCTTCGCCCTCGCGCGACGATTGGGCATGTCGGGCCGCGCCGCGACCTTCGCCGTCGCCTTTCACGCGACTGCGCGCGTTGTCGGCTTCCGCCTCGCTGTAGCATCTTATGCCGCGCTCTTCGGCCATTTTTGGGACACCGTCGCGATTTTCTATCTAGCACTCTTCTTCGATCGCCTCGACCGCCCGCGCTATGCGATCGGGTTCTCCGCTCTCATTGCCATCGCGCTCCTATCCTATGCAGGTAGCGCGCTCGTGCTCGGTATGTTCGTTCCCGCCTTCTGTCTGGCCTTTGCCTTCGTCATGAAGGAAAGACGACCACCCCCGGCTCGGCTCGTAAGCATCGCCGGATGGGCGCTGCTCGGCGCGATGCTGGCGGTGGGCGCTTTCTACCTGCAATACATCCCCGAGCTCCTGATTCGCCCGGCGCATGCCGGACTTTCGAACGGTGACCCGTCCCCGCTCGTGTCGCTCAGCTTCACGCCGTTGCCCGCGCTTTCGATGTCGGTCCACCGCATGAATCTCTTCTACGGGGCCTTCTTCACTCTGCTAACCTTGGTTACGCTCATTTGGCTCCGGCGGCGTCGCGGCGACGTTCTGGCTCGCCCACTCGCGCTCGCCGCCATCGCGACGTTTCTCGGGCTGAATTTTCTGCGCGCGGGGCTCGGAACGACGCACATCTTTCAGTTCTCGAAAGACGATCTAGTTGTGCTGCCGCTCGTCGTCCTTGCGCTCGGGATGCTTCTCGAGCACGCGTGGCGCAAAAGGACAGGCCGAGTTTTGGGGGTGGTGGTGATGATCGGATGGATCGGGTGGGGTGTGGTAGCGTTTTCTGGCGATATCCGAAGCCGGTTCATCCGGCCGGAATATCCGCCTCTAGTGAAAGGCGGTCCGCCCATGAGGTGAACGATTAAGCGAAGACCACGCGATTGCCGCCTGCGCGCTTGGCCCGATACAACGCTTTGTCGGCGAGCTCGAAAAGTTGCACTTCGTCCTCCGCTTGATTTGGAAGCGCACTCATGCCGAAGCTCGCCGTCACAGGTCGCTCGAGCTGACCAAGGTCACCTGCCCGTAGCTGCTGACCAATGTTCTCGCACAAGCTGTCGGCGACGCGTTGTCCATCCTCGGCGTCGGTGCGATGCAGAAGGGCCGCGAACTCGTCGCCGCCGAAGCGTGCAAGGAGATCCGACGAACGGAGCCGTTTCTGGAGAATGTGCCCGACCTCGCGAAGTACTTCGTTTCCGGCGCGATGGCCAAACGTGTCGTTCACGAGCTTGAAGTCGTCGAGGTCGACGAGGACTAGACAGAGAGACGTGTCGTAGCGTTTCGCCCGCGCGACTTCCGTTTTGATCTCACTCTCGAAATAGGCGTAGTTGTGCAGACCTGTGAGATGGTCGAAATAGGCTACCAGCTCGGTCTGGCGGAGCGCTTCACTTTCCATGACGAGCGGCTCGACGAGCAGACTGGTCTCATTCAGGAAGTAGTCGAACGCGGCCGTGCGAAGATCGATCTTGCGCCCACCTGCCGCGGGAAAACGCGCCTGATGCAAGAGGAGTCGCTGCCAGTGATACTCGACCTCACGTGGTTCGAGGTTCAAGCGAAAGAAGCGGAAAATGTGATCCCGTTCGATCTCGTGCCGGGTCTTGTCGGCAGGAGCTACGGCGTCGAGTGGCGTCGCGATAACGTTCTCGAGCTGCTGATCCTTCAACACAGCAACCTCCAATTCGAGCAGAGGAATCACGCGCGCGGGCCGTTGGGGTCCGGCGCGTCAGAAGCTTTAGTTAATCTCTAGAATTACACCTAATGTTAGCAAGGAACGGTCTACCCGACAAGTTTGTTCGCGACGTAGTTCTGCCCGTGCGAGAGTTTTGGTGCGTCCCGCGGCACTGTGAGACAATGCGTCCTCGTGTCGTCGCATCTCATCGAGATTCGTGGTCTTACTTCCCTTCCTGAGATTTTGGAGGGGGACGATCTCCCAGCCATCATTCTCGAAGCGTGTCGGGAAGTGAGTTTCGCTCCTGAAGAGGGCGATATTTTCGTCGTTACCCAGAAAATTGTCTCTAAAGCGGAAGGACAGATCGTCGATCTGCGCGACGTGACGCCCTCTTCGCTCGCCGAGGATTTCGCAAATAGCGCTAACAAAGACCCCCGCGTCGTAGAGGTCGCTCTTCGTGAGGCGATCCGCATCGTGAGGATGGATCAAGGCATTCTCATAACCGAGACGCGGCATGGTTTTGTGTGCGCAAATTCCGGCGTCGACGCTTCCAATGTCGAGTCACGCAACACGGTCACGACCCTTCCGCAAGACCCGGACGCCTCCGCGCGACGGCTGCGAGAAGAGCTCGAGGCCAATACCGGCCACCAACTCGCCGTCATCCTCTCCGACACCTTCGGCAGACCATGGCGTGAAGGCGTGACGAATATCGCCATCGGTGTCTCCGGAATGAGGGCGCTCGTCGACTATCGCGGCAGCGTGGACCATCAGGGACGCTCGCTCGCCACGACGGTGGTCGCCGTGGCGGACGAGCTCGCATCGGCGGCGGAGCTCGTTATGGGCAAGCTCGACCACACACCGGTAGCCGTTATACGAGGTTATCCATTTCAGCCGGGAGATGACGGTGTCAAACCGCTCCTGCGCGCGCGAGAACGCGATTTGTTTCGTTGAGGGAGACCGATATGTCACTGGCGATTCTCGGAGGCACGGGAAAAGAAGGCCAGGGGCTCGCGATGCGATGGGCGAAGGCGGGTAGGCAGATCTTGTTGGGCTCGCGCGAGCGGGAAAAGGCGGAGCGAGTGGCGGCCGAGCTCAACGAGAATCTCGGAAAGCTCGACAAACTCAACAGGCCGGCCATTCGCGGCAGGAGCAATCGTGATGCCGCAAAAGAAGGAGAGATTCTCATATCCACGTTACCGCATGCGGGCCATATCGAGGTCCTCTCGGGCCTGAAGGCCGAGATCGCCGGGAAGATCCTCATCACGGCCACGATTGCGTGGCCTCCGAAAAGGCCCGAGGTTCCCTCGGCGGCGGAAGAAGCACAGGGCGTGCTCGGCACCTCGGCTCGAGTCGTGGCCGCGTTTCAGACCGTTTCTGCCGGTACACTTCAGACGATGGACTCGGACCACCAAGAGGACGTGCTCATCTGCTCCGACGACAAAGAGGCCGCCGAGGCGACCCGCCTGTTGGTTGACGAGACCGGGCTCAGGGGGATCCTCGCGGGTCCGCTCGAGCGAGCACGGCTGACGGAAGCCATCACCGGATTTCTGTTGAAAATCAACCGCCGATACAGCGTAAAATCCACTGGAATTCGTATTACAGGAATAGAGGGCAAATAGGCGTGACAACCCGTTCGTCGATGGGGACGAAGAGCGCAAAGAGGAACAGAACTCTTCTGCGCTCGGCCCTCCCGCCGCTCATCACCGCGGGCATCCTCTTTCTGATTTTTCGGAAGGTTCCCTTCGACGCCTTTTTGCAGGCTCTGTCGCAAGCGGATTTCACGAGATTCTTCATAGCACTTCTTCCCTTCTCGTTCCTGTATTTCGCTCTCGATACCGTCGTGCTCTGGTATGTGGTTCGCCGGTTTCACGGAAAACTAAAATTGTCGGACCTGCTCCCTGTCCGCGCTGTCGACTACCTCCTCTCGATCCTGAATCACCGCGTCTCTCAGGGCGCGATGATCGTCTATCTCGCGCGTAAACTCTCGACCGGGCTCCTCGAGCTGACCAGCACGATTCTCTGCCTCGACTTCCTGCAAAAGACCCACTTGATCCTTTGGGCGAGCGTGGGAACGCTGTTCGTTGCCGAAGAGCTGCCGCGCGCGCTCCTCTTGGCTCCTGTTGCCGTTATTGGGCTTTGGTTCTTGTTTCTGGGCTACGTCCATGGCGGTTTAACGTTTCTCGGACGGGTGATCCAGGCACCCGATTGGCGCCTGCTGCGGACGTTCCGGCTCGCGGGCCCGGAGCACTACATGGGCGTCCTGCTCCTCAAAACGCCGCTACTGCTCATCGCCGTCTTCGCTCACAGCTATGCCACGCGAGCTTTCGGCTTCGATATCCCCTTCTTCCGACTTCTCGCGACACTGCCGATCATCTTTCTCGTCGGAGCGCTCCCTATCAACGTTGCACGCCTCGGCACCACTCCTCTGGCGTGGATTTACTTTCACGGCGAGATTGTGCCCGCACCCGAGCTTTTGGCGTATAGCCTCGCGGCACACCTAACTTTCATGCTCGCCAATGCCGCAATCGGTATCGGTTTTCTGCCGCGCGCCTACCGCGAGCTCTTCGGAGAGGAGATTCGGCTGTCTGGCTGGAATCTAGTTACGGGTGAGCGTTTTTCTCAGCTTCGGGAGGCGTCACGAGACTCATCCGCGTCCTCTCCAGACTTCCCTTCACGGCCCCGAGAATTGCCTTCTGAATGAAAGGCGCTCTCCATCACGTTCTCTGTCATAAAAACCAGGCCGAGCCCCGCATGAAAATCGTGCTTTCTTCCCTTCACGGCCTCCGTCCGGCGAGCCACGATCTCTTTCAGTGGAAGGGATTTGTTCTCGCCGGAAAAACGAAGACCGACCACGAGCGGCGTCTTCTTCGCCAGGACGAGGTCGGTAGCCACGAAAAGTCCCGCGTTATTGAGTAGACGACTCGACCTTTCGACGTGCGGCCATCGACGAGAAGCCGCGCCTCTATGACGTTCTCGACCGAAATCCGGTGACGCCTGCGACGTTCGCTCATAGATACTCCTGGAGTAGTTACTGTAATCTCCGTACCGAAATCAGAGCCCTGTAACCGCTTGAGAATCCGGTGCATTTGCGCGAAAACGTAGCTGAAAAACTACAGATCGCGGAAATGCCACACAGGTGAGCCTTCAGGACTACAGGACCTCAGGCCTGTGAGCGGCCAAGGTGGACGGCTACCTCACGTGCCGCGGAGGGGCGGAACAAACTGTGCTGATCCATGGCTCCTCGATTTGCGGTGAGGCCTTTCGCGGTTAGGGACAGATCGGTGATGCGGCGGTCGCGTCGGGTCGACATTTCGAGAAGCCGGCGTCCTGCGCGATCCAAGCTCTCGGTCGTCGCGGTCGACTTCGGCAGGAGCGTGTACTGCTCGTCGGCGATACCGTCTTCGTAGCCGAGCCCTAACTCGAGTCCCCTCGCCTCTTGGCCGCTCCTCGCGAGCCGCCGCGAAAGACGCCGGGCAAGGATCGAGACGGATTTCAACAACCGCCCGCCACTCGTCGACTCTTGGGCGCTTTCGAGCCCACGGACCAGAGTCACGAGTTTAGACGCCTGCTAGCCGAGGAGCTCTCGCGCTTCAGCGGGCGCGAGGCTACCGAGCTCGCCCATCGTTCGAATCCCTCGCGCACGAAGCTTTTTGACCTACTCAGGCCTGAGCTCGTCCAGCTCTTCGAGCGCTAGCCCGTCGATGAGTTTCTTCTCGTATCCGGACCGCCAGAGCATCACGCCCCGTGGACACGCCATTCGGGAGCAGATGCGCGCGGCAACGCGCGTCGCGGCGATGCCAACCGAGCAGTCCAGGGCGAGCTCTTCATGCACGGCGTCTCTGAGCTCGCCGGCCCAATCCAAGGGCGATTGTCGCGAGCCGAATAGTGCTTGATGCTACAGGATCGCTTCATCCGCCGACGGCCGCTGCCATCCCTCGGCAAATCGAGCCAGAGCGCCATCGATGCGATCGGTGAGCGAGACGAGGTCATCGAGGCGCCGTGCAGGAGACGCGTCGAAGAATCGCTCGATGGTCACATGGACCACAACTTGTTCGCTTGTCATTGCCTGGTGCCTGGTGCCTTGTGCCGGAGGCTGGAGGGACTCAGTGCACCTTGCCGCCGAGCTTGCCCTTCGCCCAGCCCACGTTCTTATAGGCGTCTTTGTATATACGAAGGTTCTCCTGCAGGGCAGCGGCTAAAGCTGGAATGAGATTAGCGGGCACGACCACCTTCACCTTCACCGGCGCTGAAATGGTTTGAGTCGAGCCTTCCGGCGTACCTTCGAAGTCTTTCTCGCTCAAAGGACGCATCTGGCAAAAGGTGAGCGTAAAGTCGAACGGCGTGTGGCTGATCGCACAAAAGTTGGAGTACATACTCTCGATGAGCTCACCCTCCTTCTCCTCGTGTGGCACGACCGTAAAATTGATAGATTTCTTTTCCGGCATGTTACGTTTCTCTCCCATCTTTCTCTAGGCTCTTGGCTCGTGGTTGGCAGTCAATACTTGCGCAGCACGCCCACAACAACGCCTTGAATCGCAAGCTCGTCCTCTTGAACGAGAATGGGCTTCATCGTCGGATGAGCCGGCTGCAGTCTGATTTGGGTTTTTTCCCGATAGAATTTCTTGAGGGTTGCATTCTCCCCGTTCAGAAGAGCCACGACCATTTCTCCGTTGCGCGGGTCGGTTCGATTTTCCACGATGACAAAGTCTCCGTCCCGAACTTGCTCGGCGATCATCGACTCGCCGCGGACGCGCAGCACGAAGACGTCCCGATGCCCGATCATGTCCTCGGGCACCGCGACGAGCTCCTGACCTCGAATAGCCTGAATCGGTATGCCCGCGGCGATGATCCCTACGAGCGGTACATCGCGCGCCTCCGGCTTTTCGTGCCGGGGCACGATTTCAATCGCGCGCGCTCGATTCCAGTGGCGCTTGATGAGCCCTTTGTCCTCAAGATTGACGAGATGTTGGTGGATCGTCGAGATCGAGTGGAGGTTGAAATAACGGCTGATCTCTTCGAGGCTCGGCGCGTATCCGTTCTTATGGATCGATTTTTCAATGAAGCCAAGTATCTGCTTCTGCCGCTTGGTCAAAATCATCGCTAAAGCTTCTCCAAATCTTCGCCTCCTATTCTGACCCGAACGAAGGTGAATATCAAGTGAATCAACATCCGGCAGCCAGCTTTCAGTATTCAGGATGCTCTCAAGACCTCGGCCACCGGGCCAAGGCTGTAACCGTGAGAGCCCCCTGAATGCTGACTAGCCACTAATCTAACCCGTCAGAACCGAGGATTCTGTTCCATGTTCTGGAGCAAGTTCTTTCTTCTCCCCACATCCCC
>CAUZCL010000041.1:0-43356 GCA_963578475.1 Acidobacteria bacterium bin61 | reverse complement strand
CGGCCACCGGGCCAAGGCTGTAACCGTGAGAGCCCCCTGAATGCTGACTAGCCACTAATCTAACCCGTCAGAACCGAGGATTCTGTTCCATGTTCTGGAGCAAGTTCTTTCTTCTCCCCACATCCCCTCCTATCCCCACCCCTCCTTGCTTCTAGCGGTTTTTAAAGGCAAGGGGATTTGGGGATGAGAGTCGGCTCTGTGGTTTGGATTTAGAACGCTTTCAGGTTACCTGGCTAGGACTAGGCGACGTGGACTAGAACGCGCCGGGAATGGGGGCGACGGCGATGCTCACATCGGTAGAGTCCCTGCCAGATGCCGAGTGCTAGTCGGCTCGCGATGACCGGCACGCCGAGACTCGTGGCCGTGAGAGCGCTCTTGATGTGCGCGGGCATGTCGTCGGGTCCTTCGGCCGTGTGTGTGAACAGCTCATCATTTCCCGGGACGAGACGGTTTAACCACGATTCGAGGTCCTGGCGCGCCGACGGGTCCGCGTTTTCCTGAATCAGAAGGCTCGCGGAGGTGTGCTGAACGAACACAGTGCAGAGCCCCTCTCTGGTCCCAGACGAGCTCACCACAGATTGGACGGGAGCAGTGATGTCAACGAGGCCTTGGCCGGTCGACTCGATGGAGAGGGTGTGCAGCATTGTCTCGCAAGAGATTCTAGAACAGTCGGCCGACGAGCTCTAGGACCGCGCCCAGCAGAGTGTCGTGATCTCGCTCCGTCATATACTTAGGGATGCTGCCCGATTGACCGCTCTGGCCGAGCACACCGAACTTTGCGAGCGCATCGTTGTCGAGCCAGACGCCGTGCGCATGGCATTCGTCGAGGACGACACCGCTGGCTTGGCGAAGTTGAAGCGGTTCATCACCTGCCTGCATTGGGACATTTGATATAGCGGACCTTTTCGGTCAGCGGCGACTTGGCCGGCCGTCGTCGTGGACCGCGTATATTGCTTTCCTCGCGGGCTACTTGCTACGTGACGACTCGATGGAACGTCTTCGCCCCCGCCCACATCCCCGAGCAGTCAGGACATTCATCCACGGTAAAGTCGCCGATTTTGCGATCGACGAGCTTCGGCCTGATGCAACACGGACATCTCAATTTCCCGGTCTTGGCGTTGAGCGTCGCTGTATGAATGGCCTTGCCGCAAGTGGAGCAGAACTGGCTTTCTTTTGGAGAACGACGAAAGCAGAAGGGACAAACGAGACTCAAGCGCGCCGAATCGGCTGTCGGCGTGGCGCCGCAATACGCACACGCACCTTTCGCACTCGACCGCGCTGCGCCACAAGCCTGGCAATGATGGACGTACGGAGTGTACGACCGAATCCGGGGCACTTCCATGACGTGTGAGCACACGCAGCGAAGCTTCTCGCCGACCCGATAGCGGGTGACATCCCATTGCCGCTTGCACTCCTGGCAAGCTATGAGTCGTTTCATAGGTTTCAGTGGACCCAGAGGGTCATAGCAAACGTTTCTCGAGCTTGCCCGTCGCAAGAAAGGACTTGAATCGCTCCCATCGCAAAAGGCCGTAATACCGACCTAAAATGACGAGCAGGGCGAGACCCACTAGTTCGGTGATGACATTGAAGGGACTCAAAAGGTTGTAGACCCACTGGTCGAGCGGAAGATCACGGTAGCCTAACGCACCGGTCAAAGGCCATAGCGCAACCCAAGGGCGCGCCCACATGCGGTCGCAAAGCTGGTGGAGCCAGAGCGCGAGGACATAGACGAGCGGCTTTCGCCACAGGAGAAGGACAGCCGTTAGCGCGAGGTTGACCGTGAGCGAGTGGAACCACACGCGTCCGTTATTGATGGTCTCACTAAAGATGACGAGGCCGAAAGGCTTGTCGATGATGTCGGCCAAAAGCGTGAGAAAGACGACGAAGCGCAGGTCCGCCTTTCTGTCCATGGCATGACAGGTGATGCTCGCCGTTGCAACGTGACCGAGAACCAACACAAGAGGACGAAGACGTCAGCGCTACAAACGGAGCACGAATCGCTTGCCTTCGAGCTCGAGCTCCACTTCCCTTTCGCCGATGCGCACCACGCGCGCACCCTCGATGAGGTCACCCTCGAAGACACGTTTATCACTTATAACCGCGACGGGATTGCCATCGATCACAGAGGTTCCTTGTAATACGAGGGACGCAATCACCTCGCCGCCCTCGAGCGTTTCCGGTTCCGGATCGAGCTCGGGTTTGAGCGGCTCATCCGCCACGTTTGCACCGATCGCGGGGACAGAATCAACCCTCGCGGCTCGTCCGCGGCCCACGACACGGGTCGGGGCGGCCCGTTCGGGCTCGGGCGGTGGTGCCTCCGCGTCGCGCAGCTCTCCCACCGCAGGTGCGAATGCGGAGGCCGAGTTTACCTCCACTACGGATTCTGGCTCGGGCTCCGGTGGCGGTTCGGGCTCGGGCAACGGAGGCAGGAGCTCCAGTTCATCGTCTGCGTCCGCCAGCGCCAGCTTCGCTGCGGGCTCGGGGAGTGGGCTGGCCGGTACGGCATCCGACCTGGGTCGATTTAGGCCATTCGCGTCATCCCCATTCGACATGAACAGCGACAACACCATCGCTGTCACGGCGGCCGAGGCCAGAGCAATGGCGCCCACGAACAGGGGCTGACGTCGTCGGCCGAGCCCGCCGGCGCTGCCCCTACGGGGCTCGATCGATTGCGACCCGGGGCCGCGGTGTTTCCCGTCTTCGACCTTGCGAAGCGCGTCGAGTATGAAGCTCATCGTGCATTCAGACGCGGCATACGATAGCCGCCGGTCAAGCTATAGAGTGCCATTCGAGTGTCCTGGCCGATGCTCCCGGTGGGCTCTAGCAAGGCACGTCGCTGCAGCGCTCGTACCGCGGACGTCATATCGGTGTCATCCAGGAATCCGATATGCGACAAGTGCCCGCGTGCCCAAGTGAGTCGGCGCGCCATATCGGCCGATTCCAGGTCGTCGAAGTCCCGCCAGAACAGGCGTGCGCGTCCGGTCCAGAACTCTTTCAACACTTCGAGCCGCAGTTGATAGAAATCGCCAGGCGCAAAGTAAATGACGGCAGCGTCATCCGCGAGATTCGTGAGTGTCACGAAGCGCGGATATTCCTGGGACGGATGGTGTACTTCCAAAACGGCCGGCATGTTCAGCGCCCGCAGCTGGTCAAAGCTCGTGTCGAGCTCGGCATATTGCAGGGATGCTCGCGTCGCGAGCACCGGCATGTCTTCGAGGGTCGCAATGGCCGAGAGGCCTCCGCTAAGACGAAAGCCCCAGAGCTCGAGCAGCACCGCGGAGGCCGCGCGGTGCGAGAGCTTGTCGGAGAGGGAGACGAGGCGTAGCTCGAATTGGTCCGAGAAGTCCGCGGCTTCGGACACAAGCGGGGTGACCTCGCTAGCGTTGCCGGAGCTCCCGAAAAACGCGCTCGGGCGGAAGCTCGCTACGCCGATCGACGCAAGCGAGAAGAGACCTATGACGAGCGCGAGGCTCGCGAGGAGCGACGTCATGCCCCAATCTAATCGACGATACCAAGGCGGCGCTTCCGGCATATTGAGCTCGCCAATCGCACGGCGCACGATGCGCGCTGTGATCTTGCGCTCGTCGAGAACAAAGGCGGCAAGAAGTGCACGATCACAAACCAGGTTGATGAGTCTCGGGACGCCTTTGGAAAAACCACGTGCCGCGCGAATCGCGCCAGGCGTGAAATGCACATTGTTGCTGCCGCCGGCGACGACGAGTCGATGATGGATATAGCGCGTCATCTCCTCGCCGCTCAGAGGCTTGAGGTGATAGCGCGCCGTTACGCGCTGTGCGAGCTGGCGCAAGTCTCTCTGCGCTAGCAAGTCGTTCAACTCGGATTGCCCAATGAGAACGATCTGAATGAGTTTTTCGGTAGCCGTCTCGAGGTTGGAGATGAGGCGCACTTGCTCCAAGACGTCTCGCGACAAGTTCTGCGCTTCATCGATCAAGAGCACTATATTCTTTCCGCGCAGCCGCGAGTCGAGGAGAAATGTGTGCAGGCCGTCGATGAGTTCTTTATCGCTAACGCCGTTGGGGGTGATGCCGAGATCCCGATTGACCGAACGCAAGAGCTCGGTCGTACCGAGCGCCGGGTAGAGAATGAAAGCGCTGACCGTGTCCTCGTCGAGCCGGTCAAGGAAGTAGCGGCACAAAGTGGTTTTACCCGTGCCGACCTCACCTGTGATGACCATGAACCCGCCGCGTTGGCGCAGCCCGAACTCCAGATGCGCAAAGGCTTCGTTGTGCTTGGCCGAAAGGTAGAGAAACTTCGGATCCGGAGTCAGGTTGAAGGGCTTCTCTCGAAAGCCAAAAAAGGCTTCATACATCGTAGGTCAGCCTTGACCTTCCAGATATGCGCTTGTTTCCAAGGGCTTGACTGTAACACAACCCCGAGGTTCACCAAAGTCGGAGTCCCGCATCGCGGGCCAACCCGTTCCTGCGCATCTACTGTGCAAGACGTCACAACCACGGTAAGCTGTCACGTATAAGTTGAATCACGGAGGATCCACACATTGAACCGATTCGTCCTTGGCGCTCTAGTTGGCGCGCTTGCTACCGGATGCGGGGCCCCTCGGGCGAGCCCGATCGTGGGAGACATCTCGTCGGTTCTCGAGCGCGGCATCGCCAACGGCACCGGCAGCTTCGACCACAGCGCGTGGGACGAGCTCCTCCTGGCTTACGCTCAAGACGGCGGCCACCGCTTCGACTATGCCGGCCTGAAGCAGGACGAGGAGAAATTCGAGGCTTATTTGTCGCGTCTCGCGAGTGCCGACCTGGGCTCGCTCGCCGCGGACGAGATACAGACTCTTTTCCTCAATGCGTATAACGCCCATATCGTTCGAGACATCTTCGAGCATGTCATAGAGGACGGCTCCTACACGATCGCGAGCATCCGCGACATCCCCGACGTGTTCAAGAGAGAAACACATGTCGTCGGCGGTTTCGAGCTCAGCCTCGACAACATGGAGCACAACATCTTACGCCCCATCTTCAAGGACCCCCGGGTACATTTTGCCATCAACTGCGCTTCCTCGTCGTGCCCGCCGCTCCCAGTGCGCGCTTTCGAGGCGGCTCGCCTCGACGAGCAACTCGACGAAGTGACGAGAGCCACGCTCGAAAACCCCGATTACATCTCCGTCGAAGAGGGCGCACTACTCGCCACGAAGATCATGGAATGGTATGGCGGCGACTTCGTGAACCCCGCTTTCGAAGGCTCCGAGAAAACACTCCAAGCGTACATCGCCAAATACTCAAGCGAAGAAGTAGCTTCCTTCATCGAAGAGAAGGGCGGAAACCTGACGGTAAGATTCCGCAACTACAACTGGGCCCTGAACCGCCCGTAAACGAGAAAACGCCTAGTCGCCACGAACACTTGACGACTGGGCGCAAAAGCCTCCTTATTTGACTTTCTCGCCCCGGCCAAGAGTGTCAGCGGCATTCTGAAGCCCAGGATCGACCGCGCCGAACTCCGTCGCCTTTGCAGCGTGGTCCACGATCAAAGCGACGAGCGCATCGTCTTCCGGCGTGCACGGGCAGCCGGTGCCGATTTGTCCGAAGGCCGACCACGCGAGACCCCAGTGCGCCATACCATAATTCGGAAAAGCCTCGAGCGCTTTCTGAAAATAACCGACGGCCTCCGGGTAGCTCTGGCTGTCCCTGAGAGCGACTCCGTAATAAGTCCAACCGAGAGCGTTCGCATATTCCGGCGTCATCACGGCCTTTTCAAGCGTTTCGAGCGCCGGCTGCAGCTGCTGGCTCTCGTAATACGCTATGCCGAGCTCCGTCAGGTAGTCCCCGTTTCCCGCCTCGAGCGAGTCGGCTTTTTGGAGCGCCGCGAGACCCTCAGCCGTTTGTTTCTGCATGCGCAAGAGGCGGCCCTTCCGGTAATGCGCCTCCGCGAGGTTGTCATCGAGCTCGGCCGCTTTAGAGAACTCCGCGAGCGCGTCCGTGGTGTTCTTCGCCGCCTCGTGTGAAATACCAAGATAGAGATGGCCTTCCGCGTTGTCGGGATCCGCCGCGATCAGTTGCTGCATCACCTGGCCAAGCTGCGGGAACTTTCGCTGTCCGATGTAAATCTCCCCAAGCGCGCTATAAGCGACGAGGAGATCCGGGTTCAGCTGGATAGATTTCTCGTAATAGGTCGTCGCCATACCTAGATTTTCTTGCGAGTGGTAGACCTGCGCGAAGGCGAGGTTCGCGTCTGGGTCGTTGGGGTTGACGGTAATGGCCATCGCAAGATCCGACTGGGCCAAGGTGCTGTTTCCGAGAGAGTTGTTGGCCTTGCCGCGAATGCCATAGGCGCGCGTCAACTTGTCGTTGAGGGTGAGCGCCGTGGTGGTGGATTCAACAGCCCCGGCAAAATCCTCTTCGGCGAAGAGAACCTCGGCGAGCCCGGCATGAGCCTCCGCGGTATTCGGATCGAGCTCGAGCGCTTTTTGAAACGAGACCTTGGCCTCTCCGCGGTTTCCCTGAGCGAGCGCCGCTTCACCGAGCGTGTTATGCGCAAACGCATTGTCGGGTTCGAGCTCGAGGGCCTTCGCCGCGATTTGCGCCGCTTCGTCTAGCTGGCCGGTCTTCGCAAGCCCCATCGCCAAGCCAATGGCCACAACCGCGCTATCGGGGTTCATCTCCATCGCTTTGCGTCCGGCTTCGACGGCCTTCGCGTAATCTGCCGAGCGTGAATAGCCGATCGTCATGCCTTCGTAGCACTCGGCTTGCTCCTTGTCGCCGTCGAGATGCTCGACAGCTAGCGCATAGGCATCGGCCGCGTTTCGCCAATCCTCGAGTACCCGATAAATCCGGGCGAGCTTGAGTCGGGAATCCCCATCATCCGGAAAGTCCTGAAGAACGCGTAGATAAAGCCCGCCAGCCTCGGCGGGCTTATCCTCCTTCAGCGCTTTGTCGCCTGCTTGGATGTAACGCTGCGCTTCCCGTCTAGAAAGCGGCTTGTCGTCCTGGGCCAGTATCGGCATCGCAAAACCCAAAATTAGAATGATAAGGGTGGCCGCCTTGAAAGCCCCAAAAATCCTCATGAAATTCCTCCTGTACAAACAAACCAGATGACTATCGACGTAACGAGCCGAGGTTCCTAGCATCCTATACCCAGCCGTGCGCTGCTTCAACCTTGAATGTCTCCAATGTATAGATTGAGGTTTGCGTCGCGGGCGAACACGGCTAACATGCGGGGGCCATCGCAGCCATCGTATTCATGCCACACCCTTTCTTGTTCGTCGCGCCCTCGGCCGCGACAAGACGTCAGCGGGCTCGAGACATCGTACGCGAGCTGCCCCGAAGCAGCCCGCTCTTGCTGCTCTCGAAAGAGCAGGAATCTGCGGATCACTTCGTAAGGGAGCTCGCCGCGGAAAAAGGATCGCTCTTTGCGGTTCGGCGTTTAACCCTCGACGCCCTTGCCTATGAGCTCGCTCTACCAGCTCTTGCCCGCGCCGGAAGAGCTTCTCACAGCCGCCTTGGCCAGGAAGCCGTAATGGCACGGGTCGTTCACCAGGGCCTTAGGGACAACCGCCTGGGAAGACTCACGAGCGTCGCAGACGGGCCAGGTCTCGTGCGCGCGCTGACCTCCACGATCCAGGAATGCCGTCTGCACGGCGTGACGTCCGAATCGCTCGATGCACTTGGAGCCGAGGGCGAAGTCCTCCGCCACGTCGCGGATGCCTACGAAGCGCTCTCTCGGGAGCACGGCGTCTCCGACCGCGCCCATGTGTTGGCGCAGGCGCTCGACGCCCTCGATGCCTTCGTCGGAACCTACGTCGCTGTACCGTGCGTTTTTCTCGACGTGCTCATAGAGACGCCCGCCGAAGCAAAGCTCGTGAAAGCGCTCGCGGAGCGCGCGCCCACCGCCGTCGCTACCGTGCCGTCAGGCGATGATGTCTCGTTACGTCACTTGATCGACGCTCTCGGCTGCGGCGCCGAGGTCCTCGCTCCCGAAGGCCCCCCCTCGCTTCTTCATCTCCAGCAATACCTTTTTAGCGAAAAAGCCCCCCGCGCGCGCGAAGACGCGCCCGAAGTCACGATTCTCTCTGCGCCCGGCGAAGCTCAAGAGGCCGTTGAGATCGTGCGTGCCGTCCAAGACGTGGCGGCGGCGGGAACACCGTTCGACGAAATCGCAGTCTTGCTACGCTCGCCCGAAAGCTATACCACGCTCCTCGAAGACGCGTTCGACCGTGCAGAAATTCCCGCTCACTTCGAGGGCGGCACAACGCGCCCCGATCCGTCGGGACGCGCTTTCTTGGCACTCATGGACTGTGCGGCGGAGGAGCTGAGCGCCACCCGTTTCGCCGAGTACCTCTCTTTGGCGCAGCTACCCAAACTCGACGCCGAGGGTGTGCCGGTGCCGTCCGAGGATTTGCCAGAGGACGAAGACATTCTTTGGGTTCCTCCAAAACATGCTCTCGCGCCCAAAACGGCCGAAGCGCTCTTGCCGGACCAGCTCGACCTGTTTGCCGAGCCAGAGAAAGTCGCGGAGCCGGAAAAGGCTGTGGCGATTGAAGGCGGGCTACGCGCACCGTGGCGATGGGAAAAGCTCCTCGTAGACGCGGCAGTCATAGGAAGTCACGCGCGCTGGGAGCGTCGCCTTGCAGGTCTGGCGCGGGAGCTCGAGATACGACTGCTAGAAGTCGAAGACCGAGACAGCGCCGAAGCCGAGACCCGAAAGCGGGAATGCGACGACCTCGAGCACTTGAAACGCTATGCCCTCCCGCTCGTCGAGGTTCTAGCAGAGCTTCCCACCCAGGCTCTATGGGGCGAATGGATCGAAGCGCTCGAGAGGCTCGCAACGCGGGCGCTCACCCGCCCGGAAGGCGTGCTCTCGATTCTCGAAGAGCTTCGTCCGATGGCTTCCGTCGGCCCCGTCGAAGGGATGGAGGTCCGCGACGTGTTGAGCGAGCGCCTCACGCTGCTCTCGCAACGCCCAAAGGACTACCGATACGGAAAAGTTTGGGTCGCTCCCATCGATGCGGTGCGCGGCGCGAGCTTTCACGTCGTGCTCGTACCCGGCCTGGCGGAGCGCATGTTCCCGAGAAAAATCGTGGAGGACTCGCTTCTGCTCGACGAGAAGCGCCGCGCCCTCGGCGCCGGACTTCAACTTTCAAAAGAGCGCGCTTCGAACGAAAGGCTCGCTCTCAAGCTCGCGATAGGCGCGGCAACGAAGCAAATCGTCTTTAGCTACCCGTCCGTCGACCTCAAGAAAGGCCGCGCCAAAGTGCCGTCTTTCTATCTTCTCGAAATCGCGCGCGCGAGCCAGGGTATCCTTCCCGATTTCGAGACACTCGAGCGCGAGGCCGCGAGCTCGAGCGGCGCCCGCCTCGGCTGGCCCGCTCCGCGGGAGTACGAGCGCGCCATCGACGCAACCGAGTTCGATCTCGCTTTTCTCGCGGAGGCGCTCCGGCGAGACGCAAGGGAGGACGACGTGCGGGGCACGGGACGCTATCTCGTCGACGTAAACCCGTCACTCGCGCGATCACTCCGTGCCAAGTACCAACGGGGACGCACGGGAAAGTTTACCTCCGTCGACGGCTATCTCGAGCCGTCCGAAAGCGCGAGAGAAACGCTTCGGGAACACCGCTTGAGCGCGCGGGCCTATTCGGTCACCGCGCTCGAGAAATATGCAGGCTGTCCCTACCGCTTCTATTTGAACGCGATCCTGCGTCTGCGCCCGCGCGACGTCATCGAGGCCATCACCCATCTCGACGCCCTCACCCGAGGCCATATCGTTCACGAAGCACAGTTTCACATTATTGGCCGGCTCGAAGAAGCCGGATTGCTCCCCGTGACCCCGAAAAATCTCGTCGAAGTCCTGCAGCTTTTCGAAGTCGTGCTCGACGAGGTCACGGACGATTTTCATGAGCAGCTCGCACCCGCCATCGAGCGCATCTGGCGGGACGAGCTCGAGCGGATTCGCATCGACCTGCGCGGATGGATTCGTCGGGAAGCCGAGAAGACCGATGGCTTCGTTCCCTATCGGCGGGAATACACCTTCGGCATGCGGCCGCGTGGGCCGGCCGATCCCTCGAGCACCCTCGACGTGGCGAAGCTCGCGGGCGGTTTGAGGCTTCGCGGCGCTATCGACCTCGTCGAAAAACGCGCGGACGGCAAAGTGCGGGTGACGGACCACAAGAGCGGGAAGGTTTGGATGCCGGAAAGCGCCGTCCTGAACGGTGGTGAGAGCCTCCAGCCGGTCCTGTACTCACTCGCCTATGAGGCTTTGACCGGCGAAGAAGTCGAATCGTCGCGCCTCTACTATTGCACCGAGCGTGGCGGCTATGCCCAACGCGTCGTGAATGTCGACGACAAAGCGCTCGAGGTCGTCGAAGAGTTTCAAAGACGCCTCGACGACATCATCGACGAAGGTTTTTTCCCGGCTTCTCCCGAGGCCAAGTTCGGCTGCCGCTTTTGCGACTACCTCCCTGTTTGCGGATCCAGGATGGAGGTCGACGCCAAACACAAGCAAGCGGACCCTCGGCTTTCGCCTCTCAACTGGCTGCGGAATCTCACATGAGCGAGCCACTCAACGACCAGGCCGCGCGCGACGCCATTCAGAACGACCTCGACACGACACTCGTGGTGGAGGCCGCCGCGGGAACGGGTAAGACAACGGCGCTCGTGGGACGGATCATCGAGATCATCAAAACGGGGCGCGGCGAGCTTCCGAGCCTCGTGGCCGTCACTTTTACAGAGAAGGCGGCGGGTGAGCTCAAGCTACGTCTTCGCGGCGAGCTGGAGACCACTCGTTCCATCGCAATCGAGAACGACGCGACCGATATTGTGGCCCGGCTCGATCGTGGGCTGCTCCAGCTCGAGCAGGCCCATATTGGAACCATCCACGGCTTCTGCTCGGATTTGTTGAAGGAGCACCCAATCCAGGCTCAGGTAGATCCTCTGTTCGAAGTCTCGACGGAAGACGAGACCGAGCGCATTTTCAGCCGAGTCTTCGATCGCTGGCTCGAAGAGAAGCTCGCCGATCCTCCCCCGGGTGTGAGGCGGCTTCTCCGCAAACGCCCTTTTCGTGACCAGGGCCCCATCGACGAACTCCATCGTGCCGGACGCTCGCTCATCGACATCCGGGACTTCCCGACACTTTGGGAAATTCGCGCTTTCGATCGCGAGGGCATGATCGATGACCTCATCGAGCGCGCACTACGCCTCGCGGAGATGGCGGAGAATCCGTATAGCCAGCGCGACTACCTTTTTATGGACCTAGAGAGCCTAAGAAGCTTCATCCAGGAGCTACAGGGCCAGGAACAAGTCAGCGGCAAGCGCGACTACGACGCGCTCGAGCATAGCCTACCAGCCATCAAGCTCGGACGGCACAAAGGCCGTAGCGCCTATAGCGAAAGCGGCGTTCGGGAGCGCATTCTTTCGGAGCGAGAGTCGCTCGTGGACGCCATGGCCGATTTCAAGAAGCACGCGGCGGCCGACCGCGCCGCCCATCTACAAAACGAGCTTCAAGAAGTCGTGGCGAACTACCAGGACGCGAAGAACAAAGCGGGTCGTCTCGACTTTCTCGACTTGCTGATCCAGACGCGCGACATGCTGCGCAATCATCTCGAGCTTCGAAAAGAGCTCCAGGACGGCTTCTCCCATATCTTCGTCGACGAGTTCCAGGACACCGATCCTCTGCAAGCCGAAATTCTGGTCCTCCTCGCCTCGAGCGCGCCCGGCGAGGATCAGTGGAGGAAAGTACGACCCGTTCCCGGGAAGCTCTTCATCGTCGCCGATCCGAAGCAGTCCATTTATCGTTTCCGCCGCGCCGATGTCTCGCTCTATCAAACCGTCAAGCGCCAGCTCGTCTCCGCGGGTGCGAAGCCGCTATATCTGAGCGTGAGCTTTCGTTCGGTACCCGAGATCCAAGAGATGGTCAACAGTGCCATGGCGGTGGTGATGAAGCGCACCGAGCACAACCATCAAGCCGAATATGTGCCCCTCAAGCCTCACCGGCTTGGGATCGCGGATCAACCGGCGCTTGTGGCGCTTCCCATCGCACGGCCTTACGGCGACAGGGGCTATTTGACTCAACATGCGATGGCGCGCTCCGAGCCCAACGCGGTCGCCGCTTGGGTACGCTGGCTCGTCGAGGAAAGCGGCTGGCTAGTCACCTCTCGCACGAGCACGGAGCCGAGACCTGTCACCCCGTCGGACGTTTGTTTGCTTTTCCGTCGCTTTGTCAGTGGCGGGCGCTCGATCACGCAGCCCTACACCGAACAGCTACAAGGCTTGGACGTGCCACACGTGCTGATTGGAGGGCGCGGCTTCCATCAACGTGAGGAGATCGAAGCGATGCGCGTCGCGCTCACGGCGATCGAACGGCCCGATGACGAGCTCTCGGTGTTCTCCACTCTGCGCGGGCCGCTCTTCAGTCTTTCCGACGACGACCTTTTCCTGTTTCGGACGGCGCACGGTCCGCTCCATCCTTTTCGTCAGACGGAAGAAGCCTCGGGAGATGTGCAGAAAGCACTCGACGTGCTCGCGCGCTTACATCGTGGCCGGAACCTCCGCCCTATCGCGCTCACCATCCGCGAGCTCCTGGACGAAACGCGCGCTCAAGCCGGTTTCGCGCTCTGGCAAGCGGGCGATCAAGTTCTCGCCAACGTGCTTCGCCTCATGCAGCTCGCGCGCAATTTCGAGGAGACCGGCGGGCTTTCGTTTCGGGGCTTCGTCGAGCACCTGGACGGGCTCGCAGAAAAAGGCGACCCGAACGAGCAGCCGCTCATCGAAGACGGGGTCGAGGGGGTGCGCCTGATGACGGTGCACAAAGCCAAGGGCCTCGAGTTCCCCGTTATCGTGCTTTGCGACATCACGTGCAATTTTTCGCTGGGCGCATCGTGTCACGTCGACTCCGAACGCAAGATCTTCGCCGTGAGGCTCGCCGGGGGGACGCCCTGGGAACTGCTCGACAACGAGCAAGCCGAAGGCGAGCGCGATGCCGCGGAGAGCTTGAGGCTCCTCTACGTCGCCGCGACGCGGGCAAGGGACGTGCTCGTCACGCCAGTGGTGGCGGATCGTGCCCAAGACAAGGGCTGGGTGGGACCGATTCTCCCGGCCCTCTACCCGACGCTCAAAACGCAACGCCTTCCGGTCATCCCTTCGGGATGTCCTCGTTTCACGGGTGAGGAGTGCGTTATCGAGCGTGGCGATCGTTCCGAGGTGATGCCCGGAGAAGGCATCCGCCCCGGGCTTCACAAGCCGCGCAGCGGCCCTCACCGCGTCGTTTGGTGGGATCCGCATCATCTCGAGCGCGAGACCGCGACAAAGCCCGGGCTTCGGCGCTATTGGATTCTAAAAGGCGAGGAATCGGATGGCCCGACGAAAGGGGCACGCGAGCACGAGAGCTGGTCCGTCAATCGCGAAAGCCGTCTTGCGAATGGTGCGGTGCCGAGCCACCGCGTGACGAGCGTCACCCGTCTGGTCGACGAAGACCAGGCCGCGGTCGATGGCGCTTCCAGCGTCGAGATTGCCGAGGTGTCCGGACGTGACCCACAGCGCCCCACGGGGAAACGTTTCGGCTCGCTCGTGCATGAGCTTCTCGCGCGGACGGCTCTCGCGGAGCCGAGTGATCTCGAGCCGCTGGGACGAAGCCTTGCCCGCATGTTTGGCGCCACGGAGACGGAGACCGCCGCCGCTCTCGAGGCCGTGACCCAGGCGCTCGCCCATCCTATACTTGCGGCCGCGCGCGATGCCGCCGAGTGCTACCGAGAGACGCCGCTGCTCGAGCGCGCGGCGGATGGACGCCTCATCGAAGGCATCGCCGACCTCATCTTTCGCGCCGACCCCGACACCTCGTGGACGATCGTGGATTTCAAGACCGATCTCCGAGTCGACATGTCCGAAGAGGCGTATCGCAGCCAAGTAGCGCTCTACCAGCGCGCCCTCGAAGCCGCCACGGACTGCCCCACCAAGGGCGTTCTTTTATACGTGTAAAAAAAGTGGCGGGTTGTCGCCAACGCGTATTCCATGGCAGAGGGAACGCAAATGGCACGGATTACAGGGGGAAAACAGCCCGATGACGATACCTCGGCGCGAGGGTGGCCCACGGTGGGTGCCACCGTGCTCGCTGCGCTCGCCGCTGCCGCCCTTATGTAGCATGGTCCAGAGAGAAGTTTCGCTAGCTCGTTTCCCACGTTGTAATACACTATTTGAGTATGAGTCATACACTAACGATTCGCCTTACACGGGAGCTCGCGCTTTGTTGGAAGACTATGCGAAACGGACCGGCCTATCTCAAGGGCAAATCGTACGCGATCAATTGGAACGCGTTAAGGCAGGCGCCGACGATCGAGAGTTCCTGCGACTTACAGGGACCGTAGATGGTCCCAAGGACCTTTCAGAGCGAAAAGGGTTCTCGCGACCTTGAAGGGGATCGTAGACACGGGCTTCCTCGTCGCTTGCGCGAACCGGAACGATCGCCATCACGACTGGGCTGTAGAGTAGCCGAACAGGTTTCGCCTCCAGTGCTCACATGCGAGGCCGTTCTGGCCGAAACGTCATTTCATCTGCAGAATGTCGGCGTCGTTCTAGCCATGATCAGGGACGGGCTGACGACGGTCGCGTTCGAATGCAACGAGCACCTTCCGCAGCTCGAAGCTTTGGCGATCCGCTACACCAATCGGAAGCCCGACTTGGCGGACCTCTGTCTGGTTCGGGTGAGCGAGCTTCATCCATCTCATGCCGTCATCACTGTGGACCAGAAAGACTTTCGCGTGTACCGTCGCAGCAAAAGAAAAGTGAACCCTTTGGTCGTCCCTCCCCGCTAAGCTCCCAGGAGATAGGCACAACGATAGTAGTTGACTGGCTGAGTAAAATTCTCCCGAACGCGAGTCTTATCGCTCGTCGCTCGTCAAAACGGGCTCGCGATTTTCGACCGGTGGCGGGGGAACGGGGAGCTCGACCGACACAGGCGGGGCCTGAACCGGTGCTGGCAACTTAGGCTTGGGTTTTCTTCTAAAGCTCATCCACAAGCCCTCGAGCACCAATCCGACTATGGTTCGGGAGTGCTGAAGGAGCAGCACCACCCAGTCTCGCTTGTTCACCTGAGGGAAGAAGATGCCCCGAAACGCCAACGCAGCGCCGAATATCGTCGCCCGTTCGCCGAACGGACGGTGCTTGATCTTCCGGAGCGACCTGCTGATGGAGGCGCGGGAGTAGGACCGTGCCCAGGCACTACGCACCTCCGCCTCCGACTCGTCGACCGTGATGTCCTTTGGCGTAAACGCCATCCTGAACGGGCGGAAGTCGAGCCAGTGTTTCGGGCGCGTCAGACGCCCTTCCTTTAACAGCCGATCGTAGAGCGGCGTCGCGGGATACGGGGTTAACAGGCCGTACACAGGCAAACCTGGCGGCCAGGATTCGATCTGATCCAGCGTGCGTGAGGCTACGCCCGGAGTGTCACCGTCCATCCCGAAAATGAAAGAGGTGATGGCGTACAGCCCGCGGTCCGCCAACTTGTGCAGGATGCCTTCGTACTCCGCTGGCTTGTTGAAGCCCTTGTTGACCGCCTTCAAATTGGCCGGGTCGATCGATTCCATTCCGATGAATATCCACCGGCCGCCACTGGCGGAAATCAAGTCGAGCAGCTCTTCGTCGCGGAGCAGGTTGATGCTGATCTGCGCAACCCACGGGACGATAGCGTCAGCCGCGATGATCGCCCGCAGCAGCGACTTGGTGCGCTTGACGTTGATGGCGAAATTGTCGTCGATGAAGAACACCGCGATCATGCCGCTGTCTTGCCTCGCCCGCTCCTTGATGAGCAGGAGCTCTTCGACGACGCTTTCATCCGTCCGGAAACGGATCGAGTCGCCAAAGAATCCGGTCACCGTGCAAAAGTCACAGCCGTAGGGGCAGCCCCGGCCGGATTCGAGCGGAACGACATGCAGAGATTTCCACCAACCCAGTTTCTTCAGTAACGGGTGCAGCGGTGACGGAATCAAGTTGAACTGATCCAGGTCCAGCGTGTCCCAGGGGATTCTCGGATAGTCGGCCAGGTCCGGCTTGACTTCAACGCCCGAGGCATCGACGGGCTCGTAGATTTCCTTCAGTTGTCCCCGCGCCGCGTCTTCAACTATCCGGGGCCAGGTCTGATCGGCTTCACCCAGTGCGATGGCATCCGCGTGCCTGGGCTCATCGGTCCGTCCGAGAGGCTCGTCGGGTACTTCGGTGACGTGGGGGCCGCCGAACACCACCTTGGCGCCGGCACCCCGAATGGCGTCCGCCGCGCGGTACGCGCGCGCCGCCATGCGTGTCATCGCGCCGACCCCCACGAGCTCGATATCGTTGTCTTTGACGAACGCGGCCAAGTCGGACTCCGACATTGGCCGCGCGTTGGCGTCGATGAGGAAAACCCGATGCCCTGGCGGTGTCAAGGACTTCAGCAGAAACATCCAGAGATGCGGCATGAAGTTGTTTGTGACCCCATTGTCGGGGTTGTACAGTAATATGTTCATAAGGGCTTCTAACGAGTTCTCAGTTCTAGATGATGTTATCCCGCGGGTTGCGGGGTGTGTCGGGCCACTATCGGGTGACCTGCCGCACCGAGTGTACGACTCGGTCGTTGGAAAGTAAAGCGACTAAGCGACCTTCGACTCGATCAAGCTAAGGAGGCGTGAAGCGGCCATCCGCGGCGGTCCACCCGCCGTCTACGAAAAGCACGGTTCCCGTCACATAACTGGCGGCATCGGAGAGAAGAAACACCGTGGGCCCCGCCATCTCCTCGGGACGCGCCCATCGCCCGAGAACGCTCTTCTCCGCGTAGGCCGGATACCACTCCGGCTTGTCTCGAATCGGCGCTGTCAGTGGCGTCTCGACGACCCCGGGAGCCACCGCGTTCACGCGAACCCCCGAGCTCCCGAGCTCCCGAGCTCGCATGCGAGGGTGCGAGCCATTTGCACGATGCCTACCTTGGTCGCCTCGTAGACGGCCTGACCTGGCTCGACGACGAGCGAGCGGATCGACGAAAAGACGACGATGCTGCCGCGACCTTGCTTCGACATAACTCTTCCCGCGGACTGGAGCACGTGGAAGCTGCCTTTCAAATTTACGTCGAGCACGCGGTCGAACTCCTCGTCGGAATAGTCGAGGATGCGCTTGCGTACGTTGATGCTCGGCGTGCTGACAACTCCGTCTAGCTTTCCGACATCCGCAAATACTTTCTCGACCGCGTCATCGTCTCGAATATCGAGAAAGAACGACTCGGCCCGCCCGCCACGCTCAAGGATGCGCGTAGAAACATACTTCAACCCTTCCTCGTTGAGTCGAGCGCACCACCCGCGCCCCTTTCGCCGCGGCCGCTAGCGCCACCGCTTCTCCAATCCCGGACGCCGCACCGACGACGGATACGACCTGGTCATCCAAACGAAACATCGTTACTCTTTTCTCCTGACAGTAAAGACGCTGATGAAGGCAACTCCGCTCACAAGAAGGCCGATGAGCGTCGGGTTCCAGATGCCAAAGCCCTGGCCAGCAGTCATCACGTCGACGACGATTAAGACCGGGATGCCGAGCCCAACGGCCGCAAGAGCCTCAGGAGGTCCAGCTCGCCGCGTGTAGAGTGCGGCGATGACGGGGACGAAGAACAAAACGCTCAGAAAAGAATAGAACACCGTGAGCGCTCCGATGATGGTCTCGAACGCGATGGCGAACACGACGCCGAGGAGACCGCCGACGAGCGCTGCACCGCGCGCGACCCGCAAGACGTCAGCATCGGAAGCGTCGGGCCGCACGAAGCGCCGATAGAGATCGCGCGAGAGCGACGTTGCTAGCATGAAAAGGACCGCGTCCGCCGAGCTCACTTCCGCCGAGAAAACGGCCGCGAGCCCGAGACAGCCGAGCGCTATGGGCATCTCGCGAACGAGCAAGGTCGGGAGCGCTAGTGCCTGCGTCGAAAGCTCGGGAAAGTGAACGCGTGCCACCATTCCGAGGAGTACCGGCAAAAAGGCAAAGAGCATCAAAGCCAGTCCAGCAGCGCCGACGGCAATGCGCACGGTGCGCTCATCCCGCGCGCCATAGACTTTCTGCACGAGCCCGGGAGAGATAATGAAGGCGGGAACGAGAAGCGCCATGTAATAGAGCGCGGGGCCGCCGCCTTGCCAAATATCCGTGTAGCCCGCTTCTATCGTCAAACCACTGAAGCCACCCACCGAGTCGAGTGCCGCCGGCACGATCCAAACGAAGCCCGCGGTGAGCACGACCAACTGCACAAGGTTCACCCATGCGGAAGATAAGAGACCGCCCGCAGTGAAGTAAGCGGAGACAACGATGCCTCCGATGAGGCAGCCATAAAACTTCGGGATGCCGGCCACGCTCTGGAGCACGATAGCGACCGCAATCAGCTGCGCCGCGAGCACGAAGAGGGTCGTAACCCAGAGAAGTACTGCGACGACACCGCGGACCGCGCCGCCGTAGCGAAGCTCGAGAAGATCCCCAACCGTCTGAAGGTCGTGCTCTTTCGCGAGTCGCCACACCCGCGGGCCCACCCAAAACGCGAGCAAGAGCGTTCCGAGCCCGGCGGAGCCAACCCACCACCAGCCAACGAGGCCGCGTGCATAACCGATCCCCGCGGCTCCCATCGTCGAGCCCGCCCCTATATTCGCCGCGAGAAGCGTGGAAAAAAGCAGCACGGGGCCAAGATTGCGACCCGCGACGAAGAAGGTATCGGTGCTCTTGACGCCGCGGCCCACAAAAAGACCGATGACGATCAGCAGACCCGAATAACCGAGGATGGCGGCGAGGTAGAGATTCAACGAAGCTCCGCGGCCGAGGGAAATCCCGCGATGCTCTCCGCGTGGCGCACCGCGCTCAAGATCGCCTCCGATGTCACCTCGGCGGCCAGCGCACCGATCACTGATAGGTTGACGTCGCCCGACCACCCACCGAGCGCGAGCGCAAAGATCGCGTCGCCGTCCGAAGGCGTATGGGCCGGGTAGATCGCACGCGCCAATCCATCATGCGCCATCTGCGCGACTTTGTTCGCCTGGGTTTTCGTCAACCGCGCGTTGGTGGCCACGACACCTATCGTAGTGTTCCTACCGCGCCTCCCCCCGATGAGAGCGCCGGAGCGCAGCAGCTTGCGGACATCGGCAAGCGCTGTCCCATCTTCGGTCCGCACGCCCGCGACAACTTCACCGATCGCCGGGTCGACCACGTCACCCACCGCATTGACCGCCATGAGTGCCGCGACGATCAAGCCGTTCGGCAGCTCGATAGCGGCACTACCTATCCCCCCCTTCATCGCGCGGGCCGACCCCACGCTCTTTCCGACCGTCGCGCCGGCCCCAGCGCCGACATTTCCCTCGGCGATCTTCCCTGCCGTAGCCTTCTCGGCCGCCTTATAGCCACAATCCGCACCGGGCCGGATATCTGGCTTACCGCCCACGTCAAGGTCGAAGAGTATCGCCGCCGGAACGATCGGCACTTTGGCGATGCCGACGTCAAAACCGATATCGCGCTCGTCGAGAAAGCGAACGACCCCGGAAGCGGCATCGAGGCCGAAAGCACTCCCGCCCGACAACACGATCGCATGTACGCGCTCTACGGTGTTGATCGGGTCCAGCAAATCCGTCTCGCGCGTTCCTGGCGCCGAACCGCGCACATCGACGCTCGCCACAGCACCCTCTACCGTGAGAATGACCGTACACCCCGTCGGCCGCTCTTCGAGCGTGTGGTGCCCAACACGGATGCCGTCTATCCGAGTGAGACCCGAGCCACCTTCGTCTTGCGCCGCACCGAGCACGACAAGCAACATAGCCAGCCACATCACCCGCCGATTCTCTCACGCACAGGCATTACGGATCCAAGTAGCTCGCTCCGCCACCCCCCCCGGCGCACGTCACCAGCGTGCTCAAGCTCGGATCGCGAGTGGAGTAGTTTTGCGAGCTCACTCCTACGACGATAGTAGCAGTAGGGGTGAATGGCCCCACAGCTGTTCGTTAAGGCTCGCATCAGAACTGGCCGCGCCAAGTCCGGTGCGCCGCCGCGGGCGTCCTCCTGTCCGCGCGACTGAGCCTCATCATCGCGGTCGCCACCGTCGGCGTGGAGCTCGGTCTTCTCTCGACAGAAGACCGCACCATCGCCATCTTGCTGGCCGTAGTCACTGCGACCTTGTCCCCGACTCTTTTCCGCGTCCTCGCGCCACCGCTTCCATCCAAGGTGCCCGAGACGAGAGCGTGACAAATGCGCTACCATCCTGGCAACGATCGCTTCTCGGCAGATCGAAGGAGGCTCCAATGAACTCTCGGCGGTCCTTTCTCAAAGAAGTCGCCGCATCGGTGGCCCTTTTGCCCATCGCTCTCGAATCCAGTGAAGCGTCGACGCTCGCGGAAACGTCCGTCGACGGCGAAGCCTATTGGCATCTCGTTCGCGCGCAGTTTTCTTTCAGCGAGAAAAAAGTCCCGATGAACGCCGCCAATTTGTGCCCATCTTCGCGGGCGGTATCGGAGCGTGTCTCGGAGCTAACCGCAGATATCGACCGCGACTGCTCGTTCAACAACCGAGCAAAATTCCGTGGACTCCGTGAAGCCTCCCGGGAGAAAGTCGCGAAACAGCTTGGCGTCTCCGCTGACGAAATCGCCCTCGTGCGCAACACGAGCGAGGCGAACAACACCATCAATAACGGCCTATCTCTCGAAGAGGGCGACGAGGTCGTGCTGTGGAGCCAAAATCACCCCACGAATAACGTTGCCTGGGACGTGAGGGCAGCGCGTTTCGGGCTTACCATAAAACGCGTTTCGACACCGAAGCATCCGATGAGCTCCCAAGATCTCATCGACACCTTCATCTCGGCTCTCTCGGCAAAGACCAAAGTGCTGTCGATCACGCATGTATCGAACGTGAGCGGCATCCACCTTCCCGCGAAACAGATCGTCGAGGCGGCGCACGCCAAAGGCGTTTACGTTCATGTCGACGGGGCGCAGAGCTGGGGCGCACTCGACTTAAATCTTCGCGACATCGGTTGCGACTCTTATTCCGCTTCGGCGCATAAGTGGTTCATGGGGCCAAAAGAAGCGGGTGTGCTCTATGTCAAAGCGTCGGACATCCCGCGCATTTGGCCGAACATCGTCGCTCCGGGGTGGGGTGACGACGTCGACCCCGACCCCACCGGCGCCCGCAAATTCGAATCGCTGGGCCAACGTGACGACGCGTGTCTCGCGGCCATCGGCACGACAGTGGATTTCCATAACGCCATTGGCGCGGCCCAGGTCGAAGCACGCTTGACGGAGCTCGCCTCGGCACTCAAAGCCGGGCTCGTCGATGCGGGCTTCACCCTCGTGACGCCCGAGGACCCGAAGCTCTCGGGCGGCGTCTGCATCATTGAAGTCGAGCGTAGCAAGAGCCGCGAAGCCCTGAATCGACTCTACGAAGAGCACGGCATTGCGGGTGCTGAGACCGGCGGACTCCGGCTGTGCCCCCACGTCTACAACACGATGGAGCACGTCGAGCGTGCCGTTTCCGGCGTGAAGGCCATTCTCGCCTGAACCTGACAATCCGGGTCGATGCTGCTTACCCTGCTTCTCGCTGGAGCGCTCGGGAACGCTCCGAGTGTCGACGAGAACCTCGAAAGAGCGGTCGAGGTTCAACGCCTGCACGAAGAAGCCGGCAACGAAGTCAAATACGACTACCTGTTTCTGAGCGTCACCGAAACATTGGACAAGAAAGGCGACGTCAAAGAAGTCGAGGAGCGCCTTTTCGAAAGCAATCACATCTAAGACGTTGCTTATGGACGTCTCGTCGAGAAAGACAGAAAGCCGCTCACCGAGAAAGAGCTGAAGCGCGAAGCCAAGTGCGAGCGAAACTTTCGCAAGAAGATCGCGAAAGGCCAAGCGCGACACGACGATGCCGAAGAGCGCGTCGATTTCAATAAAGAGCTCATCGCTCGTTATGACTTTGAGCTCGACGACATCCGCGATTTTTCTGGTCGCAAGACCTACGTCTTGTCCTATAAGCCCAAGCCCGGAAAGCTCCCGCAGAAAAAGCGCATGGACCGCCTGCTCAATAAAACCGTGGGCTCTCTCTGGGTCTACGCGGAAACGTACCAAATCGCGCGGATCGAGTTCGAGCTCACGGATCGCGTCAGGCTCTGGTGTGGTATGCTCGGCTCGATCTCTCAGATGAAGGGAACCTTCATGCGTCAACCGGTGAGTGAGAACATCGACATCTGGCTGCCCGAACGCGCCAATTTCTACCTTCAGGGTCGCGTGTTGTTTCGCTCGCTGCATGTACGCCAGAAGGTCGCCTGGAGCGACTTCGAGAGGCGTGACCCCAAGGTCGCAGCGAGCCCTTCTTCAGAGAGTCCGGAGAAGCTAAGATGATTCTAGTAGGTCAACCAGCCCCGCCTTTCGAAGTGAAGAACCATCTAGGCGAGACCGTGCGCCTCAGCGACTACGAGGGCAAGAACGTCATCCTCTGGTTCTACCCAAAGGCCGACACCCCCGGGTGAACGCTCGAAGGTTGCGGGTTCCGCGACAACAACCAGCAGTTCAACGACAAGAACGTCTACGTCCTCGGCGTGAGCTTCGACACTGTGGACGAGAACAAGGCGTTCGTGGAGAAGTTCAGGTTCAACTTCCCGCTTCTTTGCGATACCGACCGATCGGTCGGTTTGGCCTATGGAGCTTGCGACGACGAGAGCGCGTCTCACGCTAAGCGGGTCAGCTACTTGATCGGCGCGGACGGAAACGTGCGCAAGGCCTACCCACAGGTCGACGCCGGCGCCCACCCCGACGAGATCCTGGCCAACCTCGACGCGTAGGGCTCTTCTCCGCTTCTGTGGGCTTCACCCCACTATATGCGTTCGCTTTCCATTTCGTAAGTGCGGTGCCCACTGGACGATAGCACTTCGCGCGGTCCGGTATCATCTTTGCGGGAACCCTCCAAAAAAGACCTAGCCGCACTCCCCCTCCGTGCTTCTCGGTCCCACCCCTGAGCTTTCCATGGCCCGCACCCTATGTTCGATCCTCGCCGTCACGGGTGTCACTCTCGCTGACGACACCGAAAAGGACAACCCGCAACAAACCCGCCCGCTCGAGCCTACCGAAAGCGACCTCGAGTCGTTCCGTCTACCCTCCCCCGACGGCGACCTCATCATTGACGACGGGCGCTCCGTGTTTTTTCGCGCGAGCGGCGTCGGGATGTTCGCCGCGTCCGCAGCCGATATCGCCACAACGGAGTGGGGCCTGTCGCAAGGTCTGCACGAGGCGAATCCCGCCGCGTCGCAGCGCGGCCTCCGCGTCGCGACCCATGTCGTGGGTCCCGCGGTCGTGTACTGGGCGAGCGAGCGTCTCATACGCGACGGAAAGCCGAAGCTCGCGCTAGGCTTCGTGTCGCGTTGATGGTGGCTTATAGCTACGCCGCCATCCACAACGCCCGTCTCATCCAAGGAAGCCCGGGGGGCTTCCCGTAGACACGAGCTCCAAGACCTACTCGTGCAAAAGCAGCGGCCACTGCTGCACGAGCCTGAGCGATCGCGGTACCCTGGGTGAAACGAGGAATCGCTGCCCATCCGGAGTCACGTCGTAGCGAGTGCGTTCTCCACTTGGATTCCTATCCGTCACATGGAACAGTCCCTCGTGCGCGAAAACTCCAACGAATCGGTGCCGTCAACATCGACGGCCATGGGAGCCCCCGTAAGCTCGAGATAGAAGAGCTCTCGCCAGTCGGCGCGCCACGCGGGCGTGCTGCCTCCGGCGGTAGACACCCGCATGGGGCGACCCGCTTCCGGAAAGGACACAACATAAACTTCCGGCACGCCGGTCTTGTCTGAGCTATAGGCGATCCAGTTTCCATCTGGTGAAAACCGTCCTTCGCCAACGTCACCGTCAACGGCCAGCCACAAGTCGGTCGAACCATCGTCAACTCGAACGGCCCATAGCTGCATGTTTCGATCAGTTTCGGGATCCGTCGCCGCTACGAGAAGCGTCTGACCGTCGGGAGACCAATCGAGGTCTTCAATCGCGCCGGCTTCCCAACGGATGAGTCTTTCGTCGCTGCTGCCATTTTTCGCCACAATGCGGATCTCCAGGACCCGCTCAGGCAGCACCCGCGTCTGATCGGCAATCCGTGATCCTTCCGGCGACCATGTCGGGAACCTCTGTGGCACTTCGCGAGGGGCCGAGATGTTCAGCCTGAAAGATACTCCGCTCCAACTCCAAGACCCCCGACCCCCAGCCGCTGAACGCCACTTCGTTCCCACTCGGGGAGATGCGAAACATCCAGCCCGCCGCGTCGTCGGGTACAGCTTTCCTCGCGAGCTCGACGACCCGGCGATCCATCCACAACTTCACGCCTTCTTCCTCTTGTGCGAGATAGGCGAGAAGTCCCGTGGCAGAGACGGTATATCGGGGTCGCCCTGTACCGGTATAGATACCTTCGATGAGCGATCGGGACTCGTCCAGAAGTTGCGGGGCGATCGGGTCGAATCGCTGCGCGAAGAGAGCGCCGCCACTTCGCGGTTGCATGAAGAAAACAAACCCCGGAGGCGCGTAGTTAGATCCGAACGCACCTTCGATGAGCTCGCGCACGACTCCAGTCTCGACGTCGCCGAGAAAAATGGTACGGCTCGCGTTAAAGAAAAAGTGCCGGCCATCGGGGAGAAATATCGGGTTCCTATGCTGACCCTCATCTCGTCGCGTCGTCACGGGCGTCGCCCCCCCCCCCCGCCGGGTCGATCCGGTACAGAAGGCCGCCGGGATCGCTGGCGTAGAGAATGACGCCCACATCGTTCCACGTCCCGCCTGCTGGGTCGGAAGCGGTAGTAAGTGTTCGTGGTGCGCCAGCCGACGCGTTCACAATCTTGAGCGCGTTGTCCGCAAAACAAAAACCAACGGACCGACCTTCAGGCGACCAGAAAGGCAGTCGCGCACCCTCGGTTCCTTCCATGGGGACAGCGTCGATCGCGCGAAAGGGCGAGTTCACAGATCAAAGTACCATCCGGGGGCAGTACCGTGGCGCGAATCAAAGGCATTGGGCTCGGCGTCGGAGCACTTGTCCACCACAATACGATGCCGAAAACGAAAGCCGCGACGGCGCCGACAGCCATCGGCCACCGTGAGCGCGGTGCGCGTGGGGTGACATAGGCGCTTGGTGAAGACGGCGACCGCGCTAGCTCGTAACGGACGTCCCCGATATCGCGAAAACGCTCGTGGGGGTCCTTGTCCATGCAGCGCTTAACGAGCGGCCTAATCACAGCGGGAACACGACTCAACTCCGGCTCGGTCTTGATGACGGCTGCCAGAACGTCGGAGATCATCTCGCCCTCGAACGCGAGAGCACCCGTCAGCATCTCGTAGAGCACAGAACCGAACAAAAGATGTCGCTTCTTTTGTCGACGGTTTTCCCGCGCGTCTGCTCGGGACTCATATACGCAGCTGTTCCAAGAATGACGCCGGCCCGGGTCGCGTCGCGGGTGATCGTAGGCGACAGCGAGTTGTCGGCCGGCGCAGTATCCTCGCCAAACGCCTTGGCGAGCCCGAAATCCAGAACCTTCACACGTCCTTCGGGTGTGATCTTGATGTTCGCGGGCTTCAGGTCCCGGTGGACGATGCCTTTTTTCGTGAGCCTCTTAGAGGGCCGCGGCGATGTCCTTCGCGATAGAACGTGCCTCGTCGACCGAGAGCGCACCGCGTGTCAGACGTTCGGCAAACGTCTCGCCTTCGACAACCTCCATGATGAGGAAGTGGATGCCATCGTGCTCTTCGAGCCCATGGAGGGTGGCGATGTTCGGATGGTTCAGCGAGGCGAGGAACTGAGCTTCGCGCTCGAAGCGCTTCATCCGCTCCGCATCCTGCGCGAACGCCTCGGGCAATACTTTGATCGCTTCCTCGCGCTTCAGCTTCCTATCGGTGGCGCGTTAGACCTCACCCATGCCGCCCACACCGAGAGTCTCGACGATCTCGTAGTCCCCTAGGCGACGACCGGATTCGAACATCATCGGTAGTTAGTTAGAACAGATCCCTCATGCCTTCCCTTCAGAACTCTCCTACGATGGCGATGACCGCGTTGATACCGGGAGCAAAAACCGCGCGAATCTCGGGGCTCACTGAATAGGTTGTGTCGAACAGGTTTCGAACGGTACCTCGCAGCTCGACATTCGGTGAGAGGCGCCAGCCCGCACCGAGGTCTACCGTCGTAAAGCTCGGCGTCACCATCTCTGTCGGTCCGGGACGCTCGTCGCGCACGTAAACCGCCACCCGCATATGGGCATAGCCTCGGCTGTCCGCAAGGTTGCGACGAAGGTCGAATTTCAAGTTCACACCCGGGATGTCATCGATGGGCGCGTCGTCATCACGTGTGTTGCCGCGTGACCAGTGGGTCGCCACTTCCAAGTTGTAACGCCCATCCAAAAATTCGGCCTGCAGTTCCGCTTCGAGCCCGCGGATGTCAGCCTCACCTCGATTTCGGAAAAGGAAAAAATCATCCCGCCTCTCGAATCGTTCCACTAGATCCGAGAGGCGGTAAAAATAGCCGAACACCGCCCAACGAACGGGCCCGCGGCCGTAGCGCAGCGACGCGTCGAATTGATTGGCTTGCTCCGGTCCGAGGTTCGGGTTCCCCGTGATGAAACCGCGCCCGGTGATACCGCGAAAATATCGGTCCGAGAGCATCGGGTCACGAAAGCCGCGCGCGAGCTGGCCCGTCAAGCTCAGTCCCCTCGCCAACTCGACTCTGATGGAACCATAGCCGGACAGCGCCGTGTTCTCGGTCGTGTGGTCGCCGAGAAAGCCGCCTTCGTTCACCGTGGTCACTCGGTCGACGCGCGCGCCTGCCCCGAGAGACCATCGGTTGCCGAGTAGCATTTCACCGCTCGTATAGACGGCGCTGTTCAAGCGGCGCGCGTTCTCGACCGAGACGTCTTCGACTTGCCGCAGGATCTGGTCGTGGCGGTCGAACAAAGTGAGCGAGCTCAGAGCGTCGAGTCCGTATCGGCCGTAGATGTCGACGCCCAGCTCCCAGCGTGCGCGGCCGAGTGGCCGTACGGCAAAGCCCCGAAAGCTGAAGTCCTTCGCGCTCACATCGGCGAGACTCTCGCTCTTGGGCTCCGCTGAGCGCGCGTTCATGAGGCGCTCGGTAACGAGCCGATAATTCCCCCAAAACCCTTGAAACCCCAAACGTGTAAACCCGGCCGTGGGATCGAGGTCGTAGGACATCGTCAACCGGTTCGAGCTCTCTTCCGGATAGGACGTTTGAAAGGCTTCGCCTCGCGAGTCCGGGCGTCCCGTGTTCCGGCCGAGATTGGTTTGCCATCCAATAGAGAAATCACCGTGCCCGACGCGATGCGCGAAGCGCCCGAGAAAACCTTTATCGGTCGCTCCAGAATTGAACACGACCCCTTCGGGACTTCGATATTCCTCGAAGTTGCGGTAGCGCGCCTGCACGACGAAGCCGCCCTCCTTGAGGCCGTGGGTCAGCTCCACGCCGGCGGTCGCTTCAGGCAAGCCCGCACCGAGCGCTCCGCGAACCCGTACGGTCGTTGGCGCGCCGGGTGCAACCCGCCGCGTGCGCGCATGGATAACCCCGCCAAACGCATCCGAGCCATAGGCGACCGAGCCGGGCCCGCGCGACACCTCGACCCCTTCGAGGAAAAACGGGTCGAGAAACGTGGCACTCGGTCCCGCCCGCCGCTCGGTCGTAACGCGCGCACCGTCGAGCAGAAGAAGTGTCCGTCCCCGCGCCAAGCCTCGGAGCGATGGGACCGAAGCGTGCAAGTCCGAAAGACTCCCCGCCCCCGGAACGTTCTGAATAACGTCGGTCAAGCGGGCCGAATGCCGCTCCTGAATCCTCTCTTCTGGAAACGACGTCGTCGCACTCCCCGGCGGGGCTTCGATGTTTGGCGCGGCGCCGCCCGCCACCATGACCGATTCGGACACGAACGACTCGATGATGATGAGGAGCGGTCCCGCGTCGGGCAGCGCCTCGACGTAGACAGGCGCCATGTACGTTCCAGCCGGAAGCACGATGAGAACGTAAAACGGTAGAGACGGGTCGGGCGTCCACACGAAACGCCCGTCGCGATCCGTTCGGGCCGCCCCGGTATGGTCCAACAAAGATACCAAGGCGCCCATGATCGGTTTCCCGTCCGGATCCACGACGCGCCCCTCGAGCGCAAAGCTCGGGCAAGCCGCTGCAAGAAAGAAAAACAGGAGGGAGCGAAGGGGCATGAAAGCAAAGTGTAACCTGCGGCGATCGGCACATCAAGAAAGGCGCGCGATCAGGAGGTCTTTTGCGCTTATGCTTCTTGACAATGCAGGCACAAATGCCGTTTGATCCTAGCATCCCCTTCACCCTTGCTTTGTAGAATATCGAACGCAGGGAGTGTAGCTGCAGCGTCACGTGACAATCGAGGAGCTATTGACCGAACTGAAGTCTTTGGCTGCTAGAACTTTCCCAAAAGAAGAAGTCGACGCCTATTTGACACAAACTCTTCTGGATGAAGGTGCCCTCCATTCATACGTCTCCTACGCCGAAGACCGGTATACTAGACACCTTATCCACAAAGATGAGGACTTCGAGCTCCTAATCATTTGCTGGGCGTCCGGCCAAAGAGCTCCGATTCATGGCCATGAGGGAGAGCTCTGTTGGGCACGCGTCGAACGCCGAAAATTACGATTCTCGAATTACGCCATCGTTGCCGAGGAGCCGTTGAGGCTGGAACGCGTCGGCGAGCCCATGGACGGCTCCGCGGGTTTCTTGGACGGGCCAGCGGAGACCCACTCGGTCGAGAACCTTGTGGCGTTCGGCGAGAACGCGGCGAGCTTGTACTTGTACTCGAAGCCTTACAGCCACTGCGACGTCTACGACGCGCTCACGGGTCCCAGGCGGCGTTTCAGCCTCTCTTATGACACCATTCACGGGGAGCCCGTGACGACCGACAGCTGAGGAGCGGAAAGAAACTTTGGTCGAAATCTATCACAGAGAACGTTTCCTGCGTGCCAAGATCTTGTACTACGGTCCAGCTGCGGGTGGTAAGACCACCACGCTCCAGACAATCCACGGTCTCGCTCGCGGGGAACGCCGGCAGGAGCTCGTCTCCGTTAATACAGCTCAAGACCGAACGAGCCTGTTCGACCTCCTCCCGCTCAGCACACCGGCCTTTCGGAGCTACGAGCTCCGGTTTCAAATCGTCGCCGTGCCCGGACAGAAATTCTATGGCGCGACGCGGAAGATGCTTCTCCAAAACGCGACAGCATTGTTTTCGTCGCCAACTCGGCAACGGATCGCTGGCAGAAAAACCTCCAAAGCATGAAGGAGATGACGGAATACCTGTTGGATCACGGCATCGAGCCGTCCACGATCCCGATCGTTTTCCAGTACAACAAGCGCGACCTCCCCGACACGACGGACATGAAGATCATGGAGCGCGGCTTGAATGCTCGCAACGCACCGAGCTTCAGCGCCGTCGCGACAGAAGGTAAAGGCGTTCTGGAAACATTTGGCGCCGCGCTCGAGCGGACAATGAACGAGCTCGCGACGTGCTACAAGATCGGAGAAGGCCTCGGTGACGCGCGCTCCGCAAAGGAGTGGGCGTCACGTACGCTGCTCGAGATATTCGGGACGACGCTCGAAGATCTCGCGAAATCTGGAAAGGTGCCCGATCCTCCATCCGAGCCCCCGCCTTCCATAATTTTTCAAGTCACAGCGCCTAAACTGTCCGCCGTCGTGTAACCGCTTCCTGCGCCCGCTCTCGACTCGCCCGCGTCTAGCCCCGGTGGAGGCGCGAGCCCGCCGGTCCACGCCTCAGCAGCGGGAGCGCTCGAGCTCGACACCGAATCAGCTAATGCGATGGTCGAAAGCTATGCGAAGCCGCGTCGCGGCTCGCCGACCACATCAGCGAGCTGAGTGAGAAGACCGAGGTCGAAGCAAAACGCGTGGAGGCGTTCACGGTCGTCGCGGATGTCGCGAAGAAACTCTTCGAGGTCTCGCCTGACGAAACCCCAGTTCTTCTCGAAGGTCTCGTTGACTCGCTCTGCACCATGCTCCCTGCACCCAGGCATCTTTGAGCGTCATCCGCCCCGACGGCAACTTCGAGCAAATCGTGGGCCACGGGCTCCAGGTCGATTCGCTCGACGGAGCAAAGACGCCGGGCGGGCACCCGCTAGCCTAGGCCATCGTCGACAGCGGCCAGCCGATGGTCCAGGTGCGCGGCGAGGCCGGACCTCTCGAGGACGCGCTCGGGCTCATCACGTTTTATCTTCCGCACGAGGCCCCTGCGCCCAACAAAGAGACCATCGCCCACATGGAGCGCGTAGTCCTCGAGTTCACCATGGCGCTCGAAGTGATCTCCGATACGCATGCCTCCGATGCGCTCAAGCAAAGCCTCCGAAGTGCGTTTCGCGACCGCGTCGCCAAGGACGCGACCTATAGCCTCGACGGGCCCCTCGGAGGCATCGACCTAGACGCTCTCCTCTTTTTCGTTCCAAGGAGCGATTTTGGGCAAGAGCAGCAGACCTGGTATCGCGGTGACGGCGCAGAACAAGAAGAAGAGCGACCAGCCCAAGTCTAAGCCTTGAACCATGAACCCCGTGATGACCCCCGTCAATGACCTCGGAAGCGCCATGAGGCTCGTAAACAAAGCAAGCTGCGTGGCGGTGAAGCGAATGTTAGATTCTCTCGCCATGAAGGCCACTAAAGCCGAGGTCCCGAGCCCCACGCCCAGATATTCGAAAGTCACCGCACCGACCAAGACCCAAATATTGTGCCCTTGTGTCGCGAGAAAGGCGAGCCCCAGAATCGAAAGGAACTGAACCGCTCCAAACATCCAGAGCGACTTGTTGATGCCGACGCGAAACATGATTAATCCGCCGGCAAAAATGCCCACGCCCGCCGAGGTGAGCGAGACGCCCTTGGACACCAGCGCGATCTCCCATGCGCCGAAACCCATGTCAACATAGAAAGGCGTGATGAGCGCGGTCGCAAGCGTATCTCCAAATTTGTAGAGCAGCATGAACGCGAGCACAGAGAGCGCCCTGGGTAGGCCACCGCGGCGTTCGAACAAGAACTCCTTGAAAGGCAAGATAACGGCTCCGCGGAGCGTTTTGGGAGGCGAGCCGTGGATCGCGGGCTCTGTCACGGAGAGCGTCAAAAACAAGCCGGGCAACATGCACAGAGCCGCGACGATATGCACCAAGCGCCAATCGATGTAAGCAGACAAGATGACCGGGAGGCTGAAAACGGCCAAGGAAGAATAGCGATAAGCGTTGATGTGGAACGCGCTTCCAAGACCCAGCTCGTTGTCCGGAAGGATCTCACGCCGATAGGCGTCGATGGCGATGTCCTGAAGAGCGGCCCCACAGACCACAAAAAAGTACAAATACGCAATGCCCCAAATCTCTTGTTTGGGATTGAAGAATCCCATCCCCGCAATCAAGAGCATGAGAATGATCTGTGATGCAAGCATCCATGTCCGGCGTCTTCCGAAACTCGAAACCGCGTATCGATCCAGCAAGGGAGCTACGAGGAACTTCCAGCTGAACGGCAATTGGAGAATGGCGAGTGAGCCAATGCTGATCAAGCTCACGTCGTTCGTACGCAACCAATAAGGGATGAGCGAATACACGTACCAGAAAGGCGCACCGGAGGAGAACCCAATGAAGACGCAAATGAGCATGCGCGGATTCCATACGGCCTTGAAGAGCGGGACCTTTGGCTCCTCGTCCCTATCGGTTCCGACACCTTTTGGTTCGGCTGTCGACTCGGTCAAGCTAGCTCCTTCGCCGATAGAACGTCTCGAGACTCTCGAGTTCATGCTGCTTGCGTACCGCGCTCCAGCCGAGTTCCGACTGTATGACGTCTGCGCAAGCCTCGAGGACAGCGCGGCCCGGATGCCCCGCCGTGCCGAGCTCGGTTCGTCGCAACACCACGGACGCGAGGTCGGACGCCATTTCTTCGCGCACCGCGTGCCGCACTTCCGCGGCGAGAACCGGACTCCCTGGAACGATGCGCTCGCGGTCCCCTTTCAAAATCTCGCTATAAGTGGAACCGTATGTGTACACGAGGTGTCGCACCACATCCCGCGGCGCATCGCCCGTCGCACTCGCAACGAAATCGTCGAAGCTCTCAATGTCACCACCGACGAGCGCCATCTCTGAGGATCGCGATGCGCTTGGAGCTTTCTGCAAAAGAGCGAGCGCGCGGTCGACAGCCTTCTCGGCGACGTCGCGCGCGGTCGTGTATTTGACGCCAACGATCGTGAGAAGTCCTTCGATTCCGTCTTCACGATGGTCGTCGAGTCGATAAGTTTTCTGGAGCGTAATGCCCACGCCGTTCAACGATCCAGGGGCGCGCGGCAGGAGCCCGCGATGGACCAAGCGGACATCGCGGCGCGCGAGCTTCGCGTCGGGATAAGCTTCATTCACGTCCTCGATGAGTTCCAAGATGTCCTCTTCCGTGGCTTCGAGCTCATCGGGGCGCCCGTCGAAGGGAGCGTGGCTCGTGCCGACGAGGGTCACGTCACGCCATGGAACGAGGCAGAGAAACCGACCACCGGCGCTCACGACGGCGTCCTCGTCACGGTGCGGGCGGCGGCTCGTCACGCCAATCGCCACATCGCCGACGATCGGGCGCGTGACGAGGTTCATGGCTTTCGAGAGATGAAAAAGCTTTCGGGGCGCGGGGCTCAATCCATCCACCCAAGGACCGGCGGCGTTCACCACGAGACGACCTCTAAGCTCGAGTCCGTCGTCCTCGGAGAGCACGTCACGAGCGCGCACGCCTTTCACTTGCGAGCCGTCACGGATGAGCTCGGTCGCCTCGACATGATTCGCGACGACGGCCCCTTCCTTCACTGCCGAGAGCACGAAAGACAGCGTCAGGCGGTCGGAGTTGTGCATCTGCGCGTCGTACCAGAGTACGCCCCCCGTCAAACCTTCGCGCTCGATCCCGCGCGCCATCTCGAGGCAAGCGTCGCGCGTCAGCGCTCTGCCGGCGGGCAGATGCTTCTGGCGATCCGCGAGCTCGTTGCGATCCCAGTTCACGAGATCGTTTACGAATAGCGCCGCCCGCATCGCTGTCCGGCTCTTAAGCAGGCTCCCTCGATAAGTCGGGACAAGAAACGGCAATGGGTGCACGAGGTGCGGCGCGATACGCATGAGGTTCCTGCGCTCGCGCACCGATTCGCGCATTCGGGTGAAATCGGCGTGCTGCAGATAGCGGAGGCCGCCATGGATGGTCTTTAGATTGTTGAAAGAGGTGCCACTTCCGAAATCACCTTTGTCGATGAGCGCGACCGATAGGCCCCGCAGCGAAGCGTCCCAGGCTGTCGCGGCACCATAGACACCGGCGCCGACGATGACGAGGTCGAACGCGCGATCGGCGAGCGCAGCGATATCTCTTTTCATCGACGTACTATAATACTCGCCCTACCGAGACTGTGATGCCGAGTTCGATCCCAAGTGAAACCATGCTGGAACGCATAAAACACTATTGGAATGCGCGCATCCACGACCTCGAAATGACGAAGCACGACCCGGGAACGCCGGATTTTTTTTCAGACCTAGAAGAATATCGCTTCGACAAGCTTCGCTATCTGCCGGAGGTCGTCGATTTCAATGGCTATGCCGATCGAGAGCTTCTCGAAGTCGGCTGCGGCACAGGGACCGATCTCGTACGTTTCGCGCGCGGGGGCGCGAACGTGACCGGCGTCGACTTGTCGGAGACCGCGCTCGCGCTAGCCAAGCAAAACGGCGACCACGCCGGCGTGACCATGCGCCTCGAGCTCGCGAACGGTGAGGACCTGCCTTTTGATGACACCTCGTTCGACGTCGTCTACGGGCACGGCGTGCTGCAATACACCGCCAACGCCAGCCAAATGCTGGGCGAGTGCCGCCGGGTGCTCTCTCCCGGAGGGACCGCTATCTTCATGGTTTATAACCGCATTTCCTGGCTCAACGGGCTCTCGAAGCTGATGCATGTCGAGCTCGAGCACGAGGACGCGCCGGTCCTGAACAAATACTCCATCGCGGAGTTCGAGCGTTTGCTTTCGATCTTCAGCGAGGCCCGGATCGTTCCGGAACGCTTCCCAGTCAAATCGCGACTTCACGGCGGCCTCAAAGGGTTTGCATTCAACAATGTATTCGTCGGCACGTTCAATACGCTGCCGAGAGCGTGGGTCCGCCCTCTCGGCTGGCATCTCATGGCGTTTTGCAAGAGATGACGGACACGTTCTCGCTCTACAACCTGCGGGTCACCATCGTCGAGATCCGGGGGCGCTCGGTCTGCGGCATGCAAATCGGCGACAGCTTCGAGCTTCGCAATAGCAGCCAGCTCGCGCTTCCGGATGGCCGATATTTTTGTATCTATGCGCTCGCGGCTGTTTTGCCGCTCCTCGCCGCCAAACAGCGCGAGATCTCTGACAGCGACTGGCTTGCGTCGGACAACCTCGTTGTTTGTCCGGACCCCGATGAGGGCCTCGTGATGAAGATCGAGCGGCTCGAGAAAGTCGAGCTATCGAAGAGCGACCTCACTTAGGACCATGGCGCGTTTTTCGATCTCGTTTCAAAGCGATAAATCGATCGCCGAGTATCGCGAGCTCGCGGCCGTCGTGGAGCGATTCGACTTCCAAACAGTAAGCGTCTATCAGGACCTCTTCTTTCAGCCTCCGTGGCCCGCTCTCTTCGAGCTTGCGGAGAACACCACCCGACCCTTGCTCGGCCCTGCCGTCGTCAATCCCTACTTGTCGCACCCGGTTCTCGTGGCGGGACATCTCGCGATACTCGATGAGGTCAGCCGCGGGCGCGCTTATCTCGGCGTGGGCCGCGGCGCTTTTTTCGAAGCCATCGGCATCTCGCAGCCGAGACCGCTTCGAGCCATCCGAGAGACAGTGGAGCTCGTGCAACGCTTCTTGCGCGGTGATCGCAAGCCCTATCAGGGCGAGATTTTCCAAGCGTCTGAGCAGGCTTATCTGCGCTTCCCGATTCCGAGCCGCGAGCTTCCTGTGCTCATAGGCGGCTGGGGGCCGAAGACCGTAGCGCTCGCCGGCGAGATTGCCGACATGGTCAAAGTGGGCGGTTGCACCAATCCAGAGAGCGCTCCGATCTTTCGCGGCTACTTGAAGACGGGTGCTCTGGCCGCGGGCCGCGATCCGAAGAGCATCCAGCTCGTCTATGGCGCCGTAACGGTAGTCGATCACGACGCGCGCGTTGCCGAGCTGGTCGCGCGACGAAACGTCTCGATGTATATAGGTGTCACTGGACGGCTCGACCCCACCTACACGCCGCCGGAGATAACCTTGGTCGAGCACGCTCTAGCTGCCGGAGACGAAAAAGCCGCCGCGTCCGCGCTCACAGAGGAGACGCTGCGCCGTTTCTGCACCTATGGCACACCGCGCGACATCATTGCGCATATGGAGAAACTCTTCGAGGCTGGAGTCGACGTTTTCGAGCTCGGAACCCCGCACGGCGTGCGCGAAGCCGACGCCATTCGCCTGCTCGGGGAAGAAGTGCTTCCCTACTTCAAGACCTCGTAGCCTGTAGATTCGAGCTAGACCTAGCGGGTGACGCGGCCTTTGGACGTTACGCGGAACGAGTCGGGAAGGGCGCTTTCCACTTTTTTGCGATAGCCTTTGACCTCCCACTCGAGCTTTACCAGCGCTTCGCCAATTCGAATTTTGACCCGCGCCGAGTCCTCATCGGGGTTCACGAGCGTCTCCAAGAGAGGCTCCCGCGCACTCTCGTCAGCATAGGCTTCGAGGCACTCCACCGCCGCGAAGCGCACCGTGTCGTCCGCGCTCTTGAGACAAGGGATCACGCCTGTGACGATCCCCGGCTGATTCAAGCGCTCGAGCGCGCTCACGATCTGCGTCGCCTTCTCGCCGCGGATGTGCACCGGATCACCTTCGTTCAGCACTTCCAAAAGAAACGGGATGAGCTTGTCTGTCGCGACTAGCCACTTCAAGGCGTCGATCGCCCACGTGATCTTGTCGTAGTTCTTGATGTAGCGCTCGAGAGGCTCAACGGCGTTGTCACCGAAACCGACTAGAACCCCCTGGATCGCTTTCTTCTCTTCTTGATCAGTGCCTAGATTCTCCGAGGTTGCGGAGAACCGTCGCGCTAGACTGTAGATCGCTTCGGGAGTCCCAATGTCTCGAAGCTTGTCCGCCGCTTCCATGCGCGCTTCGTGCTGAGCGTAGCGGTGGAGGAGTGTTTTCGTACTGCGCTGAATGCGGAATTTGATTCGCCCTTCGGAAGTTAGAAGATCTTTGATGCCCATTAGGAAGATAGCTCCCATTCTGGAGGAGGCCCACCCAGTGCGAGGTCGAAGAAATCCAAGATGCGGTTCCAGAAAATGCCCTCCGGCGGGTAGTTGTCGAAGCCATGCTCTCCGCCTGGAAGCACCCATAGCGTGCTTTCTAACCCCGCGCCCTTACGCGCCTCGTGCATCGACTCCGAATGCGCAATCGGGACTTGCCGATCCGCATCTCCATGCACGAAAAGCACAGGCGCCTCGATCTCGTTGATGACATCCGCGGGACGGACGCTTCTCAAATCGACGCCCAATCGCAATCGCACTGCGAGGAATAACGGATAGCGGAGCGCCGCATATCCGCCGCGGGACGAAAGCATCGCGCCGGCCGCGTCCCAAAGATCGGCGAAAGATGCATCGAGTGCAAGGGCTTTTAGCTCCGGGTCCCCCGCGGCCGCATAAATCGCGGAGGCGGCGCCGTTCGACGTTCCGAAGAGCACGATGCGCTTGGGGTCGATACCAGCGTGATGGCGCGCCCAGCGAAGCATGGCTTTGACGTCGTGGCGCTCGTTCACGGTATAAGTGATGTAGTCTCCTTCGCTCGCCCCGCGGCCGCTCAAATCCATCGCGATCAGCCCGTAGCCGCGATGATGCCAATACTTGGCTCCGTTCTCGAGCGCTTGAAACCTAGATGAATTCGCGCCGTGCACGAAAATGCCGACGCGGCCGTCGCTACGCTTCGGCGGAGGGATGTACCACCCGCGCAGCAGATACCCACTCTCAGAGGCAATCTCGATCTCTTCGTAAGGCAGGTCCAAATCGCCGGGGTGCCGCACGAAAGCGCGAAGCATCATCGTGAGCGCGCGCTCTGGCTCGCCTTCCGTAACGGCTTTCAAGCGCACGGTCTCGCCGGCTTCGAAGTTCCTGACGAGGTGGCTCATCAACTCCCGCGACGACGAGAACGTTTCACCTTCCACGGATGTGACGACGTCGCCGCGCTCGAGGCCTATCTCTCGCGCCATTTCCCAGGGGCGCATGATACGGAAGCCGGGTGGTTCCTCCGACGGGCGCGTAAATCCGAGAAACGCGTATCCCGGAACGGGGCCGTCATTCGCCATTCCCTCGCCCCAAAAACCTTCGCCGGCGATCCGACGTTGTCCCGTGATGTAATTGACCGCCATGCGGTCGACGAAAAGCGCTCCGACAACAATGGCCGCCCCGAGGGCGAGGACCAAAAACGCAACGACGATCTTTTTCATGGTGGGTGCATGATATCTCAGCATGGACCCGCCACGTCCCGGACTATGGGAAGAGCTTCCTCGTCGACCTCATCGCTTCCGTGGTGCTCTGCGTATTAAGCTTCCTTGTATCGGTCACCCTCGTCGGTCTTCCTCTCGGGATGACGACGGCTTTCGTCCTGACCGTTGGGCTATACTTCGCGCAAGCCTATGTCGGGGCCTATATCGGCCGCGAGATTCTCATAACACCCAACAGAGCTGGGCAAGCGATCGGCCGGGTGGCCCTCGGACTGCTCTTGATTTACAGTGCCAAGTCGATTCCCGTCGTCGGTGTTGTCGTTACGCTGATCGTGGCTCTCTGGGGTTTTGGTGCGCGGGTGCTTTACCTAATGGACAGAAGCAAGCAAACAGAGACGGCCGTACCGGCGGAGGCTTGATGATTCGCACAATCCAGGAATTCTTCCAAGAACGCATCATCAATGAAAAAAAGCCGGTGGTGTCGCTCGAGCGCGCGCTACACCTAGCAACCACCGCGCTCCTCATAGAGATTTCGCGCGCGGATTTCGAAGTCGCAGACGAGGAGCGGGTCGCCATCGTAGAAGCTCTCACGCGAAGCTTCGGGCTCACCGAGGAAGAGACACGCGCGATCATCGCCCTCGCCGAGCATGAAGTCGACGCATCGGTCTCGGTCTACGAGTTCACCCACCTCGTCGATGAGAGCTTCACCCACGAACAGAAGAAACACATCGTCGGGCTCTTGTGGGAAATCGCCTATAGCGACGATCGGCTCGAGGAGCACGAAGAATACCTGATCCGCAAGATCGCCAAGCTGCTGCATATCGACCACAGCGACTTCATCGCCGAGAAACTCAAAGCAAAAGACGCGAAGGCCAACGCGTAACCCATGCGGCTTTTGAAAGAGCGGAAGACAAGCAAGGGGATGTGGGGATAAAAACGGAGATATGGGGATAAAAGCAAAGATGTGATTCGCCTTTTTTCATCCCCACATCCCCTCCTATCCCCACATCCCCTTGCTCTTTAATAGTCCTTCGGTTTTGAGGAGTAGTTGGGATGAAGCGATGAGTTGATTCGCTATTTCTATTCCCACCTCTCCGTTGTTTGAAGTTCGAGAGCTGGGTTAGGCGTTTCGGACGGATTTTGCGATGTGGTCGCCTACTTCTTCGGTCGAGCGACCTTTGCCTTCGAGCGCTAGGTCGGAGGTTATGTAACCTTTCGCGAGGGCGGACTCGATGGCTCGCTCGACGGCACGGGCCTCGTCCTCGAGCTCGAAGGTGTAGCGGAGCATCATCGCTAGGGACGCGATGGCGCCTATCGGGTTCGCGAGGCCTTTTCCGACGATATCCGGCGCGGAACCGTGGACCGGCTCGTATAAGCCTACGGCTCCCCCGAGGCTCGCGGAGGGCAGCATGCCCAGCGAGCCGGCGAGCATGGAGGCTTCATCGCTCAAGATATCCCCGAAAAGATTAGACGTGAGCAGCACGTCGATCTTGGACGGTTTGGCGACGAGCTCCATCGCGGCGCGATCGACGAGCATGTGCTCGAGCGTGATATCGGGGTAGTCCTTCGCCACCTCGGTGACAACTTCGCGCCACAACTTCGAGGTCTCGAGAACGTTCGCTTTATCCACCGAAGTCACGTGCCGGCGTCTTCCCTTCGCCGCTTCGAACGCAACGCGCGCGACGCGAACGATTTCCTTTGTGTGGTATGTCAACGTGTTGACCGCCTGGCGATCCTCCCCCTCTCCCGAGATGCCACGGGGCTCACCGAAATACAACCCTCCGGTGAGCTCGCGAACGATCAGAAGATCAACGCCCTCGAGTGTTTCGGGCTTGAAGGGTGACGTCGGCGAGACGAATTGCGAGATGACGGGACGCAGGTTCGCAAAGCTATCGATGAGTCGACGCAGCGCGAGCAGCGCGAGTTCTGGACGTTCGTTGGGCGGCAAGTGATCGTGCCTCGGGTCGCCGACGGACCCAAGAAAAATAGCGGGAGCGCTGGTACAGGCGTCGCGCGTCTCGTCCGGAAATCCCTTGCCGGAAGCGTCGTAGCCAGCGGAGCCGAACGGATAGGGCGTCGTTTCGGTCTCGTGACCAAACTTAGACGCCACCGCGTCCAGGGTCTTCATCGCTTCGGCGACGACTTCAGGCCCGATGCCGTCGCCAGGCAGAATCGTGATCGCCAGTTTCATATGTGATCTTTAACACCAAAAGTTCGCCGGATTGGCGCAGAAGGGGAAACCTTCGAAAAAAAAGTCCTCTCTAAGTAAGAGCGGGGGCGCCCGAAAGCGCCCCCCTCTGATTCCAGAAAAACCTGTTGCCAAGGATTATTTATGTGGAGTTGTTTAGGATGGGGTAAAAGAAAAAGCAGAATAAAGTTGCGGGTTCGGTCGATGGATGGATAAGACCCGGGTTACAAAAGACGGATCTTTTGTGGACCCTTGGCGAACTGCCATTATGGAATCACAAAACAAGGACATAATTTACGATTTGACGATATTCGGTAAAACAATACTATAGATGGCCCCCCTTGCTGTCAAGACGAAAAAGTGTCGAGTCCTCTCGAAGAACCAATCGACGGCCAATTGGCTATTGATTAACGACTTATACGACGCAATGCGTTTCAGACCGTCGATATCTACCAGGGCTGGGTTTTCTCGACAATAATCATAGAATCTGCGACGAAACGCTCGAGACCGGGGACGCTTGATCTTCGTTCGGCTTTTCGCGAGTATTATTGAGAGAGTTCGGGCTAATACTAGCTCCGGACACCACAACCAGCACATCCACAATCTAAATCACGATTCTTAAATCGCGATAACTCTATCGGGCCGATGAGGCGTTTTTGTCTCTTCGCCCGCGCTGCCGCCACCCAACAGCCCGAGCGGCAGTGTTTCGAATGTCGAAAGGAGCGGAATCGTACAGGAGTTTCTGTTAACGGTCGTGACATTTCCCACGATCGTGTTTACGTTCGGCCTCGCGCTTGCCCTCCTGTACTGGCTCGTCGTGATCTTCGGCGCGCTGGACCTCGACTTTCTCGACAGCGCCCTCGGTCTCGACAGCATCGATGCGGCCCTCGACGGAGCGCTCGAATCTATTGACGGGATGGCGGACGGGGCCGTCGAAGGTGCGGCTGAATCGATCGACGCTGCGATCGATGGCGCGGCGGAAGGCGCGGCCGATGCTGCTGATTCAAGAGATACGAGCGACGGAGCCCGCCACGGCGCCCTCTCCGAGCTCTTGAAATGATGGGCGTTCGCGGTGCCTCCATCACGGTTGTTGTAAGCTTCGTGCTGCTCTGGGCATGGGTTACCAGCATGGTCGGCACCAAATTACTGGGCGCCGCCGCGGCGACGTTCCTCGTCGGCGGTTTTCTCGCTGGAGCGTCGGTTTTCGGATCGTTGGTCTTGGCGGCGATCTCCACTCGTCCTCTCAGGAAAGTCTTCGTGACACCAACTGCGCCGAGTCGCGCTGCGCTCGTCGGAAAGATGTGCATCGTTACGTCAGCGAAAGTCGACGATACGTTCGGTCGCGCCGAGATCGAGGACGGTGCGACGGGTTTCGTCGCCGAAGTGCGCTGCCCACAGGACAACCAATTGACGCGAGGCGAAAAGGCGCTCGTGTATCGCTACGACCCGGCCGACGGGGTCTTTTTCATTGGACCCGTCGACGATGCATTGGCTGAAGCATCGAATGTGGTCGATCCATAGTTTGGCTCGATAGGGGGAGAATTCATGTATTGGGTAATGGGTCTTACTTGCCGTCGGCGTGGGCGTACTCATCCTGGGCACGGGCCTTTTGATGCTCATCGCCAAGTTCTACAAAAAAGTAGAACAAGGCAAGGCGCTCGTCGTCAACAAGATGAAGCAAGAGACCGAGGTCACATTCACGGCTGCGACCGTGCTCCCAGTGATCCACAAGGCAGAGACCATGGATATCTCGGTCAAAACGCTCGAGATCGACCGTCGCCGAAAAGATGGACTGATCTGCCGCGACAACATCCGTGCCGACATCAAAGTCAACTTCTTTGTGCGCGTCAACAAACGCAAAGAAGATGTCATCAAATTCGCGCAGTCGATCGGCTGCGCGCGCGTCATCTCCCGAAACGCTCGACGAGCTTTTCAGCGCGAAGTTCTCTGAAGCGCTCAAGACCGTAGGCAAACAGCTCGACTTCGTGGACCTCTATACGAAACGTGACGAATTCCGCGACGCCATCATCGACATCATCGGCCGTGAGTTGAACGGCTACACGCTCGAGGACGCCGCCATCGACTATCTCGAGCTCACCGCGATCGAGCATCTCGACCCACAGAACATCCTCGACGCTCAAGGCATTAGGCGCATCACCGAGCTCACCGCGATCGAGCACATCCAAACCAACGCGTTCGAGAACAACGAGAAGAAAGCCATCACGAAACAGGATGTCGAGCGCGCGAAAGTCATCCTCTAGCTCGATCGCGAGCACGCGGACGCCCAATCGAAGCAAAAGCGTGAGATCGAGTCGGTTCGCGCCCGCGAAACGGCCACGCTCCAGCAAGCCCAGGCGGAAGAGCGGCTCAAGGCCGAAACGGCGCGCATCAAGACGGACGAAGAGGTCTAGGTCGCCGAGGAGAACAAGAGCCGCCAGGTCCAGGTTGCTTGCAAGAACCGCGAGCGCGTTATTGCGTCGAGACCGAGCGCGTCTTGAAAGACCGCCGGCTCGAAGAGGTGCTCCGCGAACGTGAAGTCGAGCTCCAGCGCATCGACAAGGAGAAAGCTCTCGAAATCAAGCGAAAAGCTATTCAGGACGTTATCCGCGAACGCGTCGCTGTCGAGCGCACCGTTGTCGAGGAGCGGGAGCGCGTCAAAGAGCTCCAGGTCGTCGAGGAAGCCAAGCGTGCCAAAAAGGCCACCACCATCACGGCCAAGGCCGCGGCGGAAGAAGCCCTCGTCAAGGACATCAAGGCCGCCGCGGCCCAGGAACAAGCCGAGAAGCACCAAGCCGTCGAGCGGGTCACACTCGCCGACGCCCAGCTCGAGGCCGCCAACCGCGACGCAACAGCCAAGATCCGTCTCGCGGAAGGCGCCCAGGCGGAAGCCGCTGCCGAAGGGCTCGCGGCCGCCAGGGTCAAAGAGGCCGACGCCGTCGCGTCCGAGAAGCACAGCCTCGCCGAGGTCCGGGTCCAGGAAGCCCAAGCGAGCGCTGTCGAGAAAGTCGACACCGCGGAAGCGACCGTGGTTCGCGAGAAAGGCGTCGCCGAGGCCCACACCATCCAACAGAAATTCGGCGCTGAGGCGAAAGGCCTCGCCGAAAAGGCTAAGGCGATGAAGTTGCTCGACAAGGACAGCCGCGAGCACGAGGAGTACCGCATCCGCCTCGAGAACGAGCGCGTGCTCGGTCTCGAAGCCATCAAACGCGCGAAGCCGTGGCCGCGCACAAAGCTCAAATCCTCTCCAAAGCGCTCGAGTCGGCGGATATCGACATCGTCGGCGGCGACGGTGCCTTTCTCGACCGCATGGTGAACTCCATCAGCATGGGCAAGGGCATCGACGCGCTCGACGATCAATGCGATGTCATCTCCGGGCTCGCCAAGGACCATTTCGCCTGGGCGACGCGCAGCTGCGACAGCTACGACTCCCGGCCCGGAATGTGCCGCGACTACCCGCGCCCGTTCCTCGAACAGGCCAACCCCGAGTTTCTCGAGGGCTGCCGTTACAAAGCGCTCGCTCGGGGCCGTGAGAGCCTCATCCAGATTCTCGAGAAAGAATCTCTTACGCCGGAGCAGCTGGCCAAGCTGAAAAAGGGCCTTTATCTCGAAGACTAAGCGCGTGCGCTCCATCGCCTAAAGGCGATGGGTTCGGTCGCCGACTAAAGTCGGCTTGGTCTTCCGCAATTCGCTATTCGCTTACCTTGAAACTATCGTCGTCCTGGGGCACGTCACCTTG
>CAUZCL010000040.1:0-43783 GCA_963578475.1 Acidobacteria bacterium bin61 | reverse complement strand
CCTGCAACGTGACCATGGTCTATATCGGCTTTCTGTCCTCGAGCCGATATCTCATCCACGACCGGGACTCCAAGTTCTGCGAGTCGTTCAGGCTCACCATTGAGGGCGTTGGCGTGACGCCTGTCAGGCTGCCCGCGCGGAGCCCGAATTTGAATGCGTTCGCGGAGCGCTGGGTGAGATCGGTCAAAGAAAAATGTCTCTCGAAACTCATCTTGTTCGGGGAGAACTCGCTGCGTCACGCGCTGAAGGAGTGCGTCGCCCATCATCACCAAGAGAGGAATCATCAAGGCAAGGACAATCTCTTATTGTTCCCCGAGCCCGCGAGCGCTCAGACTAACGGTCTAGAGGACGCCATTCAGTGCCGTGAACGGCTTGGCAGGTTGCTCCGTTTCTACCATCGGGAAGCCGCATGGATATCTTGACCCTACGGGAATAAATGTAGCGATAGTCATTCACCACGATTTTGATCCAGGTCGCCCCATAGTGGAGGTTCTCGCGAATGGCCTTCTGCATCTCCTCGCGGGTATCCGCGTAGAGGTAGTCCTGGCGGCCAACGTTGAAAGTCGTCGAAGCAGGTAGGCCGTAATCCCGGTCGCCCGCAAAGAATCCGCGACGCCTAGGCCGACTTGCCGTCGCGTCCCTTGCGGTATTCGTCGCGCACCCTTTGCGCGAAATGCTTGAGTCCGAGCTTGGCGTTTTCGATTTTGGGTTGAGCCTCTCGCCAAGCCTGCTTGGCGCGGGGCTTGACGTCTTCTTCCAGCACTTGCGAGGCCTTGGCGCGAGCTTTCGGGTTATGGCGCAGTTCCTGGGCGGCGCGAATCAAGTATCGGCGAAGAAGACTCATCTCAAGGCTGCGTCCAGTATAATCGAAACCGGCAGGCTTCGCATCGATCGAGTTTTGGCACACTACGACATCGCGAAGAGCGATAAATCCTCGAGACTGCGCTCTTGGAACTGCTTCAGCTGCCTAGCCGTCGCCTCGACCAGATGGCGGGATACCGAGCTCGGCGTCACACCGAAAGCCTCGCCTGGATTTAGATTTCTCAAGTTCATCGAGACGGCGCGTGTCAGCCGCTACCGTGAAAAACGGGCACGTGAATGCTGAAACCTGATATATTCCCCGCCAATTCGGAGGTCCTGCATGGACAAGAAGCCACACGTCCACGTCCCCTATGTCCCCGTTTCGAGCGACATGGCGGAGCTCACGTTCAAAGCCGTTTTCCTCGGCGTCATCATGGCGGTCGTGCTCGGAGCGGCAAATGCCTATTTGGGCATGAAAGCGGGGCTGACGGTCGCTGCGACCTTTCCAGCCGCCGTTGTAGCGATGGCGGCGCTCAGGCCTTTTCGAGGCACCATTCTCGAAGAGAACATCGCGCGCACCACCGCTTCCGTGGGTGAAGCGCTCGTGGCCGGCGCGATCTTTACCATCCCCGCCTTCGTCATCGCGGGCGCGTGGGAGGATATTCGCTACTGGGAGAGCACTGCCATCATGTTGATTGGCGGGACGCTCGGTGTCTTCTTTATCATTATTTTGAGACGCACCCTCGTCGTCGAGGCCGACCTCCCCTTTCCCGAGAGTGTCGCGGCCGCGGAAATCGTGAAGGCGGGCCAGGGCGGATCCACCGGGGCATCCCTCGTCTTTGGTGCCATGGGGCTCGCGGGCCTCTGGGAGATGTTCAAGAACTCGAACGGCATCCAGTTCATCTCCGACAGCGCGAGCCGCTTCGTCTCGTTTGGACGCTCGACGATTGAATTCGCGAACGAACAGATTTCTTATTCCGGCGGCATGCATCTCGCGACCCCAGCCGCATCCCCTGCGCTTATGGGTGTCGGCTTCATCGTCGGGATGCGCGTTTCCGCCATCCTTTTCGCAGGGGCGCTCTTGGGGTGGCTCGTGCTGGTCCCGCTAGCCATGTTTCTGAACCCGGCTTGGAGCGTTGCGCTGGACTCGGCTCTCGCCACCGAAATCTGGCTTCTGCAAATCCGGCCGCTTGCGGTCGGCACGATGATCGTCGCAGCTTTCTACACGCTCTACAATCTTCGTACGTCGCTCATCACCGGCATCCGGAACGCGGTCAAGAACATCGGCACCGCGGCCGATGAGACTGCAGACCGCACCGAGATCGACATCGACTTCAAGAAGACTGCCATCGGCGTCGGCATTGCGTCCATTGGGACCTTCCTCCTCTATAACTACTTCGCTCAGGCGATTGGCGGCGCTTTGCTGCTCACCGTCGTGATGGTTATCCTCGGCTTTCTGTTCGCGGCCGTCGCCGGCTATCTCGTCGGGCTCATCGGAAGCTCGAACAATCCGATTTCGGGTCTGACGCTGAGCGCGCTCTTGATCTCGGCATTGCTCATGGTGGCGATCGGCTTGACCGACGTTCACGGCGTCGCCGCCGTGCTCGGGGTTGCCGGTGTGGTCTGCTGCGCCGCCGGTATCGCAGGCGACATGATGCAAGACCTCAAAGTGGGCCATCTCTTGGGAGGCTCGCCGTGGAAGATGGAGGTCGGCGAGCTCATCGGCGTCGTGTTTGCCGCCTTCGTCCTCGCGTTTCCGCTGATGGCGCTTCACGAGGTCTATGGGATCGGCTCCGCCGAGCTTCCGGCGCCGCAGGCTGGCCTCATGGCTTTGATGGCGAACGGCATCGTCGGAGGCAACATGGCATGGCCCCTCGTGATCGTGGGCATGTTCCTTGCGGTCATGCTCATTTTGATCGGGGCGCCATCCCCCATGCTGATTGCCGTGGGCATGTACCTGCCTTTCGAGTCGACCTCGGCGATCTTCGTGGGCGGCCTCATCAAAGCGACCTTGGACTGGCGGTTGCGCCAGCAGAATGCGAGCGATGACGAGCGGGTGCGTGCGGAGAACACGGGGACGCTGCTATCCTCGGGCTTCATCGCAGGAGAATCCTTGATGGCGGTGGTGCTCGCATTTCTCGTGCTCGGCGCCGATCGCCTTCCCGCACTCGCGTCCTTGCACAACAGCATGACGTCGGCCGCCTCGCCAAGCTATTGGCCCGGCCTCCTCATCTATCCGATACTGCTATACATGCTCGTGTGGCTTCCGCTCCAAAAGATGAGCGAAGGCCGGAGCACATAGACCGGGCTGTCGAGACGATGAACCTTCTCGACCTCACGCCAGTCGCCGCGGCGGAATCGGAGGAGCAGGGCGGCGATGTCATCGTCATCCGTCCACGGCCTCTCCATCGCGGCCTCCTCACGCCTTTCCACTGGATCGTCTATTTGCTCGCGCCTCGGCGTCTCCGACTCGACGACATCGGTAGCTTCTGCTGGCGTCAGCTCGATGGCCGGCGCACCGCGGGAGAGGTCGCATCGGCGCTTCGCGCGGAGTTCGGAGACTCCGTCGAGCCCGCCGAAGAGCGCGTCGGCCAGTTCATAAGGTCTTTGCGCAGAGAGGAGCTCGTGTGCCTACCAGAGCTCGACACGAAATCCCAAGGAGGCGCGCTGTGAAAAAATGGCTTAGCCGAGGTATATACTCGGCCAATGAGAACGCTAGGCATCGTTGTTATTGGTTTGACTACGCTCGTCTGGCCGCTCGTGGCGCAAGAGGACATTGCGTGGAAGATCCGTCACGAGGCGAAAGAGAACTCACAGATTCTTGAAACACTCCACATTTTCACGGATCGCTACGGCCCCCGTCTCACAGGCTCACCCAATCTGGAGGCTGCCGGGAAATGGGCCGTCGATCAGATGACGGCTTGGGGTTTCTCCAATGCGCATCTAGAGAGTTGGGATTTTGGCCATCCCGGATGGAGCAACGAGAGACTCACAGCGCATATCGTGTCCCCCGTCAAAGACGTTCTCACCGCCGAAGTGCTCGCGTGGACGCCGGGGACGGATGGTGTTCTGCGTGGAGAAATCACGCAGATCGAGCCGCCACGTCTTCTAACACAAGAAGAGCTCGACATCTATTTCTCGACCGTCGCTGATAAAGTCCGAGGCAAGATCGTCCTCGTCGGCAAGCACCAGGACGTGCTGGTGGCGTTCAACCCGCCCGCGAAGAGGCGCGACGAGGCAGCGATTCGGGTGCAATACGATCCTATCGATCCCGTGCCCCGGACTCGCCGACGCCGCACGCCGCGTACCGATGGCAAGCTCGATCGACGCGCGCTCGCTAAGGCTGTCGCACAATTCCTCGTCGACCACGGAGCGCTCGCGCAGTTGAACGATGCGGGGCGGGCGCATGGGCAAATCCGCGCTTTCTCGAACCGCACTTACGACAAAGACAAAGCGCCGGCGACGCTCGTGCTACGCAACGAAGATTACGGTCGGATCTAAAGGCTCCTAAAAGACGGTCCCGTCGAGCTCGAGCTCGATATCGTCAACCACTTTTACCCGGAGGGTGCTTCCGCCTATAACGTCATTGCCGAGATTCCGGGAACGGACAAAGCCGACGAGGTCATCATGCTCGGCGGTCACCTCGATTCGTGGCATTCCTGGACGGGAGCGACCGACAACGCCATCGGCTGCGCGGTGATGATGGAGGCTGCACGGATCCTCAAAGCCCTCGGCATCGAACCGCGTCGTACGATCCGCGTCGCCCTCTGGAGCGGCGAGGAGCAAGGTCCTTCTCGGGTCGAAAGCTTATGTCGCGGAGCATTTCGGAAGTGCCGCTGACCCCAAACCCGAATTCGCGAAGTTCGGCGGCTATTTCAACATCGACTCCGGCACGGGACGGGCCCAAGGGGCAACGGTGTTCGGTCCTTCGAGCGCCGCCACGATCCTACGTGACGCGCTCGCGCCTTTCGCCGATCTCGGCGTTGTGGGTGCGACCACAACCACGAGCCGGCGAGTCGGTGGATCGGACCACACGTCTTTCAACGGCGCCGGGCTTCCAGGGATTGGGATGAGTCAAGACCCAATCGAATATGGAACCCATTCGTGGCACACGAATCTCGACGCCTATGAACGCGTCGTGCCGGGCGACGCGATCAACTCGGCCACCGTCATTGCCGCCGCGCTCTACCATTTGGCGATGCGCGACGACTTGCTGCCACGGTTCTCGAGCGAAGAGATGCCCAAGCCGCCGAAGCCGCCAGAGGAGCAACGCCCGACGCAGCCCTAGAGACAGCGTCGATTTTCAACGGCCGGTAATCGGGACGAATTCGGCGAGCTCCGCCGACCAGTTCAAGACGACGCGCAAGCGGTCGATGCGGGCGCCCGGAGGGGGCCGCAGAATCAAAAATCGATCCCCACTCGGAAAGACATCGTAGGCGGGATTGCTGCCGGTGGTCGGCGGCGCCGGCGTTCTCAAAACGGTCCGCGGGCTGCCCACGGAAAAGCCCGACGCCATTTGTACGGGCACGGCCAAAAGCTCTTCGCCGTGCCGACTAGTAGAGCTCGCGGCCATCGGGGCTCCACACGGGCTCGGTGCCGCCATCGATCGAGACCGCGGTCACCGGTCCCGGCGGCGGATAAGGTCGCACGTAAATCTCGTTCTGTCCGGTCTCGTTGGAGACATATGCGATGTAGCGGCCGTCGCCCGAGAAAACAGGCGAAAGCTTGTTGGCCGGACTCTCGACGAACGGCACCGGCTCGCTCCCGTTCTTGACATCGATGATCCAGAGATCCCTTTGACGGACATCTCCAATCTCGTAATAGGCGAGTATGCCGTCAGGCGACCAAGAGACGGGGATGAGCGTTCGCCCGGAACCGGTCAGATGTTCGGGCGGCGAGCTCCCATCAGCTGCCACGATGTACAAATCGCCGCTTCCTCCGCGGCGGCTCATGAAAGCGATGCGCGTCCCATCGGGACTCCATGTCGGGAAGCCGCCGCCTCGGATCGTGAGCTGACGGATCGAGCCGGGCCGGGTCAAGTCGAAGATCCAGAGCTCCCGGCTCTCGCGGCCACCGATATGCACGACCGCAAGCCGTCCATCCGGCGAGATCCGCGGCCACCCCGGGGAGCCCGTCGACACCGCCATCACGTCGACGTTCCCTTTCGTATCGATCGTGTCGAGAACGGCGGACGGCGCCCGCTCCATGTAGACGAGGGCACCCGACGACGACGTGGCAAAAGTCGACGCCCCTAGAGGATAGGCATGGATGCCTTCGATGAGCGGCACACCCGAGCCGGCCAGGCGAAGACCGGCCGGGTCGAAAGGCGCCGCTTCGATAGACCCTCCCCGAACGTAGACCAGGTGCCCAGAAGGTAAATAGGACGCCTGGCCGCCGGGGCCGAGTATCGTGACGGTCCCGGATTCTCGGTCGAGAAGGGCAATCCGATCGATAACCCCCGTGGCGGCCGCAGAGCGTACGGTGAACAATACGGTGCTCTCTCCGGGTAGCCAGTGAGGCCAGAGATGCTCGAGTGCGTTCGGGCCGAGCTCCGAGATGAGCGAGGGCTCGCCCCCCGTGGCGGGGACGACCAATAGCCCTTTGGCGCCGTTCTGGGCGAACACGATCATGCCATTTTCTCCCCAGCTCGCCCCACGCGACTGCAAAACCAGCTTGGGTTACGACCTCAGCGATACCGCGGTTCACGGTGACTTTCTTCATCGCTCCTTGCGCGAAGAACCCAATCCACGCGCCGTCCGGCGAGAAGAACGGGTCGCGCGCCTCGTCACTTCCGCAACTCATAAGCAGCCAGCTCACGAATGTAGAGCATCGCGTGATTTTCTTTTTCCGCAACGAAAGCGAGCCGGGAGGCGTCGGGAGAGATCGCAAGCGTCGAGGAAGCACCCACGAACAGACGCTCGTCGGGTCCAACGACGACAGTGCTTCTCGTGAGGGGCCCTCGCGTTACGAACGGACCGCGATCGCCGATCGCTCGGAAAAATGCCATCCCCGCAAGAAAGGCGGCGAGAGAGGCTAGCACGACCCAGCGACCCTTGGTTCCTGCTCCTCGCTCGGCGCGATCGACCGCGGTTCCCTGGAGCGCGAGCTCGGTGATCTCGATCCGCGCATCACCAATGTCCTGAAGCCGCTCGCGAGCGTCTTGCCGCAAACAGCGCTTCATCAATCGCACCAAGGCGCGCGGTGTGTCGGCGGGAAGCTGGCTCCAGTCGACCTGGTCGCGCAAGACCGCGGCAATGGCATCGGATGGCGTTTGACCGCCAAAAGCACGCCGGCCGGTGAGCATCTCGTAGAGAAGGCAACCGAACGCCCATATATCGGTGCGCTTGTCGACGCGCTCACCACGCGCCTGCTCCGGGCTCATGTAACCCGGCGTTCCCAGAACAACCCCCACCCTCGTCGTGGGCACCGGCGCGAGCTCGGTCCGCGTGGTCGCTTCGGCGGCGACCTCGTCTTGCGTTTTAGCGAGTCCGAAATAGAGAACTTTAATGCGGCCCTCATGTGTGATCTTGATGTTTGAGGGTTTCAGTTCGCGATGGATGACCCCTTTGCGATGCGCCTCGCCGACGGCTTCCGCGATTTGCTCCGCGTATTTCAAAAGCTCGAAAAGATCGATCGGTCCGCGGGCGAGTCGCTCGGCAAGCGTCGGGCCTTCGACGAGCTCCAAGATCAAATACCGCTTGTCGTCGACCCGCAGCAGATCGTAGATGGAAGCGATGTTTGGGTGATTCAAGCTCGCGAGAAGCTTGGCCTCGCGCTCGAAGCGTCGGAGCGTCGAGCTATCATCGGCGAAATCCCGCGACAAAACCTTGATGGCGACTTCGCGCTCGAGGTCGGGATCTTTCGCACGGTAGACGCTTCCCATGCCGCCGCGACCGAGCAGAGCCAGGATTTGGTACGGGCCGATATGGTCTCCTGGGACGATATTCGCGTCGTCTCCGCCCGAAAGCTCCCGCGCCACTTCTTCCCAAATGGGCCCCTTCATCGCTCCGCTCGGAAAGAGCGCGTCTTCTTTGGCGCAGAGCTCGAGCAGCTCCTCCACTTCCTTTCGAAGCGCCGCGTCGCCAGTGCAAGCTTCAGCCAAGAAACTTGCGCGCTCTTCTGGCGACTTGTCGAGGGCCGCATCGAAAAGCTCGTCGACTCGGGAAAAATGCTTGCGATTGATCACGGGAATCGGTGCGGAGGAAATGCGCGAACGGGGCTAAAAGCAAGGTTGCAAAATCGTGAGGGATCAAGTTGCCAGGCTGTCGACTCACCTCGCGCAGGTGCGGAAACCCGCAAGCACATCCGCGCGATCGGGTAAGAAGAAATTTCGATAGCTGTTATTGATGAGGCGCGACCGCGTCGCCCACGCGCCGCCTTTGAGAACTTTGTGATAGCCGAACCACGGGGCCGAGTACTCTCGATAGGGATGATCGACGAGATAGCCGGGAAAGGGATAGAAGGCCGACGCGGTCCACTCCCAAACGTTGCCGATCATTTGACGACAGCCATAGGCGCTGTCGGATTTCGGAAAGGCGGCCACGTCCACGGTCCCGAGGTGGCGTGAGTCGAGATTGGCGAGCTCGGCGGAAGGCTCGCTGTCACCCCAAGGGTAGCCGCCGCTCGTCGCAGCGCTCGCCGCCACGTCCCATTCGGCTTCGCTCGGCAAACGGCGGCGCGCCCAACGGCAATAAGCTTCCGCCTCGTACCAGCTCACATGGCATATCGGGGCGTGAGGCTCGAGGCGCACGTAGCGGTCGAAATTCCTTCTCAGCCAGCCACGCTCGTCACGCAGCCAGTAGACAGGGTGCGTAGCGCCCGTGCTCGAGCGGATGAGCCAACCCTCTGGGCTCCAAAACTCCCGCCGACCATAGCCACCATCGTCGACGAAGGCAGCGAACGCAACGTTTGTGACCGGCGCGCGGGCGATGCGAAAGGCCGGAACTTCGACGGGATGGCCCCACTTCTCGTTGTCGAAGAGAAACGATGTGTCTTTGGAGGCGCCGAGCTGATGTCGCCCGCCGGGAATGTCGACATCGCCAGGTAAATCGCCTCCGCTTGGCGCGGTGGCGGACGCACCCAGGCGGGGCGCCGGATATTCCAGGGTTTGGCGGGTATGGGTTAGCGCCTCTCCGTGCATGTCTTCGTGAAGCGTGCAAAGAAGCGCGAGATAAGTCTTCTGAGGGCTCGCTTCGCTGCTCCCCAAGCGTTCGGCAAAGGCCTCGAGGACTTCGTTCATATAAGCGATCGTCTTCTCCCGCGTCGGGAGCGGGAGCGACCAGCGGATGTCATGGGCGACGTGAAAGGAATCGAAGAACTTGTCGGCACCGGGAAGCAGTTGCGGATCGTGGTCGAGCTCGCGCAAGAAAAAGACTTCGAAGAAGAAAGCGATGTGCCCTAGCTCCCAGCGCGGGGGATTCACGTTCGAAAGACGCGGGACTTCCAGCTGCTCGTCATCGAGGTCGTCCAGAAGCGCTAGCGTTCGCGCGCGCGCGTCGCGTGCTTGGTCGATGAGCACGGCGGCCGGCAAGCGGTGGTGTTTGTCGGAGAGTTCCACATCAGTAATTTATCAACGATTTCGGGGACGCGCTATTGTTTAGGCCCATGGGTCGGCGAAACCTGCTCCCGCAAACACGATGAGGCGTCCTCTGTGGGCGCGGGTGTTCTGACGGTAGCGATGGGAAGGCTGTCGCGTCCACTAGTGCTCGCTGACTTGACTAACGCGTAATTTTCATCTCGCTGGCAAGCTCCCGTAGGTGATCGAGATAGGCCCGGATTTTTTTCTTCTCGGCTTCAGGGATGCTATCGAAAGCGAGTCCCACCCCGCGCTCTCCTACGGTCGATTCCGAGCGGGCCCAGGCCACACGCGCTTCGGTCAACACGGTCCCCTCGCCGCGGAGCTCGAAGCGTAGCGCGCCGACCCGATCGACTTCCGGCAACGTGTCGCCTCGGAAATAAGCTCCGCCGACACTCAAATTTGTGAGATAGCCCGACATGGAGGACGAGCCCATGGAGATTTCTGCCTCGATGAGCGTTGGCGTGTAGCGCACATGAGCGCGATCGTGAACAGCCGGCCCGTCTTGGAGTGGAGCGGCGTCCTTTTTGTCGACCATCGTCGCGAGAACCAGGAGCAGCTCCGCCGTCGGAATGGGGGTGGAGGCGTAGAACGGTCTCAAGTCGACGCCGGCGAGCTCGCTCTGGGGTGTCTCGTCCTTCGAGAATCGGAAGGTGCCCTTTCGGAGAGAAAGTATCTCGGTCAAGCAGGCCATTGCTTGCACGCGACGAAGGGCGCGACGGGTCTGAGGCTCGACCTCCTGTGCCGCCTTGGCGAGCAGTAGACGCGTCGATGAAGACTCTCCACACACGATGGCGCCTTTGGCAAAGATGATGGTACCGGACGTGTCCGGGCTTTCGACAACGAGCGCTCCGGTCTGCCTCGAGTAGGCCAACACCTGGAGCACGTCAAGAAGAGGGACGTTCTCTAACTCACCACTGACGATCATGGATCTCGAAGGATTGGAAGAAGCCGTGCCCATTGTCGCACGAATCGACGGGCCTGTCTTTCGGCTCGAGCCAGAAGCTTTCCGCGAGGACTAGGTGCTCACGACACCCGAGGCGCGCTCGTCATAGGAGAGCCGGATCTTCGCTTCCACGTGAGGGTGCCGGCCGCAAACTTCGCGCAAGTGCTCTCGGCTCAGCTCGAGGATCTCTGTGTTCTTGACCGCTGTCACCGTAGCGGTGCGCGGCTCTCCAGAGAGCGCGGCCATCTCGCCAAAGAAATCGCCATCGCCTAACGTGGCGACGAGAAGCTCCTGGCCATCTTTGTTCATGGTCGCCCGCACCTCGCCGGTGCTGATGATGAACATCGACTCTCCGGGATCGCCTTCCCTCACGATGATTTCTCGCTTTCGCGACCCGCCGCGTGAAAAGAAGGGCGACATCCACGAATTCCGCCGTCGTGAGATCGGAAAATAGCGGAATGTGAGTGGGCGGTTCGTGCTCGGTCTCCCGCTCGCCCTTGGCTGAGCTGCCGACGTCGTCGATGATCGAGTCGACCAGCGAGTCGATATCTTCCCCCAGAGCATCCATCAGGGACTCGACCGTAGAAGCCGCCATCTCGGGCTCGGAATCGACGACCTGCATCTCCTCTAGAGATGGAACGTCTGGCTCGCCAAGATCTTCAGTAACTTCAGTTTCTTGGGACTCACTCGAAGCATGCACGTCGAGCACAATCTCGGGCGAGTCGTCAGGCGGGGCCTCGAGACCGTCCAAGGAGAGCTCGAGCTCCGCTTCGTTCGATGGCTCCTCGAGGCTCAGTTCCAGCGGCTCGACGTCGCTTGGAACGGATACGACATCGCCGAGCTCCAGAAGCTCTTCTTCGAAGGTCGGAATTTCGTTGATCTGGACGTCGCCCGGGGTCTCGGCATGATCCATCAAGTCGAATCCACCCGATGCAGAAACTTCAGCAGGCGACTCTTCGACAGGGGGCGGCAGCTCGGGCGTTTCCTCTAAAACCTCGCTCGAGGTACCGAACTCCATCTCCATGCTCTCTTCGAGACTGAGCTCGGGAAGCGTGACGGGCGGCAGGGACGCGGCTTCCACCGGTGGCGGCGCGGGTTCCACCGGGGGAGGGGGCGAAGCTTCCTCCGGAGCCACCAGGGCCGGCTCCTCAACCGCACGCCGAATCGGCTCGCCGGGCTGCCTCAACGCCTCCGCCAGAGACTGTCGGTTGCTCGAGGTCCCGGCGCGATCCTCCGTCATCGCAGCCAGCTTCTCGTGAACCTCCGTCTGGCGGGGTCGATCTGAATAATTTTCTTGTTGATCGCGATCGCGCGGATCATGAAGCCCTTGCCAGCGAGCTCATCCGCAACGATCCGAAGTTGCTTGACGGCTTCGTTCTTATTGCCCGCCAAGACGAGCGTGTCGGCAAAGCGCAAACGGATCTGCGTGTTCTTCTTGTCCTTCTTCAAGAGCATGATGAACCATTCCAAAGCGCCTTTGTTGTCCGGCTTTTGAAGGCATGCCTGGATCTCTTTGAACGGATCCTTGTGTTTCTTACGGAAGGCCATCAGGCGTTTCTCAAACAATCGGATTGCTTGGATTGACAGGGCTCCGAGCGGACCCAGTTCCTTTTGGTGCTACCACGAACCCGCTCCGCCATCGAGCAAAGCGCCCCATAGCAGACCGTCGGGGCGATGCCTCGTCGCGCGATCGAGAAACACAGGCAGCGAGAAAGCCGCTTTCCCGATCACAAGCACGGGTAACTCGCACTTGCCGGTCTTCCAAGACCTTTGCTACACTTTCCACGCGGGTTTCCTCGTCTCAACAACATGCGATGTTCTTTCCCAGCGAAACTCGGTGACCATCGGTTTCTAGCATGAGGTTTCCCGGCAGTAAACTACTCTCCCAAGACCTCTCCACCGAGACCACTTCTTTCAACAGCATCATTCGTCACTGCGAGAACGTCAACCTCTCCGGCTACATGGAAGTGACGTTCGGCGACGCCGAGGGACTTCTCCTTTTCTACCTCGGCGAGCAGATCAACATTATCTACCGACACACCAACAAGATCTTTCTCGGGGGTGAGGCAACGCTCAAGCTCCGCAACACCGCTCAAATGCGTGAGGGCAAGATATCGACCTACGAGCTTCCCCTAGACATGGCGCACATGCTGCGGGGGCTCTCCAACCGTAAAGAGATTTACGGTCAAATCTTCGCCGCCGATCCGTTAAAAGACGTCATCCAGCAGTTACATGACGAGGGCCATACAGGCTCGCTCGAAATCCTCACCAACAAAGGCATCGGGATGATTCTGCTCGTACGTGGGCGTTTTTCCACGGCCTATTTCGAGACCGAAGGCGGCGTCACGTTCGAGAAAAAAGAAGCCCTCAACAAGATCTACGCGCTGCTCGAGCGCGATGACACTTCGGCGCAAGTATTCCAATCCGATTTTTCTCCCAACATCTGGAAGACGCGCCAACAGGGCAGCAAGGGTCGTTCGAGCCGCCTTCAAGAGCTCCTCGAGCAGCGCCGTGAAGGTCCGCCGATACCGATGCCGACGCAGAGCAGAACGCTAGCAAGCCGGAAGATCGGCCGACTGCCGAGCCTGTCGCCACCATCGCCGAAGTCGTGCCGCCGCCCGAGCCTCCCCTGGGCGAAGATCGAAGGCTGCTCCAGGAGCAAATTCTCGCCGATATCGGGGAACCAACGCCCGCTCTCCTCGCGGCCTTTTTCTTCGATCTCGCAAGCGAGGAAATCAATGCCGAGATCGTCGCCGCCACCGACGAGACCGCGGACCGCCTCATCATCGACAAGCTGCCGGCCTTCGTCAAATATCTCGAGAACCTCGCCGCAATGCGCGGCGACGATCACGCCGAGATTCTCTCGATGAGCACGGAGAATTTCTATCTCATCGTCAAATGTATCCCGGAGACCCAGAAAGGGATTGCGATGATCACCGACTGGAGCCAGCCGGTCACCCTCGCAAGCGCACTTCTTCTGAACAGCGCTCACCGCTACATAGCGATGCTGGCAGGAACCGCAGTATGATCAGCATTCAGCGATAAGCATTCAGGGTTTGAATTCGATGACGGTATCCTCTAACTTGGCCCATGTGCTCAAATTCGAGAGCTTCATCACCAAATCCAGACCTGGAAGCTGAATCCTGAATGCTGAAAGGTCTATTCGTCACGCTCGAGGGGATCGAGGGATGCGGTAAGTCGACGCAAGCCCCGCGTCTCGCGCGCCGGCTTCGTAAGGAAGGCTACCACTGCCTTCTCACTCGCGAGCCCGGCGGCACCGCCATTGGCCGTGAGATTCGCCAGGTAATCTTGAGCCCCGAGAACCACCGCATGTCCGCCGAGACCGAGCTCGGTCTCTATTTTTCCGATCGCGCACAACACTTGCGCGAAGTCGTTTGGCCGGCGCTCGCGGCGGGCCGTATCGTTCTGTGCGACCGCTTTACCGATTCGACCATGGCCTACCAAGGCTATGGTCGCGGTCTTTCGCTGCGACAGATCCGTGCACTCGATCGAGCCATGACAGGGGAGTTCAGACCCCAAGTCACCTTGCTATTGGATTTGTCCGTCGAAGAGGGCCTCGCTCGCGCGCGCAAGCGGAACCGTGAAAGCACGTCGCACGGGGATGAAGGGCGGTTCGAACAGGAAAAGCTCAATTTTCATCGGCGGGTGCGCGCCGGCTATGCGAAGATGGCGCAAAAAGAGTACGAGCGCTACGTCATCGTGCCCGCCTCGGGAAAAGCTCGGGACGTGCACGAAGCCCTTTGGACTGCTTTGAAGAAGACTCGAAAGCTCCCAAGGAAACATGTCGTTCGAAAAGCTCGTCGGTAACCGAGCTCTCGTCTCGAGGCTCGCGCGCATGGCGGGCTCGGACAGAGTCCCGCCGAGCCTTCTCTTTTGCGGCCCGTCCGGCGTGGGCAAACTGCAAGCGGCGATGACGCTCGCCAAGGCCCTAAATTGCACGCAGTCCAAAACCGAGGCCTGCGGCGCTTGCCCGGCCTGCCTCCGCATCGATCGGGAAGAGCACGCCGATGTCCATATCGCGCGTCCAGAAGGTGCGGGGCGTCAGCTGCGCGTGGACGCCGTGCGAAAAATCGCTCGCGAGACGCCGTTCCGCCCATTCGAAGGACGCCGGCGTGTATCGATCCTGATCGATGCCGATCGCATGAACGACGCGGCAGCCAACACACTCCTCAAAACACTGGAAGAGCCGCCGCCGTGGGCAATCCTCATCCTCATCACTTCGAACGCGGCGAGTCTTTTGCCGACGATCCTCTCGCGCTGTCAGATCTACCGTTTCGCACCGCTCGCGATCGAAGAGCTCAGCGATCTACTCGTAAGCGACCACGAGGTCGATCGCGAGCAGGCCACGCTGCTCGCGGCGCTTTCCGGCGGCAGCTTGACCGAAGCGCTTTCCTACAGGGACGAGCCCCTGACCGACCTCCGCCAAGAAGCGGTGCAGCTTCTGGCGGTCGTCGCTCGAGGAGGCCGCGAGCAAGAGCTCGTGCCTTGGGCGGACCGGCTCGCAAAAGATAAGAGCCTGCTCCTCTTGCTGCATCTGCTCATGGGTATGGCCCGGGACGTTGCGGCAACCGTGGCAGGAGGTGCGATCGTCCATCGAGATTTGAAGACCGAGCTCGACGAGCTGTCTCAGGGGGCGCCTCTCGACGCGTGGCTCGACGCGTATCAGCTCATCGAGAACGCGCTCGAAGACCTCCGCGATCGCTACCTCAACAAACGCCTTACGGTGGCTAGGCTCCTAGCCGAAATGAGAGAGCTCTCGCGCTCTCGACAGCTCTCCCCTGCTTTAGACCACCGATAGGCGGGCAGCAAGTCATGTGCTAAACTCAAAAGTAATTATTACCAGTTTTTCTGTGTTGTTTCTCTGACGAGCCTATCCAATCGGTTCCAACGACCAATTCTCGGTCGGCCCAAACGTTTAGGCGGGTGAACCCGGGCCCGCAGCGTATCCGACGGGTGGCTACAAAGGAGCGAGGTATCTCGTGAACCGTAAGCTGATTCGGCCAAACTTGTCGGACCTCAAAGAACAGATGGGCCCAAAGGGCGGAACGCGCCCCAAGCGAGGGCCTCCGGAGCAGACGAACGCGGAGAGCTTTTACTACCTCAAGCAAATGAACAGCAAGACGCCCATGGTGGTGATCTTGCTCGACGGTGAAGAAATCCACGGCATCATCGAGTGGTACGACAAGAACTGCCTCAAGCTCAATCGCACCGACAAGCCGAATGTGCTGCTTCCGAAGCACAACATCAAATATATCTACAAAGCGTCCGAAGCGACTGAAGCGTCTGAAGAGTCTAAATAGAAGTTTCGACCCTCGGTTTGCCACCAGCTACCCGCCACCAGTTACCGGTGCTTGGCTCAAGAACGCAGCCACCGTTTGCACGGGCGGTAGCGGGTGGCAGGTAGCGACCTCGGCCCGTCACGAAGTCCGCCGACCCTCTCGTATTTTTCAACGCCGTTCCTTGAGGGCTGCTTCCACGTCGCGCTGCATCTCACGCTCGCGGGCGGACGCTCTTTTGTCGTGCTGCCGCTTGCCGCGGGCCAGCGCGAGCTCGACTTTCAATCGTCCTTTCTTAAAATACATGCGAGTGGGCACCACGGTCAGCCCCCTCTCGGTAATCTTGCCGATGAGACGCCGGAGCTCGCGTTTTTTGACGAGAAGCTTGCGTGGACGTAGCGGTTCGTGGTTTTCGTTCGTCCCAAAGCGGTAGGGGCTGATGTGCGCTTGCAGCAGATAAAGCTCCCCGTCTCGAACGGCAGCGTAGGCGTCCTTCAAATTGACAGCACCGTCGCGAGCCGCCTTGACCTCGGTCCCCACGAGGACGAGCCCTGCCTCGAGCCGGTCGAGCAGCTCGTAGTTGTGCGACGCCTTTCGATTGATGGCGACAATTTTCTCGCCCGACTCGGACGGCCGGGAGCCAACAGACTTTTTAGCCACAATACTTGCCTTGGAAGAAATTCGACGCGTAAACGAAATATCCCTGGTCCTGGAGGTAGCTCCAAAAGAGCCAAAACGAACGGATGGCAAATCGTGGGGAAACGCCCCGATATGCTATACTATCTGTTAATTTATTGCCCCGTAAACCCACGGCGGACTGGACCTTACGGCCACCGACCTTTCCAGCATCGCCTCTTCAGGGGCCCTGGGAGAGTTGCAAAATGACGCAGTTCCTGGCCAAGGTGGGCACGCTCGCCGGTGACATCGAGGAGCTTGCCATGACCGCGGACACCGAAGAAGTTCTGCGCGACGAGCTTCGAGACAAAGGTTATCATGTCTTCCGGGTCCGGCGGAGCTTCGGCATCGGCGGGATAAGAAACCCTTTCAGCCGGCGTCAGCGCATCACGCATTCCGAGTTCACGCTCTTCAACCAGGAGCTGGCGGCGCTTCTCAAAGCCGGGCTTCCTTTACTACAATGCCTCGACATCTTGCTCGAGCGGAGGAGCAACCCGTTTTTCAAGCGGATCCTCACTGATATTCGCAACAAGGTCAAATCCGGGATGGCGCTCTCCGACGCGTTCCGCTCGCATGGCGATCTCTTCCCGCGCATCTACGCGGCGTCGCTCGTCGCGGGCGAGAAGAGCGGCCGACTCGAGACTGCGCTAAAGGCCTATGTGCGCTATCTCAAGCTCAGCGAAGCCACTCGCAAGAAGGTCATCGCCGCGCTTGTCTACCCAGCTTTCCTCTTCGCGACGCTCGCCTTCGCCGCGGCTTTCTTGCTCCTCTGGGTGGTCCCCCGTTTCGCCGGCTTCTTTGAAGGCTTCGATGCCGAGCTCCCGATCCTCACCGTCATCCTTCTGACCGTCGCGACGACGTTGCGCGATCACATAGTGATCCTCGCGACCGTCGCGTTCGCCGGAAGCACTTTCTTCTTCTTGTGGTCGAAGCGCGAGGGCTCCAAAACCTTGATCGACCACTTCCTGCTGAAGCTCCCGTTTCTCGGTCCCATATTTCACCTCTTCGCGACTTCACAATTGACACGCTCGCTCGCGACACTGCTTTCTGGCGGCATCCCTCTCGTCCAGGCCATCGACATCTCCGCGGGCTCGATCAACAATCGTCACGTCGGCAGCGCGGTCATGCCCGTCACCGAGCGTGTGCGTGAGGGAAAGCCCTTCTCGAGCAGCCTGGATCAAACTGGCGAGTTCTCGAATCTTACCATCGAGATGGTCAAGGTCGGGGAGAACACAGGCGACCTCGCCGAAATGCTCCAAAACGTTGCGGAATTCGCCGACGAAGAAATCGACAACCGGTTGAACCTCATGCTCTCCTTGCTCGAGCCCATCGTACTCCTGTTCATGGGCAGCCTCGTGGCCATGATTCTTCTCTCCATCTATCTGCCGATGTTCGATCTCATCAACGTGGCGCGGTCGGGAGTGTAGGACGGTCATGGCGACGCCCAACGACGCGAGCAGTTTCGTTCCCGACATCGACCCGGAAGGCGCAGCGCTCACACCGGAAGAGGTGCGGAACAAAGAGGAAAATGACGCGAAACGACTCGCCGATCGTTGCCGCCTCGACTTCATCGATCTGACGAGCTTTCAGCCCGACCAAGAGCTGTTCCAGAGCGTCCCGGTGGATCTCATGTTCCGCTACAACTTCCTTCCCTATCGAAAAGAGGACGGGAAGCTCGTGGTCGTCACGGCCGATCCGACCAACGTGCCCGCGCTGGACGAGGTCGCGGCGATCCTGAATATGCCCGTGCGCGCCGCGGTGGGCACCGATACCGCTATCCAGGAGCTTCTCAAGAAAAGCCAGAGCGCGCAGCGCGTGCTCGAAGAGGCCTCCGAGAGCTTCCATATGGAGATCATCCGCGAGGACGAGGAGGGCGAGGAAACGCTCTCGATCGACCGCCTCACGGACACGTCGAGCCCAATCATTCGGCTCGTCGACTCGGCCGTCTACAACGCTTTGAACCGCCGTGCTTCCGACATCCACATCGAGACCCGCGATGAAGAAGTCGTGATCAAGTACCGTATCGACGGCGTGCTGACGCGCGCGATGAAACCCATCCCCAAGGCCCATCACTCGGAGATCATAAGCCGCATCAAAGTTATGGCGGAGCTCGACATCGCCGAGAAGCGCGTTCCCCAGGACGGACGTTTTCGACTCAAGATCAAAGGGCGCCGGATCGATTTTCGCGTCTCCATCATGCCGAGCATCCATGGAGAAGACGCCGTTATCCGTATTCTCGACAAAGAGTCCATCAGCGAGCGCTTCACCGAGCTGAGACTCGACATCCTGGGAATGGCAGAGGCCGAAGTCAAGCGCATCCGGCGGTTCATTCACGAGCCCTACGGGATGTTCCTCGTGACGGGGCCTACCGGTAGCGGAAAGACCACGACGCTCTACGCGGCGCTTTCGGAGATCTACAACGAAGAGGACAAGATCATCACGATCGAAGACCCCGTCGAATATCAGCTCGAGGGCATCACCCAAATTCCCATCAACGAGAAAAAAGGCCTCACTTTCTCACGCGGGCTGCGCTCCATCCTGCGTCACGATCCCGACAAAATCATGGTGGGAGAGATCCGGGACGAGGAGACGGCGGCGATCGCGATCAACGCGGCGTTGACGGGACATCTCGTTTTCACAACCGTCCACGCGAATAACGTCATCGACGTCATCGGGCGCTTCTTGAACATGGGCGTCGAGCCTTACAACTTCGTCTCGTCGCTCAACTGCATCCTTGCACAACGGCTCATCCGCTCGATCTGCGCGTTCTGCAAGAAGCCGCACCGGGCCGATTCCGCCCTTCTCGAGGACTCGGCGCTCGATCCGATACGCTACCGCAACCACACGTTCTATCGCGGTGAAGGCTGCATTCAATGCTCGGGCTCGGGCTACAAAGGACGCCAAGCGATAAGCGAGCTTCTTGGCTTTAGCGATGAGATCCGCGAGATGCTCATCGAAAAGCGCCCCGCGGTGGAGATCAAGAGAGCCGCCAAGCAATCCGGCATGGTTTTTCTCCGAGAATCGGCGGTCGAAAAGGCGCTTTCGGGGCAATCCACGCTCGAGGAGATCAACCGCGTCACTTTCGTGGTGTCTTGAGGTGATGAGGCCGAAACGACAAATATGAGAAGACGTAGCCCTTGGATGCGCTGGCTGCTCGAGCCCGAGCCACCGGGCCTCGGTCTGGATTTACGCAATGGTGAGCTTTCGCTCGCGCGTTTATCCGCGCAACGCGGCAAGCCCGAGTTGGATCTTTGCGTTACCGCGCCGCTGCCTCCGAGCTGTCTCGCATTCAGCATGCTCGAGCCCAACATCCTCGACGCGAAAGCGCTCCGCCAGTCAATCGAGAACATCATGCTCGGCGCGGGCGCGAATGGAGCGACTCGGCTCGCGCTAACGCTCCCCGACTATGTCTCACGAATCTCGGTGGTCGAGCTCGCCGAAGCTCCGCGCTCGACGGCGGAGGCGGTCGACATGCTCAAATTCCGTCTCAAGAAGTCTCTGGGCTTCGATACCGATCAGGCGCGGATCGCGTTCGAGCGAATTCCCGGCACGACACCCGCCTACCTCACGGGTGTCATGCACGAATCGGTCGTCGGGCAATATGAGACCTTCCTCGCCGAGCTCGGTTTCGAGGTTGGGCTCGTGAACCCTGCAAGCGTGAGCCTGCTCCAGGTCCTCGCGCCCATTGCCAGCAGCGATTTGGCGCCCGGGGCGGATTATTTCTTCGTGAATGTCGAACGGGAATATTTTACACTCAGCCTGGTAAGGGATCGAGACGTTCCCGTTTTTACACGAACCTTGGGGCTGCGGGCGCGCAATGGTGACGGCCCGCCCGTCATGTACAGCGAAGACGACCTACTTCGGGAGATCATCCCAACCGCCATTTATTACAGGGAGAAGCTCAAAGGTTCTTCTCTCGAGAGAATTTATTACCGGTCGCTCAGGCCGGATCTGATTCGCCTGCGCGAGCTCCTTGAGGAACAATTTGAAGCGCCTACCGAGCCGCTCAATCTGAGAAGTGCTGTCGGTGTCGCGGAAAATCTGAAGATGGACGCGGCCCTGGCCGATTCGGTGGGCGCCGCGGCCGGAGCGGCGCTCGGTAGCGCTGCCTGAGGCCTGACGGACGATGTGGAACCATTTCAATTTCGCGCGCCGCCCTTTCGTCAATGAAAGGCTTGCACGATTGGTTTTCGTCGTGGCGGCTGCGCTCACCATCGGCCTCACGCTCGTGCACGGCTTCTTCCTCGCTCGCTACCTCGTCCGTGAGCAAGAGGCGCTCGATGTGCAGGTCGCCGAGCTGCGGGACGAGCTCGCCGGCACCGAATCGCGCATCGCGAGCGCAAGCGCGAGCGTCGCTCAGGGGCAATCAGCGCTCAGCAACGAGCGAACGGTGTTTCTTACGCGACTGTACCGGCTCAAGAGCTTTTCCTGGACTGGCCTTTTTAACGAGCTCGAGGCGATCACGCCGAAAGCCGTGCGCATCACCTCCATCGCGCCGCTCGAAGTCGACGGCGAGATTTCGGTGACGCTGACGCTCGTCGGACGCGTGCTTCAAAACGTGCTCGAAATGGTGAGCGCGCTCGAGGGGAGCTCGTTCTTCGCGACCGTGTTTCCTCTCGACGAAGTCGATTTGGCCGATCTAGGTGCTGGCACGGACAGCGGCATCGCGGCCACGCTTCGGCTTCGATACGTGGATTTCGAGCTCACGCCGGCCGAGCCCGAGACGGAAGAAGACACCACGCCCGGTGACGCGGACGACGTCCAAGGGGCCGAGACCCGACCAAATGCGGAGCGTGACCCATGAACGCGTTTCGCGCTTGTCTGGAGAGTCTGAAAAAGAGACACAAGGCGTTCGCCCGCCTCTTGATTCTGTTGGCGGTGAACGGTGTGGTCTTCGCAGCCGTGACCTATCGGCTCGCCAACAAGCAAGAGCTCTTCGCCCACGAGCAAGAACGGCTGAGATTCGAGCTCGAACAGAAAAAGACCGAGCTCGAAAAGCTGTCCTTGGAAGAAGCCCGGGTGATGGCCAACGCGAGCGCCGTCACCGAATTCTGGGCTGATGTCGTCAAAACACGCGTTCCCGGACTCACGGAAGCTTGGGAGGAGATCGACCGCCTTACCAAAGAATCGAATGTCATCAAAGGCCGCACCGCCTATGACCGCGATTTGATGGATGTCGGCCTCGAGCGGATCACAGCCACCATGCCCGTCGAGGGCACCTATTTCGATCTCGTGCGCTTCATCAACCGGCTCGAGCGCTCAGAGCGCTTCTTCCTCGTAGAGGAAGTGAGACTCGCACAACGGGAGCTTCAAGGGAAGACGATCCGACTCGATTGCAGCATTTCGTTCTACCTCAAGGCAGCGACGACGCCCGCGGAGGAGGCCGGCCCGTAATGCGTCACCATCGAGCCATCGCGAGCGGCTTCACCTATATAGAGCTCATTATCGCGACCATGATTCTCGTCATCCTCGCTGCCGCCATCATCCCCGTGGCGGCGGTGAGCTCGAAGCGTGCCAAAGAGATGGAGCTTCGGCGCGGGCTGCGGATAATGCGCACCGCCATCGACGAGTACAAGCGGGCGGTAGATCTCGGGATGATCGGCGGTATCGATGTTCAGCTAGGGAGCGAAGGCTATCCCGAGGAGCTCGAGGTGCTCGTCGAAGGCGTCGAGCAAGTGGGGACGCCGGGCAAGAAGCTCAAATTCTTGCGTCGCATTCCCATCGACCCGATGACGAGGGGCACCGATTGGGGCCTCCGTTCCTATCAAGACGAGCACGATTCGCGGTTTTGGGGCGGGCAAAACGTATTCGACGTCTATTCGAAGAGCACGAGCGTCGCTCTGGACGGGACGAGCTATCATGATTGGTAAATACGAGCGCGCGCTGTGGTCGAGAAAAACGGGCGGGTTTACTTTCATCGAAATGGTCATCGTCATCGTTATGTTGTCCATCTTGATGACGATCGCGGTACCGGTCTACATGGCGCAGATACGGAGCACACGCGAAGGCGTCCTCAAGAACAATCTCGCCACCATGCGCGAGCGGCTCGACCAATACCGCGCCGACCGCAACAAATATCCGCCGAGTCTTCAGGAGCTCGTCGACGGTGGCTACCTGCGCGACCTCCCAGAGGACCCGATGACAGGCGCGAACGAGTGGGAAGAGATCTATAACGACTACGACCCCAACGAGCCGGATGCGGAGCCCGGCATCTTTGATGTCCACAGCCGGTCGGCCGAGACGGGATCGGATGGAAGGCCTTATAGCGAATGGTAAGGATGGGCGCCATACGTTACGGAGCTTGTGCTGTGCTCGCGCTGGCACTCTCCTATGGCTGCACGTCCGAGCCGGCACCCAGCGTGGAGCCATCCGAGCGGCGTGCGCCGCGACGTGGAGGCCGCGCGGCGCCACCCATCGACTCGGAGCTCGACTTGCAGGCCATGCTCGCGCCCGTACCCGAGTACGAGGGACATGGGCGGAATCTCTTCATCTACGGTCCGGACCCGCGGTCGACGGGAACCGCTACTCCGCCACCGCCACCCCTGCCGACAAGGACCTCGCAGACGCCAGCGCCAACGACCACTCCGCGTCCCGCGCCCCGTTCCAGCCCCAGGACGGATGTGAAATATGCAGGCTTCGTCGAGAAGACCACGCTCACGGGCGGCAAGGCCAAATACGCGATTTTTCTCGATGGCAACGAGATTCTTGCGGCCGCCGAAGGCGAGACAATCGCCAACCGGTTCACAGTGATCGAGATCGGCCTCGAATCGGTGACCGTTTCCGCGGAAGGATCGAGCGCCACCCAGCGTATTCCGCTTCAGAGTAACTGAGGAACCATGAGAAGAACCCCACAGCATGCGCTGCTCCTTGTGTCGATCATGGCGATGACTCTCGGCGTTCTCGCCTGCAATGCCGGAAGGAGCGCTTATCGAAAAGGCCACGACGCTGCCCAGCGTGGCGACAGAGACACTGCCGTCATATTTTACACGCGCGCCGTCAACGAAGACCCGAGTAACATCGAATATCGCCTGGGACTCGAGCGCGCCCTCGTGGACGCCGGCGCCTATCACGTGCAGCAAGGTCAAAAACACATCGCCGCCGAAGAGCTGGAAAAAGCGGTCAACGAGCTCCAGTTCTCGGTGCAGCTCGATCCGTCGAATCGTTACGCCGTCGGCCTGCTCGAGGAGACGCGCCAGAAGCTCGCCGCGCGCAAAGCCGCCCAAGAAGACGCCATAGATTTCGAAGAACGAAGGCGCCGCGCGCGCGAGCTCTTCGGCCGGCGCCCGATTCTCGGGCCGTCTTCAACCGCTCCCATCCAACTAAAGTTCGCCGAAGACACGAGCCTTCAGAAAATCTTCGAGGTCCTCTCGAAGCTCTCTGGCATCAACGTTCTCTTCGACGAGGCGTTCCGCGACAAGCGAGTGACCGTAGACCTTGTGGACGTCTCTTTCGAAGAGACGCTCGACAAGCTCGTTCTGATCAACCAGCTCTTCTACAAAATCGTCGACTCCTCGACGATCATCATCGTCCCCGACAACGCGCAAAAGCATCGTCAATATGACGAGCTCGTTCTCCGGACGTTCTTCATCGTCAATGCGGAAGTGAACACCATCGCGAACATGCTTCGCACCATCGCCGGGATCCAGCGCGTGCAGCCCAATCCCGAGCTGAAAGCGATCACGGTGCGGGCCACGCTGGATCAGGTAGCCGTGGCCGACCGCATCATCGAGCTGAACGACAAGACCAAGTCCGAGATCCTGCTCGACATCGAGATCCTCGAGATCAACCGCAACAAGATGATCGAGTACGGGTTGGCGCTCGCGGAGCACTCGATCGGCCTCGGCTTCGCGCCTGCGGGAAGCGGCACGAGCACGGACTCAGACGCGGGTACCTCGGCGACCGGTATCCGGCTCAACCGCCTCACGTCGGTGAACGCATCCGACTTCATCCTCGCTTTCCCGACGGCGGCCACCTTCCACTTGTTCAAGAGCAAGTCCGAGGCCCGGCTTCTGTCGGCGCCGAAGCTTCGCGCAACCGAGGGCCAGCCCGCCGAGCTCAGGATCGGCGCCGAAGTGCCCATTCCCGTGACGTCGTTCGTCTCGCAGTTCGGAACCGGCGGCGTTCCCACGACACCCGTGACCTCGTTCCAATACCGAAATATCGGCATCAACATATCGATCACGCCGAAAGTCTTCGTCGACGGCGAGATCGAACTCCAGCTATCTCTCGAGACGAGCACGCAGCTCGAGACACGCATCATCGGCGGTATCGAGCTTCCCGTTTTCGGTACGCGGAACGTGACCAACGTCGTGCGTCTCCGGGACGGAGAAACGAATCTCATTGGCGGACTCTTCGAGCAATCGGTTCGTCGGAGCATCTCGGGAATTCCCGGCCTAACGGATATACCGCTTCTCAGCCGTCTATTCTCGAGTAATGACGAGCAATCTTCGAGCAACGACATCGTCTTTTCCGTCACGCCGCACATCGTGCGAGCGCCGCGCATCGTGGAGAGGGACCTAGCACCCCTCCCCATGGGAACGGAACAACAGATCAAAGTTCCCGGACCGCGTCCATACATCTTCGACCCCGCGCGAAATGCCGAGCCGCCTCCACCCGAGGAGGAGATCGGCGCGCGCGAGGAGGTCAACGCGCCGCCCGTTGACGTCGCGCCTGCACCGGAACCGGACGCCGCGGAGGCCGTTGTCGCCCCTGCCAACGGGCGCGCGCGGCCCACCTCGATTCTCTTTAGCCCATCGACCGCTACGATCGCCGTCGGCGAACAGGTCGAAATCGTTGTTCTAGCGGGCGGTGCACTCGGGTTGTCAGCCGGAGAGCTCACGATCACCTATGATTCATCCGCGTTCCATCTCTTCGATGTCAAGCCGGGCGCCTTCTTGACCATCGACGGCAAGCCCGTCGACTTCACCCCCACCTTCAGCCCCGGCCAAGTACAAATCGTCTTTGCGCGACATGACGACACGACCGGCCTCCGCGGCTCGGGTCATTTAGTGCGATTGAGCTTCCAAGCGCTCACGCCTGGCGCAGCACGCGTCATCAGCGCACGCGGTTCCCTTCTCGAACCGGATGGAACCAGCATCCCGGCAAGTTTTTTTTCTCTACGCATCGAGGTCCAGTAATGTTTCGAACACGACTCCGAATCCCCGTTGTACTGGTCGTGGCGGTCCTCACGCTCGTCCAGTGCAAGCCCGTGCCACTCACGGCGCCCGGGGGAGCGATTTTCACCATCACCGCCAACCCCACATCGATTCCCGCGGTTGGCGGAACCTCCACGATTACTATCGTGATGTTCAAGGCCGCCGAAGATGGCGGTGGCACCGTGGCCGACGGCACACAAATCTTTCTGACGACGAATCTGGGCATCATCGAAGAACGGGTCGCGACCACGATCGGTATCGCGCGCGCCACGCTCCAAAGCAACGGTCGGGTGGGTACGGCCACGATCACCGCAGTCTCGGGGACGGTCACAGCGGAACCCGTCACGGTGGAAGTCGGCGCCGGCATCACTATCCTGCTCACCGCCAACCCACCCACGGTGACCCCGCCCAACGTCACGAGCGAGATCATCGCAACCGTTTTCGACGCCGAGAACAACCGCGTGGCAGACGTACCCATCATTTTCACTACGTCTGCCGGCGCTTTGGCATCACAGGGCGCGAGCCTCAGGACCAACTCGAGCGGTCAGGCCTTCGATCGCTTGACGCTTCTGAGTGAAGGGACCGCAACGATAACGGCTTTTTCGGGAGCGGTGGCTTCGAATGCAGCCACGGTGAGCCGGGGCACGATACCTGGACCGCTCGTCACGTCGATCTCCCCGACATCCGGTAAGCCGGAAGATACGCTCAACGTAACCATCAACGGGCTCAACTTCCAGCCGGGAGCCGTCGTGAGCTTCGGTGAAGGCATCTCGGTGAGCTCGGTAACGTTTGTCAACTCAAACCAGCTCGTCGCGAACATCGAAATCGATTCAGACGTCCAAAACACTTCCTCGGCCCGTACGGTGACGGTGACGAATCCAGACGGAGGCAGTGGGAGTCTGTCGAACGCATTTCGTGTCATCCTGCCCGGCACACCCATGATTACGAGCATCAGCCCCACGCAAACCCAATTCGCGCGCGGCACTAAAGAGACGGTGTCCATCATTGGCTTCGACTTCAACGCAAACGCCCAGGTCACCTTCACCTCTTCTGCTGGAGCCGTGAATATCACGGCCACAAGATTCACCGACTCGTCCAAGATGGAAGTGGACTTAACAGTGGAGCTTGTTTCAAACGGTGGCCCAGCGGCCGACACCGTTTTTCAGGTACGTGTCGTTAATCCCAGCAACGTTCAGAGCAATAGCGTGAGCTACACCGTGAAATGACATGCGAGGCAGAATGCATTTCTCAATCAACGCGCTCGTGAGCTTCTTCATCCTCCTCGGGGTCGTAGGCTGTAACGAGTTCCAAGAGCCTCTGCCCACCGCTCCCACGCCGCCTCCGCCACTCGCCTTCAGCCAGTTTCGCATCGTGGGGCATTGGGAGGCCGTTAGCGAGCAGGGGCGCCGTATCGAGTTCGACGTCACGTCAGACGGGCACGTCGTGAACGGGCGGCTCAACTTCCATCACGAGTGCAACGTCGGCCGCTGGCGGGCCACGATCGACGGGTTCACTGCGGAGATCGTCGACGACGCCTTCCTGACGTCCTTCGACTGGCGGAGAAGCGGCGACGGCTCTATTCTCGCCGGGCACACGCTCTCAGGGACATACACCGTCTCGGGAAAGTTTGATTCCGATGGTCGGATGCGGGGTGCCCTCATCGACGCCATCACCGACGTTCGCAAAAGCGATCAGCCGTCGGGTGTGGCCTGCCAGACGATCCACGTTCCCTTCGACGGAGAAAAGGATCCGTGAGAGCCGTCGGGCTACTTCTCCTCTCGTTAATCACTAGCCCGGCGGGGTCCGCGAGCGCGGACATCGCCGTCATGTCGAGCGGGAAGATCCTCTATATCGAACGGTTCGAGCGGGCCGATGAGCAGATTACCCTCTTTCTCGAAGGTGGCGGCGAAGTGACGATCCCTGCCGAGCTCGTCACGAACATCGTGCCCAACGAGATCGTCGAGGATACAGGCCAAGCGCCGCAGGAGATAGGCTTGCTGCCCCATCTCGGGGACCTAATCGCGCCCGCCGCCGCGAAGTACGCGCTCGATCCGAATCTCGTGGCGGCGGTCATCTGGGCCGAGTCGAGTGGGGACCCGAAAGCCGTCTCGACGAAAGGCGCGAAAGGACTCATGCAGCTCATGCCTGGAACGGCGCGCGACATGGGGGTATCAGACGTGCTCGACCCGAGCCAGAACGTTGATGGCGGCTCTCTCTATTTGCGGCAGATGCTCGACCGGCATGACGGGGTGCTCTCTCTCGCTCTCGCGGCCTATAATGCAGGCTCGGAGGCCGTGCGCAAATATGGCAGCATCCCACCTTTTAAAGAGACGCAAAACTACGTCGCCAAAGTCATGCGCGCCTACGAGCGCGCCCGGGAGATGGACGAGTGAATCGCCACCGTGAACGCGAACGAGGCTACGTTCTCTTCGGCATCGCGATCGGGCTCGTGATTCTCGGGATCTCGATGACGGCGGCGGTGCCGTTGTGGCAGAAGGTCATGCAGCGCGAGCGCGAGCGCGAGCTCATCTTTCGCGGCTATCAGTACATGCAAGCCATCGAGCTCTACCAGAAAAAATATCCAGGGGCCTACCCCGCCGACATCGACGTTCTCGTCAAAGAAAAATTCTTGCGCAAGGCCTATACCGATCCGTTCTCGAAAGACGGTGAAGGCGCGTTCCGTATCCTCCGGCAAATGTCACCCGAGCTCCAGCAAGGAGCGCTCGCGCAGCAACGCGCGGCGGGCGAAGCAGCGGGCATCACGAGCTTGAACCGCAGCCAAGTCCGGATGCGCACACCGGGGGGCCAGTCCTTGTCAGGCTCGGGCCAGCCGAGGGGAGGACGTTTTCAGTCCACTCTGGGACGTGGCGCCTCCGATGCGAGCATGGGCGGCATCGTTGGCGTCGCGAGCGCGAGCGACGAGGAGACGTTTTACAAAGTTCCGGGTAAGGAAAAGTACAAGGATTGGTTGTTCGTCTACGGCGCCCAGCAAGCTGGGATCGGACAGGTGGGACAGGTGGGACAGGTGGGACAGGTGGGACAGGTGGGACAGGTGGGACAGGTGGGACAGGTGGGACAGGTGGGACAGGTGGGACAGGTGGGACAGGTGGGACTCAGCCAAATCGGACAGGCTGGACAGGCTCGACAGCGGCAACCGCAAGTACCAACGAGCCCGTTCCGACAGCAGCAGGCCGGACGGGGTGGACAGATCGGAGGACAACAACGCCTTTCTGGCCAAAACCAACAGAACGCGAGTCCTTTTCAAGGTCTGCCGCCTCCGCCCGGTTTCACGAGCTTTCGCTTCGGCGCGGCGGGTGGCGCGCGCGTGCCAGGTCAGGTCATGCCGGGCCAACCGAGAACGGGCTTGCCGGGTCAGCCCAGCTTTGGCAATCCAGGCGCGGGCTCTCCCGGACAAAGCGGCTTTGGTCAGGCGGGCGCGTTTGGCCAACAACGCGGCTCCCAACAACGGCGACAGCCTCAGCAGCAACAGCCCCGTCAGCAACGGTAGCGGGAGCGCCTTGAAGCGATGCGGATCGGCATCGACGCCCACCACCTGAACGGCAAACCGCAAGGCAGCCGCACGTATTTGATCGAGCTCATCCGTGCGCTCGTGCCGCTCGTCGACAAAAACGACCAGCTCGAGGTCTATAGCTTTCAGCCAGGCGCGACCGAACGGCTCTTGGGCGTGAGCGGGCTGGAACATCATCGCGTGTTCCCGAAGAGCGCGCGGTTGAGGCTGCCCTTCATCGTCCCAGCCCTCGAGCTCGTTCACGGTCTCGACCTGTTTCACTCGCAATATCTCTCCCCCCCCGTTTCCTTCGTCCCCGAAGTCGTGACCATTCACGATGTGCTCTTCGAGACGCATCCAGAGCTATTCGAAGGGGCGTTCTCGGAGCGCTCGGTGCGTCTCATACGCCGCTCGGCCGCGCGCGCTTCTGCCGTGCTCACCGTCTCGGAATATTCCAAGCAAGCCATCCTCGAGGCCTACCAGCTTCCTGAAGAGCAGGTTTGGGTGACCCCGAACGCGGTCGACCACGCTCGTTTCCACCCATTCGAGCCGCCGCCGGATTTACGCGCGCATTACGGGCTTGAAAGCCCGTTCGTTTTGTCGGTCGGGCGGCTCGAGCCGCGCAAGAACCTCGAGCGGCTCGTGCGCGCTTTCGCCGCCCTACCCCGCGGCGTCACCTTGGCCATTGTCGGGATGTCCGATTTCCGTTTCGACAGGATCCAAGACGCGGCGAAGGACCTCCCGGACGGAACCGTGAAGTTTCTCGGCCCCATTCCCGACGCTCACCTCCCGGCGCTCTACAACCTCGCGGAGGCCTTCGCTTATCCGTCCTTGGCCGAGGGGTTCGGCCTGCCCGTCCTCGAGTCAATGGCTTGCGGAACCCCGCTTTTGACGTCGGACCGAGGCGCGCTCTCAGAAGTGGCCGGTGACGCCGCGCTCTATATCGATCCCGAAGATGTCGAATCCATCGCGGATGGCCTCTCCCGGATCCTGGCTGACAGCCTATTGCGCGAGAAACTGACCGCCGCGGGGCTCGCACGTGCCAAGAGCTTTACTTGGACACAAACGGCGCAAAAAACGCTCGCCGCCTACCGGAGCGTCCTTTGACAGCACCCTGCCGAGGTGCTACGTTGGGATCCATATGGAGAAAAATATGATTCAGAGACGCTTTCCTCTCCTTTTCGTAGCGTTTTTCGTACTTGCTCCGCTGTCAGCGGGAGCCCAGCCCGTGGCCGTGACCTTCGACGCGGGGCTCGTGAGCATCAGCTGCCAGAACGCACCTCTTTCCGCTGTTTTTGACTTGCTCGAAGAGGTCACGGGCATCGAGCTCATCCTGGAAGACGCCGTCAAATCGACAAAGCTGAGCGCCCATCTCACCGACATCCCGCTTGCGATGGCCGTACAGCGGCTACTAGAAGGCAACGGCGTGAACTACGCTGTCATGATGGACCCGCGGGACTGGGGTCGTGTCGACAAGGTCTATGTCGGAGCCAGGGGCGGCGCTCCCGCACGGCGGGCGGCCCCGCCGCCGAGACGGGCGCCCCAGCCACGACCGCAGCCGGTCGAGGACGACTACGATTACGACGACGAGACGGACGACTACGATTACGACGACATGGATGATATGGCGGGCCAAGAGATGGACGACCCGAACGCGTTCCCGCCGCCGGGTAGCTCTCCCGTGCCGAGCTATCTGCCGCCACAGCAGAGCTTTCCACGCAGCAGCTTCACGCCGGGTCTCTCGCCGCCACAGCAGCAGTCTCTGCAACCGTCGAGCGTGAACCCGCCGCCCGCGACCTTCCCGTTCTTGGACGCGCTCGGACGCCCGATTCCCGTCCCGCCGAACCAGCAACAACAGCAGCAGAATCAGCAGCAGAACTAGGCGATAGCAAGGGCGTCCGCGAGGCTGCTATCCTGCAGCCTTGGTGAACCCGGCGGACAAATCGATCAACGCTTACCGGGAAAAGCGTGACTTCGATCGCACTCCCGAGCCCGCTCCAGAAGCGGCCACTGACACGAGCTTCGCGTCCTTCGTCGTCCATCGTCACGAGGCTCGCAGGCTTCACTACGACCTCCGCCTGGAGATGGAGGGGGTCCTCAAATCCTGGGCCGTACCTCGCGGCTTCACCTACGATCCGACGGTAAAGAAACTCGCCGTCCGCACGGAGGATCACCCGCTCGCCTATACCGAGTTTCATGGCGTCATCCCGAAAGGCGAGTATGGCGGCGGCACGATGACTATTTGGGATAGCGGCCGCTACGAGCTGTTGAAGGCGGAGGACGGACCCGAAGCCATCGAAGCGGGCAAAGTCGAGATAAGGCTGCGGGGCGCAAAGCTCCGCGGCGAATGGCACCTCGTCAAGACGAAGTCGGAAAAACAAGAATGGCACCTCGTCAAGACGAAGTCGGAAAAACAAGAATGGATCCTCTTCAAAGCACGCGACCGCTACGCGCGTGACGAAGCCGAGAAGCAGCCTTTCTTCGATCTCGCTCGCGCAAGCGAGGCACCCGTGCCCGAGCGCATCACGCCCATGACCGCGGGAGAGGCGTCCAAGCGCTTTACAGACGCGGCGTGGCTCTATGAAGTCGAGTTCGCGGGAGAACGAGCGGCACTTCGCATCGCGCGCGACCGACAAGAACCAACGACCGTCCCGCGACGAGCTCGACCGCCGCTTCCGCGGAGAGTCCAAAGCACCCGTCGTCTTCTACGCGTTCGATATCCTTCACTACGAGGAGTGGGACCTACGCGCCTTGCCGCTTCTCGAGCGAAAAGAAATCTTGAGAACCGTCTTGCCCAAGCTAGATCACGTTCTGTTCGTCGACCACGTCGCCGCGCGCGGCGAAGAATTTTACGGCCTCACCGAGGCTGCGGGACTGCCCGCCGTCATTGCCAAGAAAGCGTCGAGTCCCTACGCATCAGGACCGTCCGGGGATTGGCGCCGCATCGCGACGGCGGACGCGAAAGGGGCGAGCGACAAAGCTCTCGTCGAGGCCATGAACACTTGCAAGCCGAGCACGCGCAAGATCAAGTTCACGAACCTCGGCAAGATCTTCTGGCCGGAAGAGGGTTACACCAAGGGCGACCTGGTCCGTTATTACGAGCAAGTTGCCGAGACGCTACTGCCCTATCTTCACGAACGCCCCTGCCACATGTTGCGTTATCCGGATGGCATCCACGGCAAAGCCTTTTACCAAAAATACGCGCCCGACCACGTCCCCGACTGGGTCGAGACCGAGAGCATCTCCTCGAGCAGCAAGGGCGAGGCCATCCGCTACATCGTCTGCAACGACCGGGACACTCTCCTCCTCATGGCGAACCTCGCGAGCATCGACATTCATCCATGGTTCTCGCGCCGAAACTCGCAGGACACGCCAGACTGGGCGGTCTTCGACCTCGACCCGGACGGGTCGCCCTTTCCCGATGTCGTGAAGATCGCACGGACTTTGGGAAAGGTCTTGCGAGGTATCGGGCTCCGGCCCTATCTGAAAACGTCGGGTGCGACGGGCCTTCACATCTACGTTCCGGTAAAGCCGAGCTACACTTACGAGCACACGCGCCGGTTCTGTGAAGCGATCGCGATCCACATCGTCAAAGAGCACAAAGATATCGCGACGGTGGAGCGCGGCGTTAGCCGCAGGCACGGGAAGGTCTATATCGACTATTTGCAAAACCGCAAAGGCCAGACGATTGTGCCTGCCTACAGCGTGCGGCCACGGCCGAAAGCGCCCGTTTCGGCGCCACTCGATTGGGACGAGCTCGACCTCGACCTCGAGCCGACAGTGTTCAACATCAAGACGATGCTACCGCGACTCAAGAAACTCGGGGATCTCTTTCAGGGAACGCTACGCGACCAGCAAGACTTGCTGCCCGCGATCGAAGCCTTCCAGAAGCACTATTTGGACAAGCGCTAACTAGCCGTCTGAAAGGTCGAGAACGTCGAGACCTAGATGTGCAGACGCCGCGCGCCCGAGATGTGCATCGGTAGTCAACAGCCGAGCCTCGAGCTCTTCGGCAAGTGCGACATAGGTCGCGTCGTAGGCTGTGAGATTCTCGCGCAGCTGAAGAATTCTTCCAAGGAGCGCCGTATGGGCATACCGTGTCAGGGGAAAGTCTACGAGATCGATCACGGCGTCCGCAGCGCGCTCTTCCGAGAGCACGCCGGCACGCAAAGCGCGGCGCAATACCGCCGCGACCTCGACATCGCAAAGCGCGGGAGCGTGCAAGTCGGCGTCGTGATTCACGATGACCTGAGTCACCGCCGGCCCGACAGCAGTGCCAAGCAGATAATCGGTCAACGCGGACGCATCGATGACCACGCGCGTCACGAGCCGATATGCTCCCTCCGCTCGTCATGCAACCAATCCGCCGCCGAACGATCCAAGTCTACGCGGGGCCGCTTGGCGATACGTTCGAGAACTTCACTCGCCTCTGGACGGCTCACCGCGCGTTCGAGAATTTTCTGCACGTAATCGGTCAAGGATTGACCCGCCGCTTTGGCTCGTTTCGTCAGCTGTCGATGCAACCGATCCGGGACGTTGCGTACCTGGATCATCTTGGACATGTGCATCACATGTGCAAAGTGACTACCGGTAAAAAGGGGCGAGTTTTTCGTAGATGGCGGCCGTGGCGTGGCAGTCTTTGAGGCAATAGCTCACGATTTCGTCCAGCCGACCGTCCTCATAGGCCTGGCCGACGGAAGCGCCATCCATCTCTGACTTCGGCGATGCTACGCCAAAGACGGCGCAGAAATAGTCGAGGCTTCCGCGGCGCCGGCGGTCGTTCCCCTCGAGTACTTCGCGTAGGTCGAAATGGGGGTGCGTGGTGAGGGGCTCGGACGGGATCACGACGCGCGGGCTCAAATCGTGAATAGCGCTGCGGACGTTGAGATAAGGGATGTCGAACCGCTTTCCGTTGAAGGTCACGTAGCGCTCCGGCTCGTTTGCCGATAGCCAGTCCCAGAAGCTCGTGAGCAGGTCGGGCTCGTCCTCCTCCCAGAAAACATGCTCCGCTTCTTTCTCCGTGTCCACGAGCCCGATCACGATCACCCGTCCGGTGGTTGGGTCGAGCCCGAAGCGCGACACCAAGTCCTCGCGGCGCTTCTCGAGCTCTTCGGGCTCCGGGTTGTCGCGCTCGAGACCACGGAATAGATAGTCGAGAGCCCGCTCGGGGACCGCGTCGATTGATTGACCGACGGTCTCGATGTCAAGGACGAGCGCCATTAGCCGAGCCCCGCCGCACGCGCCGCGATCTGCGCCGGGTGGTAGGCGCGCCGCCCGGTAGCATCCGAGATTTGATGCCGGCACGACGTGCCGGGCGCGACCAGGACGGTGTCTAGAGGCGCGTCCCGAACCGCCGGCAAGAGACGGCGCTCTGCCATCTGAAGGGAGATGTCGAAATGCTCTTTCTCGTAGCCGAACGAGCCCGCCATCCCACAGCAGCCCGCATCGACGAATTGAACGTCGCTCCCCATCTTTTTCAGAAAAGCCATTAGAGGCTCGATGCCGACAATCGCCTTCAAGTGACAATGGCCGTGCAGAAGCAGTTTCGCGGGCGCTTCGGGGAAGTTGAGCGCGAGCCCTTCGAGCTCTTCGAGCAGGAAGCTGTGCTCAGCCAGTATCTTCGCGTCGTCGCCCGGAACGAGGTCCGGATACTCATCGCGGAAACTCAGGATACAGGACGGTTCGAGACCGACGATGGGGACGCCGTCGCGCGCGAACGCAGACAGCACGCGCACGTTTTCGGCCGCGAGCGCGCTCGCTCGCTCGAGCATCCCTTTCGAGAGCGCCGGCCTTCCGCAGCAGACTTTTTTTGCGAGCAGCACTTCGAACCCGCCCGCTTCGAGCACGGCGACGGCCGCTTTGCCGATTTCGGGCTCGTGGAAGTTCATGAAGGTGTCGTGAAACAAAACGACTTTCTTTTCCGCGCGGCTGGGGGCGCGGCGGGCAAACCAGGTCTCGAACGTCTCGGCGGCAAACGGCGGAAGGCTTCGCCGGCGTTCGATTCCTGTGAGCGATTCGAGCAGGCCGCGAAACCAACCTTGGCGGATGAGCCAGTTCGCGATCGGGCGGGTGGCAACCCCGAAGCGCCCAGCCGCATCCGGACGGGTAAAGAGATGATCCCGCAGCGAGTAAGGCCGGTCGCGATGGTAGAGCGCGAGAAACTCCGATTTGATCTTCGCCATGTCGACGTTGGATGGACATTCTGCTTTGCACCCTTTGCAGGAGATGCAGAGGTCCATCACTTCGTAGAGGCGATCGCTCGAGAAGTCTTCCGGCGGCAAACGGCCGTCGAGAACCGCGCGGAGCGCGTTGGCGCGGCCCCGCGTCGAGTGCTCCTCGTCGCCCGTCACCATGAACGAAGGGCACATCGTGCCTTCGAGGCTCTTCCGGCAAACACCGGCACCGTTGCAAAGCTCGATGGCGCGGGCGAAGCCGCCTTCATGTTCGTAGGGAAAGTAAGTTTTTGGCTCGCGCGCCCGGTAGGCCTCGCCGTAGCGCAAATCCTCGTCCATCGCGGGAGCGTCGACGACTTTCCCTGGGTTCATGAGGCCTTTGGGATCGAAGGCGGCCTTGAGCTCTTTGAACGCGCCATAGATCTGCTCGCCAAAAAGACGCTCGTTGAAGTGGCTGCGTGCGAGCCCGTCGCCGTGCTCACCGCTCATCGAGCCCCCGAACTCGACGACGAGATCGAAGACTTCTTCCGCGATGGTCGTCATCTTGGTTACTTCAGCGCCGTCCTTGAGATTGACGAGGGGACGGATGTGCAGGCACCCCGCCCCCGCATGGGCATAGAACGAACCGACCGTTCCGTGACGACCGAGAATCTCTTCGAAGCGGCGGATGAAATCAGGAACACGCTCGGGCGCGACCGCCGTATCTTCCACAAACGCGATGGGCTTGCGATCGCCGGGAAGACCGAGAAGAAGCGGAAGCGCCGCCTTGCGGACCTTCCAGACATTGGCCTGGGCCGCGGCATCGAGAACGCGCACCATCGGCTTCGCCGACGCGCCGATGCGAGCTTCGAGCGCGTCGAGCTTCGACAAGACCTCTTTCTCGCTCTCGCCCGAGAACTCGACGATCATGAGCGCTTTGGGCTGGCCCTGAACGAAGTGCATGCGGCGCGCATATTCGAGCGATTTGCGCGCGAGGTCCATGACCATTTCATCGACGAGCTCGACCGCGGATGGCTCGAGCTCGAGAATCTCGGTGGCGGTCTCGAGCGCCGGAAGCAGCCCGTCGAAGTGGAGCACTGCGAGCACCGCGGCCGGAGGCATTGGGACGAGTTTGATTTTCGCTTCCACGACCGTCGCGAGCGTCCCTTCGGAGCCCACGATGACCTTCGCCAAGTTGACCACATCCGGATGCAAGAGCTCGTCGAGGTTGTAGCCGCTCACCCGCCTCGGGATCTTTGGGTAGCGGCGGTCTATCTCGTCACGATGCTGCTCGCCGAGTGCGACCGCCTTCCGGTAGATGGCAGCCTCGAGCCCGTCCCCTTCGGTCTTCTTCGCTAGCTCGCTGCGCGGCACCGGGCCGAACGTGACCGGCGTCCCGTCCGCGAGGATGGCTTTGACTTCCAAAAGGTTCTCGACGGTCTTCCCGTAAATGAGAGAGCGAGCCCCGGCGGAGTTGTTCCCGATCATGCCGCCAAGGTTGGCGCGATTGCTCGTCGCCGTCTCGGGACCGAAGCGCAGCCCGTAGGGCTTTAGGTGCGCGCCAAGAACGTCGTGGACGATCCCCGGCTGTACCCGGGCCCAAGACTCTTCGGGACAAACTTCGACGAGTTCCCGCATGAACTTCGAGTGATCGAGGATGAGCGCCTCGCCGACGGCTTGACCCGCGAGCGACGTCCCGCCGCCACGCGGAAGGATGGGAACGCCCTCGCGCGCGGCAATGCGGATCGCTTGCTCGACATCGCCCGCGTGACGGGGCACGACGACGCCAATCGGCTCCTTCTGATAAATGCTCGCGTCGGTAGAGTAGAGCATCTTCGTGTAGGGGTCGAAACGGACTTCACCTTCGATATGCTCGCGGAGCTCTTCGGCCAGACCCATGGCAGGCGATTCTATCATTGTGCTAGATTTGACCCCCATGAAACGCTTCTTGGGTCTTCTGTCGGTTTTTGTGCTCACACTCTCCTGCGGCGGCGCAGAAAGCGGCAAGCTCGTCATCCGCCTGGGACATATCGGCTTTCCCGAGTCTCCCTTCGACCACGGCGCGCGGAAATTCAAAGAGCTCCTCGAAGCCCGCTTCCCTGAGCGCGTCGAAGTACGCATCTTCGGCTCCGGCCAGCTCGGTGAAGATAAAGAGATGCTCGAGGGGTTGCGCCTGGGAACACTCGAGATGCATGTGCCCTCATCGGTCCTGCATTCCTTGGAGCCCATGTTCGGTGTTTTCGACTTGGCGTTTCTCATCCAGGATCGCGGCCAGATCGAGCGCATCGCGGAGGGCCCTGCAGGGGAAACCCTCAAACAGAAACTCCTCCAGCACGACCTCGTTCTACTCGGTTTCTGGGAGAACGGCTTTCGGATGATCACGAACAACGTGCGGCCGGTCGTGCGACCTGAAGATCTCGAAGGCATCAAGATCCGGACCCCCAAGGACCCCGAGCGGGTGAAGCTCTTCAAAGCGTTCGGAGCCAACCCGACCTCGATGAGCTTCGGCGAAGTGTTCTCGGCGCTCAAGCAGGGCGTCATCGACGGCCAGGAGAACCCGTTCTCGCAAATCGTCCCCGCGCGTTTTCACGAAGTACAGAAATATCTCTCGGTTTCGCGCCACGTATACTCGCCGGCCTACCCGCTGATGAGCCAGCAATTTTTCACGTCTCTCGACGAAGACATCCAAATCGCTATTCGGGAGGTCGCCGAGGAAGTCGGACGCTTCCATCGGGAGCTCGGCAAAAAAGAAGACGCTCGCTATCGCATCATGCTCGACGACAAGCTCGAGATTACGGAGATAGACTTCGAAGCCTTCGCCGCCAAAGCCGGACCCTTATACGAAGAGTTCAACGAGCACTACGGCCCCGAGTTCGTCGAGACGATCCAGTCTTACCGAAGTCACGAATAGGTGCTGATGACTTTTCTCAGCACCCTGGCAGACCGCGTCGAGGCTATCCTTCGCTCCGTTCTCTCCGTCGCCGTGGCGCTCGTGCTCGCGGCCATCGCCGTCATCTGTTTTTTGGAAGTGCTGCGTCGTCCCTTTGGTGGAAGCTTCGTCTGGTATGACGAGTGCGTCGGCTACTTGCTCGTGTGGCTGACCTTCCTCGGGGCGGTCCTTGCCCGGTCGCACCACCAGCACATCGGTGTCGAGAACCTTCTCGAGAAAGTGTCGGGAGGCGCCCGACGCGCCATCGAGCTCGTGGGCCACGGGGTCATGATCGCCGTTCACGTCGTGCTCTTGCTCTATGGCGCAGAGTTGGTCTCTCGCTTTCTGACCGAGCGTGCCATCACCGTGGATATCCCGGTGGGGCTCATCTACGCGATCATCCCGCTTTCGGCGGCGCTGATGCTGATCGTAGAAATCATCCATGCCGCGCAGCTTCTGAGCTCGAGGGAGTAGTCCGGCAACATGGAGTTTCTTCTGCTCCCGCTCATCCTCGTTCTCATCGCCATCGGCGTTCCCATCGGCTATGCACTCATCGGCGCGGGTATCGTCATCATCGCGCTCACGACGTCGACGCCGCTCGTCGTGGTAGCTCAGCGTTTATTCAACGGGTCCGACAGTTTCCCGATGGTCGCGGTGCCGCTCTTCATCCTCGCGGGAGCCCTGATGAACCACGCGGGCATCTCCCGGCGGCTCGTGGATTTCGCCGCGAGCCTCGTCGGCTTCGTCCGAGGCGGGCTGGCGATGACCACGACGCTCTCGAGCATGTTCTTCTCCGAAGTCTCGGGCTCCGCGGTCGCGGACGCTGCTGCTCTTGGAAGTGTCCTCATCCCGGCGATGAAAGAGCGCGATTACCCCGCGCGCTTCGCCGCCGCCGTTTTGTCCTCATCGGCGACGATCGCGATCATCATCCCGCCATCCATTCCCATGATTCTCTTCGGCGCCATCACGGGAGCGTCCATCGTTAAGCTCTTCATGGCCGGTGTCGTCCCCGGCATACTCGCCGGCCTCGCCATCATGGGAACGAGCTACTGGCTCGCCCGGCGCGGCGGCTTCGCCGAATCCGAGCCCTTCGATATCAAGAAAGTGGTGAAAGCATTTCGCCGCGGGTTTTGGGCGCTCAGCCTTCCTATCGTCATTCTTGGCGGAATCTTCGGCGGCATCTTCACGGCCACGGAAGCCGCTGCGGTCGCTGTGTTTCTGGCCTTGGCGCTAGGACTGTTCGTCTATCGGGGCATGAAGCTAAACGCCCTTGGTACGATCTTGGTCGAGTCCGCGCGTCAAACCGCGGTGGTCATGATCCTGGTGGCCGGCTCCGCCGTGCTCGGCTGGTACCTCGCGAACCAACAAGTCCCGGCGCGGCTCGCCACGTTCATCCTCACGAACGTCACTGGAAACGCAGCAACGCTTCTACTCATCGACGCCATCCTACTCGCGGCGGGGATGATCCTGCACAGCGCGGCGGCCATCGTGCTGCTCGTTCCCATCTTGCTGCCATTGACGACAGAGATCGGCCTCGACCCCATCCACTTCGGATTGATGGTGACGGTGAGCCTGGCGATCGGCCAGCAAACCCCGCCCGTCGCGTCGGTCTTGATCACAACGTGCTCCATCGCCGACGTCCCGATGTGGGAGGTGATGCGGGTGAACATCTATTTCATCCTCGCGCTCGCAGTCGTACTGCTGCTCGTGACGTTTTTTCCGATCTTGAGCCTCTTTTTGCCAGAGCTCTTGTCGGCCGAGCCTTAGCTGCTCCGCGCACGCGCGAGCCGAACAACGGTCGCTCCCCAGCCGCCACGGTCCGGCGTGGCTTCCTCGAAAGCCTCGACGAGCGCGCTCTTCTCGAGGACACTCTGCACCCGTTCTTTCTGAACGCCTATGCCGCGGCCGTGGATGATCCGGACCTCTTCGAATCCCGCTTCCTGCGCCGCTTCGAGATAGGACGCGACCACATCGGGGATGTCCCGGGGCGCAAACGTGTGGAGGTCGATGCTGTCCTCGATGGGAAGCTCGACTGGATGTTCGTCTTCAATCATTGGTGCTTGGCGAAAGTGTGTGGGAATCGAATTTCTACGGCCTGGATGGAACCGGAATCAAACGCTTCAGCTCCTCGTCCCAGTTGAGGACGAGGTTCAGATGGGTCGGCCGCGGGTCGGTTCTTGCGTCGATCATTGCGAAGCGTTGACCGTCGGGGCCATATCGTACCAGCTCTTTATGCCTTCCGGGGTCTCGAACAGCTCCACCGGCTTTCCGAGGACGAGGTCGTTTCCGGTCCTCACGTTAACGGCCATCAGCTTAGCGCCGTTTCGGTAGAAAAGCTCTCGACCGTCGGCTCTCCATCGGGGCGCCGTGCCGCCGTCAGTGGAAACTTGCCCTCGGCGCATCGACGCCGGGAAAGGGATAACATCGATCTCGTCGCGCCCGCTGGTATCGGACTGGTACGCGATCCACTTCCCGTCGGGCGAGAAGTTTGGGTCCTGTTCATTGAACTTTGTCTGCAGATAAGGCTCAGCAAGTCCACCCTCGGCCAAATCCAGGATCCAAAGATCGAATCGGCCTCGGGAACGCGCTCAGCGACAAGGGGCCGGACGCGGCCTCACGGGATGTATTATGAGGGTTTCGATAAGAGTCGCGGAGGTAACGGATGAGTCTTGCAGATCTCAAAGAATACGGAAAGCGGTGTATAGAGGAGCCCGATCTCAGGAAAAAGGCGAAGGAGATTGGCCTCGAGAACATTGCAGGCCAAATCGCCAATGCCAAGACGCTGGGCCTGACTTTCACCGAACACGACTTCATGGCTTTGACCAAAGGAGTCGGGACTACCCAGGAATTGACCGAGGAGCAGCTCCAGGCCGTCGCGGGCGGATTCATCCTGGGGCGTACTCTTAGCAAGGATCCGCCCTGGGCTCGCGGTGGGGGGGGAGGACAATGGTAGCCCCGGCCCCGCGCAACGCTTCGGGACCAGGGGTGGGATCACGCGCTTAGTGCGCAGTTTCTTGTTCTCTTGGGGCCCGCGCCAGATACGGCCTACGCTTCGCCCTGAAGGGCTTCGCTTGGCCTTGTGATGGTTATTGGGATTGGGTACGGCAGACCTTTGGAATGGCAGTTAGCGAGGGAGAAAGTGGGGCCGAAAGAGCCGGTCGATAGTGATTTGGGCGGACCCCTTTCAGGGGTCCCCAAATTGGCGCACGAAGGTGCGGCACACCCGATTATAGGCGATCTAGCAAGATAGTCTCAAACGATACTATCTTCAGGTGTCAGTTTTGGATGTGGTAGGTGTTTTCCTTCCCCTGGTTGAGTGGCCCGCGCATTGGGGTGTCCAACCCGAAGATAATCGATCCGAGAATCTTTGGATTCGGTTCTTCACGTACGGCTTCAAGAAAGCGTGCACAGGCTTCCCCATCTTCTGCTTCCGTCTCTTCTCTCGATGGGCCGTTGGATGCGAGTCATCATTCTAGCACCGGGACGCGGGTCCCCTGTCGTGCGGATTGATAAAGAGCTTTCAGGCAGGCGAGCGTGTGAAGGGAGGAGCGGCCGTCGGGCCGAGGAGAACGCTCCTCCCGGATGGCTGCCGCGAGCTCCTCGAGCGCGGCGCCGAAGCGGTTTCCCGGTAGCGTCGGAATGAGCTCGTTTCCGCCTGTCGCTGAGAGCTCGACACCGGTTCCGCTTCTGACCCGGATGGCCCCCTCGCTGCCGTAGATGAGAGTCTCCCACGCTTCCAGCGTTCGCGATGACACGGATTTGTGCTGCACCACGCTGCCCACGGCTCCGTTCTCGAATCGAAGATGGGCCAGCGCCGTGTCTTCGAGATCACGGCGATAGCCGAGGCTCGCGGTGAGGGCTTGAACGTCCGCCACCTTGCTTCCCGACAGCCACATCATACGGTCGAGCTGATGAGATCCGTTGTAGGTCATCATGCCGCCGCCCGCCTTCTCGTGCTGCCATACCCAGTCGGGTAGCGGACCTTTTGCCGCAAGCATCTGATCGACGAAGAGAACCGGTCGTCCGATGCGGCCTTCGTCGAGAAGCCGCTTGGCCAGTTGATATTCTTCGCGGAAACGGTGGTTGTAATTCACCATGAGTCGGATGCTAGCCTCCTCCGCCTGCCGAACTATTTCACGAGCGTCCCGGCGGCTCGTTGCCATAGGTTTCTCGAGCAGGATGTGCACACCGGCCGCACAGGCCCGCCGTGCCGCATTCGCCAACTCCGAGTGAGGAAGAGCAATAATCACCGCCTCGGGGCGGAGAGCCAAAAGCTCCTCCAGCGTCTCGACAACGTCACCATCGATCTCCTGGAAGGACCGGCGCGCCGTGGGTGCGCTGTCGGCAACGGCAACGAGCCGCGTGGCGGCGCACTCCATCGCCGCTCGAGCGTGGCGAGCTCCCGCCTTGCCGAGCCCCAGCACGGCCACCCTGAGCGCGTCCTCAGAGCTCACGAGGCTCGAACCAGGTTCGCCTTCCAGGAGTTCGTGATTGCCTCCAGAAGAGTGTCCGTCGGAACTCCCACGCTGATTGTCGTTCAAGGTATATATCCTCCCGATCCGTTTTTGGCGGAAGTGTGTGGGAATCGAACCCACCGTCCCCGGGATTAACCGAGGACCATCGGATTTGAAGTCCGAGGAGGCCACCAGACCCCAGTCACTTCCAGATGAATGAGCGCAAGTCGTTACGAGGCGTTCTTTTCTGCCACTTCAGCACGCTATGAGGTCCGGCCGGCGAGCGGGTCCCGCTGGCTCAGCACGTCGGCACGGTTGAAGTGTACACCCAAATTCCCCGCGGGACACGGTATCCGTTCCAGAAACGAAAGTTGAGGAGATTACCCGCACTCTAACCCGGGCGATTTCCCGCATCCTAGGCTACAGACAGTCCGAGCAATCTACCAGAAGCTAAAGATACAACCGAGCAAGGGGCTGCTACTCGGTTCCCATCAGGAGCGGCTTCTCTCAGTGTTCCGGTTCAGCTGGAAGATGACAGTCCTGAAGATAATATACGCACAAAAAAAGGAGCTGTCATGAGCAAACCACGGCGTCGTCACACCGCAGAGCAGAAAGCAGAGCTGTTACGCCAGCACGTAGCGGAGAAAAAGCCAGTCTCGGAGGTATGCAACGAGGCAGAAATCCAGCCGAGCCTGTTCTACATATGGCAAAGGGAGCTATTGGCTGGAGCCCATACGGTGTTTTCGTCCCGTCGACCGCCGAGCCGAGAGAAAGAGCTGGAGGAGAAGATCTCGCGTCTCGAGGCGAGGGTGGCCCGCAAGGACCAGATCCTCGCCGAGGTGACGTAAGAGTACGTGACGCTCAAAAAAAAACTTAGGGAAGCCTGAATGGTGCCTGGATTCCCCATGACCGTCGTGACGAGGTTGTCGACTTCGTCAATACGATCGCCACGAAGACTCGTCTACTGGTGCAGCAGATCGTTGAGTGGTGCGGGCTCGCTCGGGGCAAGTTCTACGACTGGCGCAAGCGGTACGGAAGGTGAACGAGCACAACGGCCTGGTGCCGCGGGACCACTGGATCGAAGAATGGGAGCGCCAGCGCGTCATCGACTACTTGGAAGCGCGGGATCGCTCACCGCGATTCGCGCGCTGTTGAGTCTGAGGGTTCACCGCACATGGAGACTGGTGCACAAGCGTTGGCTCGGCGGGAGTCAAGCCCATTCTTAGTTGAAACTCTCCACGGCTCATAAATTAGGCGGCCTTCTTCTTCGACACCGTTGATGTCTTCGTCT